>JAZPYF010000087.1:0-4466 GCA_045544055.1 Acutalibacteraceae bacterium | reverse complement strand
CACGTTGCCTATGATTCCGCTTTCTGTCGCTCAATGCGTTATCTGCTATATTGCCGCGATCGTTCTCGGGCTGGATATTACAATTAATGTTTTATATGCTGTGATATTTATCATTCCTGTTTCTATCCTCTACATCGCTTTGGGACTTCTTTGCGGAAGCATACTTACCGATAAGCAGGTGGGCGGTATCTGCGGTGCGTTGCTAACCAACCTTTCTGCATGGTTATCCGGTGTTTGGTTTGACCTTGACCTTGTGGGAGGTGCTTTTAAGAATATTTCCTATGCACTTCCGTTTGTTCATGCCGTAGATATGGAACGGGCTATACTTGCAGGAGATTTTTCAGGGATTTTTCCGCATCTTTGGTGGGTAATTGGATATGCTGCCGTTCTGCTTGTATTAGCGGTGTTGATGTTCCTGAGACAGATGAAAAAACAGTAATTATCTATCTTAGAGGATAAGTGTTTCTTTGCCTGGCATAGTAAACACCTTCAAATTTTTACGACAGATTCTACGACAAATGGGATAAAGATATACAGTTATATGACAGGTTATGTCTTGTAATGAAAGCAATTTGGATTAACGAAGTCAGAAAATACCACGAAAAACAGATAATAAAACAACAAAATCCTGCTCATTTTCCGGGCAGGATTTTTTATTTCTGCGTTTGGGATAAACATAGCATATTCGCGGTTATCTGAAATAAAAACGGTAATTGCAATTTGTACTTATCCATTATATAATATAAATATACTGTAAGCAAAAGGAGATTGTTATGGATTTTTTGACACTTGCGGCCGAGAGATATTCGGTGAGAAAATTTGAAAACAGACCGATTGAGCAGGAGAACATAGATAAAATTCTTATGGCGGCTCAGCTTGCGCCTACTGCCTGCAATTTTCAGCCGCAGAGGATTCTTGTTATCAATAATGAAGAATCACTCGGTAAGCTCAAAAACTGCACCAAGTGGCATTTTGACTGTACTCTTGCAATGCTCGTTTGCTATAACAGGGATGAATGCTGGACAAGGCGCTACGATAACACACAAAGCGGCACGGTTGATGTAAGCATAGTTGCAACTCATATGATGCTTGAGGCGGCAGAGCTCGGAATAGGCTCAACCTGGGTTATGAGCTTTGACCCTGCCGCAATTCGTGATGAATTTGAAATTCCCGAAAATATTGAGCCTGTTGCGCTTCTTGTAATGGGCTATCCTGCAGACGATGCCGTACCGAATGAAAGGCATACAAAGTTCAGACCGCTTGACGAAACGGTATCCTACAATAATTTTTAATCTGAAGGTGAGATAATATGATTAAAAAAATAGTTTCATTTATTTCTTTGATAATTCTGCTTTTTACTTCTTCTGCAACTGAGCCGGAAAAGCCAGAAGTGCTTGTTGAGGTGCTTGATAACTTAAGCGAAAGCAGAACGGCAGATGAGATAAACGGTGCGAACGGAACAAGGTTTTATATTCAGCGCCCTAAAGCTGACAAGCTCAATACGGTAAATGCCGCCGATTTCGGACTTTCCGAGGATAATGAGGACAATTATCAGGCTTTTCAGAGTGCGCTTGATTATTGCTCACAGCATCCTCAGACGAAGCTCGTGATTGATAAAGGTACATATTATTTCAAAAGCACCAACGGTCTTGATGCAAATAACTGTACGGATTTGCTGATTGAGGGCTCGGGTGCAACCTTTATTTTCTCATCAACAGGATATAAGTTTTTTATAAGAAACAGCGATTGTGTTGAAATACGCAACCTCAATTTTGATTGGAACTGGGCAGAGAGTCCGCTCGCTTCTGTTGTTACGGTACGCAACAGCAATCCCGATACACATACGCTTGACCTTGTGTTCAAAGATGCGGAATACTGTGATGAGAACGTAACACTTAGCGCGATAACCATATGTGACCACGAAACTTATACCTTCGGTGCAAAAGGTACAACCAAAGAGAATTATCTTTATCAGGACCCAACAAGAATCAAGTCTGTTCAGAAGATTTCGGATAATACTCTGCGTGTTACTCATAACGGATGTCTGGATGGTTTTGAAAATAACGAAACATATATTCTCAGACACTATGTCTATGACGGAACGGTATTTAACCTCAGAGATTACAGCAAGAACTCAACCTTTGATAATGTCAACATTTACGGAAGCTCGGGTATGGCTTATATCTGTGAGGGCAACAGCTCACACTTTCAGATTATCAACAGCTTTATAGGCATTAATCCGGATTACAAGGACAGTCGCTGCGTATCTCTTACGGCTGATGCAATTCATATTGTGAATACTAACGGCTGTTTCAACATTTCGGATTGTGACATAAGCGCAATGGGTGACGATGCGATTAATGTTCACGACGGTTTGGGTTATGTTTCTGCAGTAAACGGCAACACGCTTACTCTGATTGCATCTGCAATGAGGCTTGAAGCCGGCGATATTCTTTCGTTTAAGAACAATAAATTCGAAAATAATGGTTTAACTGCAAGGATTGTTTCTGTCAAAGATATTGATTGGATAACAAAAGAGGTTGTCGTTGATGCTCTGCCCGAAAGCGTAACAGCAGGCTGGACCGCTTACAGCATGGAATGTAACAGCGGTAATTATGTTATCCGCAACAATTATTTCCACGAAAACAGGGCAAGAGGCTTGCTTCTTCAGTCTTCAAACGGTCTTTGTGAGAACAACCGCTTTTATAAAACGATGGCTCAAGCGATAAAGGTTGTTATGGATATTGAGCCTGCTCTCTGGCAGGAGGGTACGGGTGTTGACAATCTTATCATTCGCGGTAATACATTTGAAAAGTGCAATTACAGCGATTGGGGTTCGGTTATTGAAATCGGCACTAACATTGCAGGCAGGTCAGCCGAAACCGCTGTTTTCACAAATGTTGAAATTACCTCGAACTCTTTCACCGATATACCGTCGTGGCTGATAAGGGTAAACAATGTTAACGGCTTTGTTTTTGCGTCCAACACCGTTGATGCAGGCGAGTTCTTTGATGAATATAATCTTCAGGGAAGAATACAGATGTCTGAATACTGTACGAACATCACTTATTTTGATAATGAAATTACGGACAGCGGCTTTTTCGGCGAAAAAGCAATTGTCCGATCCGACAGTATTGCGGTTTGGGCAGAGGTGAATTCTCAACTGTAAAAATGCGAATAATAACCCCCTTGACAGCGACGGTAATGCTGTCAAGGGGTGTTTTTATACCTGTTCTGTTTTTTCTTCGGTTTTTTCGTCGCTTTGGGGAGAGTTTACTTTTTCTTTCAGTAATCTGTACGCTGCGGCAACAAGAGGAACTCCTACTATCATACCGCCGATTCCGAGTACACCTCCGCCGACGGTTACTGCTGCGAGCACCCATATTCCGGGAAGACTGAGTGATTTTCCGACAACCTTCGGGTATATAAGGTTGCCCTCAATCTGCTGAAGGATAATAACAAAAATTACGAAAATTAAAGCTTTCATAGGTGATTCCATAAGTATGAGGAATGCGCCTATTCCTGCTCCGATAAAGCCGCCGACAATCGGAATCAGCGCAGTGAAACCCATAAGAGCACCTATCATCGGCGCATATGGCAGACGGAGTAAGAACATACCTAACATACAGAGCACACCGAGTATTACGGCTTCCGTACATTGTCCTACTATAAAATCGTGAAAGCAGTCATTTACGATATCGCCTACATATGTCAGCTTTTTTGCGTGAAATTCGGGAACAAAGCGATTTATGAGAAGCTTTGTCTGTGCGAGCAGCCTTTTCTTGTCAATCAACAGGTAAAGTGCAAAAATAAAACCGATAACAATGTTTGCGGTACCGAGGAATACCGACGTGACGGCTGTTACGGCAACGTCGAAAACTCCGCCTATACCGGAGGTAACCACATTGAAGATATCTCCGAGTCTTGATTTCCAGTCGATTGTATCAAGTGCTTTGATAATATTGTCCGGTACTATACCTATTTTTTCAAGTGTAGGAATAATTTTATCAATTGCATAGGGAATTTCTTCTATAAGCATAATGATACACTTTGTAAGCTGTGGTGCTATCAGACCGATTAACAGGGCAATAATTCCGAACAGGGTAAGGAATGCGCCTGCAATGCATACAGGCTTTCTTGTTTTCAGGACGGCTTTCTTTTTCGATTTCGGGAAATAATGCCGCTCATAAAAGCACATAAGAATATTGACTGCGTATGCGATTGCCAGACCGATGAATACCGGTGCAGCGGCAGATACTGCCTTGCCTAAAAAAGCAGATATATTCGGCCAGTAGTGGATGAAAAGATAAACTGTAATAACTCCTGCCGCAATTTTTGCGAAGGTTTTGAAATTGATTTTGGACATAAATTCACTTCCCTTTCAGTTTAATTATATAAATATCTGCCTGAAATGTAAAGTGTTAAGTTTATTTGTATATAAACTGTTTTACAAAAAGATAATTTAG
>JAZPYF010000086.1:0-9142 GCA_045544055.1 Acutalibacteraceae bacterium | reverse complement strand
ATGACCTCAAGCGGCTCAATTTCATTCTCCATAAGGTCGCAGAGAACTGCACGGCTTATATCAAAGCCGAATGTGAGCTTAGCACCGTTGATTCGCTTATTCCAACTCTCGTACATACGAACTACTGTTTCGTCGCTGTCTTCAGCCTTTTTGACGGTTTCAATAACAACGCTCTCGTCTGAAATTCCGACAAAGCTGTAGCTTTCGGGCAGGTCACCCTCCTGAGCACCAAGACGAACGGCAGTCATCGGGTTGTTAAGCTCATAAGCGAGCTTTATTGTGCCGGCCTCACGGAAAGAGCCCGCATGAGGATGAAGAGAGTAAATAAACTCATGGTGTCCTTTATCGGCAACCGGGCTCGGATGAGTGGGACACTTGAGAAGTGTCAGCCTGATAACCGAATCGTGGATATCGTGACCGTACTTACAGTCGTTCATAATACTTACGCCATAATCATGCTCGGAAAGATCAGCATATTTGTGAGCGCATACCTCAAACTTTGCCTCATCCCATGAAGTATTGGTATGAGTCGGGCGTTCAACGCTGCCGAACTGAATTTCGTAGGTTGCCTTTTCTGCGTTGATTTCAACGGGGAATGCAGCTTTGACGAGTATATGCTCCTGATACCACTCAGCAGTAGTATCGAAATCAATCTTATCAATATCAGCATAAAGCCATATCTTCTGCTCAATTACGGAATCGAAGAACTTACGGGTGATCTTAATACCCTTGCGTACATCCTCGTCGATAACCTCAACTGAGCTGACATCACTGATTTCCCAGCGCTTTTCTTTGTAGTAGACGGAGATTTCCCACGCATCATACGCTCTCGGGAAATCCTCATACGCTTCAATTACGTTTGCACGCTCACCGTTTCTGAGCACCTCTCTGCCGGCACGCTTATCGTAGATTCTGCTGATTGTATAATCATCGGCAAACTCAACAATAAAGAAATCGTTCTCAAGCTTTTTATCTGAAGCGGTAATGCTGCCCTTGCTCTCACAGCCTGTTACAACCTTCCAACCCTTTGAGGGTACATCGGTGACATAAATCTTCTCACCGTCAACATCAACAACACCGCTACCGACATAAGACTGAGGATTGAAAACGGCAATTCCGCCCTTTGTACCGATTCTTGCGGCAAGATCACTCTGAGCAGCAGTAAGCATCTCTCTGCCTGCCTTGCCGATTGCCTCATACTGTCTTGTACTCTCCTCATAAACAGGAGCGATTGAGGAGCCGGGAATGATATCGTGGAACTGATTGAGAAGTATGCACTCCCAACCATCGTTGATTCTCTCCTGAGGATATGCCTTTGAGCCGAGAACACGGTTCATTTCGCTGAAACACTCTACATTCTGATAGAGGAACTCGCTCTTTCTGTTGTTGCGCTTGTTGCAGGCATTTGAGGTATATGTACCTCTGTGATATTCAAGGTAAAGCTCGCCTGTCCAGCGTGGCAGCTTAGGATTATTTGCTGTGCGGCGCATTATACGCTCAAGGAAATCGCCTGCAAATTCAATCTTTGTAGCAGGCATTGAGGGTAATCCGCACTTGAGTCTGTCGTGGGTTTCAAGGTGCCCCTGAGTAGGTCCGCCGCCACCGTCACCGTGGCCGAATGTGATTATAACCTCGTCATTGATATTCTTCTGCTGATATCTGTTCCAACCGCCCTTTACAAGGTCAGGCTCGAGCATTGCGTTGTATGTTGTGTTAACTCCGACAGTGCTGTTCTTATCGGTACGCTGTGCTGTAAGGAAGTGAGTGAATATCTCGGTTGAATCGATTCCGCGCCACATAAATGTGTCGTACGGCATCATATTATACTCGTTCCAGCTGATTTTCGATGTTACAAACTTATCAACACCGCTCTTGCGAAGAATCTGAGGAAGAGCTGCAGAATAGCCGAAAACGTCGGGCAGCCAAAGCACCTTGCTGTCAACGCCGAACTCTTTATTAAAGAAGCGCTTGCCGAAAAGCACCTGACGCACAAGGCTCTCACCGCTTGAAAGGTTGCAATCGGCCTCAACCCACATTGCACCCTCGACCTCCCAGCGGCCTGCCTTAACCATTTCCTTTACCTCTTCGTAAACATCGGGAGCTTCCTCCTTGAGGTACTTGTAAAGCTGAGCCTGAGAGGACATAAACTTATATTCAGGATACTGTTTCATCATTGCGATAACGGTAGAGAATGAGCGAACTACCTTTTCTCTCGTCTGATCAAGAGTCCACAGCCAGGCAACGTCGATATGAGTGTGACCGATGCAGATACAGGTTACATCACGCTCACCGCAGCATTTGCCGTAAAACTCACTGCGCATATAGTCAAGCGCCTTTTCGCAAGTACGTCTGCACTCGTCAGAGCCCGGCACACGGAAATCAATCATATTGAGTGCGGTATTAATATGCATAATCACATCTGCATATTCCTTGCTGTTTTCGTGCATTACCTTAAGAGTATCGTAAGGCACCTTGAAATCGTAATAAAGCTTTTTATAAAGCTCATCAACAAGGAAAACATTGCTGACAACGCTGTGGCGGCAGGTGTTCATACCTGTATAAGCATAAACATAAATCTCATATTCATCACTACCATCAAGCATAGTGTAGCGGTGGTTTGAATCGCCGCCGTTCATCAGCTTGCCATTTGCATAAATAATAAACTGCGGATCGCGCTCAACCTCACGGTTGTACTCACCGACATGAAAATAGAACTCAACCGGCTTGCCCCTCATGCTTTCGGGCAATGTGAGCTTTGTATAGAACCAAGCGTGAGAATCGGTGGAATCACCCCAACGGTCATGCTCGCCAAAATCAACCCACTCATCGGTAACTGCAGGCGGCATACTGCCTGTTGCCTTGTAACCGCAGGGAAGATACTTAAAATCCGTAATTTTCATCGAATCCGAAAAGACAAGCTTTTCGAGCACCTGAAGAGAAACACGGAGCTTATCAAGAAGAAATTTCATTGACAAAAAACCTCCTTAGTTTTTAACCATACGCACAGTTTAACACAATATATTGTAAATTAAAAGATAATGTTATCAAGTTTTCGTTAAAATTTTCATATATATTTTTGTGCTGTTTTAACATAAAGGAGGTGTTTTAATGCAGCACTGCATTGCAACTTTGAGAACAAAAGAGGTTATTAACAAAAAAGACGGCTGTCGGCTCGGTCACGTGTGCGATGTTGAAATCGACGCCTGCGACGGCAGAATCATAAACCTTGTGCTGTGCCGCGGCGGCAGACTTCTCACGCCCTATGCCTGCGAAAGCGATTTGCGCATTCCGTGGTGTGATGTAGAGGTCATCGGTGACGATATAATAATCGTCTGCTTCACACCGCCCGCCGCACCGCCGAGAGGATGTTCAAGACGGAGCTTTTTCCGTTGAACCCAAGGTAACAAAAGGAACAGTCGTATTCAGCGTAACCTCAGGTGCGCTTGTAGGCTCAAGGCGCAGGCTCGTAACCGCAAGTGCACCGCCCACATCATCACAGGTAAAAGAAAAGCTGTACCACTCTGTCAGACAGCGCTTCACTCCTTTGCTGTCGGCAGGGAGAGGCTCACAAAGCTTCAACGTCTCAAAAACCGTCAAAGCATCAGTCTGAGAATAGCCGCAAAAGGATTTTGTCGCAGCCAAGGCAACCTCATAGAATTCTTCCGAATTATCTCTTGCGCAGGTGACGCTGATATTTGTGAGCTTACCGTATCCGTTTGAAAACAGTGAAACCTTGCATCCGTTTATGTAACAGCTTTCTTTCAGTTTATCCTCGCTTGTGATTTCCTCAACCCTGCAATCAAAGCCCAGACGCATCATTGACGAGATAAAATCAATGCTGTCCGCCATACCGCTGCGCACACACCCCGACAAGCTGATCATGCTCAAAGCACAAATAATGGCGACAATTTGTTTTTTCACCGCTTATCCCCTCTTTCAAAATAGTTATAATCACCAAAACATACTTGTGATTGTTTAATATATACATATATATGTAGAAAAAATTATTTTTCATACAGAATGGACTTGAAAAATTAAAACAAATAAATTAAAATATACTTAACCTAAGAATGAAAGGATGTGGCATGATATGTTCTTCTTCTGCGAAAAAAACGTGTCCGTACCTTGCCGCATTGCGGAATTCTTCAAATACTAAAATCGGGCTGTTGCGCCAAATCGGTGTAGCAGCCTTAATCTTTTTAAGAAGAGGTGCTTGAATTATGAAGAAAGTAGCAATTGTAATGGGAAGCGACAGCGACCTGCCCGTAGTCGGTAAAGCTATCAAAAAGCTCAAGGAATTCGGCGTTGAGTGTGAGGCACACGTTATGTCCGCACACAGAACACCCGATGCCGCTGCAGAGTTTTCAAAAAATGCTGCCGCCAACGGATTTGGCGTTATTATCGCTGCAGCCGGTAAGGCTGCTCACCTCGGCGGTGTTCTTGCAGCTCACACTACCCTGCCCGTTATCGGCATACCTGTCAAGTCTTCAACGCTCGACGGTCTTGATGCACTTCTTGCAACAGTACAGATGCCTGCAGGCATCCCCGTTGCAACGGTCGCTATCGACGGTGCAGAAAATGCTGCTATACTTGCTGTTCAAATGCTCGCACTCAGTGAGCCTTCACTCGCTCAGGCACTTGCAACCATGAAAGAAGAAATGGCTCAGAAGGTACTTGAAAAGGATGCCGCTCTTGCCGCTCAGGTTGCTCAGCTTTAAGGAGGTATATCACAGTGTCTTCCATTCATGAAGAGTGCGGTGTATTCGGTATATTCAACCGTAACCGCGAACACAACTCCGCACAGGAAACCTACCTTGCTCTCTATGCTCTTCAGCACCGCGGTCAGGTAAGCTGCGGTATTGCCGTGAGAAACGGCGATACGGTTGACTGTATCACAGAGCCCGGCACAGTACCCGATGTGTTTAATAAAGACAAGCTCCAGGCTCTCACAGCCAACGGCAACGGTGATGTTGCAGTAGGTCATGTGCGCTATTCAGCCCTCGGCGAAGAGGATGAAATCAACTCTCAGCCAATGGTTATGAGTTATGAAAAAGGCTTGATCTCAATAGTAAACAACGGCTCGCTCGTAAGTACTGCAAAGCTAAGAAGAAACTTAGAGGCAGACGGTGCCGTTTTCCAGACAAACAGCAACGCAGAGATGATTGTTCATCTTATTGCACGCCACAGACTCAAGGCGGTAAACATAGAAACCGCCATATCATCTGCAATGAAAGAGCTTGAGGGTGCTTATTCATTCATTCTTATGTCGCCTCACAAGCTTATCGCCGTGCGCGACCCTAAGGGCTTCCGTCCTCTCTGCTACGGTAAGCTCGGCAACAGCTTTGTTATCGCCTCTGAATCCTGTGCAATACAGAGCATAGGCGGCGAATTCATAAGAGATATTGAACCCGGCGAAATACTTGTTATTACCAACGAGGCTGTATACAGCAACCGTGACAACTGCGGTCAAAAAACCTCAATGTGTATTTTTGAGCACGTTTATCTCGCTCGTCCTGATTCGATCATTGACGGTGCAAGCGTACACCGCGCAAGACTCAACGCAGGTAAATACCTCGCAATTGAGCATCCTGTTGAGGCTGATTTCGTTGCAGGTGTTCCAGATTCGGGTATTGATGCCGCAATAGGCTATGCTAACCAATCGGGCATTCCGTTCGGCCTTGCACTTATCAAAAACCGCTATATAGGCAGAACGTTCATTCAGACAACGCAAAGACAGCGCGAGCGCTCGGTACAAATCAAGCTCAATCCCCTTGGCAATGAGATTGAGGGCAAGCGCATTGTACTTGTTGACGATTCAATCGTAAGAGGTACAACCTGCGCAAAGCTCATCAAAAAGCTCAGAGATGCAGGCGCAAAAGAGATTCATATGAGAATCTCCTCCCCTCCCTTTGTAAACCCATGCTATTTCGGAACTGATATCAGCTCAAAGGACAAGCTTATTGCCTGCAAGCTCGATATCGAAGAAATCCGACGCTTTATCGGTGCTGATTCTCTAGGCTACCTCAGCCTTGAATCAATGATGAAGGTTGCCGAAAATTCAGGTGTAGGTTTCTGCAGTGCATGCTTCACGGGCAATTATCCCGTTGATGTAACAGGCGAAAACTACGTTGATAAATTCAGTAAAAAAATCACTTAACATAAAGGAGAGCTTCACAATGGAAAGTTATTCAAACAGCTACAAGGAAGCCGGCGTTGACGTAACCAAAGGTTACGAAGCCGTCAAGCTCATGAAAGCTCATGTTGAGCGCACACGCATACCCGGTGTTGCCGATGAAATCGGCGGTTTCGGCGGTATGTTTATCCCCAACCTCACAGGCATAGCAGAGCCCGTACTTGTCTCCGGCACAGACGGTGTAGGTACAAAGCTCAAGATTGCGTTCATGATGGACATTCACAACACAGTTGGTATTGACTGTGTTGCAATGTGCGCAAACGATGTTGCCTGCTCCGGTGCAAAGCCCCTCTTCTTCCTCGACTACATTTCAGTAGCAAAGAACATTCCCGAAAAGGTTGCTGCAATTGTAAGCGGCGTTGCTGACGGCTGTGTTCAGGCAGGCTGCGCACTTGTTGGCGGTGAAACAGCAGAAATGCCCGGCATTTATACAAACGACGAATATGACCTTGCAGGCTTCTGCGTTGGTCTTGCAGACAGAAAAGACATCATTGACGGCAAGAATATCAGCGCAGGCGATGTTCTCATCGGTGTTGAGTCATCAGGTGTTCACTCAAACGGCTTCTCCCTTGTCAGAAAAGCTTTCAATGTTTCTCCCGAAAGACTTTCAATTTATGTTGATGAACTTGGCAAGACACTCGGTGAAGAGCTTATCACTCCTACAAAGATTTATGTAAAGACTATCTCCGCAATCAAGGATGTATGCAAGATTCACGGTATCTCGCACATCACAGGCGGCGGCTTCTATGAGAACATTCCGAGAATGTTCAGCACAGAGGGTCTCAGAGCAAAGGTCGAGAGAAAAGCTGTTCCCGTAAAGCCCATCTTCAATCTTCTCGCTTCCGAGGGCATTCCCGAAAGAGATATGTTCAACACCTTCAACATGGGCGTTGGTCTTTGCGTTGCAGTTTCAGCTGATAAGGCAGACGAAGCTGTCAGAGCTGTAAACGCAATCGGCGAAAAGGCACACATCATCGGCGAGATCGTTGCCGGCGAAAAGGGTGTTGACATATGCTGAACATAGTTGTTCTTGTTTCGGGCGGCGGCACAAATCTTCAGGCTCTGCTCGATGCAAAGGCAGCCGGTCAGATTCCCGGCGGTGATTTTGTCCGCGTAATTTCGAGTGCGGCAGGTGCTTATGCACTTGAGCGCGCAAAAAATGCCGGTGTACCCGGCGTTGTAATTGAGCGCAAGGGAAAGACTGCTGAAGAATTTGAAGCCGCACTTCTTGCTGAGCTTGAAGCAGCAAAGGCAGATCTTATTGTTCTTGCAGGCTTTATGACAATACTCAGCGAAAAGATAATAGAAAAATATCCCGAAAAGATAATAAATGTTCATCCTGCACTCATCCCCTCTTTCTGCGGTAAAGGCTTCTATGGACTTAAGGTTCACGAAGCGGCGCTTGAAAAGGGGGTTAAGGTAACAGGTGCAACCGTACACTTTGTCAATGAAATTCCCGACGGTGGCAGAATTATCGCACAGAAGGCAGTTGACGTGCTTGACGGTGACACACCCGAAATTCTCCAGCGCAGAGTTATGGAGCAGGCTGAATGGAAAATCCTCCCCGCAGCGGTCGCAAAGCTGTGCGAGGAAAGAAAGTAAACAACAAGGAGGCAAAACACAATGAAAAGAAGAGCACTTCTCAGCGTATCAGATAAAACAGGAATTGTAGAATTTGCAAAAGAGCTTGCAGATCTTGGTTTTGAAATAATCTCCACAGGCGGCACAGCCAAGGCTGTTGCAGATGCAGGCATCCTCTGCACTCAGGTTTCCGATATCACAGGCTTCCCCGAGTGCCTTGACGGCAGAGTCAAGACTCTCCACCCGATGGTTCATGCAGGTATTCTTGCAATGCGTTCCAACCCCGAGCACATGGAGCAGCTTGAAAAATTAGAGGTAACACCGATTGACGTTGTTGCAATCAACCTCTATCCCTTCAAGCAGACAATCCTCAAGCCCGGTGTTACACTTGAAGACGCTATTGAGAATATTGATATCGGCGGCCCGACAATGATTCGCGCTGCTGCCAAGAACTGGCAGGACGTTGCTGTTATTGTTGACCCTGCTGACTACGCTGCCGTTATTGAGGAATACAAGGCAAACGGCGCACCGAGCAGAGAGACAAAGTTCAAGCTCGCAGGCAAGGTTTTTGAGCACACAGCCAACTACGACGCAATGATCAACTCCTACCTCAGAAAGCAGAGAGGAGAAGATCCGTTTGCTGAGTGCTTCACCATGACTTTTGAAAAGGTTCAGGATATGCGCTACGGCGAAAATCCGCACCAGCAGGCAGCATTTTACAGAGAGATCGGTGCAGCTGACAATGTACTTTCCGCAGCAAAGCAGCTTCACGGCAAAGAACTCAGCTACAACAACATCAACGACGCTAACGGCGCACTTGATATCATCAAGGAATTCGGCTTTGATGAGCCCGTTGCAGTAGGTGTTAAGCACGCTAACCCCTGCGGCGTAGGTATCGGCGCTACAATTTGCGAAGCATACCTCAACGCATACAATGCTGACCCCGTTTCAATCTTTGGCGGCATTGTTGCTCTCAACAGAGAAGTAGATGAAGCTACAGCAAACGAGCTTGCAAAAATCTTCCTTGAAATCATCATTGCGCCCTCCTTCTCCGAGAAGGCACTTGAAATTCTCACAGCTAAGAAGAACATTCGTCTTCTCGAGCTTCCCAACCTTGCAGCACCCAACGCAAAGGGTCTTGTTGATATGAAGAAGGTTGCAGGCGGTCTGCTCGTACAGGAGCTTGATACTGAGCTTCTCAACGAAGAGGAAATTGTTTGCGTAACAGAAAGAAAGCCCACAGAGGAAGAAATGAAGCAGCTTATGTTCGTTTGGAAGGTTGTAAAGCACACCAAATCCAACGGCATTGCACTTGCTAAGGACAACGCTACAACAGGTATCGGCCCCGGTCAGACAAACCGTATTACA
>JAZPYF010000085.1:0-14820 GCA_045544055.1 Acutalibacteraceae bacterium | reverse complement strand
CCTTGTATTTTAGTAATGCGGTTGCCAAACCATTTCTATTATACTTGGAGGTTAATCTTTTCTCTGCGTTTTTGTGGCTTGCCTTTGCTCGCCACGTTTTGTTTTTACTAAAGCTTTTTTATTCCCCCGGTAGAACCGGGGTTTTTTTCTTGGCTGAAGAGACAAAAGAAAAGTGAGTATTCACTTGTGTTATGAATACTCACTATGGTCCGAGTGGCGAGACTTGAACTCACGGCCTCTGCCGTATGTTGCAGCTTCGCCTTACATACTTATGGCTCGGCGACCCAATGCTTCGCATTCGGTACCCGCCTCACCGCTTTTTGCTGAAAACAGTTCACTGAACTATTTTCTTAACGCAAAAACCCTCTCGGGTCAAGAGGCCTATATTAAAACTGACACGACAAAAAGAAGCAGCCTTAACCTAAAGGTTAAAACTGCTTCTTGGTCCGAGTGGCGAGACTTGAACTCACGGCCTCTTGACCCCCAGTCAAGCGCGCTACCAACTGCGCCACACCCGGACAACGATAGATATATTAACACATTTTATTATAATATGCAATAGTTTTTTCAATATTTTTCAAAAAAATTTTTAATAGGCCAAAAACGGCTATATTTCGCCCCAAACGTCACTGTTGAGCTACTCAATAAGCTCCCAACCGTCAACAACTACCTCATCAAACTCATCGAGATGAGATATAAGACGGTAACGCTTGCCGTCAGAGCCGTCAGCCGTACCATCCTCATAAGCGGTGATAATATCGCCGTTATCAAGCTCCGCTGTATACATATACGGTTTAATTTTATAAGACTTTTCCTGATAAAGCATTATACCACCTCCGAATGCAGATATTAACACATATTTTTGTAAAAAACAAGAACATACAGTCGAAAATACATATAACTTATCATTATGATAAGCCGCAGCGTTTTTTCAGCTGAGTGAAATCACACTTAAAATGATATGAATTACCGTTTCTGTTCAACCCGACTTTTTGCAAGCCGAGTTTTTCAAGCACAGCAATCGACCTTTTATTTGACAAATTGGCGTAAGCCTCAACATACTTTGGATTACTGTTTATCTTTGGCAAAAGGAAACTGCAAAGCCTATTGAAAATCCCCTTGTTTTGGTATTGAGGAATAAGCTGACATTCTTCCATCATAAAGGATTCGGAATTTACATAGTACTGAAAAAAGCCAATCAAAACGCCAGAATCTTCAATTAATACAATTTGCCTTTCATTTCGCTTCAATCCGTCTTTGACACTACCGAACCAACACTGATAATCCTCTGCTCTCACATTGCCTGTTGGTGCAACAATTGACATATTATCCGCCAGAATATCAAACAACTGCACCGAAACTTCGGAAAACGCCGTTTTATCAAGATATTTGAAATCAATCCTGAAATTCATCGGTGCACAATCCTCATGCACAAAAGCCGTAAAAGCTTTATTCAAAGTACCGTAATTCATATTTGCGATTTCTTTTAAGGTATGCTTTTTCAACATAAACATTACAAACCGGCAGCCGAGAAAGTAGCCCACATCAGAGTGACCTTCAAAAGAACACCAATCGCCAAAGAAATCCTGAACACTTTCACCGCTTTCAAGTCGGCGAAGGAATTCTCGTTTGATGCGGATTTCATTTTCATAGCACCAGGTCAGCCAACCGTCTTTATCCTGATGATAAAAATTCTCGGCACAAAGTATATGCTCACAAACCATTGCAACGCCTTCGCAATAAAGCTGTTGCAGAGCTTTTCTTCTCTTTGTAAATGTCGGAATATCGTAACTGCCGTTGAGCTTATGCCACAGATGACCAATTTCGTGAAGAATCAACGCCCGCATATTACTCTCATCATACCAGCCAAGTTCAATTATTTTTTCCAGCCCTAACAGAACAGTCGGTCTGCCGTTGAGAGTTGTCGCCCACCCTGCACCGTTGCAAAGGCCAAGATAAATAACAATATCAATATCAGGTTCCGTTTCAAAAAGCCTTGACATATTATCCTGCAATGTTTTAATAACAGAACCAAAGCTTTGATTGGTTAAATCTATTTTACCAGCATTTAACGCTGCTGAAATGACCGGCAAAACATCTTTTTCAAAATTATATTCTGCAGCATCATCTTCGCATTTTGACGGTAATTCGGCTGAAATCTGAGCAGCATATTTACGCCAGACAGAAATATCAAATCCGTCTGAAAAAAGCTCCATTATTCTGTTACAAGTATTAATGATATGCATTTGCCGTTGACCTCTCTTATACAATGCAAATTATGATTACTGACAGATTTCACAAACAGCCATGAGATTTCTCCCATGGCTGTTTAACTATGTTATCTTAACTAATTACTTTTTAGCTTTTCTTGCTTCGATTTCAGCAACCATTTCTCTCTGGCGCTTTTCTGTGATTGTGTAGAAGAACATAGGAACTGCGCAGGCAAACATACTGATAACACCAGAAAGAATGAGAACGTTCCAAAGTGCCTGAGGATCCTGAACGGTATATGTTCTTGTATCGATACCAGCAATGCTTACGGACATAACGCCGATAAATGCACCGACAGCCATACCGATCTTGTTGATAAGAGTCTGCATTGCAAAGCAGATACCTTCGCCTCTCTCGCCTGTTTTCCACTCGAGATAGTCAACAGTATCACCAATCATAGCATAAGTGATAATGTTGTTGACACCCTGCGGAATACCAAGGAGAACAAGACCGATTGCACAGACAACAATCTTCCAGGGTGCATCATAGCCGACAAAGTACATAACAGCCATTACAACACCGCCGAAGAGATGGACAACAATGTAGGACCACTTCTTGGTGAACTTCTTCGACATCCACGGAACAAGGAGCGAAGCAACCAGACCACCCGGAACAACAAGAAGAGTGATAACACCGTAAAGTCCTTCGTTCTGGAGGATATACTTTGCAAAGTAGAGACCGCCGGTATAGGAGTAAACCATTCTTGCACCGCCGAGAACACCGGAAAGAACGATGAGAAGAAGCTCTTTATTCTTGAAAAGGAGCACAAGATTATGACCGAATGAGGGAGGATTATCATCGGATGTGAAGCGTTCCTGAGTGTTCTTGAAGCCATAGAAGAACATCGGAATAGCTGTAATAACAAGAACGAGAGCACAGATGAAATAAACCATCTTAAGAACATCGGCATTTGCAATTTCAGAGCCGACTTTTACCGTACCGATAAATGAAGCTGCTGCCTCTTCTGCGGTAACGCCCTGGTTTGCTACCATATTAGCAATAGGCTCTGCCTTGTGCTGCAAAATAAGAGCGATATCGTCTGCTGTGTACTTATACTTTGCAGTAACAGCACCTGTGATAATCGGAACAAAAACAGTAACAACACCTGCACCGACTGTACAAGCCATACGTGCTACAGTAAGGATATTGCCGCGAACAGTTGTATCGTTTGTAAGGCAGGTTGAAAGTCCCCAATAAGGAACGTCTGCGATTGTGTAAAGAACAGACCAGACAACATAAATTACTGCAATTGTAACAAAAGTCTGTGTTGTCTTTGAGCCGTCATATACAGACTGAGCGCTGTATATAGGAAGAAAGCAAAGAACCGTGCTGATAGCAATCGGAATAGCCATCCACTTGAGATAAGGGCGGCATTTACCCCATTTTGTACGCGTTTTGTCAACAATACTGCCCATAATCGGGTCATTGAATGCATCAAAAATACGGGCAGCAAGCATAAGAATCGCAACTGCAACAGCGCCGCTGACGTGACCGATTTTTACACCGTCAGCACCGAAAAGAAGAGCATCGGTCATGAAAACTGTGATGTATGAGCCAATAATGGTACAAATAAAGTTCTGACCAATACCGGTCACACTGTAAGCAATAGCTTCTTTGGGCTGAACACCAACACCGGGTGTTGTTCCAAAGAGCTTATGAAGAAACGATTGATTTTTCATAAGTTACCTCCGAAATTATTAAATATCCGTGTAAAGCACGCAATTAAAACAAACCGTCGAGTATTTCTATTACATGAGCAACTGCTCCGTCATCATTCGAACGAACTACTTTGTCCGCAACAGCAAGTGCCTCACGGCTGCCGTTACACGGTACAAAGCCGCAAGCGGCAGCAACTAGCATTTCAACATCGTTAAATCCGTCTCCGACAGCAAAAACACGTTCATGCTCAATCGAAAGGCTGTCAGCGAGTTTCAGCAGCCCGGTTCCTTTATCAACACCGTTCTGCATTATCTCAATGTATCTGCCTTCGGTCGGAAGAAAGTGTACATGAGGATGGTTCGCTGCAAGGTAAGCCTGAATGTCGGATGACTGATTTTCTGAAAACAACATTACCTTTGACCAAGGAGCCTTGGCTTCTGACGGATCGGAAACCTCGCTGAACTCGATATTCTGAGAAGTTAAATGCCTGAATGAAGTTTCACAGCTGTTGATAACAAACGATTCAAACATCGAATACATTTCAATTGATGTATCCGGAAAAACGGATTTGATATCACGCAGAGCGTCAAAAATCTCCTCACCGACTGGATTTACAAAGCTGACCTCATTCTTACCGTAATCATATGCCATTGCGCCGTTTGCAAGCAAAACAGGCGCATTTATATATGAACTGTCATAAGCGTGAAAGCCCTGATATGTCCTGCCTGTACTGACGGTAAAGAAACCGCCGTTTGCAATAAAATACTCAATACTTTCTTTAACCTGCTGAGTGATTATGCCTTGTGCATTATACAGCGTTCCGTCATAATCACTCGCAATCAATACCTTATCAAATTTCATTTATTCGTCAATATCCTCTGAAATGGGAAGCATTGAGAAACGGAACTTGAGACCGTTTTTAACAGTAAATCTGTACTGCTTAAGAGTATCCTCACCGCAGCTGGCGGTGCCGGCACCTCTGACAAAACCGTCAATAGAAATTACTGTTGTGTTCTCATCCTTGAGGTCTTCCTGGTGCTTAGCAGCATGAAGAAGCTTCTGGGTATAGTGATGAGCACTGAAGCTGAAGTTACCCTTACTGTTGCAGAACAGCCAGCCGTCACCGTTAGCATCGGTAACCTTAAGCCAACGGGTCTCTCCCCTGTTTCCGTTATCCTGAGGATAGATATACGGCTCATGCATTGCATCAACAGTTGTTGAATAAATACCGACTCTGGACTGAGCCTTGTAATCGGGCAGGTTTTCATTCGAGCCGAGACCGTAATATTCGATATTCTCAAACTCGTGAGGCATTTCAAGCATAATGCCGAAACGGGGAAGATCATCCTCAACAAAGAATCTGCAAGGTTCGATTTCTGCCTTAACCTTGATTGTACCGTTACCCTTGATTGTGTATTCGATCTCAACCTCAAACAGCTTCTTGTTACCGTTCATAAGTATGAACTCAGTCTCGATCTCAACCTCGTTGTATTCAAGGCTGTACTTAATATCGTCAAGCTTACAGATATATTTGTCATAGCCGTGAGCGAGCCACTTTTTACCCATTACCGGAGCGTCATTATCAGTCAGCGCACGGAAAATATTGGGCATAAATGTTCTTGGACCGACAGGAGCAGAGTTAAGAAGCTTCTTGCCGTTATACTCGTAATTGAACAGGTCGCCGGTAGCAAAGTCAAACTCTGCCTTACCCTTGCTGAAGTTTACAACAAGCTTTGTGCCCTCATCGCGTACATTGATATCAGTGCAGTTCTTTCTGATAAACTTTGTATAAACCTCATTGAGAGCAATCTGCTCGCTTGCGATTTTTTGTTCACCATCATAATAATCAAAATTAATATGATACTCATAATCCGGGTTCATCTTGGGAAGAGGAATACGGAAAACGCGCTCGGACTTGGGTGCGATATCAGGATTGAGCTCGCCACCCTTTATTGCAACACCGTTTTTGAGCACCGTCCACTTAACCGTAATATAATCAGATGCTCTGAAACGATTGGTGTTAAGGAAAGCAAAGCTGTTAGCACGGGTATGTCTTGCTCTGAGCGGACGGTAAACGTTCTGCATCTGAAGCGCACCTGTGTGAGGTGTGCGGTCAGGGTAAACAAGACCGTCAACACAGAAGTTGTTATCATGCTTTCTCTCGCCGTGATCTCCGCCATAGGTATACTTATACGGACCGTCCTCGTGATAAACTGCATGGTCAGCCCATTCCCATATACATCCACCCATAAGGTTGTCGTAAGCGTAGAACAGCTTCCAATAATCATCAAGGCTGCCGGGACCGACACCCATTGCATGGCTGTACTCACAAAGGAAGAAAGGCTTCTGGCGGTAGAGCTTACCTCTTGTACCCTCGGCAACCTTCTGTACATCAGCGTTGCCGGTATACATTTCGGAGATAACATCGTAACCGAGTCTTGCAGAACGACAAGCGCCCTCATAATGAACAGGAATTTCGGGTGCAAGCTTATGAAGAACTTCGTAACAAGCATCATGGCACTTGATACCGCCCGCCTCATTACCGAGTGACCACATTGAAACGCACGGATGGTTTCTGTCACGGCGGTACATTCTTACACAGCGGTCAATATATCTCGGAGCCCATTTGAGATCATTACTAATCAGATTGATTCTATTGTGTGGCGGACAGCCGCAACCGTGTGTTTCTATGTCTGCCTCATCAACTACATAAAAGCCGTATTTATCGGCAAGCATAAGCAGATGCGGATCGGGCGGATAATGAGAAGTACGGATAGCATTTACATTGAGCTTCTTCATCAATGTAAGATCCTTCTCAAGATCCTCAAATGTCATTACATAGCCTGTCTTCGGGTGAGTATCGTGGTGGTTGACACCCTTGAACTTAATCTTCTCACCGTTGAAATAATAGATATTCTTGGCGATTTTAATGTTTTTGAAGCCGATATAGGAACGAACTGTATGTACAGGTGTTCCGTCTTTCTTGAGCGTAATATACGCTGTATAAAGTGTAGGAATCTCTGCATTCCATTCAATAACATCGAGGTTATCAAATGTCATCGGCACATTGGCGGCAGCCTCAGCATTAAACAGAATGTTTCCCTGAGTATCCTCTGCGGTAATTTCAACCGTATAGCCCTTACTGTCGCCAAGAACAGCAACCTCTGCGCTGACAGAATATCCTGCAGCAGATTTGGTAGTTTTAAGGAAATAATCGTTGATATATGTAGTCGGAAGTTCATAAAGCAGAACATCACGAAAAATTCCGTTTTCACGGAACATATCCTGACATTCGAGGAAAGTACCGTTACTCCACTTATGAACAACGGCAATCAGCTCGTTTTCACCGCTTACAATAAAAGGAGTCAGATCAAATTCGGCGGTATTGTGTGCACCTTCACTGTAGCCGACAAATTCACCGTTGAGATAAAGGTCGATACAGGGAATTACGCCGAGGAAACTGATGAAATATACTTTTTCTTTGTCACTAATTTCAAAAGTTTTGCGGTAAATACCTGCCGACATATCATCGGGAAGGAATGGAGGCTTTGTTTCGATTTCATAGGGGCAGTTGAGATAAACGGGTGGTTCATACCCTGTTCTCTGCCAGGTAGAAGGAACGTTTATTCTGTCAAACTCAACCTTTGAGGAATCGAACTCATAAGGCACATCCGCAAGATGGGGATAATACTTGAACTCCCACTCGCCTGAAAGCACACGTACAAGATCACTGGAGTAACGTTCTGCGCCGATATCAACCGACTCAAGAACCTTTTTGTCTGAGTAAGGAATAAAATATGCCCTACCCTCTCTTTTACCGAGTTCCATTACTTCGAAATCACGGTAATTGGACTTTTTCAATGCGTACTTCATATAATCACCTCACAAAAAAATAAGAGTGTTGATTACAACACCCTTATTTTAACATATTAGCTTATCTAATTCAACAGATTCAGGGCCCTAATTTATGAATATTTGTTTAATTATCGCAAAAACCGCACCAAAAACAGGGTCGATTTTGGATTATGACAGTTTAAGCTCAGACCACAAATCATTGAGAAGAATAAGTGTTTCGGAGGGAAGATTGTGGAAGTACTGTGAATTTGCCTTTATCTCATCGGAAGGATAGAGATATTCATTGCCCTTGAGAGAATAATTATCGTGATTAATAACCGCTGTATTGGGCGATGCATAGCAAATCATTTCAGCATTTGCAAGAGCAATTTCAGGCTCCATAAGGAAATCCATATACATCATAGCTGCCTCATAATTACCGCAGCTTGACGGTATGCAGACAGAATCAATAAAGATGTTTGTACCTTCCTTCGGATAGACAAATGCCAGATCAGGGTTTGTTTCCTGCATTGTAAGGAAGTCACCGGCATAGTAAGGTGCAATCGCAGCATTACCTGCCTCCATCTTATTGAACACCTCGTCCATAACATAAGCCTGAATGAGCGGTTTCTGCTCCTTGAGCTTATCAAGGGCGGTACGCCACATAGCAGCATCGGTTGAATTTACATCGTGACCCAGCAGATACTGAGCAATTCCGAAAGCATCTCTTGAGTTGTTGAAAGTGAGAATATTGCCGGCATAGCGGCTGTCCCACATAACGTTCCAGCTATCCGGAGCTTCTTTTACAATTGTTGTGTTGTAAATAAGACCAACCATACCGACAGTGTACGGCACCGAATATTCATTATTCGGGTCAAAATAAAGGTTCTTGTATTCATCTGCAATATAGCTGTAATTTTGAAGAGAATCAACATCTATTTTGCGGACAAGCCCCTCTTTAATAAGACGCTCCACCATATATTCCGAGGGAATTACAATGTCGTAAGCGGCACCGCCGTTTTTCAGCTTTGTGTACATGCTTTCGTTTGAATCATACTCAGCGTAGTTAACATGAATACCTGTCAGCTTTTCAAACTCAGCATTTACATCAAGCGTACCGTCTGAGCCGTCGGAAATATATTCGCCCCAGTTATAAACATTGAGAACAGTGCCTGCGTAGTCCCTTGAATAAACGCCTTCAACAATAACTGAAGGAGCATCTTCATTGCCGTTAAAGCCTACAACACAGGCAACGACGAACGCTGCAGCAAATGCAAGAGCTACTGCACGTTTTGCAACCCTTTTACCCTTGCTGATAATTTTTGCAGACTGCTTATTCTTCTCTGCACGTGCCTGAGAAACATTAATCAGTATAAGCAGAACAAGGATTACAACAAAAATGATGGTGGAAAGCGCATACATATCGGGCTTGACGGATTTCTTCGTCATAGCATATATGCGAAGCGGCAGAGTCTGGAAATTTGGACCTGTAACAAAATAACTTATGATAAAATCATCGAGTGACAGCGTAAACGCCATAATCATACCGGTAAGAATTGCAGGCGAAATTGACGGAAGAGTAGTTTTGAAAAACGCCGCAAGCGGAGTACAGCCAAGGTCCTGTGCCGCTTCTTCAAGGTGAGGGTCAGTCTGCTTGAGCTTTGGCAGAACGTTAAGAATAACATACGGCAGGTTAAACGTAACGTGAGCTATAAGAAGCGTACCGAAACCCAGAACATCCTGTACGTTAAGAAGAGTTCCGACAAAAACGAACAGGAGCATCATTGAGATACCTGTTACGATATCGGGATTCATCATCGGAATGTTGGTAACAGACATTGTAGCCGATTTGAGATATTTTGACTTCATTCTGTCAATGCCGACAGCAGCCGCAGTACCGATAACGGTAGAAATAACTGCTGAAAGAACAGCGAGAACCAAAGTGTTTTTAAGGGCGTTAAGTGTTGTGGAATCGTTAAGAATTTCCTGATACCACTTGAGAGAAAAGCCTTCAAAAACAGAGGTGCTCTTGCCGGCATTAAAAGAGAAGAATATCAGCACAAAAATCGGCGCGTACAAAAAAAGATAAAGAAGTGCTGTATAAATTCTGGAGGCTATTTTCATACGATTGCGCCTCCTGTATCGTCATTATCAGCAAACTTATTCATAATCGCCATTGAAATGAGAATAAGTATCATCAATACAAGTGAAAGAGATGCACCGAGGTTAAAATTATTAGCACTCTGGAACTGACTTTCAATTGCGTCACCGATGAGCATAAAGCTGCCGCCGCCAAGCTTCTGGGAAATATAGAAGGTACTGACAGACGGAACAAAAACCATTGTGATTCCCGAAACTACGCCAGGAAGGCTGAGCGGAAATACAACACGGCGAAGAACATCGAAGCGATTACCGCCAAGGTCCTGAGCTGCGCTGATAACAGAAGAATCGAGCTTTGACATAATCGTATAAATCGGCAGAATCATATAAGGCAGATAGTTGTATACCATACCCAGAACAACCGCCGAGCCGGAATTAAGAAAGCCGCTATCTTTTGCAAGACCGAAAATATCGAGAACCTTATTAAGTATACCGTTTCTTTCAAGAATCAGCATCCAGGAATATGTACGGATAAGCAGATTCATCCACATGGGAAGCATAATCAGCATCATCATAATCCGCTGCGAATTTTCGGAAAACTGCGTAAGAAGATATGCAAACGGATAAGCTATCAGCAAACAGATCACCGTGGACAAAAGCCCGTACCACATTGACAAAAGGAATGTCGGGATATAATCCTTAAGCTCATAAATATTCTCAAATGTAAATTCACCCTGTGCGTTGGTAAAGGCAAAATATGCAACAACAAACAGAGGAACCACAATAAAAATAATTGACCAGAGGATATGAGGTGACGCAAGCAGAGTTGAGAGCAGAGATTTATTTTTATTCATCTTACTCCTCCTCACTGCTGTCCACAGAAGCATCGGAAAGCTCGTCAAACTCCTCACTGAAGGAGCTGTAATCGCCGTAAAGGCCGGAGTATTCGCTCTTCTTCATAATATGGATTGCATCGGGCTCGATGTAAAGACCGATTTTCTTGCCTACCTCGTGATAATCGGTTGACTGAATCATCCACTTAAAGCCGCCTATATCGACAATAATTTCAAAGTGAACGCCCTTGAAGGTTACGGATGTAACTTCGCCCTTGACCATTCCCTTATCAACATCGACAACATCAACATCTTCGGGACGGACAACAACATCGACGCTTTCATTTGGAGCAAAACCTTTATCAAGGCAGTCGAACCTGTGACCGGAGAAGTCTACCTTGAAATCGGCGCGCATAATACCGTCGATAATATTACTTTCACCGATAAAGTCTGCAACAAAAGCATTTTTAGGCTCGTTATAAATACTGATAGGTGTACCTATCTGCTGTATGACACCGTTATTCATAACAACAATTGTGTCTGACATGGAAAGAGCCTCTTCCTGGTCATGGGTAACATAAATAAATGTAATACCCATCTGCTGCTGGATATTCTTAAGCTCGTTCTGCATATCTTTACGGAGCTTAAGATCGAGAGCGCCGAGCGGCTCATCAAGCAGAAGAACACGCGGCTTGTTGGCAAGAGCACGGGCAATTGCAACACGCTGCTGCTGACCGCCGGAAAGCGACTGAATATTACGCTTTTCAAAGCCCTTGAGATTTACAAGTCTGAGCATTTCTGTAACTGTTTGCTCAATCTCCTCCTTACTCGCCTTTTTGAGACGAAGACCAAAGGCAATATTTTCAAAGACATTGAGGTGAGGAAAAAGAGCATAACGCTGAAAAATGGTGTTAACCTGCCTCTTGTGAGGAGGAACATCATTTATACGTTTATTATCAAAAATAACATCTCCGCTGTCAGGCTCAATAAAGCCGGCAATGACACGAAGAGTTGTGGTTTTGCCGCAACCGGACGGACCGAGAAATGTAATAAATTCTTTATCACGTATATAGAGACTCAAATCCTTAAGGATAGGCTCACCGTCAAATGAAACGGAAATGTTTTTAAGGTCGATAATGATATTGTTTTCCAATTATGCAACCCCTCTCTATTTTTAATAATATATTTTGATACAAATATAGTGCTAAAAACGCTAAATGTCAACAATTTTTTCAAAATTTTTAGTGTCCGTCGCGCAAAAAATCAACAGCAAATTTGGAATGCTCCGTTTATCTCCCGAATGCTCTTTTTTTCTGTGATTTGCTCACTTTTTGTAAAGAGAAAATCCCGACCGCTTTACGGACGGGATTTGAATTACAGTAGATTCAGCGAACTCTGCCGCCTTTCATTTTGATAAGCTCACGGTAGCTGATAAGCTCAACGCCGTGGTCTTTGAGGTACTTATGTACATATGGGTCTTTCATAAGCTGATACTCCCATACTCTGTCCTGCCACCTTGAGGTGATACCCTTGAGTTCGTCAGATTCAACAGAGGGATGAACGAAAGTCTCGGTTACGCCGTCTTCAGGAATATCTGTCCAGATTTTAAGTATTGTATCTCTGTAAACCTCATAGCTGACTCGCATATCATCGTTCCAATCCGGGAAAAGAAGATAATCCGGAATTACAACATTATACTTCTTGCCCCATCTCTTGGAAAGAAGTGTGATAGCTGCATAGAGGAAATACGGTGTACCGTTGGGACAGATGCGCTTGTCGTGCTTTGTATAAAGACGGTATGCATAGCCGTACTCACCGCAGATACGAAGAGTCATCTTAGCAAGACCGAGACGGCCTGTATAGTGACCGTAAAGAGAACCCATATGATTATCTGTATGTGAGGGCTTCATGCCCATTTTGTGGGCAAGGTCAATCTGGGCGCGGATTTCTTTTTCAAGGTCTTCATAAGAAGCATTCTTCTCAACCTGGTCACTCTCGTGCCACATAAAGCCATCTTCATCAACAAGAGTTTTTCCATCGGTAAGAGGCTTCCATCGGTACTCTCCCCACTCACTTGTCATTGTCAGATGAACACCGATTGCATACTCGGGATGAGCTATTGAAAAATTAACAGCATCCGCTGCGGTCGGACAAGGCATCATAATAGTGGCAGACTTCAGCCAACCACCCTCAAAGAGTTCATTAACTGCCGCGTTGGCAGCATTACACATACCGTAATCATCAGCATTAACAATAAGATACTTAGCCATAACAAATTCCTTTCAATGTAAAATCAAAGTATTACAATTAAATGATAACATAAATACAGAATTATTCAATTATCAAATTGAATAAACAGCAGATAAATATTTTGTTATTTGTGCTTAACATCGAATTAAACGAAAAACACCTAATCCTGTATACCAACTATTGCATAGAGCTCATCCACCGTATCCTCTGCATTAAAAGCGGAGTATCTGATGTGAAGAGTATCACCCTCAAGAATTGTTTTGCTTCCGTGCTTGTCTACCATGTCCTCTTTGTTGTGTGTAACAGAAAGCACAAACAGATTGGCCGGCCAGAAAATATCACGTATCTGCTTACCGATAGCAAACGAGCCTTTTTTCACAGTAACAAAAGTATCAACTTGAGTTGGCACCTGCTTTTTTATGAGAGCTTCGATTCTTCTGTCAACAGTTGCATCGTTAACCGACTTGACATCGAAAACTTCCGTTATAACATACGAAATTGCGCAAACTATAATTACATAAATAATATTCTCATGACAGCCAAGAGCTTCAACAGCAAAAACAACAGCGGTTATCGGCATTTTCATAATTGATGCAACTGCTGCAACTATTCCGAAAGTCAAAATGAGCGAAAAATACCGGCTGTCAATCCCAAAGAAGCTTATCATTGCTTCTCCGAGAGTGGCAGAAGCCAAAGCACCAAGCGCCAACATAGGGACAAACATTCCTCCCGTCATTCCGTTGGTATTGGCGCTGAGAGTCAAGGTAGAACGAACTACCAGAATCAACAGCAGCATAACAATACTCAAATTTCCCTCAAACAGTGACAGCATAAGATGATGTCCCGTTGAAATAAATGATTCCGAAACAAGGCCGGCGATTACGGTCAGAATAAAAACCATGAAGATCTTGTACTGCAGAGGAATTCTCTTCAACAACCTGTTGAAAAGGTGATTGATTACTTGATAATACTTAAGAAAAATTACCGCAAAAACGCCGATTGCTGCACCGACAGTTATCGGAAGCCAAATTTCTTTTATCGACAGTACATAAAGCTCACTATTTTCAAAAAGCGAAGTGCTGACATTGAATATAGGTGAAAGCAGAGTACTGGTAAGATTTGCAAATATAACCGAAACTGTTGAAACAATAACAATCATAGGTGATATACGCTGATGAGCTTCTTCAATAGCGAACATAATACCAGATATCGGCGCACCGGTTGCAACTGAAAAGCCTGCACAGGCACCGCCTGTCATCGAATACCTGTCCCATGCCCTGTGCTTCTTTGCAAACAGCCTTACGGTTGATCTGCCTACCGCTGTTCCCATCTGTACCGAGGGGCCTTCATTTCCCAAAGGAACTCCGATAAAAAAAGACGACAAAGACAAAGCAAATATTCCGAATACATTTTCAATCCACTTAAAATTGAGAATACCGCGAAGGAACAGTATTGAAGTGGGAATTCCGCCGCCTTTAAGATTTGGAAAACGCTTATAAACTTCCGTGATAATGAATGCCAAACCTAAAACAGCTGCAAAAACAAGCGGCAAAAAATAAAGCCGTTCTCTAAGCCCTTCATATACCTGTCCGGAAAGTGAAATAATATGCCCAGCAAGGGACTTATATATAACAACTATAATCGCTGTAAAAACGCCTGTAACTGAGCCAAATATTATAGACGGAAAAATAAGATTAGTGAGATAATTTTTGAAAGATTTACTGTTCATTGTCCGAATTTGTCATCTCTTTTCAGTAAAATAAATCCGCTAAAACTTGCAAAACCCCTGATAAATCAGGGGTTAACATCTATATGGTGGATCTGAAGAGATTCGAACTCTCGACCTTTCGGATGCGAACCGAACGCTCTCCCA
>JAZPYF010000084.1:0-24865 GCA_045544055.1 Acutalibacteraceae bacterium | reverse complement strand
AACTCAGACAGCAATTCTTCTATTGAACCTGAGTAGCTTGCATTCAGCAATGACATGTATTTCTTATCAGCACGAAGTGTTATAAATATGTTTTTAAAAAAATCGCAAATATATGCAGCTTGAGGGGATGAACAGTTGAACTGCTGGATACTGATTCTGTTTTTGAAATCCGCAGCCGATATGTTGTTGTCAGCAGTATCATGAAGAATGGGAGAGGTGAAAATTGTTACTTCGTTTTGAACTGCGCAATTGCTGTTTTGTCCGAAAATATTAGCAGAATAATGTTCACCGTTTGTATGTGCATATCCGCTGAGAATTTTAGCTGCTTGTTCTGCTGAATTTAATATACGTTTGTAATTATCTTCATCGCCATAAATGATGTTAATCATTTCATCATACGGCTCTTCTTTATTTTGGACAAATGGCAGTAAGTCTTTATAAACAGGTGTGCATGGCATTGGCTGGAAGAAGGAGATGGAATAGGAATATATATATTCCTTGTTTCTGTTCAGGAAATCCAAGGTTTCACGTCGGTTTTCTTCCGTTTCTCCTAAGTATCCGAACATTAAATAAACGTGATTTTTTATACCCTGAAAATATGTTTTTTTCATGATTTTTTCTGCTACCGCAATTTCTGTACCTTTGCTCATTAAATCAAGCACCTGTTGAGAACCGGTCTCAAGACCGAAACGTAGCATTTCGCATCCTCGGGAAGCAATCCCTTCGATTAATCCGGTATCCAGAAGAGCCTTGTCAAACCGGGCATTGGCAATCCAATGAATCGTATCACGCATATCCATTTTAGAAATAACAGATAAGGCTTTAGGCGAAAGTGCCGCATCAACTATGTAAATATTATTAATATTGATTTTTGAAGCAATTTTGCAAATGTTTTCAAAGGCTTCTGTTACATTTTTGCTTTGAACATCATCAGACACCTTATCACCGTTGCAAAATTTGCACTTGCCATAGTAGCATCTGTTGTTAATCATGTAGGGAAATGCCTTTGAATCGGAGGGGTATCTTGAAAAATCAATATCAGAAAAATCAGGAATATAAACAGTAGGGGAACAAACCTGTTTGGCATCAAGAATTTTTCTATCGTCAAAATCCCAGATTTTAAGTTTATGAATTTGTTCTAAGGAGTCGTTGTGAATCGCTTCAAACACCAGCTCTCCACAGCCAATAATTACAAAATCAATAAAACTCAAGGTGCAGAAGGTGTTCAAAAACTCCGACTCATAATTGTAAAAGAAAGAACCTCCAAGGACGATGCGTGATTGAGGGAAACTGTCTTTAATTTTTTTTGCGATAATAAGCGCAGGGATCAGCTGCATTTCGTAGGATATGGATAATCCAACAATATCATTATTCAAAGCTTCTTTAATACATGATAATTGATCAAACACATTGGTCCACGCATCGTTGAAATTCAAAAAATCGGTTAATGCATCGATATCTCTCCAGTCGATGTTGGCAGAAAAGTCATCAGGAGCAATTCTGACGGGTGCATATTTTGCCGAAAATGCAGCAGTATATTGCTTCAGTTTATGATATTGGCTGTCGTTTTTGTAAAAGACCTTCGGATAATCCGATGTGCAGTTTATATGATCAACTATGCTGTACATAAGTTCTTGATTGGCATCGTATAACTTTGTTTTGATATTATGTGCCTTCAGATAGCCGACAATTTGTGCCGCGCCTAAAGTTGGCATAAAACAATCGGAAATTGGTGGGATAATAATTCGTATCATTTTATTTCACTTTCTAAAAACAAATAGTAATTTTTTTATTAGGCATCATGAAACCCGTGGCTGAGATAAGCCGATGAAGGATGATTTCAATCAACTTAAGCGCTTGGGGAAAGTTACTGTATATTTTTTTGAACCATTTTTTGCAGATTGACGGATGATGTGAACCTCATCGCCATCCACCTTATAAAATACGGTGTAGTTACCACAGACAAGGCAGCGGTATGGTATTTCAAGGCTAATTGCACAACTCGTCGGTGATGTACGCTTTGAAGTACTTTATGCCTTCGGGAGCATCGGGTGTAAAGTTGATTTTAGCCATTACTTATCCATAGAAGTGCTTCGACCTCCGAGATATCAATATATCCTTTTCCTTTAGCAGAAGCTTCACCTTTTGTAAGCTCGCTCATCAGTTTGAGCATTGCCTGAGTCTTTTCAAATTCTTCCATATCGACGATAACGTATCTGCCACGACCGTTCTTTGTGAGGAAAACGGGTTCGCCAACGGCAATATCACGCAGTACCTCATTGTAGTTGCGCAGATCTGATACGGGCTTAATGTTTGGCATCATAAATACCTCCTTGTTTTTTTGACGTATTTATTATATGCTAATTCTTCGTAAAATTCAACAGCAAAGTCAAAATGGTATAAAATTTGAACGGCAAGGTGCATAACGATGGCACGTCCCTTGTTTTTCGGTTTGTGCAAGTATCAGTTCACACATGATGGTTTCTTCAGCAGAGATGCGAATGTTGCTTGTCGTCTGTGCCTGCCACATCTAAATTGTCCTTTCTTTTGCGCTTTTTAAGCAACAGTACGAGTGTAGAATACTATGTTTGAAGCCGGTTTTACTTATATTTTGAGTAAATCCCTTATGAACACTCGGACCAAAAAAATGACATCCACCAAAAGGTGGGTGTCATTTTTTATGTCAGAAAAAGAGTTGAATAACGGGACTTGAACCCGCTTTCGCCGTAAGGCGATTGTAATTGTTGCCGTCCTGACGGCAAAGCAAAGGCCCTACCTTTTTTACAGGTAGAGCCTTTTTATTGTGCAATGGTTAAAAATTACTTAACTATTGTCGGAAATCAACTTCTTAGACCAGATAGCCAGGGCTTCGGACATCGGTAAAAAATCAACCGCAGCACCGTTTTTTAAGCTTAAAAAGGTATTGATAATAGCTCTTTCATCAGGCAAAGCTACTGATAATAATTCTTTTTGGTGTTTAATATAGTTTCCCGTCTGCTTAAATACAATTGCTTGCACAACGAATGAGGCGGATTTGTACAGTCCTAGCAAAATGTCCGTATTCTTTTCGTGTAACATATTGTGAACACATCCGTGGAATATGTTGCACGCACCGATTTTGATTGCTCTGTTTACAGCGTTTTCGTCAATGTCAGCCAGAAGTTCGTCAAGATTTCCCCTGATTGGTGTAGTATCATAATAAAACTGAAAAAGGTCAGAGGCTTCCCAATTCAAAATCTCTTCTTTACCTGAGATAAACCCACAAATCAGTTCTCTGTGTGGTAATGTATTCAGCATTGTATTATATAATCGGATATCCGAGACGGATAAATCATCCAGTATTACAACCGTATCAATATCACTGGTTTCGGTTGCTTCACCGCGGCCGTAACTGCCTTGCAAACCAACAAACCACACGCGGTTTTCAAATGTGTTGTCAAGTTTCTGCAAAAAATCATTCATCCAAGCGGAAATATCTATCATTTTAATCACCTCATTAAATTCAAGCTTGTATATATAAGGAAATATCTTTCCTGCTTTTATTGAACAGTATGTATAATTCGAATCTTTTTTATTATTAGCTATTTAGTTGTGAAATAGCCTGAGGTCGGTGATTTTTGCAAGCTCCTGTCCGACCGTCATTTTACCGACAGCCAGATTGCCGAAGATTATAACCAGTTTCATTTGGTATCACCCTATTTATTGAGATTTATAATGCTTTTTCCATAATTGCACTTCCGCCGTGGTCTTCAATTACTCTGAATCCGTTTTTCTCATACATTGCGTATGATACGGGAGTGTGCTTGAAAACATTGAGCACCATTTTTGCAAAGCCTTTTTCGCGTGCATCCTCCTGAAGCTTTACCAATGCGCTCTTGCCGTAGCCCTGGCCTCTGTAAGCTTCCGCAATAACATTCTCGGTGACAAATGCGGCGTTTTCCTCAAACGGACTTTTTTGATAACCGATAACGCCTATCTTTTCGTTTGATTCGTTTATTACAATATAGAGATAGTTGTCAGCAGAATCTGCACCGTCGGGAAAAACATCGCCGAACTCTGCCTTTGCCGCTTTTAGTGCTTTGAATCTGAATCTTTCGTCACCCGACTTTATAAGATGCTCGGCATAAGCCTTTACTGACCATTCGGAATATATACGAAATTCATCGCTGTTCATTTTTTTGAAGCGGATTTGTTTCATAAAACTCACCTTTGTTTTATTTCAAAAATTGCTGTTTCGTGTTTTTTCATATTGATTGAGATTGTGTCTGTTTCGTATTCCAATGAATCTAAACCGAAAAGCGGCTTTATTCTGAATCTAGCCGGCAAAGATATTTTGATTTCTCCGTCCCTTACCGAATGAACCCCTATAAAGCCTTCGCCGCAGTAAATAACATTTCCGTCCTTGTTATAGCAGTGAACACCTGCTGAAACAAGAAAACCGCGAAGCTCCGCTTCGGTATAAAACGGTTTTTCTTCACTTGCCTGAATATACGGAACATTCATTTTTTCGCACGTTTCAACGGCGGATTTACCGCTGTCTGACGGAATGGGGGCGGGGAATATTGCTGCACTGTATTTGTGAAGCACTTTTTCGGCATCCTCTGCCATACAAACGTCAAACGGAATGCCGGTATTGCCCATTGCGTATCTTGTTGTGTTTACGCTGTGGCATAAACTACTGTCTCTCGGATTGTTGAGATATGCTTTTTCATCAATGAAAATAACAGTCTGCGCACAGGGTAATTCTTCTGTGCGTTTTTCTTTTGCTGTTTCTGCGATATCTTTCATTTTTTCGAGCTGAGGCATAATATCTTCACTGTGGTACCAGCCGCCCCACATATCAAACCACCATACACCCGAGCCTTTGGTAAGCTGGTGCGCAAATGCTTTGCACAGGGCAGAAATTGAAAGTTCAGGAGTTTCGGGGCCGCACCAGGCTGTTTTGTTGCCGATTTTGTCGAAAAGCGTGTAAATATCATCGGGATATCTGCCCGGTCTTGAATCCTGCATTCTTCGTGTGAGATGAGTTCTTATGTCACACTCGACAAAATAAAGTTTGCCGTGAGCTTTTAGCGATTCGCTTGTCAGCATATCGCACCAGTCTATGCCGAGATTTCTGTTGTTGTCGTAGCCGCAAGGGGATGAGAAAAAGTCTATATAAGGAGAATCTATAATAAATCGCAGCCCGTGAAGTCCCCAGAGATAATCGTTTACAAAAGCGTTGTAGCCGTAGAAAACGCCAACAATCTGCTCTGCGTTTATATATTCTTTTAGTGCTTTGGCAAAATGCTCAACGGTTTTTGCTGTCTCTTCGCCGCAGAATTCACCGTATCGGCTGACAGCTTCGTTGAATTCTGTACTGTGAAAATCATCTCTTGAAAGCACAGGCGTATCGCTCACACCGTATTTTTCTTTCATCCACATTCGGAATTTGTGTTGACCCATATCGGAAAAAGAGCCGAAAAGGTCGTGATGAATCCATTCCTGCGTAGTGCCGCCGCAAAGCTGATAGCCTGCAATTCTGTCAGCATAATCCGCACTGCGGATATGAGAAACCAGAGTGTATAAAAGCTCTGCACCGTCACGACGGAAAGCATCGGAATAAAGCGATTCTCTTCTGCCACTCGGTGTTTCAACGGTTTCAACTGTGTGGCTTGCGATCCATTTTCGCGGCATGGCAATATTGATTCTCGGAAAAATAAAAGCATCGGGACATTCTGACAGAATGTTGTGCACGGTGCTGTCAAATTCTGAATAATCGGGCTCGTCTCCCTCAAATACACCCGTCAGAAACGGAGTGAAGCCCGTAACGTTGTTTATTGGTAAATCCGTGAAAGAAACGTTTACAAAAAACATCCTGTATCCGCTTTTTATAAAATCTGAGTATTTGCCGCATTCTTCAAAATATGTTGTGTATGCAAATGCGGCGTGCAGCTTTTCGTCGATGCAGATATAGGGTCTGTTATTTATGAACCTTATTTCACTTGAGAGCATAAGCCTCACCTCACGGTCAGATAATTGTCTGCTTCTTCTCTTGATTTGAATATTATAACTTGTTTTTCAGCTTTGTATTTTTCAATCAGTTCATATATCCGCGGTAGAGATGTTGCGGGAAAATCTATGATGAACCTTTCAAATTCAGGGTCGAATTCTTTTTCAAGCCACGGCAAATCGTATCGCCCTTTTCCGATACGCTCTTTTGCACCCTGCAGGCAGACTTCTGTCGGTAAATCAAAGAGAAAGACAGTATCACATTCTTTAAGACGCATTTCAATGGTTCTGCTGTAATTACCGTCGATTATCCATTCGTCAGTTGCGAATATTTCTGATATTCTGCGGTCAAAATCTTCTCTTTGAATATGAGTTTTGTCGGGCTTGTGCCATATTGCATCAAGATGATATAACGGCAGCCCCGTGCATTTATTAAGCTTTTGAGCAAAGGTTGTCTTTCCGCTGCCGGGACAGCCTATTATAATAACTTTTTTCATATTCGTTCCTTAATGAATAAGGCACCTCCGTAACGGAGATGCCTTAAAATATAACTGCATCAATTGCAGACAGGCAAAACGGCTCTCCGATTCATATTTTTATTCATCATCGCCATTTTGCTTAACCTGCCTTTCATTTTTCTTAAATGATACTATATATCCGTTCGTGAAGTCAAGTGATTGAGCTGATGTGCTTTCTCATTATCCAAAAGTTTTCAAATAGTTTATTATTTTTCTAATTCTAAACATTGAAATAATATGTAAATTATGTTAAAATTAACTGGTATTTCAGCAAAATCCTGTTTTGCTGAGGAAAACCCAAACGAAAGAGGTTATGTTATGAAAAAAATCATCTCTGTAATCCTTGCTTTTGCGCTTGTATTCTCAATGGTTGCAATCAGTGCATCTGCCGCAATCAAGACCGAGTGCAACGGCGAGTGTGACATCTGCCCTTCAATCGTTGTTCCCGGTATCGGTCAGTCCAACGTATGGGCTCTCGATGAGAACGGCGACTATCTTCTTGATGAAGACGGCGAGAGAATCAGCTGTTTCCCGGCTATATTCAATGTCGGCTCTATCGTACCTAAGGTTATTTTCCCTGCAATCTTTACTTTGCTCACACAGCACGATATGGGCCTTTCAGAGGCTCTTTGTGACGTTGTAATGGATGCTTTTGAAGTAAACCTTTGCGATACAAACGGCAAAAACACAGGCAATATTGAGGTTGAAAAATACCCCTATTCCGTTGCCGAATGCAGCGACTATGAAAAACAGCAGATTTACAACAACATTCCTCTCCAGAACTTCTCAAAGATGGCAGGCGAGGATCACCTTTACTATTTCGCATACAATTCATTCGGTAACAACTACGATACCGTAAAAGAGCTTTACGAATTCATTCAGATGGTTAAAGAGGAAACAGGCCACGATAAGGTTAATATTGTTCCCATCAGCATGGGCGGCTCTATTGCAAACGGTCTGCTCGATTACTATCCCGACGTTATGGATGACCTTGAAAAGGTTGTTTATATCGTTCCTGCTCTCAACGGTTCAACAATCGTCGGCGATCTCTATACAAAGAACTTTGCTTTCTTCGATACGGATTTCCTTTACAACGGTTTCCTTGAAACACTTATGGACGAAGAAGAAGCAAGAATGATTGAGGTTATTGCAAGAATTCTCCCCGATCAGGTTCTCTCAGGCGTTCTCAGAAACGTTGCTGACTGTCTTGTAGAGGATGTTGCAGCCAACATCACCAGCCTCTGGGGTCTTTGCCCGAAGGAGTACTATCCTGAGGCATCTGCCGCTCTCCTTGGCTCCAAGCCCGAAATCAAGAAGCAGACAGATAAGTTCTATCAGGCTCAGCTCCATTCGCTCGACAATATCCAGGCTCTCGTTGACAAGGGCGTAGAGGTTTTCAATATTGTCGATTACGACGTACCGCTTTACCAGATCGGCAGATCATGGAATGATGATAATGCTGACGGTGTTATTCACCTTTCATCAACAGCAATGGGCGTTCACAGCGCACTTGTAGGCAAAACTCTCGGCGAAAACTATAAGCAGGCAAACACAAGTCCCAACTGCTCCGATCGCACTCACAACCACCTTTCACCCGACGGAGTTGTTGATGCTTCAACAGGTCTTCTTCCTGATACAACATTCTATTTCGACGGTCAGAATCACGAGCAGACAGCAAGAAACGATATCATAATCTCACTTGCAACAAGGCTTCTCGCAACTGACGACATCAAGGATGTTTACTCAACAGAGGACTATCCTCAGTTCAACGGCAGAAGAGACCTCAGAAAGCTCAGAAACGATTATATCCCTGCAGCAAAGGCTGTTGATACATCAAAGCTCAACGCTGACGATGCAAAGGCACTCGCAGATGCTCTTGTAGCAGCAGAAGCTTTTGTCAGCGGTACAGTCTGCTATGACGGACAGCAGAAAGAGATTGAAGATAAGCTCATCGGAGCTATGGTCAAGGTAGGTGCCTGGTCAGTAGGGGAGCCCGAAGAAACATCTGATTTCTTCACCAATCTCAGCCTCTGGCTCTACGATAACTACGGTGCAAACGGCTATTCCGAAATGCTTCCTCTGACCTTCGGTCTTATCTGGGGCATGATGATGGAGTTTGTCGATACCTATGTGCTTGCACCTGTTCTCGGCATATTCTGAAATCTGTCTTGATTCAATACATAAACCTCTGTCGGACTTTGCGTTCGGCAGAGGTTTTTTTCTTCTCGGCTTTACTTTTTATTGATTTTTATATTACCTATTGATATAATTATTACATAAAATAAGCGCTTAAGGAGGCGTTCGTATGAAAAAGTTACTGTCCGTTTTTCTTGCAGCTGCCATGCTGTTGTCTGCTGCTCCGCTTGTGTCGGCAGCCGAGGCTGAAACAGTTGTGCTTTACACGAACGATGTTCACTGTGCAATCGACGATTATTCGGTGCTTGCCGCTTACAGAGCAGAGCTTATTGCTCAGGGCAAGAATGTTGTAACTGTTGATGCAGGTGATGCTATTCAGGGTGAGGTTATAGGTGCCCTTACCGAGGGTGCGGCGGTTGTTGATATTATGAATACCGTCGGTTATGACTATGCGGTGCCCGGTAATCACGAGTTCGATTACGGCATGGATGTTTTCCTTGACATTGCACAGGATAAGGCAGATTATGAATATCTCAGCTCAAACTTCTGGTATCTGCCATCGGTTTCACCCGTGCTTTCTCGCTATGCGGTTGAAGATTTCGGCGATTATCAGGTTGCTTTTGTCGGTATTTCAACTCCCGAAACCATTACAAAATCAACTCCCGAATTTTTTAAGGGTGAAGGCGGAAATTATATTTACGGTTTTCCCGTATATCCGGGCGGTCTTACGAACGAGATTCTTTACGAAAATATTCAGCAAAGTGTAGATGCTGCTGTTGCCGACGGCGCTGACATAGTTGTAGCAGTAGGTCATACAGGCATTGCAGAAACTACCGACGGCTGGAAGTCGACCGATATAATTGCTAACACCAACGGTATTGATTATTTTATTGATGCACATTCTCACGAAACAATTGAAAGTGCAGTTTATAAAAACAAAGATAATACAGACGTTGTACTTACATCAACAGGTACGAAGTTTGCCAATTTCGGTGTGCTTACAATCAGCGACGGTAACGCAAGCTTTGAGCTTGTAAACCCCGATGATGTCAAGGTTGAGACTCTTTCTGCAGACGCAAAAGCAGCTCATGCCACCGTTAAGGAAAAGATTGACGGCTATAAAGATGAAATAGCTTACCTCTATGAAGCAATCGGTACATCCGAGGCGAAGCTTGTTACCTATAATGCTGACAAAAGCTGGGCTGTGCGTATGAAAGAGACAAACGCAGGCGATTTTGTTACCGATGCTTACCGTGCCGTAACAGGTGCAGATGTTGCTGTCGCCAACGGCGGCGGAGTAAGAGGAGAGGTCGAAATAGGCGATGTTTCAAGAAAAACGCTTATGGATATGAACCCCTTCGGCAACGATATGTGCGTGCTTGAGGTTACGGGTCAGCAGCTTATTGATGTGCTTGAGCACGGTGCACGCAATTGCCCCGAGCCATTGGGTGGCTTCTTCCAGGTTTCAGGCGTAACATTTGAAATACATGCTTACAGAGAAAGCCCCGTTATCACCGATCAGCTCGGCGACTTTATCGAAATTGATGAAGATATGATGCGCAGAGTTCAGAACGTTTACGTCGGTGGCGAAGAGGTTGACCTCGAAAAAACATATACCCTTGTCGGCAGTAAGTATGTTCTCACTCAGGGCGGTGACGGACTTACAATGCTTGAAGATGCAACGGTTGTTCAGGCTGAGGGTCTGCCCTGTGACAACGAAATGCTTATCAAGTATTTTACCGAAACACTTGACGGAGTTATTCCTGCCGATAAATACGGCAATCCCGACGGTGAAGGAAGAATTACGGTAATTGAGGAAAGCCCCAATAAGCCTGAGCACGATTATGAAATTGAATACGGCGAAGAGCTTACTGTTGAAATAGATGTTGATGATGGTGCTTATGTCAGGTTCACTCCCGAAAAGGATACGAAGTTTATCCTCAGGTCCGAATCGGAGGATTGCGACCCCGGCTGTGAGCTTCTGGATGCCAACGGTGAGTATCTTGATTTTGATTATACCGATGATGTTGATGACGGTCTTGATTTCTGCCTTTCCTACAAATTCAAGGCTGGAAAAACCTATTATTTCTATGTGACTAACTGGGGCGGAGAATCCGCATCGTATACGATTTATCTTGAGTGCGGACACGCTTATGTTGACGGTGTATGCGATGTTTGCGGTGATGAGTGTGACCACAGCGAGGCTGCGAGCCTCGGCTACTGCGGCTGCGGCGAGTTTTTCCTCGGCAAGGATATTGCTTACGGCGAAGAGCTTGAGCTTGAAGTTGATGCGAATGATACTGTTTTTGTAAGGTTTGTCTGCGAGGAAGACAGAACTTTGGTTTTCCGTTCACATTCTGAGAATACTGATATCGGCTGTTCTCTTTACGATTCTGATGAAGAATTCCTCAGCGGTGATTACTTCGATGATGACGACAACAGCGTCAATATATTTGATTTCAGCTATGAATACGATTTTGCGGCGGGTGAAACCTATTACTTTGAAGTATATACATATGAAAATGAAGAAACGGTGAGCTTTAGTGTATCGCTCGGATGCAGTCACAGCTATGAAGACGGCGTTTGCGTATACTGCGATGAGGAATGTGACCACAGCAAGCCTAAAAAACTCGGCTACTGCGGCTGCGGAGAGTTCTTTGTCGGTAAGGATATTTCTGTCGGTGATGAAATCGAGGCGGATATGACCGATACATACCGTATGTGGTTTAGATTTGTACCCGAGGAAAGCGGTCTGTATATTTTTGAATCATTGTCAGAAAGCGAAGAAACCGATCCCGATGCTTATATCTATACCGAAGAGGATGATTGCTTTGACAGTGACACCGACAGTAACGAAAACGGCGCAGTATACGATTTCTATCTGCCTTGTGAACTCGAAGCAGGTGTGGCGTACTACTACGAAGTAAGAAGCTATGTAGGCGGCACAAGCACTCTTAAGTTAAGCCGCGGAGTCCACACCGATGAAAACGGCAACGTGCATGACCTCAAATTTATTGATGAATCTTATTCCGATTGCCTGAACCATGGTTATACTGCCGGTCTTTACTGCCCGATCTGTGAAGAGTTTATTTCGGGTCACGAGGAAAAAGAGCTCGACAATTGGCATTATGATGACGATGAAAACAATTTATGTGATGTTTGCGGCTGTATGATCTGCACTCACTTCTGCCACTTCGATAATTGGTTTATCAATATGATCTGGCAGATTGTCAACTTCTTCCAGATGCTTTTCGGTATCAACCCCGTGTGTGAATGCGGCGCATATCATTATGAATTCTAACTGAATAAAACAAAAAGTCAGCACTTGAAAAGTGCTGACTTTTTTTGCGGATAGTTATTTGTTGAGATCATTTTCTTTAATGAATGAAACAACCTCGTCAACTGTTGTGAAAGCGAGTGCAACAACTGTGTCTGCGCCGCCGTAGTAAATTGCAATTCTGCCTGTTTCGCTGTCTGCAAGAGCGGCACAGGGGAAAACAACGTTCGGCACATCGCCGACACATTCGTAAAGCTCATGAGGAGCAAGCAGGAAGCTGTCTGCCCTGTGCAGTACCTTCCAGGGCTCGTCTTTGTCGAGAATTGCCGCACCCATTGCGTATGTAAAGCCGTTACAGCTTGTAAGCACGCCGTGGTAGAACATCAGCCAGCCCTCGTCTGTTTCAATCGGGGTAGGACCTGCGCCTACCTTGGTCATTTCCCAGTTCTTTTCGGGCTTCATAACAAATCGGTGCTTGCCCCAGTAGGTAAGGTCTTTACTGTGGCTGAGGAAAATATCACCGTAGGGTGTGTGACCTCTGTCGCAGGGACGGATGAGCAGGAGGTATTCATCGTTTATCTTACGGGGGAAGAGAACGCCGTTTCGTGCAACGGGATAGCAAGCATCCTCAAGCTGTACCCACTCCTTGAAATCGGTAGTGTAAGCAATTCCGATTGTTGTACCGTGTGGAGTGAGATTAACCCATGAAAGGTAGTATTTGCCGTCAATAAGGCAAAGCCTGGGATCATAGCCTCTGAAAATCACCTTTTCCTCAAGCTCCCAGTTGATTGCGTCTTTGCTGTAGCCTACAACGAGTGTGTGGTCGCGGCTCATCACGTCAACGCGAAAAACGCCTGCGAAGCCGTCACCGAAGGGGACTACCGCAGAATTGAAAATGCTGTTTGCCATAAAAAGATTGTTTCTTGTGATAATTGGGTTGCCGTCATAGCGCCAGACGGGATATCTGTAGCCTTCGGGCTTGTCCTGCCAGGGAATGTTGGGAATTGCAGTGCCGATAATTTTTGCCATTGTTCTTCCTCCGCTGATTATGTAGTTATTAATTCTATTGTATTTGTATAGCACCTGTTTGTCAACAAAAAGAAATTCTGTAAAAACAGGTATTGACAAGAAATGGTAAGTTGTGATACTTTATACATAGAGATTCGATGTATAGAATCTCTATGTAATAAAAGGAGGTATTTGCATATGGATATGAAAAAAGAACTGACAAAAGGCAGCAGTGCCTTGCTTGTGCTGTCCGTTATCGAAAAAAAGGATATGTACGGCTACCAGATTATCAAGGAGATTGAGCTTCGCAGTGAAAGAGTTTTTTCTTTCAAAGAAGGCACGCTGTATCCGATTCTTCATTCGTTCGAGCAAAGCGGTCTTGTAAAATCATACTGGGAGCAGAGCGAACAGGGCAGAAAAAGGAAGTATTACCATATAACGAAAAAAGGTCTAAAAAAGCTCACAGAAACCAAAGAGGAATGGGCGACATATTCTGCCGCGGTAGGTAAAGTTCTTAGTGCCACTGTGTGAGGGGGTGCTGATGTGAACCGAATTGACGATTATATAAAGCTGATAATCCCGGAAAGCATTTCCAAAAAGAAAAAACAGCTTATACGAGATGAGCTTCTGAGCCATATTTATGACAGAGTCGATTTTTATCTCGGGGCAGGCTACACCAAGGATGAAAGCATAACGAAAGCACTGAAAGATATGGGCAATGACGATGCGGTGAAGCTCTCTATCAGAAACAGCTTTTCCGAGCTGCACGCAGAAAGAATATGGTGGGCAATAATTGCTTTTTTTATATCACCGATAATAAATTTTATTGCTCTGCTTTGCGGTGTATGGATAACGAGCTTTGATTCAAAGGGTAAGCCTTTGCCGTACGAAACCGCTTTGAGCTTTATTATGCTTTTTATTGTTTTCGGTCTTGCGGTTTTCTGCTGTAAGAAAGGCTTTCGCAAGTGCCTTGCGGCAATAGGTATTTCAAATTTCATTATTGGCGCGGCCGCTCCTTTGTGTTTTTATCCTCAGCCTGCGGTATATAGCCTTGCTGTAAATGTCGGCTATCTGCTTGACGAATACACACCTTTTGTTATGCGAGGCCTTGATTTTGAAACAGTATCTTTTTATTTAAGCATTGCATTGATGCTTGGCTTTGCGGTATGGTGCTTTGTATCAAGCAGAAAAATCAAAAGCAAAGGTAAACCGCAAACCAAGATTGTACGTGCAGTTGTTATTTCTTTGCTGTTCTGTTTGGTGTCGGTTGTATCCACAGCGACTTATGAAGACAGCCAATGGCTGTTCATAAACTATCCGCAATGGTTCCGAGAAAGAACGGATGCGCTTACAGACGAAGCAAAAGAAATATACAACCAAATAGAAACAGGGGAAAACTTTGATAAAACCTTGCAAATGCTGCAGGAAAAAGGCTATGTAACAATTGATGAGTTTGCAAAAACGCTTGACAGAGCAAACGAAAAGCGGTTCAGATTCAATTTTGAACAAATGAACTTTTTGTTTGAAGAAGATTATGAGATTTATTTTAATCCTGACGCTCTGCCGTATGCTTCAAACTATTCAAATTATACGACTGATTCTAATAACTTGATTTTTTTGCTCGAAGATGAAAACGGCATTTTGGTTTCAAAGGGTGCGGGGTGTGCGTTCGGTCTGTACGACAATTACGGCGGAGCATGCCACTATTCAGTAAGAAGTGACGATGTTGATGCTGTTGCCAAACGCTTCAAATCTCTGAAAAAAGGCGACAGAGAAAATGATACAGTTGCTTTTTTCGGTACAGATAACGGCGAAATCTTCACCGTTTTTGAAACGGATATGCCAAGCGGCAAAAAGACATATTACCGTTTTTACAGCAGGGGTTCAGACACAGCGGAATTACCTGGCAGCTATGATAACTGGCAAGGAGACTGCGAGGTTTATATTGAGCTTGAATTTATCGACGGTTTGTTAAACAGCGGAAAGCTCAACTATGTCAGCTACGAAAAAAACAGTTTCGGTAACAAGACAATTGAAGTAGCACAATGATATCCGGACAGTTTGTGAATCGTCCCTACTTGACAAGCAGTCTTTATTGTGTTTTAATATAGTAAAGTTAATACTCGGAAATCTCTTCGGGGCAGGGTGAAATTCCCGATCGGCGGTAAAGTCCGCGAGCGCAGGCGCGTATGAATTGGTGCAATTCCAATACCGACAGTAAAGTCTGGATGAAAGAAGATTGATTTTTCGGCCTTTCAAGGCGGATTTTTCAGGTTTTTCACAGGCACCGAAGAAGCGATTTTTCGGTGCTTTTATTTTTTGTGAGGTGTTAAAAATGAACAGCAAGACAAAAAAACTTACTACTCTTGCCATGCTCTGTGCCGTTTCATATGTTCTCATGGCTGTCAGCCGTATGCTGCCGCCCATTGTGCTGTTTTTGCAGTATGATCCCAAGGATATAATCATAACCCTCGGCGGTTTTATTTTCGGTCCTCTTTCGGCGGCACTTATAAGTGTTATAGTTTCACTCGTTGAGCTTGTTACTGTCAGCGATACGGGCATCATAGGTCTTGTGATGAACGTTATTTCTACTTGCACCTTTGCCTGTACTGCGGCTGTTATATATAAAAAGAAGCGCACGCTTTCGGGCGCGGTCATAGGACTTGTTGCAGGCTGTATCTTCACAACGGCGGCAATGTTGCTGTGGAACTATGCAATAACACCGCTGTATATGGAAATTTCCCGTGAAGAGGTAAAGGCACTTCTCCTCCCTGCATTTATGCCGTTCAACCTTATCAAGGGCGGACTCAATACGGCATTTACGCTGCTTATTTATAAGCCTGTTGTTTCGGCACTGCGCAAAGCAAAGCTGATTGAGCCTGCAAAGCATACGGGAGAGAATAAGGCTCTGCCGAATATTGCAATTGCAGTTGTTTCGGTGCTTCTTATTGTTTCATTGGTAGCGGTAATATTCATACTCAAAAAGTAAACGTAAAAGGGCAGATGATGCGTCACCTGCCCTTGTTTTTTATATTTTTTTGTTTGTTAACAAAGTGTTAATTGCATTTTGGTGCTTTGATGTGGTAAAATCAGCTTGTCTGTGCGGTAGATAAACCGCAAATGCAAAACAAAAGGGGAATAAACTCAAATGAAAAAAGTAGTTATCAAAGCGGTATCACTTGTTCTTTGTGCCGTAATGCTCGTTTGTGCAAGCTCCGTCGGTGCTTTTGCCGAGCAGAGAATAACCGAGTGCGACGGCAAGTGCGAACACCATCCTGCAATCATAGTGCCCGGCCTCGGTCAGGGCAACACATGGGTGCTTGATGAAAACGGCGACTATGTTCTTGATGCTGACGGCAACAAGGTGACAAGCTTCCCGGCATATATCAAGCTTCCTGAGCTTATCAAGGAGCTTGCGCTTCCTCTGGTATTCTCTCTCATAGCCCAGCGCGATATCGGTCTTTCTCAGGCGGCGGCAAAGGCTATCGATTCTGCCTTCGGTATCAACAAGTGCGACAAAACAGCACACCTTATCAACAATGTTGAAACAGAAAGATATCTTTACCCTGTTTCAGAGTGTAAGGATTTTGAGCGTGAGGAGATTTATTCTCATGTTCCGTTCAACAAGTACGAGCATGACCAGCCGCTCGATCATTTCTATTACTTTACATACAACTCATTCGGCAACCATATCGATATCACAAAAGAGCTTTATGATTATATCAATATGGTTAAGGAGCAGACAGGTCATGACAAGGTAACGCTCATTCCTCTCAGCCAGGGCGGTACGGTTATGAGCGCATTGCTCGAATATTATCCCGATATTACCGACAGTATCCACAAGGTAATCTATGTTGTTCCGGCAATTGACGGCTCAACAATCATCGGCGATGTTTTCAACGGCAGAGTAACATTCACAAATCCCGAATATCTGCTCAACGGCTTCCTCGGCAACTCTGGTCTTATGGACAGTGAAACTGCCGCTATGATCGAGGTTATCGCAAGAATCCTCCCCGATGAGGTTCTCGGTGCAGTGCTTCAGTCAGCAGTAGATGTGCTTGTCGGCGATATTATGACAATGAGTACGGGTATGTGGGCACTTTGTCCCTCGGGCGATTATCCGACTGCCGCTGAAAAGTATCTTTCCGACAGGCCCGAAATCAAAGAGCAGACAGATAAGTACTACCGTGCTCAGCTCAATGCGCATAAGAATATTCAGAATATGGTTGACAAGGGAATACAGGTTTTCTGCTTTGCCGAATACGATGTAAATATGATCAATGTCGGTGAAAGCTGGGATTCACAGAATGCTGACTATATTATTCAGCTTGATTCTACATCAATGGGCGCTTATGCCGCAAAGGTTGGCGAAACTCTCCCCGAGGATTATGTTCAGCAGAACACAGTCTGCAAGGACCCCACACACAACCACATTTCTCCTGACAGAGTTGTTGACGCTTCAACAGGTCTCCTGCCTGATACCACATTCTACTTCGACGGTCAGAAGCACGAGCGCACAGCTAATAACGATGTCATCCTCAAACTCGCTCTTGAGCTTATCACAAGCGACGATATAAAGGATGTTTACTCTTCTCCCGATTTCCCGCAGTTCAACGTCGGCAGAGAGCCTGCAAACCTTATTACTCTTATGGAGCAGGCAAAGCAGCTTGACAAGTCCGCTCTTTCTGCTGATGATAAGGCAGAGCTTGAGCAGGCACTTGCCGAGGCGGAAGAAATGCTTGCAGATACTGTTGTAGTTGCAGGTGAGCTTGAAGCCTCTGAGGCAAGAATTACAGCCTGTCTTGTAAAGGCAGGTGCTATGGAGCCTGCAGAGAAAAAGGATTCCGGCTTCTTTACCGGTGTGAGCGCATTCCTCAACAATGCTTACGGTGCAAACGGCTTCTCCGAAATGCCGAGACTTACCTTAGACCTTGTAATCAACATTTTCTATCAGACTCTGAGCGGCGTACTTGATTCTCTTTTCTGATATTAACTTAAATAAAAAAACAGTGGTTGTTCGTTTGAACAGCCACTAATTTTTTTGTTTTATTTGTCTGTAAGCAGTTTGTAGAGTGTAGGGCAGACGTTGAATTCTTCCATTGCCGCCTTGATTTCACTCATTGCCTTTTCTTTAGATGAGCGTGAGGGACTTGGCCTTAGTACGGCGCGGATAAGTATATTCTTCGGAGTGTGAGCAAAATCTATAAACTCCAGAAGCTGAGTTTTGTAGCCGCAGTATTCCAGCAGATTTCCTCGGAGTGCATCCGTAAGCAGTGCCGAAAAACGCTCCTGAACAATTCCGTAGCGTGTCAGTACGGAAAGGCTGTCGGTCGATATCTGCTTGTTCAGCTCGTGTTGACAGCAGGGGACAGAGAAAATCATCCTGGCTTTCCACATAATCGCATTGTAAAGTGCGTAGTCCGTTGCTGTGTCGCAGGCGTGAAGTGTAAGCACCATATCAACATCAAACGGACATTTGAATCCGTTTATGTCACCAAGCTCAAAGCGCAGATTTTTATAGCCGTATTTTTGCGCCGCCTTGTTGCACTTTTCTATAACGTCTTTCTTCAGGTCAAGACCGATTATGTTTGCTTCAATACCCTTTATTACGGTCAGGTAGTAGTAGACTATAAATGTAAGATAAGATTTGCCGCAGCCGAAATCAATAATGTTCAGCTTTTTATAATCGTGCTGCTTGACAGAATCGTCAATTATTTCTATAAGGCGGTTTATCTGCTTGTACTTGTCGTACATTGCCTGCACAACCTTGCCCTCTTTTGTGAATATTCCCATATCCACAAGCGGTTCTATTATTTCACCCTCGGGCAGAAGATACTGCTTTTTTCTGTTGTGCTCGGCAGACTGACACGGCGCAGGTGTGCTTGATGTTCTTTTTTCTTTGAAAAAGACCTTGTCTTTTTTTGAGATCATAAGCTGAAAATCTCTGTCATCAGCCCATGCGTTGAGCTGCAGGTAACCGCTTTCCATAATTTCGGCACAGCGCTCAGCGATTTTGTCAAAAGCAATATTCTCGTGAAAAACCTGCTTTTCGGTATATTTTGCAATCTGATAAAACTTCGGCAGAAGTGCAACGGTGATTTTTCTGTATTCTGCCTGCTTGCTTGCAGGCTTGCTGATTACTGCTTTGGTTGCACCGCCTGCAAATATTTTTGTTATACATTCTCTAATTTCGGACATAGTGAGTCTCCTGTTATTTTACTTTACCGTAAAGGCATCGTGTCGGTTCTTTTTCTATTACAAGTCCGCAGCAGTTGCACATAATGCAATCAGCTTATCGCTCGGTGCACCGTTTCCATCGGCAAGACCGTCGTGTGTTGCGCTGCGGATTATTCTGTTTTTTACCTCTAAAGCGGATACGGTTGTCTTATCAAAAAGCATAACCCAAATCCCTATTTGTTGTTTTGAAATAATACTATCACAGTTGAGCGGATATATCAATAAATTATTTGTATTGCTTTATACTACGGCGTATATTATAATCTGACTATACTCCTTGAAAGGATGATAAAAATGAATTTAAGAGCACCCGCTGTACCGCTGATTACGGTTGATCCGTTTTTTACCGTATGGTCAGCCGATACAAAACTCAACCATTCTAAAACAGAGCATTGGTCGGGCAAAGGTAACTCGATAATCGGCACCGTGAATATCGACGGCAAAGAATATCTTTTCCTCGGTTATCACAGAGATATACATAAAATCAGGCAGGTTTCGCTGGAGATTGATGCGCTTTCAACTTCGGCGGTATTTGAGAACGACGAAATTGTTTTGAGGCTCAGCTTTCTCACTCCTCTTATTCCCGATGATTACAGGCTTCTTACCCGTCCTGTTTCTTATCTTGAAATTACCTATGAATCAAATGACGGTAAACAGCACGAGGTTTCGGTGAATATTGCCGCAAGCGAAGAGCTTTGTCTTGATGAGCCGAATGATGACCTTGTTGATACCGAAGAATTGTCTTTTGACGGCATTACCGTTATGAAAATGGGCAACCGCATACAAAAGCCTCTCAACAAAAGCGGCGATGACGTCAAAATTGATTGGGGTTATCTGTACCTTGCTTGCAATGCTGCAAATGCCAAGGGATTTTCCAATGAGATATGGGGCGATGCACATATCAATATTACTGTGCCTCTTGAAGAAAACAAATCTGCCGTATATTACTTTGCTTATGATGATATAAAGAGCATTGAGTATTTCGGTGAGCATCTTTGCTCCTACTGGAATAAAGACGGCCAAACAATACTGGAAGCAGTTTCTCAGGCGGCAAAGGAATATGACGCACTGAAAATAAGATGCAGGAAATTTTCCGATAATCTTTACAGCCGTGCTGTTAAGGTCGGCGGCGAAAAATATGCAGAGCTTCTGTCACTTGCTTACCGCCAGGTTATTGCCGCACACAAGCTCGTACTTGATAAAAACGGTGAAATACTTTTTATTTCAAAAGAATGTTATTCCAACGGCTGCGCCGCAACAGTCGATGTGTCCTATCCTTCAATCCCTATGTTCCTCATTTATAATCCCGAGCTTGTCAAAGGTATGATGCGCCCGGTTTACAGGTTTGCACAAAGTGCTGCATGGATATTTGATTTTGCGCCTCACGATGTAGGTCAGTATCCTCTCCTCAACGGTCAGGTTTATGCCAATAACCAGAAGGATATTGAAAAGTGGCAGATGCCTGTTGAAGAGTGCGGAAATATGCTGATTATGGAGGCGAATGTTGCCCTCGCAACAGGCAAAGCTGATTTTGCAAATGAGCATATAGCACTTCTTGAAAAATGGTGCAGCTATCTTATAAAACACGGCGCAGATCCCGGTCATCAGCTTTGTACCGATGATTTTGCAGGTCACCTTGCCCACAACTGTAACCTTTCTCTCAAGGCGATTATGGGTCTTCAGGGTATGTCAATAATAATGAAAATGCTTGGCGACAGCGATAAGTCAGCATATTACCGTGAAGAAGCAGTTAAAATGGCAGAAATATGGAAGAAAACCGCAGTCAATCCCAACGGCACAACAAGACTTGCTTTTGATAAACCCGATTCATATTCAATGAAATACAATATGGTATGGGATAAGGTCTGGAACAGCGGTTTGTTCGGTCAGGCGTTTATGGATGCTGAAATATCAGATAATATGAAGCATTTCAATGAGTACGGTATGCCGCTTGACAGCAGAGCGGACTATACAAAGTCAGACTGGCTTGTATGGACAGCGTCCATGGCATCCTCCAAAGAGGTTTTTGAAGCGTATATTGCACCTCTCTGGAAAGCTTATAACGAAAGTCCGTCAAGAGTCCCGATGACAGACTGGTACGATACCGTCAGCGGCAGATGGGTTTCGTTCCGTCACAGAACAGTTCAGGGCGGACTCTTTATGAGAATGCTTATGAATGAATAATTTCATTCGACAGCTTATTTAACCGTTAATAAAAGCGTTGCGGTAGGGCGTTTCCGACGCAACGCTTTTATTTCTTTATTAGGTTCAGCTGTTAGTTAAATCAGAGTTGTATTTTTATTTTTTTATGGTAAAATGAGTTTTGATTGTAAAAGTATCGCAAAAGTGATTTGCAATGGGGGATTACTTATGAAAAGAGCATTGTATGTTGATACTATGATAGGTACCGTCGGAGACGGTCAGATTGAAAAATCCCACGGCGGCGGAAAAACCTATCCGGGCGCCTGTGTTCCGGGCGGAATGGTACAGCTTTCTCCCGATACGGTGAGCGGCGGCGACAACGGCAGCGGCTATAATTACTGCCACAATACCATTGAGGGCTTCAGCTTTAACCGTATGAGCGGCATAGGCTGGTACGGTGATCTGGGAAATCTGCAGGTTATGCCTGTTACCGAGGTTACAGACCTTCGCAGCGGAAGCAATGAAGAGTTGCCGTTCAATAAGGGAACTGTTGGTTGGAAATCCGAGTTTTCTCACGAAAATGAAAAGACCCGCGCAGGGTATTACTCTGTTTTGTTGGAAAGATACGGCGTTTTTGCCGAATGTACAACCTCCGAGCATGCCGGATTTCTCAGATTCACCTATCCGTCGGAATCGGAAAAGAAGATAATTATTAATTTCAGCAGAAGAATCGGCGGTAAGGCAGATTATCAGACGGTTGATATTATAAGTGACAGAAAAATTGAAGGCCATATCAAGTGCACGCCTGCGGGCGGCGGCTTCGGTCACGGCCACGGCAAAATTTTCTATGATGTGTATTTTGTTATGGAGCTTTCTCATCCGTTTGTCAATAACAGATTCTTTGAAAACGAAGAATTTGTTGATACAAGCGAGGGTGAGGATTTAGGTGTTATTCTTGATTTCTCAAGTGAAATAAATGAGCCTTTAGAGATAAAATGTGCAATCTCCTATGTTGATATTGAAGGCGCAAGAAAGAATTTCTCTGCCGAATGTGAGAATGATGATTTTGACACCGTGGCAGAAAACGCACTTGCAAAATGGGAGGATGCATTCTCCGGCGTGAGCGTTTCGGGCACAAATGAGATTGATCTCAAGCTCTTTTACACCTGCTTGTACCATGTACTTTTAGACCCTCGCACAATGGCAGATACTGACGGCAGATACACAATTAACTATGAGGTGTTTGAGAATACCGATTATAAGCAAAGAACTGTTTTCAGCGGTTGGGATGTCTACCGAAGCGAGTTTCCGCTTTTGAGCATTATCCGTCCCGATATGGTGCGTGACGAGATTAATTCTTTGCTGAAAATAGCTCAGCTTAATAATTCTTCGTTCCCGCGTTGGGAGCTTATGGGCATAAATGCAGGCTGTATGGTCGGCGACCCGGGTCTTGTTGTCCTAGCGGATGCTGTAACAAAAGGCATTTATCCTTATGATGTTGAGGCGGCATACGAGATTTCAAAGGCATCGGGCGTTTGTGCTAAGGAACTCAACGGCAAAAAATTTCGCTCCATAAGACCTGACTGCAAGGCTTATCTTGATGATTGCTATGTGCCTGAAAAGCTGAGCGATACACTTGAGTATTTGCTGGCGGATTTCACTATGATGAAATTTGCAGAAGCCCTCGGCAAAACAGAGGATGCGCAGTTTTTTGCAAACAGGAGCAGCCGTTATGCAGAGAATTACAATGAATCCCTGCAGTTTATGGCTCCGCGAAAAGAAGACGGTCAGTTTGTTTTTGAAGAGGGCAGGTATGACGATGACGGAACTGTTGAGAGCAACATTTTTCAGCAGTCCTGGTTTGTGCCTTACGATGTTAAAGGTCTGAGCAGGCTTTTCGGAGAGCAGAGAACAATAGATCTTCTCGAGGAGTTTTTTGAAAGAGCAGATCTGAAAAGCCTCTGGAATGACGATTACAATCATTCCAACGAGCCTTGCCACAATATTACACACTATTTCAGTATTCTCGGACTTCCCGAAAGGACACAGTACTGGACAAGGCGTGTACAGAAAGAAGCTTATCGCACAGGTGCATACGGCTTTTGCGGCAATGAGGATGTGGGTCAGCTTTCCGCCTGGTACGTGCTTTCCGCATTGGGCTTTGCGCAGGTTTGTCCTGCTGACCCGAAATATTACATAAACACACCTCTCTTTACAGAGGCTGAAATCAGGCTGGACAGAAAATTCCATTCCTGCAAGGTTTCGGATAAGCTGAGCATTAAATGTGATAAAAATCCGTTGGATTTCCCGTATATCAAGTCTGTTAAACTTAACGGAGCAGTAGTTGATAAAATCTATCTGACCTACGAGGAAATTACAAACGGCGGAGAAATTGTTTTTGAGCTTAAAAAGTGAGTGAATATAAAAGCCGTTCGGACACCGGGTTTGAACGGCTTTTTTGTTAATGGAATGTTTGGAACTAAATTAAATAAAAAAATTCAGCACGCACAATTAAGTGAATGCTGAACGATGGTGCGGGTAACAGGACCCGACGGCGTCGCTGCGCTTTGCCATCGGAATGGCAACAATTGCAATCGCCTCACGGCGAAAGGCAGGTTCAAGTCCTGATTGGTTAAAACAGGCATAAAAAAATCTCCCGATACCTTTGGTAGCAGAAGATTTTTGGCAAAGATGGACGCTTTTGATACAATTTTTGTATTTTTTCCATATTTGCCATTTTTTCTTAAATTTTCCCGAACTTTTTTCCACGGAGATTATTTTTTAATAAAAACCGAAAATTTTCTCCACGGAGCAAATTTTTGCATTCAAATCATACGATTTTTGGGGGTGCAGAAATCTTTTTCAACATAAAACTTCCGAATTTTTTTCCAGTTAAAACTATTTATTCACCTTCAAAACTACTGAAAATCCTGCATCCGAAGCTGCACACAGCATAATTTTAACAAACTCCGGACTTACGCTAAGAGCATCAGCAATCACATCATCGCCACCAGCAATATCAAAATCAAAACCTATTACATTCCCATTTGAATCTATTTTAACAACATCTTTACCATTGAGTTTTACATCTTCAAGTTGATCGATAGCTTCAAAGAAATTATATACCCCACCATTTGTTGATTCGTCATAATCCGTTACAGTAAAAAAATCTCTAATGCTATATTCGGTATATTCAATGGTATCATCAAAACTACGATATATTTTCATTAAATCAACTGCAGAAGCATCGGCAGGAACATTATCGCCTTTTATTAATTTCACAAAACGTTGTGCACCCTCATCAAACCAACCACGAGAAAGTTCATCGTCAATTTCTATAAAGGCAACAATGATTTCTTCATACATTTCTCTTCCAGAATATTGATTATTAAAATTTACGGTTGTTTCAGGATTTTCAAAACTAGTTTGTGTTCCTTCACTATTCTGAATTGAGGTTTGTTTCCCTGAACAAGCATTCAATGAGAAAATAAAAACTATTAAACATAATAAAACTAGCATTTTTTTCATTTATAACACCATTCCTTTTAGATGATCA
>JAZPYF010000083.1:0-3392 GCA_045544055.1 Acutalibacteraceae bacterium | reverse complement strand
AAAGAGATAAATGTACGGGATTGTAATTATAAATTTTCGGGTTTCATCTGTGTTGCTATGCGGCGTATATATGAAAGATAGCGAAAGCTTTATACGCGACCGCAATTATTCATTATTCGTTATTCATTATTAATTTTTTTGAAAGGAAGTATTAAAATGATTAACGTAACACTTAAGGGCGGCGTTGTCCGTGAATACGAAGAGGGCGCAAGTGTTCTCGACGTAGCAAAGAGCCTCGGTGCAGGTCTTTATAAGGCTGCATGTCTTGCAAAGGTTGACGGCAGCATCTGCGACCTCAGAACAGCTCTCAAGGGCGACTGTGAGGTTGAGATTCTCACCTTTGACGATGATGAAGCAAAAAAGACCTTCTGGCATACCTGCTCACATATTCTCGCTCAGGCTGTAAAAAGACTTTACCCTGAAACAAAGCTCGCTATCGGTCCTGCAGTAGAGGGTGGCTTTTATTACGATTTTGACAGTGAAATCAGCTTCACACCTGAAATCCTCGAAAAGATTGAGGGCGAAATGAAGAAGATTGTCAAGGAAGGACTTTTCCTCGAAAAGTTTGAGCTTACACCCGACGAGGCTATTGCTCTTATGGAAGAAAGAGGCGAGACCTATAAGGTTGAGCTTATAAAGGAGCACGCTGATAAGGGCGAAAGCATTTCCTTCTACCGTCAGGGTGAATTTGAAGAGCTTTGCGCAGGTCCTCACATTCCCGACACGGGGAGAGTAAAGGCATTCAAGCTTACCTCCTGCACAGGTGCATACTGGAGAGGCGACAGCAAGAATAAGATGCTTCAGAGAATTTACGGTACTGCTTTCACAAAGGCGAGTGACCTTGAAGCACATCTTCTTCAGATTGAAGAAGCCAAGAAGCGCGACCACAACAAGATAGGCAGAGAGCTTGAAATCTTCACAACCGTTGACTATATCGGTCAGGGTCTTCCCATTATGCTTCCCAAAGGCACTCACATTGTTCAGACTCTTCAGCGTTTTGTTGAAGACGAGGAAAAGAGAAGAGGCTGGCTCAGAACAAAGACACCTCTTATGGCTAAGAGCGACCTTTATAAAATCTCAGGTCACTGGGATCACTACAAGGACGGTATGTTCGTTTTAGGTGATGAGGAAAAGGATGACGAGGTATTTGCTCTGCGTCCTATGACCTGCCCCTTCCAGTATCAGGCATATCTCAACAGAGCCCGTTCCTACAGAGATCTTCCTATGAGACTCGGCGAAACCTCAACTCTTTTCAGAAACGAGGCATCAGGCGAAATGCACGGCCTTATCCGTGTCCGTCAGTTCACAATCTCCGAAGGTCACCTTATGTGTACTCCCGAACAGCTTGAGGACGAATTCAAGGGCTGTCTTGACCTTTGTGTTTATATGCTCAAGACTCTCGGTCTTTACGAGGATGTATCCTACCGTTTCTCACAGTGGGATCCCGATGACAGAGAAAAGTATATTGGTACAGAAGAGCAGTGGGATGAGGCTCAGGGCGTAATGTACAAGATTCTTGATAATCTCGGCATTGATTATAAAATCGGTATCGGTGAAGCAGCATTCTACGGCCCCAAGCTTGATATTCAGATCAAGAATGTTCACGGTAAGGAAGACACACTTATCACAATTCAGATTGACCAGATGCTCGCTGAAAAGTTTGGTATGGAATATGTTGCTCCCGACGGCACAAAGAAGAATCCCTACATCATTCACAGAACATCAATCGGCTGCTATGAAAGAACTCTTGCTCTTCTTATTGAAAGGTATGCAGGTGCATTCCCCGTATGGCTTGCACCCGAGCAGGTAAGAGTAATCCCGATTGCCGACAGACATCACGAGGCTGCAAACGCTATTGTTGAAAAGTTTGCCAATGCAGGTCTTCGCGTTTCGGCCGATTGCCGCAGCGAAAAGCTCGGCTACAAGCTCCGCGAGGCTCAGCTTGAAAAGATTCCTTATATGCTCGTTATCGGCGACAAAGAAATTGAAGAAGGCACTGTCGGAGTACGCAAGCGCGGTGAAGGTGACATCGGTGCAATGAAGGTTGATGAATTCCTTTCACTTGTGCTCAGACAGGCTGCTGAAAAGGTGATTTTCTGATGATGACCGAAATCAAATTCAAAAAGCTCAGAGAAAACGCAAAAATACCACAGCGTGCAACTGCAGGCAGCGCAGGTCTTGACCTGTGCGCTTGCATTGACGAGCCTGTCACACTTAAAAAGGGCGGACATGCCCTCATCCCCACGGGTCTTGCCATAGCACTTGAAGACTGCGGTTATGCCGCAATGATCTTTGCAAGAAGCGGTCTTGCTATCAAGCACGGTATCGCTCCGGCAAACTGTGTCGGTGTTGTTGACAGCGATTACAGAGGCGAAATCTGCGTAGGTCTCATAAACCAGTATGAGGAAAGCTACACTATCGAGCCGGGCGAAAGAATTGCTCAGCTTGTAGTAATGCCGGTATGCACCGCACCTGCTGTTGAAGTTACCGAATTTGACGAAACTGAACGCGGTGCAGGCGGCTTCGGTTCAACAGGAAAGCAGTAAGCTATACACATTTATGCATAATATATCAAAAAAAGCTGATAAAATATGCATATTTATGCAATTAAGCACTTGATTTTATATATAATCAGTGTATAATAATGCACATCGATTGAATAAAAATTAATTTTGAAAAGAGGAAAACATCATGAAAGAAATTAAAAAAGTTGTTCTTGCCTACTCAGGCGGTCTTGATACATCAATCATCATCCCCTGGCTCAAAGAAAACTACAACGGCTGCGAAGTTATCGCTGTTTCCGGTGACGTCGGTCAGGGTACAGAGCTTGACGGTCTTGAGGAGAAGGCTATCGCAACAGGCGCTTCCAAGCTCTACATTGAAAACCTTCAGGATGAGTTTGTAAACGAGTACATCTTCCCCACTCTCAAGGCAGGCGCTGTTTATGAGAGAGATTACCTCCTCGGCACATCCTTTGCTCGTCCCGTTATCGCAAAGAGAATTGTTGAAATTGCAAAGGCTGAAGGCGCAGACGCAATATGCCACGGCTGTACAGGTAAGGGTAACGACCAGGTTCGTTTCGAGCTTGCTATCAAGGCTTTCGCTCCCGAGATGCAGATCATCGCTCCCTGGCGTGAGTGGGACATCAAGTCTCGCGACGAAGAGATCGACTACGCCGAGGCTCACAATATTCCCCTGAAGATCAACCGCGAGACCAACTACTCCAAGGACAAGAACCTCTGGCACCTGTCCCACGAGGGCATGGATCTTGAAGATCCCGCCAATATGCCCCAGTACGACAAGCCCGGCTTCCTTGAACTGGGCGTTTCCCCCATGCAGGCTCCCGACGCTCCCACCTTCATCTCCCTGGGCTTTGAGGCCGGTATTCCCAC
>JAZPYF010000082.1:0-12371 GCA_045544055.1 Acutalibacteraceae bacterium | reverse complement strand
GGAAGCCTCATTGCTTTCCCATGCGATGGATGCGCCTGTGCAATCTGCATTGAGGTCAATTCTGACAACGCCGGGCTCACTTGTCGGGTCGGTTACAAGGAAGCCTGAGCCGCTTTCAGAGTAGTTGTTTTCAACGATGAAGGAACGACCGTGAGCAATAAGGCTGTTTTCGCTTACGCTCTTGCCCTTTGTGAATACGGGAACCTCTGCAATGATACTGCCGTTTTCACGGTCATAAATACATACATGAACCTGTTCGTCAGCATTGTCTGTGATAGCGACAACCTTCTTGATGCTGCCGTCTGCACAGGGAACGTCGAGAAGCGTTGGGGTTGTACCGCTGCCCTGGTTGATAGCACCGGGCTTAAGTGTTGTGCCACGGTCATAGGATGTTCTCCAGGTGTAGTAGGGGTCACCGTTTTCGTTGATATCAAAGCGGTACATAGCGTGGTCAGAAACGATATATACACCGTCTGTAGCCATTGCAAAGGTGTTCTGTATTTCTTCACCCTTGCCTTCAAATGTAAGCTTTGTGAGGTAAACTTCATCGGTGCCGTTCTTGATATAACCGACTTCACCGGGCCGTGTTACAAACCAGATGTTGCCTTCGTAATCGGGAACAGCATCGGTAAGGTAAGAGCCCTCGGGAAGGTAGCTGCTTATGTCGTATTCCTTTTCAATCTTCCATTCGGGAGTGCCTGTGGACTCATCTACATAGTAAATCTGAATGATGTTTTCGGAATTGCCGATAATTGGTCTGTCACCTGCAAGAAGGTGGCAGTAAGCACCGCCTGATGTATCGCTTGAGATTGATGCAAAGTCAAATCTCTTGATAGCTTCGATTGTTGAGGGACGCTGGGGAAGACGTGTTTCTGCAAGAATTTCAAGTGTATCAGGATCGAGGAGGAGAAGGCGGAAGCCTACAACGTTACCGCTGATGCACATGATTCTGCCCTTGCTGTCAAACATACAGGTAGCAACAAGGCCGCCGAAAACGTTCAGCGAACGACTCTTTACAATGGGGTTAACGCCGAGAGGACCCATATGGTTGTAACAGCCTGTGTTGTAGGAGTTGCCGTGCATACCGTTTCTACCTTCTTCAGCGAGGTAGGGATTCTGCGGTACTACGATATCGTCCATAGGCTTTGCTGTTGCAACCTCGCCCATAAAGGCAGGGCACTTGTCAGCGGCGGCAGGCTGTCTGATTGCGCCGCCGGGGCTGAGAAAGAGCATCAGAAAAGCAGAAACGAAGCTGAGCACCTTCATAAAAACTGTCTTGAAAACGGATGAAATAAAGCTCATATTTTTATTCCTTTCTTCAGTATGTAATTTAGTGTAACGAATTATAGCACATAATTTGGTTTTAATAAATATTCCTTTAAAATATATCCGTAAGCCTTCATTAATATATGCAGACAAAAAAACTTTTACGGGAATAGACCCATTATAATAATACCGGTCAGCTGCATAAGCATCGGAGAAATTCTGTTTTCGTCAAGGTCCATATCAGCACAGTCGAACATCTCGTACAACGCATCAATCTCGGGTGTGCCGATAAATTTGAATAATTCAAGGAAAAGCACGCCGAGAATATGCATTGCAAGCTCACCGCCGAAACGGTGATAGCCCATTAATACGGTGTTTTCGGTCGGGCTTTCAATAATCGTTTCACTGTTGTCAACCATTTTTACAATAGCTTTTCTGAAAACCTTCGGGTTAGCAAGCTCGGGGTTATCGGTTATTCTGATTCTTGCACAAACGGATTCATAGCCTTCTAAGGTTATGCAGGGCCAGTATTCGGTGTTTTGAGCAATTCTGTCCGAAATTCTTTCGGCCTGAGCACCTGTATAAAGGCTGAAAAGGCAGGTTAGGGGGCTTTTCTTTTCTGTCTGCGTGCTGTCTGCGGCAAAGGCAGGCACGGCGAGTGAAAAGCAGATAATAACCGAGAGCATAACAGAAATAATTCTTTTCATAAATTCTTTCTCCGAAAATTTTAATGATTAGAATTTACTATAAATATATAAGCCTGTCAATAAAAGTCACAGAAAGTTAACATTATCGCATTGACAAACGGTTTTAAGGGTGATAATGTTAATTAAAATAACAACACAGGAGGATAAACAAAATGGCAAAATGGCGTGTAGGTATTATCGGTAACGGCGGTATCTGTAAGGGTGCTCACCTTGAGGAGTATCTTAACGATGACAGAATTGAGGTTGTTGCCCTTTGTGATATTATTGAGGAAAGAGCACAGTATCTCAAGGATAATTACTTCCCCGAGGCTGATGTTTATACAGATTACAAAGAGCTTCTCAAGGATGAAACTATAGACTCTGTTGATATCTGTACACCGAATTATCTTCATTCTATTATTGCTGTTGCTGCTTTTGAGGCAGGCAAGCACGTTTTCTGCGAAAAGCCCGATGCAATAAGTGTTTCGGAAGCAGTCAGAATGGATGAGGCTGCAAAAAAGGCAGGCAAAACGCTTATGATTATGCGTAATAACCGCTTTGTAGCTCCTTCACAGTATGCAAAGAAGTATATCGATGCAGGCAAAATGGGCGAGATTTACTGTGGCAGATGCGGCTGGCAGAGAAGACGCGGTATTCCGGGTAAGGGCGGCTGGTTTACTACCAAGGAGCAGTCCGGCGGCGGTCCGCTTATCGACCTTGGCGTTCATCTTATCGACCTTTCAATCTGGCTCATGGGCAACCCCATACCCGTTGCTGTTTCCGGTAATACATACTGCAAGTTTGCCGATAACGATTCGAGCGATTCTGTCAATTCCGATTTCGGTGACAAAATGGCAGACGGCACATTCGATGTTGAAGACCTTGCAATGGGTATGATCCGTTTCGATAACGGTGCCGTGCTTCAGATTGAGTTCAGCTGGGCATCAAATATCAAGAGTGAAAACCGTTTTGTTGAACTGAGAGGTACAAAGTCCGGTCTTGAGTGGCGCAACGGCAAGATCGAGATTTTCACAGAGGAAGACGGACAGCTTCTTGATATCGCTCCCTCAAATATCAACGAAAAGCACGGTCATATGTACAACCTGCGTCATTTTTATGATGTTGTCATTGAGGGCGCAGAGCCAATCTTTGAGCCTCAGCAGGGTATTGATATGATCAAAATTCTCTGCGCTATTTACGAGTCCGCAAGAACAGGCAAAGAGGTCACTCTTTAATATCGAAAAAAACATAACACCGCTGTATCGGAAACGGTACAGCGGTGTTTATTGTTTTGCTATTCTTCATCATTGCTTGCGCTAAGCTACTTCCTTTCAAAAGGAGTCTGAAATCTCCATTTTAAGGGAGTTGTCACGAAGTGACTTAGGGTTGAAAAACCGCTGCATCGACCTAATCGATACAGCGGTTTTATAATGCTGAGATATCTTATTTAATAAGGCTTGTGCCTGTCATCTGAGCAGGCTGCTCAAGACCCATGATCTGGAGCATTGTCGGAGCAATGTCGCAGAGCTTGCCGCCCTCTTTAAGCTCGCAGTCATAACCGACTACGCAGAAGGGGACAGGGTATGTTGTGTGAGCGGTGAAGGGTGAACCGTCATCCTCATACATCTTGTCAGCGTTGCCGTGGTCAGCGGTGATGAGTACAATACCGCCCTTAGCCATAACAGCGTCAACAACCTTGCCGACACATTCGTCAACTGCTTCAACAGCAGCAACCGCAGCATCGAAAACGCCTGTGTGACCGACCATATCGCAGTTAGCGAAGTTGAGCATAATTGCGTCGTACTTGTCCTCCTCAACAGCTGCAACGACCTTGTCTGCAACGATATAAGCACTCATTTCGGGCTGCATATCGTAGGTTGCAACATTGGGAGAATCTGTAAGGCTTCTGTCCTCACCCTCGTAAACGGTTTCTTCACCGCCGTTGAGGAAGAATGTGACGTGAGCATATTTGGTGTACTCTGCAATTCTCAGCTGCTTCATACCTGCGTTGCTGATAACTTCACCAAGAGGCATTGTGATGCGCTCAGGCTTGTAAGCAACCTCTACGTTGGGCATTGTTTCATCATACTGAGTCATGCAAACATAGTAAAGGTCGAGCAGTTCGTCACGAACAAAACCGTCAAAATCAGCGTCAACAAATGCGCGTGTGATTTCTCTTGCTCTGTCGGGGCGGAAATTGAAGAAAATAACGCTGTCGCCGTTCTGAACGGGCTCAGCCTTTTCGTTTACGCAGGGGATAATAAATTCATCCGTTACACCGTCTGCGTAGGATTTTTCCATCATTTCCTTTGCACAGGAGAACTTGGGAGCTTCGAGTGCTGTCATAGCAAGGTAAGCCTTCTCAACGCGGTCCCATTTCTTTTCTCTGTCCATTACATAGTATCTGCCCATTACGGAAGCGATTGTGCCTACGCCGATTTCGCCGCACTTCTTGTAAAGCTCAACAAGGAAATCTTTACCGGAAGTGGGAGGTACATCACGGCCGTCCATAAAGCAGTGTACAAAAACCTTCTCAAGACCGTTTTTCTTTGCAAGCTCGAGAAGAGCATAGAGGTGAGTGTTGTGGCTGTGAACACCGCCGTCGGATACAAGACCCATAAGGTGGAGTGCTGAGCCGTTTTTCTTGCAGTTTTCAACAGCTTTTACAAAAGCGTCGTTTGTGAAGAAATCGCCGTCGGAAATGGACTTTGAAATTCTTGTAAGCTCCTGGTAAACAACTCTGCCGGCACCGATGTTTGTGTGGCCGACCTCGCTGTTGCCCATCTGTCCGTCGGGAAGACCGACATCAAGACCGGAAGCACCGATATATGTGAGAGGGTAGTTAGCGAACAGGCTGTCAAGGTTGGGAGTTTTAGCGGAAACAATAGCGTTGCCGTAATCGCTCGGGTTCTTGCCGAAGCCGTCCATAATGCAAAGAAGAATAGGTTTTTTCATATTCTGTAACCTCTTTGATTTAATATCAATTATTTGCTTGCTGCCTTAACAATTGCTGCGAAGTCTGCTGCCTTGAGGGAAGCACCGCCGATAAGACCGCCGTCAACATCGTACTGAGCAAGAAGCTCGTCTGCGTTGCCTGCGTTCATGCTGCCGCCGTACTGAACAACAATCTTGTCTGCAGCTGCCTTGCCGTAGAGCTCACCGATGAGAGCGCGGATTGCACCGTTAACCTCGTTAGCCTGCTCTGCAGTAGCTGTAAGACCTGTGCCGATAGCCCATACAGGCTCGTAAGCGATGATGATGTTGTCAAGCTCTGCTTCGGAAACGCCGAGAAGAGCTACCTTTGTCTGCATGCGTACAATTTCCATTGTGATGTTCTGCTCACGCTCCTCACGAAGCTCACCTACACAAAGGATAACCTTAAGACCGCTGTTGAGAGCAGCTCTTACGCGCTTCTGAACGGTAACATCTGTTTCGCCGAAGTACTGTCTGCGCTCGCTGTGACCGATAACAACGTACTCAACGCCGATGCTCTTGAGCATGGGTGCGGAAACCTCACCTGTGAATGCGCCGCTCTCTGCCCAGTGGCAGTTCTCAGCACCGATTTTGATGTTTGAGCCCTTTGCAGCTTCCATAGCAGCAAAAAGGTCAATATAGGGAACACAAGCAACTACATCGCAGTCAGCGTCTGCAACAAGGGGCTTGATTTCGTTGATGAGAGCTGTTGCCTCGTCAGGAGTCTTGTTCATCTTCCAGTTGCCGGCAATAACTACTTTACGGAGATTCTTATCCATTTTATAAACATCCTTTCAGAATTATTTACTATTAAGTTTGCCCGTGTATTTGTTGATACACGGGCGGTTAAGCTAAAGGGTTAAATTATTTCTCGTTGAGAGCTGCAATACCGGGAAGCTCTTTGCCTTCCATGTATTCAAGTGAAGCGCCGCCGCCTGTGGAGATGTGGCTCATCTTGTCTGCAAAGCCGAGCTTCTGAACAGCTGCTGCACTGTCGCCGCCGCCGATGATGGAGATTGAGCCGGACTCAGCAACTGCATTTGCAACTGCAACTGTACCTGCTGCAAAGTTCTCCCACTCGGAAACACCCATCGGGCCGTTCCAGATAACTGTGCCTGCGCCCTTGATAGCGTTTGCGAAGAGCTCCTGAGTCTTGGGACCGATGTCAAGACCCATCCAGCCGTCGGGAATATCATCAGAATCAACAATCTGTGCCTCTGTGTTGGGATCGTATTCCTTACCAACCTTGTTGTCTACGGGAATAAGGAAGTTTACGCCCTTTTCCTTAGCCTTTGCCATCATTTCGCCTGCAAGCTCAACCTTGTCAGCCTCAAGAAGTGATGTGCCGATGTTGTGGCCGAGGAACTTCATGAATGTGTAAGCCATACCGCCGCCGACGATAAGGGTATCAACCTTGTCGAGGAGGTTTGTGATAACGCCGATCTTGTCGGAAACCTTAGCACCGCCGAGGATTGCAACGAAGGGACGCTGCGGATTCTCAAGTGCGCCGCCGATGAAGGAGATTTCCTTCTGGATAAGGTAACCGCATACAGCGGGAATATAGTCTGCTACGCCTGTTGTGGAGGAGTGAGCTCTGTGTGCTGAACCGAAAGCATCGTTTACAAAGATGTCTGCAAGGTCAGCAAAAGCCTTGCTGAGCTCGGGATCGTTCTTTGTTTCGCCCTTTTCGTAACGTACGTTCTCAAGGAGCATAACGTCGCCGTCGTTGAGTGAAGCTGCAAGAGCCTTTGCGCTCTCACCGACAACGTCTGTTGCCATTTTAACCTCTTTGCCGAGGAGCTCGGAAAGACGTGCTGCTACGGGAGCAAGTGAAAACTCGGGAACAACTTCACCCTTGGGTCTGCCAAGGTGAGAGCAAAGGATAACCTTTGCGTTGTTGTCAAGAAGATATTTGATTGTGGGAAGTGAGGATACGATTCTCTTATCGCTGGTGATTACGCCGTCCTTAAGCGGAACATTGAAATCGCAACGGACAAGAACTCTCTTGCCGGATACTTCAATGTCTTCAACGGTCTTTTTGTTAAGTGCACTGCTCATTTTTACAAGACATCCTTTCGTATATATATTACTTCTTTTGTTGGTGAAAATAAGTCAGAAGTCTTACCAATATATTCTATACCAAATCTGAATTATTTTCAACATATAATTGTTGCAGTTTTTTTGTGGCTTGACACAGTTTTTTGTTGATTTTGCTAATATTTTGTCACAAGGCAAATTGTTTCTTGACATTGAGATTTCAGAGTGCATATAATAGTGCATGTATAAATTGACCCATTATCAGGAGGTATATTCAATGGCAAGAGTTTACAATTTTTCAGCCGGTCCCTCCATGCTTCCGGAGTCCGTCCTTAACAGAGCTGCGGCAGAAATGCTCGATTACAAGGGCAGCGGACAGTCCGTCATGGAAATGTCTCACCGCTCCAAGGTGTTTATGGAGATCGCAGCAGAAACTGAAGCACTTTTCCGTGAGGTGCTCGGTGTGCCCGAAAACTACAAAGTCCTCTTCCTCCAGGGCGGCGCATCAACTCAGTTTGCAGCAATTCCCCTCAACTTTATGAACGGCAGCGGCAAGGCAGATTATGTTCTTACCGGTCAGTTCTCAACTAAGGCATACAAGGAAGCCTGCAAGTACGGCGAGTGCCGCGTTGTTGCAAGCTCAAAGGAAGATACATTCTCATATATCCCTCGCCTCGAAAAGTCCGATTTCGATCCTGAGGCTGACTATGTCTATGTCTGCTTCAATAACACAATCTACGGCACAACTTACAAGTATATTCCCGACACAGGTGATGTTCCGCTGGTTGCCGATGTTTCATCCTGCTTCCTTTCAGAGCCTATGGATGTTACAAAGTTCGGCCTCATTTACGGCGGCGCACAGAAAAATATCGGTCCTGCAGGTCTTACGGTTGTAATTGTCCGTGAGGATCTTCTCGGCAATGCAAGAGATTACACTCCCGCAATGCTCAACTACAAAGAGATGGCAGATAACGACTCAATGTACAATACTCCTCCCTGCTACTCAATCTATATCTGCAAGCTTGTTCTTGAGTGGATCAAGAGCATCGGCGGTCTTGAGGCAATGAAAGAGCGCAATGCCGCAAAGGCAAAGCTTCTTTACGATTTCCTTGACAGCAGCAAGCTCTTCAAGAACGGTGTCAAGAAGGAAGACCGTTCAATGATGAACGTTACTTTTGTTACAGGCGATGCAGACCTTGATGCAAAATTTGTCAAGGAAGCAACAGCAGCAGGCTTTGTAAACCTCAAGGGTCACCGTTCGGTTGGCGGTATGCGTGCTTCTATCTACAACGCAATGCCCTATGAGGGTGTAGAAAAGCTCGTTGAGTTTATGGCAAAGTTTGAAAAAGACAATACTTGATTCAGGTGATAAAAATGTATAATATTCTTACTCTCAACAAAATCGCAAGCTGCGGTACAGACAGACTCGGTGCAGACTATACCGTTTCCGATTCTGTTCAGGCTCCCGATGCGATAATGGTTCGCTCCGCTGCAATGCACGATATGGAGTTTGACACCGCAACAGTTGCAATCGCTCGTGCAGGCGCAGGTGTCAACAACATTCCGCTTGACAAGTGTACAGAGCAGGGCATTGTTGTTTTCAACACTCCCGGCGCAAATGCAAATGCAGTAAAAGAGCTTGTTCTCTGCGGTCTCTTCCTTGCTTCAAGAAGAATTCCTGCTGCACTTGACTGGTGCAAGACTCTCAAGGGTGAGGGCTCAAACGTATCCAAGCTCGTAGAAAAAGGCAAGTCACAGTTTGTCGGCCCTGAGATCATGGGCAAGACTCTCGGCGTTATCGGTCTCGGCGCAATCGGTGCAAAGGTTGCAAACGCAGCTGTTGCTCTCGGTATGGATGTTGTCGGCTTTGATGCTTTCCTTACAGAGGCAGCTGCAAGCGCTCTTTCCTCCGAGGTAAAGGTTGTAAACTCTCTTGATGAGGTTTATGCTGCTTCCGACTATATTTCACTTCACCTTCCCTGCAATGACAGCACAAGAGGTATGATCAATGCCGATACTTTTGCAAAGATGAAGGACGGTGTCCGTATCCTCAACTTTGCTCGCGGAGAGCTTGTTGACAATGCTTCAATCATTGAGGCTCTCGGCAACGGTAAGGCAGCAGCTTATGTTACCGATTTCCCGACAGACGAGCAGATCGGCGTAGAAGGTGTTGTTGCAATGCCTCACCTTGGCGCTTCTACTCCCGAGTCTGAAGATAACTGTGCAGTTATGGCTGCAGACGAGATTAAGGCATACCTTGAAAAGGGCGAAATTGTCAACTCTGTCAATGTTCCCGCAATGCGTCTTGCTGCTCCTGATGGCAAGCGTGTTTGCGTAATTCATGCAGAGAGCGCATTTGCCGATGTTGTTGCCGCGATGGAGGGCAACACCGCTAATGTCAATACCGCTTCACGCAAGGGCGTTTCCTATACTGTTGCAGATATGAGCTGTGACTGTGTGGCAGAAAAGCTCAGCGCTGTTGCCGGTGTTTACAGAGTGCGCGTAATCGGCTGATAGCTGTATAGCAAATACAAAAGCAAAACTCCCCTGCAACAGCAGGGGAGTTATTTTATTCCGCTATCTCAAGTGAGTTTTCTGTTTCTCTTATTGTAAAGAAAGCAGGTCTTTCATCGGGCTGATTGTTGGGTCTGTGAAGTGTAAGCCTCAGATTTCCCTCAAGGTCGGTGAATATCATTCCGTGACCGCCGTCCTTGTCGAAGAGCGTTGGAAGATGTGACCATTTGCCGCCAACTCTGCCGTTATCCGAGCAGGCAACACACTGCAGGTAGCCGTTGAAGCAGGTTGACCATATCATCAGCAGCTTTCCGTCAGCTTTTTTGTAGAGGAAAGGTCCGTCTGTAACATTGTGATCAGCTTCGCTTGCCTCTCTCTTGAGGAATGAGCTTGCCTTGAACAGCTCAACAGGCTCACCGACAGTTCCTTTCAGGTCGGGTGTCAGCTCAACACAGTTGACTGTGCCGTCAAGAATCTGTGTATGCTCGTGGCAGAATATGCAGTAGGGCTTGCCGTCCTCAATCCAGAGCGTTCCGTCAAGACACTCCCATTCGTATGGCGTGATTGCCTTACCTGTGAGCGGTGTAAATTCTCCTTCGGGCTTATCGCTGACAAGTATGTATGTGCCTCTGAGCCCGTTTTCTTTTGCAAATGTAATCAGCATATAAAACTTGCCGTTAAAATAATGCACTTCGGGCGCCCAGTTTGCCTGACGGTTAAGACCGAATTTCTCAGTGTTCAGCACTTCAATAGGCTCTGACCAGTTTTCAAGGTCTGTGCCGACATAAACATCAACACCGCCCACCTTGATTCCAAAGTCCTTACCTCTTGTGCCGTACATATAATACTTATTATCGTGTACGACGATGAACGGATCACGGATGTGGATTTCAGAGTTTTTCATACGATTCTCCTTAATCTGCTTTGGTAAGCCACTCATGTTCGGGTGAATAGAATCTTGTGGTTTTGAACCATGGGTCATCGTCAAGGTGACGGATCATCCATACATAGCACATCTCATATCCGGGTGCGACGACCTGCTGGTGATCGTTTCCGTCAGTGATGAATGCTGCCGAGCCGTGAGTACTCTTGAACACATTGTCTCCGATGAAACAGGCACCGAAGCCCTGCGGCTTGTCAAACTGATAGTAATAAACCTCGGACTGAGGGTGGTGGTGCGGGGGATAACTTGACCATTTGCCGGGCTGATTGAAAACTTCACCCAGTACCATGTTGGAATAGGGGGCATTGTCATAGTCGAAGATTGTCGAGCAGATTCTGTGGCCTGTTCCACCCCACTGTCCTTTGCCGAATTCCTGATAAAGGCACATATCGGGAGTATAGAAAACAGGCTCAAAATCACGCTCATTGTCTGTCTGCTGAATTAGAATTTCCGTGCCTTCTTCTGCGGTTATGTTTACCTCGGTATTTCTCGGTACATGCAGACAGTAAGGCTTTTTGTCAAACGGATCACGGCGTTTCATTGCTTCTGTTCTGCCGTTCCAGGTGATTTGGGCACAGCCTTTCTGAATAAGAAAAGCGGTTTCGCACTCAGCATCAAGCACTGTCAGCATTTCATTATCTTTGAATCTTTTAACCTTGATTGTCATAAGCATTTCAGCGTTCTTTCCGCCCATTTCGCAGAGCGTAAGAATACCGTCGGCATTGAATACGGGGTAGTCAAACATTATTTTCATTCCTTTGCGGTTTGTTGTTTAATGTAATTATACTTGAAAACTGATTTATTTACAATATTTATTTTTTGAGTTAATGAAGCCGGTTGCAATTGTTGTCACAATTTGATAAACTGTTTACAAATCTTTCGGGAGGTATCAAAATGCCGTATCTTTTTACTCACTTCAAAGAAAAGGTTACGCCCGACGGCGAGCAGGTATATTTTTCCGTCAGTAAAGACGGCTTCACCTGGGAGCAGGTGAATGGCGGTGAGCCTGTACTTACCAGCACTATGGGAACCTGCGGCTGCCGCGATATTGAGATTGTGCGCCTGCATACAGGCGGTTTTGTTATTCTCACAACCGACCTTTGCATTGCGAATATTATGGACGAAAACTATTGGGTCGATTGGAAAAAGGTTAACAGCTCGGGCAGCAAATGCCTTTGTATGTGGAAGACGGATGACCTTGTCAATTTTTCTGAGCAGAGGCTGATCTGTTTTGGCAGAGATGATTTCGGCTGTCTATGGGCTCCTGAGGTTTTCTTTGATGAAGAAAATGAGGAGTATCTGATTCATTGGGGTTCAACAGTTGCCGAGGATAACTTCACACATATGTCGATTTACTGCTGTACCACCAAGGATTTTGAAACCTTCTCCGAGCCGAAGCTCTACTTCACCAAGGATAACGAAATACTTGATTCGCATATCGTCAGAGCAGGGGATAAGTATCACCTGTTTTACAAAAATTCCGACCGGCCGCCTATGAATATGCACGCTGTTTCGGATTGCCTTTACGGTCCGTTTGAAAACGATGAAGAATTTTCTTCTCTTATGGCTCAGCTTGAAAAGCCCGGTGCTTATGAAGCACCGACTACAATGGTTTTACCTGACGGTCGTTGGTGTCTGCTGATAGATTTCTTCGGCTGTGAAAAAGAAAAAATGGGATACGTTCCTTTTGTGGCTTCAAAGCCGGGCGCAAATGATTTTGTCCGCTGTGACAGCAAATTTTCCTTTCCGTACGGCTTCAAACACGGCGGCGTGATTGAAATTACGGATGAAGAATACAAAAGATTAAAAAGTTTTTGAAACAACTGTATTTATTGTGTTTTGATTTCATAAGGAATAATGTAAAGTGAATGAACTTTACTTATATACTGGAACTGTATATCTGATTTGTCTTTGAAATACTTCAACCCTTGAAAAATCAACGTTTTTCAAGG
>JAZPYF010000081.1:0-13423 GCA_045544055.1 Acutalibacteraceae bacterium | reverse complement strand
CCATAATAAGCGCCGCCCAGAAAACACGTTCACCAAGGAGAGTTTCAAACTGCTCGCCCGTAAGTGGGTCAAGAACGGCATCGCCCATTTTATAAGCTTCACCCGTCAGCGGATTTGTGTGATGCTCGCCTGTTCCGTCGTAGGTAACCTTTTGCCAGATAATCATGGGAAGGATAACCATAGGAACAATGTTACCGAACATTGAGCCGATAGAACGCCATGTTGAAAGCTGAGCACGCTCACCGCTGTCTTCAGTGATAAGAGAAAGCATTGAGCCGTAAGGAACGTTTGCTATTGTATAGCAAGCATCCCATACAATATAGCCGAGAATAAACAACATCGCTTTTACTACAACGCCTGCATTGGGGAAAGGAAGGAACACTGCTGCACCTGCAACAAGAAGACCACAGGCACCGATGAAAATATATGTTTTGAATTTGCCCATTTTATATTTTCTTTTATCGTTGTCAATGAAGCTTCCGATAAGAGGATCATTAACCGCATCCCATATCTGAACCAAAAGAAGAAGTAAGGATAAAAGCTCAGTCTCCATCATCATGTAAACCAGCCAGAAAGTCTGAACAGTGCCTTTGAGCGCAAAGCTCATATTGCATCCGAAATCGCCTGCGGCATAAGCAATTTTGTCACGCATACCGAATTTCGGTTTACCATCGGCAGCAAGTTGTTTCTGTTTAGCCATATACTTACCTCTTTCTAATTTATTACCTTAACAATAGCATTTATATTGTGCAATGTCAACTAAAATGTGCTTAGCTTCAGTGGAAATTTTTGCAAGTGTTACAATATTGTTACCCGTAATATAGTTTTTTACAAATAAATAAAATCTAATTGTTTAATCTTATAAGTTCTGCTATAATACATAAAAGTAAGGATGTGAGATTATGTTCAACTTTTTTGTTGATAAATCATGCAAAAATGATAATTGCTATTACATAAGCGGATCTGACTACAATCACATTGTAAATGTATTAAGAATGCATGAGGGTGACCGCTTTCTTGTCAGCTGCGATGGTCAAAGCGACCTGTGCGTTATTGAAAGCTTTGACAACAGCTCAGTTACTGCGCAAATCATTGAAGAAAACTGTCAGAATACTGAGTTGCCTATTAAAATATATCTATTTCAAGGTTTACCCAAGAGCGATAAAATGGAGCTGATTATTCAAAAAACCGTTGAGCTCGGAGTAACCGATATAGTACCTGTTGAAATGAGCAGAAGTGTTGTAAAAATAGAAGCAAAAAAGAAATCAGCAAAACAGACACGTTGGCAGTCCATTGCCGCAAGCGCCGCAAAGCAAAGCAAACGTAATTGCATACCGACTGTTCACGAAGTTTTATCATTCAGAAACGCGATTGATTTTGCAAAAGAGCTGGATTTACTTATAATTCCATACGAAAACAAAGAGGGCATGCAATCAACAGCAAAGACTCTGTCGCAAATAAAGAGCGGAATGTCTGTCGGAATTATGATTGGTCCTGAAGGCGGATTTGATGAAAAGGAAATAGAACTGTCATCAGAAATCGGCGGTCAGACAGTATCGCTTGGAAAAAGAATATTGCGCACGGAAACGGCTGCAATTACCGCTGTAGGTATGTGTATGTTATATATTGAACTAAACGGTGAGAATTTATGAAGGAATTACCAAAAAAATACGTTGAGCGAATGAAAAAACTGCTCGGCGACGAATATAAACAGTATGAACTTGCAATGACTCGCTCCCCTATTCGCGGTTTCAGGGTCAATACCGAAAAAATGAGCATTACTGATTTTGAAATGATCGGCACATTGAAAGCTGAACCGATACCGTATGTTGAAAACGGATACTATTTTTCTCAGGAGAAAATCGGAAACCACCCGTATCATCACGCCGGTGTAATATATGTTCAAGAGCCCGGAGCAATGGCACCTGCCGAATGTGTTGATATAGAGCCTGATTGGGTAATACTTGATATGTGCGCTGCACCCGGCGGAAAAAGCTCTCAGCTTCGCAACAAGATGGGCGAAAACGGAATTCTCGTGTCAAACGAGATTATCCCGTCTCGCTGTAAAATTCTTACCGGAAACATTGAGCGTATGGGTTTCAGAAATACTGTTACAACCTGCATGGATACAGCGAGATTGGCCTCGTTATTCCCGAAAACCTTCAATCTTATTATGGTTGATGCACCGTGCTCAGGTGAAGGTATGTTTAGAAAAGATGACACAGCAATAGACGAATGGAGCGATGAAAACGTCAGAAAATGCGCTGTAAGGCAAGCAGAAATCCTGGACAATGCCGCTCTAGCGTTAAAAGACGGAGGATATATAGTCTATGCCACATGCACATTTTCACTTGAAGAAAATGAAATGACTGTTGATTCATTTTTATGCCGGCATCCCGATTTTGAACTTGTGCCTGTAAACCCCAAGCTCCTCCCCTACACATCAGACGGCATTTTTTTTGACGGATGCAAATGCGAAACCATAAACTTTTGCCGGCGTTTTTACCCTCATAAAGGCAGAGGTGAAGGTCAGTTTATGGCAGTACTCCACAACAAAAATGAGGAATACACCGATTACCGCAACAAACCCAAAGCTAAAGAAAAGATCGATTCTTCTGTTTTTGCTTTTCTTGACGATGTGCTTGTTTCGTACAGCAAAGAAAATGTAACAATGTACAACGGCAATCCCGTTTATTTTACACCGAATTTTGATATTCCGAAAGGTACTGCTTTTTCGTGCGGTGTCACTATCGGTGAAATAAAGAAAAGTTATATTCAGCCGCATCATCAGTTCTTTATGGCAATGGGAAAAGATTTCAAGAGAAAGATTGAGCTCAGTGCCGATGATGATTCACTTACCAAATATCTGCACGGTGAAGAAATTGACACCGAGTGTGAAAACGGATGGGCTGTTGTAACTGTTGACGGCTGCAGCGTAGGCGGAGTAAAAATCGTCAACGGAAAAGCAAAAAATCATTATCCCAAAGGTCTGAGGACTTTATACTAAAGCATATAAAAATGCCCTTGAGAAAAAGCTTTTCTCAAGGGCTGATTTTATTTAAGAAGTGAGGTGGTAAAAACGATTACTGCAGCGGAAATATTCTTGAGGAAGAGAAGGAAATTGTCAATAAATACCCAGAATAAAGCCTCAAACTTACCGATGCCTGCAGCAGCGGCAAAATCATCATTTTTAACTGCAAGGTCATTGTAAGTGATAACTTCAGCTTCGTATTTTGATGTATCATTCTCATTAATTATAAACAGACGGCTGCCTCTTGTCATTTCATTGCCGTATGAATGGCAGGTAGCACCCGGTGTATTGCCAATAATGATACCCTCATACTCAAGCTCATATGTGTTGATATGGTCGTGACCGCAGTAGATGCCGAGAACATCACCGCGTTCTTTCATAGCATCGAACTGACCGTGGTTAAACACGCCGGGGGAGGGATTCTCAAACAAATGACCTTTGAAAGTACTTGTATTGGGGGCAATGATCGGATAATGCTTACCGTTGTTATAAGTTTCAACAAGTGTAGGAATTTCAAAAGGAATTTCAGGGAACATTGCCATATATACTTCACCAACAACGATGTGCTGGAAAGCAAGTGAGGGAACCTTTGTGCCTGCCTGCTTTTCAAGCTTTTTACTGGTTTCCTTATACCAATCAATCTGGTCTTTATTTACGCAGTCATAACCGAGTCGGTTGCCGTTTTCATCAGCAACGTAGTTACCTGAATCAAAAAGCCATACATTAAACTTGACCTTGTCACCTTTGCTTGAATAAATCGGCAGATTGTGAGTTGCCGTACCGTGAAGTTCGGGAACAGCATCATAAGCAAGACAGTATTCGCCGCCGTACTGACGAAAATAACCGAGAAGAGTTTCTTTATCGACACCCTGCTCGTGGTCATGATTACCAAAAACAACAGTAAAGGGAACCTTGTGTTCAACAAATGGTTTGACGAGTTCTTCAACCTCAAGAGCTTTTGTAGCTTCAGCACCGATTGAATTATCGCCGCCAAGCACAACTAAATCAGGCTTATAAATATCGAGCATATAGTTGATGTAAGTCATCATCTTTTCTTCAGCAGGATAATCATCCTGACAGTCGGAAATGTGAAGGATTTTGAATGTGCCGTCAGAATTAAAACGAAGTTCATTTCCTGCAGCACCTGCGCTTACAGCAACAACGCTCATTAGAATAAGTGCGACAAGCAAAACAGACAAAAACTTTTTCATATTTGATTCCTCCGATTTCTTATTTTATTTTCTCAAAAAGCTGTATAGTCATCTTTTTTGTTGAAAACACTCATGTCAGCGGCAATAAGTATAGGCAGATCGGCTTTTTCAAAGAGTTCTGCAGCTATTACCTCACCGTTTACTTCGGGCAAAACACCACCAAATACAACAGCTCGGCATTCTTCACCGTTATATTTTTCAATACCAAGTTCATTGATTTTTGCTATATTTGCGCCGAATTTTCTCTTTTCACCGAAAACCTTAACCTCAGCATAACTGTATTCTACACTGTCAAAGTACATTATTTCAGCAGAATTAGATTTTGCAAAAGCAACGGCCGCATCAAGCTCAGTATTTGACATTGATGAATTAACAAGCACAATTGCACCGTTCATTCTTGCAGATACAGCAACAAGTGCCTCTTCGCGGGAAACAGCGTTTCCGTCAACTGTACAAACCATGATTCTCATCGGATCGTTAAGTTTAGCAAATCCGAACGCACCTGTTTGGCAGAGAATTCCGCCGTCAGCAGGTTCACAGCGGACGATCATATTGCCGCAGGTGTGAACATTCATTTCACACAGGTTAGCACAGCTGGAACAAATACCGGGTTTGACATCGGTATCGAGCGGAACATTCTTTTTGAACGGAATCTTGGGTTCAAGCGCACCTGTCGGGCACAGTGCAACACACTGACCGCAGGAGATACAGCGTGAGCTGTCAAGAGAATTTCCGAATTCGGGTGAAACAACGGTAATGAAACCGCGATTAACAAGACCGAGTGCAGTAACGCCCATAACCTCATCACATACCCTAACACACTGACCGCAGAGAATACACTTATCATTATCGTGAATGATGTGAGGATGTGAGCTGTCTTTGCCCGAAAGTGTTTTTTCACCATTATATACTGCAGGGCTGACATCATACATTCTCGAATACTTCAAAAGTTTACACTTGAAGTAGTCAAGACAGCCGCATTCCAGACAGCGATTTGCATCAGCCTTAGCCATATCTTCGGTAAGTCCGAGTGCAACCTCAGTAAAGCTGTGTTTACGTTCTGTTGCACATACAACCGGCATTTCAGGAGCAGGTACATGATCTCTGTCTGACAGATCTTCAGCAGTCACCTGTTTTTCAACTACAAAGGGCTTACGGTAACCGACAGTAAATCCGTTAAGATAGCTGTCAATAACATCTGCCGCCTTATGAGCCTCACCTATTGCCTCAACTGCGATTGAAGCACCTCTGTTTGTTGCGTCACCGACAGCAAATACACCGTCGATATTTGTCATAAATGTTGATTCATCGGCAACAATTGTGTTCTTGCGGGTAAGCTCAAGTGAATCAAGACCAACTATGTCAGTCTGCTGACCGATAGCCATAATTACGCTGTCTACATCAAGCATTTCAAACTTGCCATCAACAGGTACAGGCGATCTTCTGCCGCTGGCATCAGGCTCACCAAGCTCCATAACCTGAAGCTTAACTGCGTTAACTTTGCCGTCTGCGCCGATAATCTCTGCAGGATTGGTGAGAAACTTATAAATAACTCCCTCTTCCTCAGCCTCTTTAATCTCAAGCTTTTCTGCAGGCATTTCATCACGGGTTCTGCGATAGATTACATAAACCTCATCAGCACCCAGACGAACAGCAGTACGGCATGCATCCATTGCGGTATTACCACCGCCGCAAACTGCAACCTTTTTGCCTATTTCAAGCGGATTTGCTTCAATGACGCTGCGCAGGAAATCTATACCGCCGTAAACACCGTTAAGATTCTCGCCCTGAACGTGCATCGGACTGCTTTTCCAAGCACCGACAGCAACAACAACAGCATCACTCTGAGCTTTGAGAGATTCTACTGTAAAATCAACACCGAGGGTTTTATTATTTATCATCTCTACCCCGAGCTTTTCGATAAGTTCAATTTCCTTATCAAGAAGCTCTTTGGGAAGTCTGTATTGCGGAATACCATAACGGAGCATGCCGCCCATTTTCGGCATTTTATCGTATATTCTGACAGTATAGCCCTTGATTCTAAGGAAGTAAGCTGCGGTAAGACCTGCAGGACCGCCGCCGATAATGCTGACTACTTTGCCGTTAGGCTCTGAAAGTTCGGGTGCAAAAGCATTTTCACTGTTTAAGTCAATATCGGCAGCAAAGCTTTTGAGATAAGCAATCTGAATAGGATCATCGACGAGACTTCTGCGGCATGCTGTCTGGCAAGGATGAGGACAAACTCTTCCGATTGCCGCAGGCAGAGGAATACGCTGCTTGATGAGCTTAAGTGCCTCTTCATATTCACCGTTAGCGATAAGACCTACATATCCCTGACAGTCTGTGCCTGCAGGACAAGCGAGTGAGCAAGGAGCTTTACAATCACCTGTATGGTTTGAAAGCAGCATATCAAGTGCAAATTTGCGCGATTTTACAACTCTTTCGGACTTTGTATTAATATCCATACCGTCTGATATCTTTGTTGAACAAGCACGCAGAAGCTTAGGTATGCCTGCAGCTTCAACAACGCAGATTCCGCATGCGCCGTACTCTTCAATACGCTTATCATGGCAAAGAGTAGGTATTTCAATACCAACGCTCTGCGCTGCTTCAAGAATTGTAGTACCGGGAGCAGCCTGAATCTCTACTCCGTCAATCTTAATATTAAACATTTCACTCATAACTTCTCCCCTCCTCACTTTTTCTCTACAGCACCAAAACGGCAAGCATCCATGCACTGACCACATTTGATACACTTATTGGGATCAATCGAAAATGTCTTCTTAATCTCACCGCTGATAGCACCTACAGGACATTTTCTGCTGCAAAGTGAACAACCGACACACTTATCTGGATTGATCGAGTACTTAACAAGGTCAATACATTCACCTGCAGGGCAACGCTTCTCGTTAATATGAGCTTCGTATTCGTCACGATAGTACTTGATTGTTGTAAGAACCGGATTAGGCGCAGTCTGACCGAGACCGCAAAGAGCACCCGCTTTGATTTCGTTACAGGTTTCTTCAAGCAGCTCGATATCGCCATCCTTGCCTTCACCCTTACAGATTCTGTCAAGAATTTCAAGAAGGCGCTTTGTACCGATTCGGCAATGAGTACACTTGCCACAGGATTCCTTGGCAGTAAAATCAAGGAAAAATCTTGCCATACCGACCATACAGGTTGTTTCATCCATAACAACCATACCGCCCGAGCCCATAATTGCACCGGTTGCAGAGAGTTTTTTATAGTCAATCTCCGTGTCCTGCATATCGGCAGGAATACAACCGCCTGACGGACCGCCGAGCTGAACACACTTATATTTCTTATCGGTTTTCATACCGCCACCGATATCAAAGATAACATCGGAAAGTTTTTTGCCCATAGGAATTTCAACAAGACCGCCACGCTTTATTTTACCTGTAATTGCGAAAACCTTTGTGCCTTTGCTGTCAGCAGTACCGAGCTTCGCAAATTCTTCGCCGCCGTTTTCAATAATCCAGGAAACATTGGCGAAAGTTTCAACATTGTTGATATTTGAGGGCTTTCTCCAATAACCCGATTGTGCCGGGAAAGGAGGTTTGAGACGCGGCATACCGCGTGAACCTTCGAGAGATTCAATAAGAGCTGTTTCCTCACCGCAAACAAATGCACCTGCACCCGCTTTAATACGGAAACTACAGGAGAAATCAGTACCAAAAATATTTTCGCCTACAATACCCTTTTCCTTTGCCTGCTCAATTGCTCTTTCGAGACGGATTATTGCAAGAGGATACTCGGCACGGACATATACAATTGCTTCTTTAGCACCGATTGAATAAGCGCCAATAAGCATACCCTCAATTAGATTATGAGGATTACTCTCAATAACCGCTCTGTCCATAAATGCACCGGGGTCACCCTCATCAGCGTTACAGATAAGATACTTTTCGTCGCCTGTGCTGTTGCGGGCAGCATTCCACTTGAACCAAGTCGGGAAACCGGCACCGCCTCTGCCTGCAAGACCCGAAACCTTTATTTCATCGATAACTCCCTCTGGAGTCATTGATGTAACGGCTTTTTTAAGGGCGGAATAACCGCCGTTTGCTATATAATCGTCAATTTCATTAGGATTGATAACGCCGCAGCCTCGAAGTGCAATTCTTGTCTGTGAAGCAAGGAAATGCTCATCCTCGGGTGAAACAATAAGAGTGCTGATTTTCTCCGCATCGCCTGATTTCAGATAACCGATGATTGAATCAACATCTTTTTCAGCTACGCGGACAAGCCTTGTGAGTTCACCGTATTCCGAATAAATATCAACAATAGGCTCAAGGTAACACATACCTATACATCCCGTAACGGAAAGACTGACATCGAGAGTATCTGCTCTTATGGCAGATTCCAACGCATTATAAACCTTTGCAGCACCTGCTGAAATACCGCAGCTGCCCTGGCCGACTTTTACTGTTATCATTGTTCGTCAGCCTCCTTATTTGCTTTTTCTTTGAGTGAAGCAATGATATCTCTAACCTTCTGAGGAGTGAGAGAGCCGTATGTTTCATCATTGATCATCATAACGGGAGAAAGTGAGCAACAGCCGAGACAAGCAACGTTTTTAAGAGTAAAAAGTCCGTCCTCAGTTGTTTCACCGTCTTTTATTCCCAAAGTATCGAATATTGTCTTTTCAAGCATAAGAGAACCGTTTACATGGCACGCAGTGCCCTGGCAAAGCATAATCAGGTATTTACCGACAGGCTTGAAACGAAACTGTGTATAGAATGTAGCAACTCCGAAAACCTTTGCCGTAGGTATGCCTGTACGCTCTGAAATATGGTTCAGTACATCTGCAGGCAGATAGCCGTATATTCCCTGTGCTTTCTGCAAAATAGTTATAAGACTGCCCGGAACCGATGCATAGTGGTCGAGCGTAGCTTTTAGAAGTGACAAATCACTGCTGTTACAAGAACAGTTGCAAGACATTTTACTTCCTCCTAAAAAAATAATATAAATATTATACTCTTAATAATTAAAATAGCAAGTGCTTTTGCAGAAAAATAGTTTTGCTAAAAAAGATAAAAAATTGAAATTTTGTTGATTGTAATAAAATTATATGATATTATTTATAATTAGTAATTCAGCGCTGCTCCGTTCATCACGGATACAACAGTCGGATTATATATTATTACTCTTTCCACAGGAGGAAAAAAACAATGCAGGAAATCAAAATCACACTTACAAACGAAAAAAAGCCGAAGCCTGCTGCTGACAGCCTCGGTTTCGGTAACTATTTCACAGACCATATGTTTATCATGGACTACTATGAGGGACGCGGCTGGGTTGACGCCAGAATTGTTCCCTACGGTCCTATTGCACTTGAGCCGTCCGCAATGTGTCTGCACTATGCTCAGGAAGTTTTTGAGGGTATGAAAGCCTATCACTCAAAAGAGACAGGTAAGGCTGTTCTTTTCAGACCCGACAAGAACATGGCGAGACTCAATATCTCCAATGAGAGACTATGTATTCCTCAGTTCGACGAAGCTTTTATGGTTGACGCAATCAGAAAGCTTGTTGAGATCGATGAAGACTGGATCCCCGAGGGAGAAAACACTGCTCTCTACATACGCCCGTTCATTATAGCGGTTGATCCCCACGTAGGTGTTCATCCTGCTCATCACCTTATGTTCATTGTAATCATGTCCCCTGTTGGTTCATATTACAAAGAGGGTATCAATCCCGTTAAAATTTATGTTGAGCGTAAGTATGTCCGCGCTGTAAAAGGCGGTATGGGCTTCACAAAAACCGGCGGTAACTACTCAGCTTCTCTCAAGGCTCAGGATGATGCAAACAAGCTCGGCTACGCTCAGGTACTCTGGCTTGACGGTGTAGAGAGAAAGTATGTTGAAGAAGTTGGCACAATGAACGTATTCTTCAAAATCAACGGTGAAATCGTCACTCCGTCTCTTGAGGGTACAATCCTCAGCGGTATCACAAGAATGTCCTGCCTTGAGCTTCTCCGTAAGTGGGGCTGTAATGTAAGTGAGCGCAAGCTTGCTCTTCAAGAAATCATTGATGCAGCACACAACGGCACACTTGAAGAAGCGTTCGGCACAGGTACTGCTGCCGTCATTTCACCGATCGGCGAGCTGTTCACAGGTGACGAAAAGATAATTATTAACGACGGCAAAATCGGTCCTACCGCACAGAAGCTCTATGACACAATTGTCGGTATGCAGAACGGTGTAGTTCCCGATGATATGGGATGGCTTGTTAACGTAAACTGATAAACAATTAAAAACAACTGAGGTGTAAGCATGCAGGAATCTACGACTAATGTTCTCCAAAGCATTGAACCGTCGCAAAAGCCCTTGCTTGATAAGCAAAACCGCAGATTTTTAACTCCTAAAGAAATTGCAGCATTTGTTCTCACATCATACGGCACAAAGAACCTGAACTCCTATGTTGACACATGGAAGCAGTATTTCCTTCTTAACTATACAGGTCTCACAGGCTCTGCAATTGCTTCAATGAACGCAATTACAAGTATATGGGATGCACTTGATGACCCGCTTTCGGGCATTGTCATTGATCGTATGAGAACACGCTGGGGCAGACTCCGACCTTTCCTTGTGCTGCCAATGCCTTTATGGGCAATATGCACGATGCTGTTCTTTATTGTTCCGTACACCATTCCCCTTGCATACAGACCGATTTACGCTATTGTAATCAGCATTCTCAATAGTATCGGTTGGTCCTACTATAATGCTTGGACAATTCTGCTTTATAATATTACTCCCAATCTAAATGAACGTAATAATCTAATCACCGTTCAAAAATTTGTTGAGCTTTTCGGTGTCTGGATCCCCTCAATGGTACCTGTTACCGTCGACTTTTTGCCCGGACTTACAGGTTGGTCTCAGGAAGGCATTTATTGCGGCTTTGCATTTTTCTTTGTTGCAATGCTGGTAATCTGTTCAATATTTGCTTTCCGTAATATTCAGGAGCGTGTTCCGATTGCCTCAAAAGAAGATATGGAAAACGTTTCAATCTGGCAGTCAATCAAGTACACCATCCGCAACAGACCGCTTTTCATCCTTATTCTTTCAAACTTCTTCGGAAGTGTTAAGGGTATCGGCGGTGCCAACGAAGGCTTGTTCTGGCAAAACTGTACAGGCAAGCTCACAAACGGCACAATTTGCGGTTTGTTCACAGGTATACCGAACTACATTGTCACACCCATTGCACCGAGGCTTATCAAGCGTTTCGGAGCAAGAAAGTGCGCAGCTTACGGCGGTATCTTCTCAGGTATTGCGTATACTGCACTTTACTTCTGCGGATACACACCTTTCGGTGATGAATTCAACGTTGTAAACCTTGCTTTCGTTACATTTATGCTTACAGTATGCGGTCTTCCCAACTGCCTTATGGGTGTTTGCGGTCCCGTACTTCAGGGCGATGTTTACGACTATCTCGAATGGAAATCCGGTGTGCGTAACGAGGGCCTTGTAAATGCTGTTCAGGGCTATGTTACAAAGCTTTCCGGTACTCTCATCGGCGCTCTGTCAGGTCTTGTTCTCGAATTTATCCACTACTCACCTATCAAGGATATTGCAGGCAACATTCTGCCGCACACAGACCCTACAGTTCTTCAGGGTATCTGGGGTATCTTCTGTCTTGCTCCTGCAGTTGCACGATTCGGTTACGGATTCTCATTGCTTCTGTTCAATGTTCACGGTAAATTCCGCGAAGATATGCTTGCTGAGCTCAATGCTAAGCGAAGCGCCAAAACTCTGGAAAGTAAGGAAAACTGATTATGAATATTCAGATTTTCGGCAAATCGAAATGCTTTGATACCAAGAAGGCCGAACGCTATTTCAAAGAGCGCAGAATTAAATTCCAGATGATAGATGTTGCAAAATACGGCATGAGTAAAGGTGAATACAACTCGGTTAAGTCTGCCGTAGGTGGTTTTGACAACCTTGTTGATAAGAACTGCAAGCTGTACGAAGAGCTCTTTATGGCGTATCTTGCCGGAAGTGAAGCTAAGGAAGAAAAGCTTCTTGAAAACCCGGCAATGTTCCGTACACCGATTGTACGTAACGGCAAAAAAGCGACTGTCGGCTACTGCCCCGAAATCTGGAAAGATTGGGAATAACGAACACAATATTAAAGCACCGCCATCGTTTAAGATGACGGTGCTGTTTTTATTATATTACTTCGTGTTTTTTTATTCCGAATATTATCCTGAGAATGCTCTGTAAGGCTTTCGGACTGCGTAAAACAACAATTTTCATTATGTATTCCCCCTTATCTTCTGTCATATACTATGCAGAAAAATAAAAAGGGTTACGCCTGTTATTTCAGTTCCCAATCCTTGATATCCTTGACTTCATTATACATTTCAACATAGCTCTCGTGGCGGGATTTCATAATTTCACCGTTTTCGACAGCTTCACAGATTCTGCAGCCCTTATCGGCAACATGAGTGCAGGTTGAGAATTTGCATGTACCAAGGTAAGGCAAAAACTCCTTAAAGCAAAAAGGTAGATTCTCTTTTTTAATAAGCAGACGTGTTTCTGTCATATCAATTGCGGCAAAACCTGGTGTATCTGCAATATATCCGCTGCCGACCTTAAACAGTTCAACCTGACGCGTAGTATGGCGTCCTCTACCTAATTTCTCACTTATTTTGCCCGTTTCAAGCTCTAACGAAGGAATCAAGGCGTTTAGCAGTGTTGATTTACCAACGCCTGAATTGCCCGAAAAAACACAAATTCTGCCGTTTATTGCTCTTCTGATCTCATCAATTCCCGCACCGGTTTTTGATGAAACAAGATAAGCTTCAAAACCTGCTTTGCGGTAAACTTCTGCCAACCCGTCATCAGATCTCAGATCTTCCTTTGTAAAAACAATAGCACATTCAATCCCCCTGTCCTGAGCAATCGCAGTCATTTTATCAATAACTATTGTGCTCGGCACAGGCTCACAAGTGGATGCAAGAATAAAGAGCTTATCAATATTAGCAACAGGCGGTCTGTCAAGAAAATTTTTGCGGTCGTGTACCGCATCAAGAGAACAGTAGCTGTCTTCATTCACAGTAATGGTAACCGTATCGCCTGCAAGCGGTGTAATACCCTTGCGACGGTTAATACCTTTTGCCTTGCATTCATATATCCTGTCGGCGGCTTCTACATAATAGAAGCCG
>JAZPYF010000080.1:0-5386 GCA_045544055.1 Acutalibacteraceae bacterium | reverse complement strand
CTGTAAGAGCGGATTGGTTTGTTATGTCAAAAATACATTTTGAAAATAGTGGTGATTAATTATATGAAGAATAAAGATAATAAAAAAATATCAAAGGTAAAATACATTCTGTTCCTTTTGAGACCCTACTGGAAATACGGGAAAGGCTATATTCTCACGATTCTGTTGATGTCTGTTGTGCTTCAGCCGCTATCCGCCTTTCTTACGGCACTGTTACCGCAAAAAGCAATTGACGCTGTTGTTAACAGCACCCCTCTGAACAAAGTTATCGTCATAATCATAATCTTCACATTATTTATAGTTCTTGTTTCTGCGTTAGAAAATGTTATTAAAATGGCGTATACGCAAACGACGCTTGTAAAGGTAAGCAACAAAATCAAGAACGATGTTAACAAAAGAGCCCTTTATACAGATTTCAAGTATTATGACAGACCAGATTTCTTTGTAAAATTCATCTATGCACAGGAAAATTATCCCATACATGCACAGAATGTTGTGATGATACTTCCCGATATTCTGCGCGGAATTACAACTATGGTTGCCATGAGTTCAATTATCGTTTCTGTCGGTCCGGTTTTGCTTGGAATTACAGTATTCTTCGTTGCGTTAAATGCAATTTTAGAGTTACCGGTTATCAAGCCTACCGCCGCTTACGAGGAAAGTCTTGTTGATGCATGGCGACCTATGGAATATTCGGGCAGAGTGTTAAAAGCCAAAGAGAATGCAGCCGAATTACGAGCATCGGGCGCCGGATTAAAGCTTCTCGGTACGATTAATGCAGCAATGAACAACTTCCAGAAAGTGTATAAACAGTACATAAAAAAAGTCGCCCCCTTCCACCTTTTACAGGGCGCAATTTCTCCTATACAAGCGGCTTGTGTCCTGGTCTATATTATATTCTTTGTTATTGCAGGTGACAAAACACAGATTGGCTTATATGCATCACTCACTGTTGCTTCAACCGCTTTGGCTTCAAGTCTGAACGATGCGGTAAGCAGTATTACGCAGATACTTCAATGCATAGCAACAGGCGAAAAGGTTGCAGAATTCTTTGAAGCAGAATCGGAAATTGAACCTCATACAAGCAACACCGTTCCCGTTCCTGACGGAAGCTATGAAATTGAATTAAAAAACGTTACTTTCGGATATGATGAATCCGCAACATTGTTTGAAAACCTTAATCTACACATAAAGCCCGGACAAAGGGTGGCTATCGTCGGCGAAAACGGTGCGGGAAAATCAACATTAACCAAATTGCTTCTGCGTTTATACGATGTCAACAATGGTGCGGTGCTTATCAACGGAAAAAACATAAAGGATTATGACATCCACCAATTAAGGCTCAACACAGGCGTTGTTTTTCAGGATATCCGCGTTCTTGCAATGAGTCTGCGCGACAATTTAACTGCATACAACGATGTATCCGACAAAAAGCTGTGTGAAATATTGGATAAACTCGGATTAGCCGATGTACTCAAAAAAGCAAAAAATAATTTAGACACCATGGTTTCACACGAATTTACGCAAGACGGAATATCGCTATCAGGCGGTGAAGCACAAAAGCTGATGCTTGCAAGATTATTTACCAAATCTTTCGGATTGCTGATTCTTGACGAGCCTTCTTCGGCTCTTGACCCCTTGTCTGAGGATAAATTAATGCAGAATATTCTTGATATATCAAACACCTCGACAACCGTTATGATTGCCCACCGCCTTTCAACCGTGCGGAATTTCGACTGCATTTATCACATCGAAAACGGCAGAATAATCGAAAGCGGATCACACGATGAATTAATGTTACGCAAGGGCAAATACTATCAAATGTTTGTCAAACAAGGTGAAAATTACCGAAGCTGAAGCTAAAAAAGTTTTACTGATAAAAAATACCGTAGTCTGCACAGACTGCGGTATTTTTCCTGCCTTATACCAAAGAATCATTCACTGCTTTTTCAAAGTTGCGTGCGGATTCATTTCCTGCGCCGCCATCAACAAGAGAATTTTTCATATACACAGCGGCAATATTGTTTACGGGATCAATCCAGAAATGCGTGCCGTAAGCTCCGCTCCAGCCGAAAGCGCCGAGCGGTAAATTTTCATAATTTTCTCTGACTATTACCCTGACACCGAGTCCCCATCTTTCGCTCGAAGGCATTATTTCTTCGGGAACAAAAGGTGTACACATAAGCCTGAGCGTATCTTCACCGATAAGCTGTTTCCCCTCTGTTTTACCCTTATTCAGAAGCATTGCCGCAAAGCGCGCATAATCCGCAAGTGTTGATACAAGCCCCGCTCCGCCCAAATAATGTGTTTTGGGAAAATCGGAGAAAACGCTGTCGTCAGCCATTTTCTCATCGCAGTTTTCACCGTCAACCCTGTTGTGCATTGCAACCATTGCCTGCCATTGCTCACGAGTGGGAGTAAACGTAGTATTTACCATGCCACAGGGAATAAAAACCTCCTGCATTAAAAAATCGTGATAATCTGTTCCGCTCGCTTTTTCAATTATCTTTGCCAACACATCAAAAGCGGCAAACGGGCTGTATTGCTGCTTTGTTCCGGGTTCAAAATCCAGACCGATTTTTGAATAGAACTCAACTGCGGAATCAATGCTTTTCTTGTCATTACAGGTCATTTTCTGCTCTTTCAAAGGGTCGGTACCGATTCCCGAGGTATGCGTAAGCAGATGGCAAACAGTAATTTCATTCTGCGCTTTGCCAAGATCAGACAGATCATCCTGCGTGATTTGTGTTATATGGATATCCTTAAATTCCGGCAAATACTCGGACACTTTATCATCAAGAGAAACAAGTCCCCGTTCAATAAGAATAAGTATTGCAGCCGCTGTAATGGGCTTTGTCATGGAGGCCAAACGGAACAATGTGTTTTCGGTAACAGGCTGAACACTGTCTGCAGAAACGGTGCCGAAGCATTTTTGGTAAACCACTTCACCGCCTTTGATAACACAATAAGCCGAGCCGAACACCTTGTTATTTTCAAAGTCAAACAAAGCCGCTTTTTCAATATTGCTCTTTAACAAAGTAATATCCAATTCACTCATTGAGTACCCTCCGCACCGGTAAAACAACCGTCATTAACCTTTATTCTAGTATACCACGCAGTGTTGTTTCTTTCAACTGTTCCTTTGCTGAGTACCATAACGTAAGTAATTTATTTTTTCTCGCCTCTGCTGACATAGTCTTCGTTGATTTCTTCGCTCCAGTCTGCAGAAATCGGTGCACATGCCCTGAATCTGCATACCGTCTCAGCCACAGCCTTATACAAAACGCCTGTACCCTCTTTATCGGCGTTATAGTTTACCGCTCTGTCGGCGCCAATGCCGTACCTTGCCGCAGTTTCGACAGCATCGATATTCGCACCTATAAAAAGAAATTCCCAGCCGTATTCTTCCTTCTGCCGCTCAATCATAGCTTTGACCTCAGCGCTTGAATATTTGCGGCTTGCGTTTTCCATACCGTCGGTTGTAATGACGAACATTGTGTTTTCGGGCACATCCTCAGGGCGTGCATACTTGTGGATATTGCCGATGTGTTCAATTGCACCGCCCAGCGCATCAATCAGAGCGGTACAACCTCTTACGGTATAATCCTCATCCGTCATCGGCTTTATTTCATTGAGTCTCACTCTGTCGTGAAGCACCTCCGACTCTCCGTCAAACAGCACGGTTGAAACGCAGCATTCACCTTCCTGCTTTTTCTGTTTTTCGATCATAGCATTAAAGCCGCCTATTGTATCAGCCTCAAGCCCTGCCATTGAGCCGCTTCTGTCAAGGATAAATACAAGCTCCGTAATATTGTTTCTGATTTTTTCTTTCATAATTCAAAACTCCTTAATTAAAAAATGTGGCTGTAAGACTTTGTTCACCTTACAACCACATTATAGCTATATTTATTATTCAATTGGTCGCTCGTCGGGCGACTTTTGTTCTTTGACAGCTTTGTTGATATAAATCGCATATAAAACCGGCGCAACAACGAGAAATACAGGTATTATATAACGCGATAAAAAGTTTTGCTCATTAAATACAGACAGAGAATTATTGAGCGCATGTGCAACTATGCACGGAACTATTGATTTGCTCTTGCGGAATATGACCACAAAAAGATAGCCGATTGCCGTTGCATAACACACCTGAAGTAATGTCGGCACAAGTTCATTGCCGTTGAACAGATTGACAATATGCCCTATACCAAAGGTCACTGAGCTCACGATAACGGCAGTTCTTACATTGTCCTTTTCCATCATCCTGAAAAGGAAGCCGCGGAAAATTATTTCTTCGGCAAAACCGACATTGAACATAACCAATGTATGGAAAATAATTTCCAACGCCGTGTTGTTTATATTGATTCCCGACCATAAGTTTACGGAAATTATAAACACAAGCGGCAGAAAATACAAAAGCTTTTTTGCGTTCTGCGGTTTTGTCAGTCCGTAGTAGGATACTCTTTTAAGGCCAACAGCAAGAATTATAAGCACAGCGGAAAAAGCTGTATTTATCAGCACACTTCTGTAATCATTTGTACCGAAGCTGTTCACACAGAATGCATTGACAGCAATGTAAAGAGCTATCAGCAGTATACACATAAGTGTTTCGTGCTTTTCAAAAAATTTTTTCAGCATATTCTTCTCTCCGTATTCAACAGCCCAGAAGCACCTGGTCAAATTCAAACAGCGCTTCGTTTATTACAAAAACATCGTACTCGCCCTTTTGAATAAAGTAGCGTATGATTTTGTCGAACACAAAGCTGCGTGAAAGCGTAAGACCTGCTGATGAGAGCAGATCCTGCGTTTCGTCAAGGGTGAGCTCAAGTGCAATAGCAAAGGCAACGGCAGTCTGCTTTGAGGGCTTATAAGTATCGGGATTACACTTTATTTTGGAGAATGTCTTTTTGTCGATGTTTGCTTTTTTGTAGCACTCAACATCGGTCATACCCTTGCTGTCGATATAATCAAAAAGCTTATACGCAAAGGATTTATCCATTGCTTTCATATATTCTTCAAGGCTTTTGTTCCGAGCGCCTTTTTCAGGAGCAGGTGCGCAGGCACAAACAGGCATCGTTTCGGGCGGCGGAATCACTTCTTCAGCTTGGGATTCACACTCAGAATCAGCCGCATCCTGAGCAAAAGCTTCAGAGGAATGTGCAGATGCAAGAGCATTGAACCTCAACGGGAACTTCAATACTGATTTATGTACAGCTGCACATCCGTCATCAATAAACCCGCTGATTTCATCAAAAAGCTCTTTACTGAATTCGTATGAGCTGCGGTCAGAAACGCAGAGATATACCGTAAGCTCATACTCAAGCAGAAATTCGGCTATAACCCCTATTGCAAACTTCAGTACCTTGTCCTTCGGGCAGCCATAAGC
>JAZPYF010000079.1:0-12711 GCA_045544055.1 Acutalibacteraceae bacterium | reverse complement strand
CGACTTTAATACTTGTTTCTTTAACAGCTTTTATATTGGCTGAAAATTCAAATTATTATTATGATATGCGCATTTTAAGCTATGAGTTGATTATTGTTCTCAGATCATCTTTCTTTATGCTATCTGTTGCAACGGTTGCATGCCAGTATATGGAATCAAAATAACACATTTCAGATAAAACAACATCATCCGATAATAGATTCGGATGATGTTGTATCTTTATTTCATGGGTTTGTGGTCGCAGATAATACCCTTCTCTACCCTGTCAAAATACCATGAGCTTGTGGGCACAACAAAAGTAATACCTTTTTCTACAATTTCGAATGTGCAATCTGTTACATACTCGCACTCGCCGTCAATATTGACAGCAGCCGGCTTTTCGCTGTGAATAACAAGCTTTTTGCCTCTGTCAAAAGTAGTGATATCCCAATCGAGATGCTCACCGCGCTTATACTTGTTAATAAGACCGAGGAGCTTAACTCTGGGCATATTCTTTTTGACGTGAACAAAATCAAGCAGACCGTCATCCGGCATTGCGTGAGGAGCAGCCATATATCCGCCGCCGTACCAACGTGAATTACCGCAATAGCAGAACAGAGTCGGAGCAGTAAACGGCTCTTTATCGTCAAACTGAACAGTAAAAGTGCTCTTCATCTTGCCGATGAAAGAGTAAAGCAATGAGGCTGTATAAGCTGCTTCACCGTTGAGGAAAGGAATTTTCTTGAACTTTGCCTGGCCTGCACAAACCTCAGCATCAAGACCCATTGAACACTGGTTAATGGCAATTTTCCCAAGGCACTTAATGACATCAAGCTGGATAGGTGTACCCTTTACCTGCGCCTCAACATTCACAAGCATTTCTTTTGTGCCGAAAAGTCGGATAAAATCATTACCCGAGCCGAGCGGGATTACAGCAACCTGGGTGTTAGGCTTTCCGTATGCGCCGTTGACAACCTCGAAAAGAGTGCCGTCGCCGCCGCAGGCATAAAAACGAACAGTTTCTTCACCTACAGGATAATTCTTAACAAAATCTATTCCCTCATATGCCCTGGTTGTTTCGTGAATCTCATACGGCTCATCATATGAAGCAAAAAAGCTTTCAATCATAGGCTTGATAATGTCCATTCCCCTGTTTTTACCTTTACCGGCACAAGGGTTAACAATAAAAACGTGTTTCATTTACACTCATCTCTTTCGCTTTATTTGAAATACATAAATACCTGGCATTTTATCATACCGTTATACAGCTTGCGGCGCTTGTCTGCCCTCCTGCCGAAATCCTGTTCAAAGGTTTCTGACGGGCTGATAACCGTGTATGACCAACCGTGTTTGCGTTCAAAAACTTTACCCATTACAGAGTATAACCTTGATGCTTCCTCAATGTCAAGTAGTCTTTCACCATAAGGCGGATTGCATATAAGAGTTCCCTTTTCAGTTTCTACCTTGAAACTGCGAATATCGGCAACGCTGACCTTGATTTTATCGGAAACACCGGCCTGGGAAGCGTTAATCTTAGCAAGTTCAACTGCTTCGGGAGAAATGTCTGAGCCTATCGCAAAAAAGTCACAATCTCTTCTTTCAAGATCTCTTGCACGCTCTTTCTCCGTTTTCCAGATTGATCGGTCAAGCTGATCCCAACGGTCGCATGAAAAATTACGGTTGAGGCCGGGAGCAATATTCATTGCCATCATAGCGCCCTCAACAAGAATTGTGCCCGAGCCGCACATAGGGTCGTACAATGTATGATAGCTGCGAAGACGGGAAGCACTGCACAGCGCAGCTGCAAGAGTTTCCTTGATAGGTGCAGCATTTGATTGGGGGCGGTATCCCCTCTTATGAAGTCCTGCACCGGAAGTATCGATCAGCAGAGTGACAACATCTTTATTAATTGAAAACTGAATCTGATGAACAGGGCCTGTTTCTTCAAACCACTGTATTGAGTATTTGTTCTTAAGTCTTTCAACGACAGCTTTCTTTATGATAGCCTGGCAATCACGAACACTGAAAAGCGTTGAATTAATGGAGTAACCTTTTACAGGAAACTCGTCTCTTGCGCCTATCCACTGCTCCCATTCAAGCGATTTAGTGCCTTGGAAAAGCTCTTCAAATGAACGGGCTTCAAATGAGCCGACCACAATCTGAACTCTTTCAGCAAAACGTGAACAGATATTAACTCTTGCAAGAATATTTTCGTCACCGGAGAAAAGAACTCGTCCGTTTTCGGCAGAAACATCCTGAGCATCAAGCGAGCGAAGCTCCTCTGCAATAAAGCCCTCCATACCGAGAAGGCAAGGAATACAGAATTTAATTGACATAGCTGTCCTGAAACCTTTCAAAAATGAAAATAAGAAGGAGCGGATTGCTCCACTCCTTCTATTATAATAAAAATATAAAATTAGTCAATAAGAATTATCAATCTGCCTCAGGCTCAAGCAAGCCATAACCACCGTCATTTCTCAAATAGACTACGCAAACCTTGCCGTTGTCAGCATTTAAGAACATATAAAACTTGTGGCCGACAAGATTCATCTTGAGAATTGCCTCTTCAACAGATTCGGGGCGAAGGTCAATTGATTTAGTGCGGATGACTTCATACTCTTCCTCGTCAACAGGTGCTTCATCCGCAAAGGCATCAAACGAAGCTTCTCTGATTTTGCGTTCAAGCTTAGTCTTATTCTTTCTTATCTGACGAACAAGCGAATCTACGCACATATCAAGGGCATCGTTCATGTTTTCGGAACGCTCTTCAGACCTGAAAACCATTCCGTTGTTTAATATGGTGACTTCAACAATCTGGCAGCTTTTTTCAACTGTTGCTGTAATTTTTGCCTCAGCTGAGTCGCCGAAAAAGCGTTCAATCTTTTTGAGCTTCTTCTCTGCATGCTCTTTGAAAGAGTCTCTGATTGTGCATTTGCGACCGATAGTTGTAATCTTCATATAAACATCTCCCTTTATATCAAATCAGACTCAAGTACGAATACCTCTGTCTGTATCTCGATTATAGCATAATGCACATATTTTGTAAAGTGTTTATGATAATTTTATAAACAATGTATAATTAAATAATTGCAGACTGATGTCTGGTGACATGACAGCCGAAATTTACAGCAACTGGCAGACCTGCAATATGTGTGGGAGCTGTTTCTATATTGACTGCAAGCGCAGTAATATCTCCACCGAAGCCTTGCGGGCCAATATTCAGAGTATTTACAGCAGTAAGGATATCCTGCTCCATCTGAGCGTAGTATTCATCGCTGTTTCTTTCGCTGACACTTCGGCAAAGTGCTTTTTTGGCGAGGTACGCACACTGTTCAAAATCGCCGCCGATACCTATGCCAAGCACAATTGGAGGACATGGGTTACCACCGGCACAAGACACACTCTCAACAATATATTTTATAATGCTTTCACGAGTTGCCGCAGGTGTAAACATTTTTAGACAGCTCATGTTTTCACTGCCGAAACCCTTTGGAGCTACTGTAATTTTAACCTGTTCACCTGCTGTTATTTCAGCGTGGATTACAGCTGGTGTATTATCTCCTGTATTAACACGTCTTAATGGATCTGCAACAACAGAACAGCGAAGAAAGCCTTCGGAATATCCGCGACGAACACCTTCATTCACAGCATCATAAAGATTACCGCCGAAAAAATGTACATCCTGACCGATCTCAAGAAAAACAACCGCCATACCGCAATCCTGGCAAATAGGGATATCCATTGTTTTTGCTGCTTGAATATTGTCTTTCATATCAGCAAAAATTCCTCGTGCAAGTTCTGATGATTCTTCACACATCCTGCAGTCAATCAAACCTACAAGATCATCAGGAAGGACTTTGTTAGCCGATATGCATAGATCTCTTACCTTTTGGGTTATCAAGCTTACATCAATGTTTCTCATAATTATCACCTGTAAATGGAAATGCACCGCAAAGTAAAACTTCACGGTGCAAAATAAAAATATTACTTTCTTGTTCCGCGTCTTGAAGGTTGGCTGTATCTGGAATCGTTAGAGCGACGAAGGTCGGAGAATTTGTCGTCGCTTACCTGCTTGAAACGAGCCATCATATCTTCAAAAGTAGCAGGCTCAGATGAAGGCTGAGACTGTCCCTGCCATACATTCGGTTTTGATTGAGGTCTGCGCGGGCGCTGAGCAGGAGCAGAAGCTGCTTGCTGCTGAACTTCTGTCTGTTTGATTGAAAGGCTGATTTTTCCCTCAGCACTAATAGATAACACCTTTACTTTAACATCCTGGCCCTCGGTGAGATAGTCATGGATGTCTTTTACATAGGTGTTTGAAACTTCGGAAATATGTACCATACCGGTAGCACCCTCCGGTAATGAAATAAATGCTCCGAAATTTGTGAGTCCGCTTACCTTGCCTTCGATAATTGAGCCAATTTCAAATTGCATATGATTGCTGTTTCTCCCTTAATTTTTATTAGTTAGCCGAATCGGCGTATACTCTTTCATCAGGTAAAATGTAGTCGTAATCTTCCCTTGCAATGTTCTCAAGGTACTTGGATTCGTTTTCATCCTTCAAGATATCTTCAATGTCTGAATTCATCTCATTCTGAACAGAGATAGATTCAGTCAAATCATCAACTTTATCTTTTTTGTCATTTATGTCTACGCCTAATTTTACAGAGTCGATAATAAGATAAACAACCAATGCTACTATTGCAAGAACAAGGATAATGCTAACTTTTCTGCCGCTTTTCTTATTCATGGTGCACCTGCTACAATAGATATTTAGTTAATTATATAACATAAATATTTTAATTTTCAAGCCTATTTTTGAAAAAATGAAAATATTTTGCTTTTTTAATCGGAATTTTTCTATAAATCTTCCTTACAAGCGGCAAAAACAGCCTGAACGGCAAGGTTATTACCGATGAAACAAAAAGGAAAGCAGGCTTGATTTTAGTAAAAAAGCTGCATAATAGCTTTACAAAAAATCTGCTGAACGTGACAAACCAGCAGTATAAACCCGCTGCTGTGCCTACAACCATAAACACTCTTATTCTCCCGAAATTAAATGCCAGAGTAAATAGGAATACAAGCACTGAAGCCGTTAAGCCGTAGCAGATATCAAACGCCATTATATATTTGTAATGACCAAAGAAAATAATATTGACAGATTTGTAAATATCGAAAACTAAAGCAAGAAAAGCACCAAAGCCGACACAGTACATAAAAAGATTAAACTGAAATATATCGTTAAGATACATATCGTATTACCTGAAAATTCTGCTGAAAAAGCCACCGCTTGGTGCAGGCTCATTAGAATAATTTATTGAACTGATTTCGCCTTCTACGGCCAATTCTCCGTCCTCAGTGCTGAATCTGTCAATGTGCAATGCGCTGCCTCCAATGGTGAGCTCACCCATTGATGTTACGGCAACTATTGTTTGTTCATCAAAATTATCAACCTCACGCACACCGGAAACAGTCATGCGCTTTCTGTTTTCAAGAACAATGTTGTGCATTGCTGTCAGATTAGTTTTGTCATCCATAAAAATACCCCCTTCATACAACTGATATGAAAGAGGGCAAAAATATATTACTGCAGCTGACGGAACATAAGAGCGGCATTTTCTTTGGTTGCGTGCTCACTTACATTGAGCACCTCATATTTAGTAAGGTTTGAGCCCATCTGAATCTCGATAATATCCCCTACTTTTATTTCAAGCGAAGCACGCGCAATTTTACCGTTAACGGTGACGTGCTTTGCATCGCAAACCTCATTTGCCACAGTTCTTCTTTTAATAATACGTGACACCTTGAGATATTTGTCAAGTCTCATTCAATCCACCTCTTTACGAAAAAGGGCCGCCCATAAAAGGCAGCCCCGATTAATATACACTAAATTATTTTGTTGCGTCTTTGAAAGCCTGGCCAGCCTTGAAAGCAGGAGCCTTGCATGCAGGAACAGTCATCTTCTCGCCTGTTCTGGGGTTGCGGGCCTGCTTCTCTGCGCGCTCACGAAGCTCAAATGTACCGAAGCCGATAAGCTGTACCTTCTCGCCCTTTGCAACAGATGCTACGATTGCGTCGAGAGCAGCGTTGAGTGCCTTCTCGCTATCCTTCTTGGAAAGACCTGATTTTTCAGCTACTGCGCTGATGAGTTCATTTTTGTTCATGGTTATATCCTCCTTAATATTTATAATACCAGTATTAGTATTATTTACATCCTTTAGCCTCATCCCAAAGCTTGTCCAGCTCTTCGAGAGAGGTAGTTTTCATATCGATGCCGCGCATTTCAGCAAGCTGTTCGACAATTGAAAACCTATTGAAAAACTTATCGGTTGCACTTGTAAGAGCTTCTTCAGCATCAGCTTCAATAAATCTTGAAACATTGACAGCTGAGAAAAGCACATCACCAAGCTCTTCAAACGAGGCAGTATCGTCACCTGAAGCTATAGCTTCACGAAGCTCAGCAATCTCCTCTTCGAGCTTATCGAGCGCACCGCTTACATCGCTCCAGTCGAAGCCGACCTTAGCGGCCTTTTTCTGGATTTTTGAGCTTCTCATAAGGGCAGGAAGCTCTCTGGGCACTGCCTGCATAGCCTGAGTTGTCGTTTTCTGATTCTTGCTTTTACGCTTGATATCGTCCCAATTTGAAAGAACATCGTCAACACCGTCAACTCTTACCTCACCAAATACATGAGGGTGGCGCTCAATCAGCTTTTTGCAGATTCCGTCACAGACAGTGTCGATATTAAAGCAGGCTGTTTCAGTTTCCATCTGTGCATGGAAAACGACCTGCAGCATAAGATCACCAAGCTCCTCACAAAGAAGAGTTTTGTCATCTTTATTGATCGCTTCGATAACCTCATATGTTTCTTCGATAAGGTCACGCTTGATAGTCATATGGGTCTGAACTGCATCCCAAGGGCAACCGCCCTCACCGCGAAGAAGCGCAACAATTCTGACAAGGTCGTCAAAACAATATTCTTTTTTGAACTCAAAACCTGAAATCATTGTAAAATCCTCATAAAAGCAATTTTTACCGACAATTATATATATTAACCGATTAAGCCGTATTTTTCAAGGGTTTTTGCAATTTTTTTACCTTTAGGTAACATAATAAGATCTTCACGTGCTATACCCTTGATAACGAGCAGACAGGCGGCATATACAATCACTGCAATGCCTACGGAAATCAGAACAGAAAGGTTTGCACCGTTGAGCTTTGATGAAGCATCACCGAAAGTAAGAATGTTGCTGAGCACAGCATTGCACATAAATGCAGCAATTGCACAAACGGCAGCGCTTACAATAGGTTTAACAATTGCTGAAACAAAGTCAAGCCTGCAGCCTGAAATCTTAACAGTAAAGTAAATATTAGCACAAATAATAAATGTATAGCAGATTATTGTGCCAATTGTAGCGCCGTAAATATTGAGTTCGGGAATACCGACAAAAATAAAGTTACAGATAACCTTGATAATTGCACCGATCGCAACGATTTTTGCAGGGATATCCGCCCTGCCCATTGCCTGAAGTACATTAGTGAGCGGAGTAGAAAGTGCCATAATGCAGGTTGCAAAGCCGTAAATCATAACAATAGGAGAAGAAATCGGAATAAGATTCTCGGCAGCAGAACCACCGTACAGAAGAGTCATAATCGGTTTAGCAAGTGCGGCAATGCCAAAGCCTGCAGGTGCGGCTACCAGCATACATATACGCACAACTGAGTTAATTGTTGAGCCAACCTCTTTTTTATCTTTGAGAGCAATGGCTGCGGCAAGGGCGGGAATTGCACTTACACCCAAAGACATAGTGATTGAAGTAATAAGATTCTTGAAATCAAGAGCCGAAAAATAACAGCCGTACAAATATGTTCCGATATCTTTGTCAAGAGTGCCTGAACCCTGAAGTGAAGCTGCAAAAGCAGTTTTGAAATAATCAAGATTTTCGGAAACGGCATAAGCAAGTCTTGTTCTGATAGTAAAGTTATCAATAAGATTGGTGACATTGGTTATCAATGCGCTGATTACCATAGGAATTGCCATGGCAATCATGATTTTTGTAATTTCACCTGACGGTTTGGGTCTTGGTGAATTAACAAGCATTGTTCTGTTGAAAGTATCACCTTTAATCTTACGGTAAACAACCATAAATAGGAGCGCGGCGACTGTACCGAAGGTTATTGCAAGAACCGCACCTGCTGCAGCGTAAGGATATGTTGCGCTGAGCATTTCAGCCTCGTTAGCACAGGTTTTGCCGAAAACAGTAAGACCGTTTTCAAATCTGTCATAGCCGTAGTTCATAACTGCTCTTGCAAATGTAAGACCGAGTATTAATTTGCCAAGTGCTTCGATGACCTGAGAGACTGCCGTAGGAGTCATATTACGCAGACCCTCGTAATATCCACGGTATGTTGACATCATGCAGCAGAAGAAGATAGACGGAGCGATCATGAGAATGCTCCAGAGATTATCTTTGCAGTCACCGAGAATTACATACGGAAATGCAATTAATACAAGAAGAAGCGTGCCGACTACACCTACAACAAGGAAAAGCCTTTGCGCAACGCGGAATATCATTCTGGCATCGCGGTAATTGCCGAGCGTTACATTTTCCGAAACCATTTTTGATACGGCAATGGGCAGACCTGCCATAGAAATCGCATAAATAGGTGTATAGATTTCATAAGCAGAGCTGAAATAACCTCTGCCGACTTCTCCGATAAGAGCTGTCAGCGGTATTTTATATATAGCACCGATAACCTTGACGATCATCGTTGCCAATACAAGCACAAGTGCGCCGTTAAGCATCGACTGTCCTTTAATTTGCCTTTGCTGTTCCAAAATAACACATCCCGTCTGTGTGAATTATATTAAAAATTATATGTAGAATAGAATTCCGATATTCGCTTTTTACGCTCTGTCATTTCTTCAAAGCGAGAATTGTATTCATACGGATATTTGAAGTTGAATATGCGCTCAATATAGCTTGAATCCGGTGCTTTTAATTTAGTAACGGCACCGGCGCCGACAGCAAGCACGGTGTGGATTTCTTCCATCATATAGATGTTGTAAAGACACTCCTTGCCCGGAAGACACCAGCCGACATTTTCAAGATTGCCTACACATCTGCTCTGGCGGTACATATAGTACGGAAGATATCCTGCCTGTGTAAGAGCTGAATTTGCATAGTCAATCATACGAGAAGCTGTGCTGTCCTGAGAAAGAGAGGCGTTTTCACGCGCAACAAGTGTACTTGAGCGCTTGAGTGCAAGAGAATGAACGGTAATATTTTCGGGTTTAAGCGAAACCGCAGTATCTACCGAGCGTATGAAGCCATCCAAACTGTCACCGGGTAAACCGGCAATAAGATCCATGTTTATACTGTTAAAGCCCACATTCCGAGCTGATACAAAAGCATCAATCGCCTGTGTGGCTGTATGTTTTCTGCCGATTAATTCAAGCACATTATCATCAAAAGTCTGTGGGTTTATGCTAACTCTGTCGATTCCGTTTAAGCGCAAGGTTTCAAGCTTTTCTTCGGTTGTTACATCTGCTCTGCCTGCCTCAAATGTATATTCACGACAGTTGGTCAGATCAAAGCTGTTCCGTATAGCATCAAACAGAATTTCGGATTCTTCACAGCTGAGAATTCCGGGTGTACCGCCGCCGAAATAAACGCTTTCAAGCCTTAATGAATTTTTTGCTGCTATTTCACCTGTAATTTCAATTTCACGCTTGAGTTTTTCGAGATACGGTGTGAAAAGTTTCTTTGCGTTAGTTCCTGCGATTGAATGAGAAACAAAGGAGCAATAGCTGCAACGGCTCGGACAAAACGGAATTGAAACATAAAGACTGAACGAATCCGGTCTGTTTTGTGCAACTATCTGTTCCTGAACGGCTGAAACAGTTGCCGCAAGCGCAGTTTTTTCAGGACTGACAAGCAGCTTATCCTGAAAATAATTAATCGCTTGAGCTTTTCCGTAATCAGAAATCAGCTTACTCATCAGTTTTGAGGGACGAACGCCTGTAAGCATACCCCATGAGGGTGTATAGCCTGTAACTGCCTGCAAACAGTCGTAAACACATCTTGCAAGGAGGTACTCAGCCTCATCGTCTGAATACTCATCAAGATAACGCTCGAAGCTGTGTAGCTTATCCCCTACCCTAATTTCAGCTTTCAGAACAGCCGAATCGCCATTCCTTACCATATTAGTGTAAAGGTAATCCTCTGCAGTATCAATATATTCGTAGCAGAGCTTGATTTCGCTGTTCGGATAGAACATACGGCATAAATTTTCAGTTTCGAAATGAAATTTGTGATTAAGAATAAAAACAAGCATCAAAGCTTCCTCATATATCTGTTTTTGACTCGTTCTGTACCGATATCAGTAGTTCTGTTATGACCGGGACACACAACAATATCGTCATCAAGCTCAGCAAGCCTTTTTAATGAACACATCATTTCATCAAAGCTGCCGCCGACAAAATCGGTTCTGCCGACGGTTCTGCAGAAAAGTGTATCACCGCTGAAAAGCAGTTTATTTTGCTTATCGAGATAGCATACCGAACCTTTGGAATGACCGGGAGTATGAATTACGGAAAATTCCGTACCTTCAAAAACTCTAATCAAGTCACCGTCATGAAGAATGATATCTGCTTTTAATTCGGGCAGATATCCGTCAAAATCGCCTACGAGGTTTCTGTCGGTATCATTAAGGCAGATTTCATCCTCAGCATGAATACATATCTTACAATCGGGATAAATCGTTTTAAGTGACTCACAACCGTAAATATGATCGAAATGACCGTGAGTAAGAAAAATATATTTGAGCTCATAGCCTGCGAGTGCATCATTAAGCTCATCATCAGGAACACCGGGGTCAATAACAGCAGCTGATTTTGTGCTGTCATCCGTAAGAAGATAACAGTTGGCCTGATATTCACCCAACGGTAAACAAGTTACATTCATTTGTCACGCCTCCAGATATCTGTGTCAAGAATTATTGTAACCGGTCCGTCATTTATTAGCGAAACCTTCATATCGGCAGCAAAAATGCCGTTTTCAACATTTCTTACGCCGTTTGATTTCAGAAGTGCGGAAAATTCCTCGTACAACGCTTTTGCCAAAGAAGGCTCGGCCGAAGTTGTGAAAGACGGTCTGTTGCCTTTTCTGCAATCGGCACAAAGAGTGAACTGAGAAATAACAAGTGCTTCTCCGTCAATATCGTTAATTGACAGGTTCATTTTACCGTTTTCATCTTCAAAAACTCTGAGCTTAGCAATTTTTGCAGCGAGCATTTCCGCCTGCTCAGATGTGTCGCCTTCGACTACACCAAGAAGAATCATAAAGCCTTTGTCTATTTTGCCGACAACTTCACCGTCAACACTGACGCTTGAATTGAGAACACGCTGAACAACAGCTTTCAAAAAATCACTTTCTTTCTACTGTCAATACTCCGTCAACCTTTTCGATTTTTGATATGACACTTTTAAGATGTTCAATACCGTCAACAAAAATTGTACAGGTCATAATAAATGTGCCGTCTTTAAGAGAACGGGATGAGATGTTTGTGATAAGAACACGAATCGTGCTGAGCATACCCGAAATATCGGCAAGTATACCGATTCGGTCAATTCCTTTAATAAGGAGATTAGCGTTGTATTCCTCTTTAACGCCCTTATCCCAATATGCTCTGAGCCATCTGTACGGCTCATTACTGTTTTCTATATCAGCAGGTACATTTGTGCAGTCACGAGAATGGATTGAAACGCCGTGTCCCCTTGTAATAAAGCCGATAATTTCATCACCGGGAAGAGGATTGCAGCAATGAGCAAATTTAATAAGGCAGTTATCAATGCCCTCAACAACTACACCCTCACTGCTCTTTACACGCTTTTGCGGAGCTTCAACAGGAGGAGTTACCTGCTTGGTGGAAACCATTCTTGAGTAATCATCTTTTATTCTGGGCATAATTTTGCTCAGAATAATACCGCCGTAGCCGATTGCTGCATAGAAATCATCAAGATTCTTACAGTGCTGACGTTCAGCAATTTTGAGCAGGAATGATTCCATTTCATCTTCGGGAAGTCGGATAAGCGCACGCTTAAACTCACGCTCAACCTGATTCTTACCCTCTTCGATGTTTTCTTCTCTTCTCTCTTTTTTGAACCAAGAGCGTATTTTACTGCGTGCTTCGCTGGTTCTTACAATGTTGAGCCAATCGCGGCTGGGACCTTTACCCGCCTGAGAAGATGTAATAACATCAACGATTTCGCCTGTATTAACTCTATAATCAATCGGAACAATTCTTCCGTCAACCTTAGCGCCTACCATTCTGTTACCGACTGCAGAGTGGATTGCATAGGCAAAGTCAATAACTGTTGCGCCCATAGGTAGATTTATAACATCTCCCTTGGGGGTGAAAACATAAACATCGTCAGGGATAAGGTCACTTTTGATTGTGCTGACAATTTCGTCAACACCTGCGGTTTCATCCTGACTTTCGAGAAGCTGTCGCACCCAAGCAAGTCTTTCATCAAAAGACTTACTGCCGCCGTTCATATTGAGCTTATACTTCCAGTGAGCCGCAATACCGTATTCAGCTGTATGGTGCATTTCCCATGTTCGTATCTGAACTTCAAAAGGAATGCCCTCCTTGCTGATAACTGTCGTGTGCAGTGACTGATACATATTGGGCTTGGGTGTAGAAATATAATCCTTGAATCTGCCCGGGAG
>JAZPYF010000078.1:0-74265 GCA_045544055.1 Acutalibacteraceae bacterium | reverse complement strand
GCTTGCAAAAGAGTATTCATTGTAATGTGATAATTTATAGGGTGCGTTTTTGCGTGTATTGGGAGAGCGCTTGAATGGCATTCAAGAGGTCAAGAGTTCGATCCTCTCCGTCTCCACCAAAAATCCGTACACTTTTGTGTGCGGATTTTTTTGTTAAAAAGAAATTTACCGCAGATGTTTTATTGCTATTGCAAAACTTCAACACGAAAGATATAATAAAAGCACGGCAGTTTTCATCTGGTCAATTAAATATAATAACAGTAAAATCAGAGGTGACCAAAATGTTTTCACGAATTGTTGCTGTGATAATGTGCATTGTTTCTGCTTTCGCTGCTCCGTTTTCGCAGCTTTTCTCCGGATTCGAACTGAAAAGCGAGCTTGCAAAAGGAAACTACGAAAGCCCGTACATTGTAAGACCTCTCAGCGGTATAACTGTAAACGGTGTTTCTGTTGAAGAATATTCAGTTACCGTTGCCGACGGTGCAAACGGCACTTTGTATTCCGACGCCGCTCAAACACTCTGCGATGAAATTTACAAGGCTTGCGGAATAAAGCTGTCGTCTGATGAAAGCTCATCTTCAAAAGCCTTTATAATTGACACTGTATCTGATGACACAGACAGCTTCAGCCTTAAGGTTGAAAACGGCAACATCCGCATCAATGGCAGCGCCGGCACAGGAATTTCAAGGGGAATAACAGCTTTTTCGGACGAAGTTCTGCTCAATTCACAAGGCAGCTATGACTTTAAGGACGGTTATGAGTACAATAAGGTTTTTGCCGATTACATAACATACGAAGCTTTCGGAGCTGCGGGCAACGGCAAAACAGATGACCTGGAAGCTATTGTAAAAGCACATGATTATGCAAATGCAAACGGCTTGAGCGTACTGGCAAGCGAAACCGCCACATATTATATCGGCGGTGCAAACAAAACCGCTTACATTATGACTGACACAGACTGGTCAACCGCTCGCTTTATAATAGATGATACAAAGGTTGAAAACAGAATCTCATGGATATTCAACATTGCACCATCGCAGGGTGCGGTAAATATAACGGACAAGCTCTCCCCTCTCAAGGCTGATGCGACAAATATCGGCACAACACTTGAGAGTAACAGCATGGTTGTACTGACAGATTCCAATGTAAAGCGATACATCCGCAAGGGCGCAAACCAGAATTCAGGCAGCAACCAGGCAGATGTCATTCTTGTTGATGCCAACGGCAACATTTCACCCGATACTCCGCTTATATGGGACTTCGATGCCATTACATCCGCTTCCGCCTACCCCATTGACAGCGAAACATTAACGGTAAAGGGAGGACGGTTCACTACTATTGCAAACAATGCCCCTTCGGAATACACCTATTACGCGAGAGGTATTCTTGTCAGACGTTCAAACACCGTTATTGAAGGAATATATCACGATATAAAAAACGAGGGTGAAACCGGCGCACCGTATTCTGCTTTTATCAGCCTTTCATACTGTGCCGATGTAACGGTAAAGAATTGCACGCTCACAGGACATAAAAAGTATTCAACAATCGGCTCTGCAGACACAAGCGTTGCAATGGGCACTTACGATATCGGCGCAACTATGGCTGTTAATGCAAAATTCATCAACTGCAACCAGACAAACGATATAACCGACGTTGATTACTGGGGAATTGCAGGCACTAACTACTGCAAGAATCTCGTATATGACGGCTGTGCCCTATCACGCTTTGATGCACACCAGGGCGTTCTCAATGCAACGATAAAAAACTCGGTTCTCGGTCATCACGGAATCAAGCTGATAGGAAGCGGAACCGCTCTGATTGAAAATACAACTGTTTTATCCGACAGCTTTGTTGCTCTTCGTTCAGATTACGGTTCAACCTGGAACGGCGATTTTATCATACGCAACTGCAAATTTTATCCCAACGGCGTATCGACCCATATTATCAGCGCGGAAAATTCAGAGGATCACGATTTCGGTTACACCTGCTATCTGCCTCAGAAAATAGAAATTGACGGCTTATATGTTCACAGAATCGGAATAAATTACCTGTTCAGCATGGTTAATTCAAAGCATATTACTGATTCTTACAATGCTCAATACCCTGTTGTTCCTCCGCAAAAAATAAACGTCAAGAATTTCACCTGTTTGCTTTTCGGAGACATTTTTGTTTCGATGAACAAGGCAATATTCAAAACCGGAATAACATCATAAACTAAAAATCCGAGGCTCTTTTCAGCCTCGGATTTTTTATATCTCTGCCGCAACGGATCAGAAAACTATTTTTCCGACCTGTGTGACATTTCTGCTGTCCGTACCGATATATACCGTATATGATGAATCCAATTCCCACTCCGATGTTTCGGGATTATAAAACCTAATATCTTCAATATCTGCCGAAACCGCAACCGCAACGGATTCGCCCTTAGCAACGCTGACACGTTTGAAGCCTTTGAGCAGCTTTACAGGTCGATCAATACAGGTATTGTCGCTGCCTATATAGAGCTGGAAAACCTCATCACCGTCAAATTCGCCTTTGTTGGTAATATTCAGCCTGACGGTTATTTTTTCACCGTCATTATCAAGAGACACATCTCCGTAATCAAATTCGGTATAGGAAAGACCGAAACCGAAAGGAAAGTGCGGTTCTTTGCCGAGCTTATCAAAAAGCGTATAGCCGTGATAGTAGCCGTATTCTATATCCTTGTTTTCAGTGCCAAGATGAAGAAACGGCGGATAATCGCTTGCATTTTGTGCTATTGTAAACGGCAGCTTACCTGCAGGAGTAACATCACCGCTGAGAATATCCGCAAGGGCATTTCCACCCTCAAGTCCGCTGTAAAAAGATACCAGCACAGCATCTGCACAGTCAATCCAGTCTTTTACTATATAAGCACTTCCGCCCATAATATTGACAACAAGCTTTTTCCCCAGTGCAGACATTGCCTTTATAAGCTGAACATCCTCCGGCGGTATATTAAGGTCTGCTCTGTCGCCTCCCGAGCCTTTGGGCTTTTTCTTTATGTTGCCGAAATTAACAAGAAATTCGCCCTCCTGAAGCCAATCACTTCCTACGCAGACAACGATATAATCGCAGCCCTCAGCAGCCTTTACCGCCTGACTGCACTTGCAATCGTTATAAAGGGAAACATTGCTTTTGCCAAAGCGGTTGCACAAGCCCTCGTAAGCAGTTACGGCATAGGGGCTGTAAACATTGCTGCTGCCGTGGTCTCCCGTATTTCTTTTGTTTGCATATCTGCCCACTACCGCTATCTTCTTATTTGCCTTTATGGGCAGCGTTTTGTTTTCGTTTTTAAGCAGTACCATACCCTTGGCTGCCGCCTCTCTCGCAAGAGCAATATGCTCCTTTGAAAGGATAACTGATTCGGGCTGCTTTTTATATTCAGGCAATGTGGATATAAGCGCCCTGAGTACTCTCGCTGCGGCAGTATCTATATCCCGCTCGGTGATTTCACCCTTTTTCAGCTTGTGATACAGTAAGGCATAACGCAAAAGGTAAGGCATTTCCATATCCATACCGGCTTTAAGGCTCCTTGCGGCATCGTATATTCCGTAGAAAAAGTCTGACAAAGTAAAGCCGTCAAAGCCCCACCTGTCTCTGAGGATATCGGTAAGAAGCACTTTGTTTTCGCAGGCGTAGGTGCCGTTGACTTTATTGTATGCGCCCATAATGGACATAGCGCCTGCATCAACACATTTTTTGAAGTGAGGAAGATACACCTCGTGCAGAGTGCGTTCATCAGCAATTGCATTTGCGCTGAATCGAAGATCCTCAATGCTGTTAAGTGCATAATGCTTCGGGCAGGCAATAATGCCGTTGTTCTGCATTGCTTTTGTAAGTGCAGCGCCCATTCTGCCAAGAAGATACGGATCTTCACCGTAGGTTTCCTGAGCCCTGCCCCACCTTGGATTGCGCAGAAGATTTATGCATATACCTGCAAAAAGGTTGGCATCAAGAGCGGATGCTTCCTTTGCAAAAGCCTCTCCTATACGGTATTCAAGCTCATCATCAAACGAAGCACCTCTCAGCATTGAAACGGGGAAGCAGGTGCACTTTTTCATAACTATACCTCTCGGACCGTCAGTAAACAGTACCGGCGGAATACCTAACCTTTTACAGCCGCCTGCAGGATAGGCTTCACCGTTGTAATATCTGCCTGCAGTAAAGAGATTCTTTATTGTTACGCCCATAGCGTGTCCCTGAAGCATACGGATTTTTTCTTTTAATGTCATTTCCTTGAGAAGCTGCTCTGATACCTCGTGCAGCTTTTCCTTTGTCGGCTCATCTTTATAAAGATGTATCGCCTTATCAAAATTCATAATATTTCTCTCCTTATGCCATGGCTTAATAGCTCTTAAGCTTCTTTACATTTTTATAAAACATATATTTACTGTTAAAATCGACAAATTCGACCATAACAATGCCGCCAAAGCCCTTGCTCTTCAGCTTCTTAAGAAGGACTTCAAGGTAGTGCCTGTTCTTTTCTTTGAACCGCTGTTCTTTTTTTAAGTCACGGTAGGATATATGTACATTTTCTGTAAAGTCAAAGGTTCTGTCAATACGGTCAAGATCGTATTCCATACGGAAATATCTTGACTGGAAGTATGTTTTGAAATTATTTCTCTGCAAATCGTTAATAAAGCGTAAAATCGCATCGGTATTATTGTTGAAGGTATTATCATGGCACTCCGGACAAACAGTCAGCCCGTAATCAGCGGCGATATCACACATTCTTACAGTATTTTCGAGCAGTGTGCGGTATTCAGCATCATCTGTCTTCTCGCTGTCTTTTTTACCGAGCCAGATTCTTACGGAGGATGCACCCATTATCTGTGCGATCTCACATATTTTTTTCCATTCCGTCTCATTTGATTCAGCGCTGTTGAAATAGCTGCCGTAAGAGCTGATTATTATCCCTGCGCCGTCACACAAAGACTTTACTCTGCGAGCATCCTCGGCTGTTTTCACATGGATATCTCCGCCCCATTCGATATAACCGACATCTGCTTTTTGGGCAATTTCAACCACTTCTTCAACGCTCTTTTTTCTGAAAGTGACACTGCAAAGACCGAGCCTGAAACTGTTCATTTTTACACCTCCGAATCCATTGATTCCAATTTACCATATCTAACAGTATAATTGCAAGTAATTATAACGAAACTGTGCGGTTAGAAAACTGATAAGAACACAATTCAAAAAGCCGAGGTAAGAGCCCCGGCTTTTGCTGATATATTTTTATGATTTACTTGTGTGATTTGCTCTTATCTCTTCAAGCTCTTCAAGAATTTTTGCGTGCTGCTTTTCGTCAAGGAAGTACTTATGAATCGGTAACGCCTGAAGAACACAGCCTGCTGCAGGGATAAACGTGATAAGAATAAGCATTGCCGAGGTAATTTCGGGATAGGTCGATGCGAAATTGAGAACATATTCCTGACCGTTTGCAGAGGCTGCTGCAATATTTTCGGTAAGAGTGTTTATTGTATCCGTGTAATTAACCGCAGAGAAAACAAGGTTTGTTACAATTGCAGTTATTGCAGCGGTGAGTTTTGATGTGAAATTGAGACCGGAGAAGAAAACACCGTCGTTTCTCTTGCCTACCTTGTGTTCCATATAGTCAACGCTGTCCGCAATCATTGTAGTATTGTAAACAGTTGTAAGACCTGTAAGAAAGCCGCCGATAAAGAGCATAACACCCATAAACACAAGCTGAGCAACACCCTTGTAGCCTACGAAGAAAATGAGTATGTACGGTATTGCATTGAGATATGAGGAAACAAGATAAACCTTTTTCTTGCCGAACTTCTTGGCAAAGGCGGTGCTCTTATTCATGGCAATAATCATACCGACAAGGAACGGACCGCCGAGCTTTATCAACCATTCTGTTTCGCTGCCGCCGTCACCGAGTACCCATTTGCAGAAATAGATACCTGCAGAGAGGAGAATTGTTTTTGTGCAGCCGAGAATGTTTGAAAGAAGTGCACGCAGGAACAGCTTGTTTTCCCACATAAGCTTGAGGTTTTCTTTAAGACCCGTATCCTTTTCTTTTGGAGCCTGGGTAATTCTTTCGCGGATAAACGGGAAAGGAAGTCTGAAAAGTATACCGCCGACAATCGCAACTGCGGCAACGGCAAGAAGATAGCCCTGCGGCTCAGAGAAATACGCAAGGTCGGAATTGGCTTTACCTGTATTTGCAAACAGGCCGAGATCAATCGCACCAAGCGCATCCTTGAGAGGATAGAAGCCTACAACAATGATACTGCCGAAGCTCGATACTATTCTTGCGGCGGAAATAAGCTTTGAGCGCTTCTCCTCATCGGGAGTCATAAGTGATGTTACGCCCCAGAGAGGAATATCACCGAGGGTATAGAGGGTTTCCCACAAAAGAAAGCTGAATATAACAAAAAAGATTTTCACGCCGACGGGAAGATTCATAATCGGCAGAAACATCAGTATTGTTGTAACGGCAATCGGCAGCGGCACGAACTTAAGATAAGGTCTGCACTTGCCCCAGCGAGTGTGAGTTTTGTCAACTACGGTACCCATAATAATATCATTGATACCGTCCCAGACTCGTGAAACGCCCATTATTACACTCACGGCAATAGTGGGAATCAGCAGGATATCTGTATAGAACACCTGAAGCACCGAGCCGATAATAGCGTAAATAAGGTTCTGTCCAAACATTCCCGCAAGGTAAACGTTGCGTTCTTTGTTTGAGTAATCGCCGATATCTTTTGTGGCATCGGGATAAGATTTGCACAAAAGCTCTTTTACTTTGCTTAACATAAAAGTAACCTCCCACTAATCTGTTGTAAAAATATTACCATAATCTGTATGTGTTTTCAACAGATTTATTCAATTAAAGAATTTATTAGAAAAGCTTCGGCTTTGCTCAGATTGAAACTTCTGTAAAACTATGATATAATTAAAGTTAACATTTCTCGGATTTGTTTTTTAGGGAGGCTTATCAATGGAAAAAATCACAGCATTTCTCACAACACTTGCACTGGTATTCTCTTATCTTTTCGGTTTTGGGGCAAACACGGTAAGTGAGGGCTACGAGCTTACAAAAAGTGAAAAGCTCAACCCGATAATCTCGATGTTTACCGGACAGGGGCTTTGCTTTGACGGTGAGAATTATTACGGCTCAGGTTCGCTGACGGCTGTTAATTTTACAGGCTTATCAAAATTTGATAAAGATATGAATTGCATCAAACTCAAAGCAAATCCTGTACCGAAAGAGTTTTATGAAAAATACGGCAGCAACCACATTGGCGGAATTGACTGTGCAAACGGATACATTTATGCACCTGTTGAAGGTGATATTGACGGCGAAGGATATCTGTACAATTTCATTCTTCTGTTTGACTGTGAAACGCTCGAATACACCGGCAAATACTATGACCTGACGAGCGAGTATCTGACAGACGGCATTCCGTGGTGTGCGGTTGACAGTGAAAACGGATATCTCTATACTTCAAAATTCGACGGTGTCAATGAAATTCTGCAGTATGATCTCAAGACAATGGCTTTCCTGAAAGCAATACCGCTGAAAAAGGAATTAAACAGAATTCAGGGCGGCTCGGTATACAACGGCATACTGTACCTTTCATACGATGTATCGCACAGCACAGAAGAGGAAGTGCTGTCTGTCAACCTTAAAGACGGCTCGGTTGATGTTGCTTTCACAAGATACCTGCCGAACTATGACAATGAAGCAGAGGATATTTGTGTATATCCCATGCCCGACGGCTCATTATTCCATTTACTTGATTACGATAAGCTCATTAACGCCAACATAAACCACTATAAACCTGTAAAGAAATGAATCAACTCCGGACAGTTAATCAAAGCTGTCCGGAGTTTTATTTTGTGCTGTTCTTAAGGTTATCAGCAACGATATTTCAACGGAGCAGCGAAATTATCTGATTAAACTGCCCTGATGACTTGAATTTATCCGAAAGCTGATACTTTTTTGTCAGCAGCTCTTTTACCCTGCTTTTGGCAACAAAGGTACTGCCCAATGTAAATTTGTCAAATTCCTTACCGTCAAACACAGCAGAGTGCATAACCGTAATACGCTCCATATCATCAAAGCGGACTGCAAGCTCTGCAGCCTGTCTGAAGCTTTTCAACGCATTCTCTGTATCACCGATTCTGAAATATCCGGCGCCGAGATGGCAGTAACAGTTCATCACCGTACGCCACATTTTTCCGTAATTTCCGTCATCATACACGATATTGAAGCATTCCAGCTCATTCTTACATAACTCGATCTGCCACTCAGCCGAGCATCTGTCATTATAGTAGAAACAGTGTGAAAAAAAGGTTGTGCGAATTAGAAAGCACTCTTCAATTGCCTCCTGCAATTTACGCTCGCTGTCGGGGTGTGCTTCGGGATAAAAAGTGCAGAACATCTCCCTGCAATCGCGCATATCAGGCATTTCACATATTATCTTTTCGCATTGCTCAAAGGCAATCCCCTTGCTGTCGGTGCCGAGCAGAGCACGATAATACTCGATAAGCGCACGCTTTGATTTTATTCGAATACGGTCATCCGTACAGTTCTGACTGATGTTGTTATAAATAGCAAACACCTCAGAGGATACGACGGTCAGATTTTCGGAATATCTTACAAGACAGCCAAGGTATCTGATCAGCACACGAAAATCATTAGGATATTTATCTTTAAGCTCAGTTATAATCTCCTGCATCAGCTTATGGTCGGTGAGATTATCGTATCTTTTGAGCTTATCCGTAATCTCCTGCTCATTTTCAGCCCTGTTAATACCGAGAAGCTCATCTACACTGACTTTGAAAAAAGCCGCAATATCGGGCAGCATAGTGATATCGGGAAAACTCTCTCCCCTTTCCCAATTACTGACGCTCTGAAAGGTTACGCCAAGAAACTCGGCAAGCGTTTCCTGTGTGAGCTCGTTTTCACGCCTGAGTCTTTTTATATTCTCCGACAGATATATTGTCATTTTTGTCACCTCTTGTAAAATCAACCGCGGATTGTAGCTTCATAATAACTCACCGGTTAATAAAACACAATAAATCATCCTTTGAAGCGCACTCAAGCAACACTTGAATAATTCAAGTAAAAAAAGACCGTACAGGCTGGCTGTACGGTCTTGGCAGTTATATTCTGCTTAAAACAGCGTAGTAAATAAGAATTACTGCACCGAGGATAATACGGTAGTAGCCGAAAACCTTGAAGTCTTTACGTTTGACATAATTCATCAACAGCTTTACAACCGCAAGGGAAACAAGGAACGCCGTGAGCGTACCTGCGGCGAGAACAGCGATTTCTGCCGCACTGAAGCTGAAACCAAAGCCCAGCAGCTTGATAAAGCTCAAGCCGAACATTACGGGAACGGCAAGGAAAAAAGTAAACTCTGCCGCCGCAACGCGCGAAACACCGATTATAAGAGCGCCGATGATTGTTGAGCCTGAGCGTGACGTGCCCGGAATTATTGAAAGCACCTGGAACAGACCGATCAGCAAGGCCTCTTTATAAGAAATCTCTTCAAGCACCTGTGTTCCGGGCAGTTTGCTCTTGGTTTTAAGCTCAACTGCGATAAAGGCAATACCGTAAACGATAAGTGCCGCAGCAATAACAGAGGGTGTATGAAGATGCTCCTCAATAAAATCGTCAAACAACAGCGTTACAACCGCACCTGGTACGCACGCAAGCGCAACCTTCAGCCACAGAGAAAATGTCTGCTTTTTGACTTTAACACTTCTGATGCCGCCCGAAAAATCAAACGGCAGCATTCTCGACCAGAAAAGCAGCACAACAGCAAGAATTGCACCGAGCTGAATCACAACAAAAAACATCTCTTTGAATTCCTCACTCATATTAAGAGTAAGAAACTCATCAACAAGCAGCATATGACCCGTACTGCTGACGGGCAGCCACTCGGTTATACCCTCGACAATTCCGAGAAATACCGCTTTGAGTACTTCGATAAAATCCACCATAAAAACACCTTACTTAACCGTAAATTCGCCGCAGAGCTTATTGGTTGACTTGTTGCGCCAGAATCCCTGTGCGGTAATTTCTGCGGTGTACTCCCCTGCCTCAAAACCTTCAATCTTCTGACTGATTGTTTCGGGCATATCGTTAAGGTAATATCTTGACCAGAAGCAGACCTGACGGACAATAAGCCCGTCTGACTTACGGCGTACGGTTACCTTGTAGTCGTTCACTCTGTCCTCATCAATCCTTGCCTGGTCGAACGTAACAGTAACATCGCTGCCTTCAACAGCAAAATCAAGCTTTGCTCCGTTCGCAAAATAAGGTTTGACAGAAGTGAGGTAGCGGGCATCGGTATAGACAAATGTATCGGGCTCCCAGGGAGTTTCCACAATCCAAGTATAGTCAAAAAAGCGCTCGGTTATGACATCGTACGGGCGGATTACAACCTTACCGTTTGCATCTGCCTCAACCATTATGTACTGTGCCGCATTCTTCTCACCGGGAGGAACAGTGCCGTAGACCTTATCAAACTCATCAAGCTCAAAATACTTGAAGCTGCCTGTGCCGACACAGGTGAAGTGCTGCTGATGAATTGAGCGAGGATCATTGACAGGTGCGTGTGAATGTCCTGAAAAATCGATAATCTGCGGATAGTTCATAAGAATATCGGTAATCTCATCCTCGCCCCAGTAGACATTACCGTAAACCGTGCCCTGAATGTGCGGATGCTGGAAGAAGAAAATCGGCTTAAACGGGTCTGCCTTTGTTGCCGCATCAAGCTCTTTTTTAATCCACTCACGCTTTTCGTCGCTGAATTTACAGCCGCGTGTTGTGGTGACACTGATGAAATGGAAGCCGTTGATAACTATATGATTGTCGGGTTCCTGACCCATAACATCCCTGAGTTTTCTGAGGGCAGCCTCTTCACCGCCGTCGCAGAAATATTCGTGGCTTGCCATTGTGAGCATCCATTTGGTTTCGGGCTTTACGCAGGTGTCAAGAGTTTTGCGGAAATCCGCAAACTGGTCATCACTGCCGCTGTCTGCAAAGTCGCCGACTACATAGAGTGCGTCGAGGTTTTTATACTCACAGCTCTGTGCATACTCATATGCAAGGGCTATTCCCCTTTCGTAATTGTGAAGCCTTGAAGGGTCCTCGCGGTTATAGTGAATGTCGCTTGTAGCTATAAATCTGAGAATCGGTTTGAAATCGGACATTTTTATGCTCTCCTTAGTGTCAATTTATAATTTGTATTTTATCACAGACAATAACACACGGTCAACAACAAGCTTTAATTTTATTTATTTGAAATGCAAAATTCTTGACAAAGCTCACCGCCCGATAATATAATATTGGAAAATAAGTCTTTATAAAAGATGCAACAGAAAGGACAACCATAATGAAAAAATTTGTTAAACCTTCTGTATTTTTAATGGCGCTGATTATGCTTTTCAGCTCGTTTTCCGTTGCCGCCGGAGCAGCCTCTGACGCATGGAACACCTACTGGGGCAGCTTCAGCAAGGATATTGAAGCATCTATAATGCTCACCCCAGGAAGTAACGAAACAGAGAGATATATTTCCTGGTATTCCGACAGCGACAAAGGCGCAGTTGTGCTTATCAATTCGCTCGGCCTTGAAGCCGCAAGCTTTACCGCAAGTGCCAAAGCAACTCCGCAGGGCGATTACAGACTTTGCGCAGTTATCACCGGACTTGAGGCAGGTAAAACATACTCCTACTACTGCCAGTCAGGCTCGGTCAGGAGTGAGGTTTATTCTTTCACTGTTGACAAGGACGATTCGTTTACAGCGATGTATATGACAGATATTCACATCTCGAAGGATAAATTCCCCGATGATGCAGAATACAGCATAAAAGAAACGGCATACAATTTCAACCTCACACTCGAAACAGGTATTGCCAAGGCAATTTCCCAGAAGAAAACGGTTGACCTTATTCTTTCTGCGGGTGACCAGGCAAGCGACGGTTTGCGTGAAGAATACACAGGTCTTGTTGCCAACCCATATATAAAGTCTATTCCCTTTGCTACCGTAATCGGCAACCACGATCGCAAGTGTGTTGACTACCGCTTCTTTACGCATCAGCCCAACACGGCAAAGATGAAGCTCAAATCCTATGTAGGTACTGACTACTGGTTTGTCAAGGGCAATGTGCTTTTCCTTATGATAGACAGCAACAACACAAGCATGTCTGACCACCGCAGGTTTGTTGAAGACGCTGTTGAGGCAAACCCGAATGTCAAATGGAGAGTTGCGGTATTCCACCACGACCTTTACAGTGCAAGAATTCCCAGCCGCGAGAGCGAAAACCAATTCCTCCGCCTTATGTGGGCACCGATTGCTGACGAATTCGGTTTTGACCTCTGCCTGCTCGGACACAGCCACTACTACACAATTTCAAACGTACTGTACAATAACAAAACCGTAAGCAAAACCGAAAACGGATGCACTGTAACAGACCCGAAGGGCACAATATATATGGTTTCCGGCTCAATCAACAACCCGAGAAACGATGATGAAATCGGTCTGAGCGAGAATATCGGTCACGCTTTTTTGACTGAGGACAAGATATACAACCTCATCGATTTCTCCAAGGATTCAATCACAATCAAATCCTACACGGTTGAGAGCGATGAAAACATCGGCAGTATCACAATAAAGAAGACCACTAACACAGGCGGTCACGAATACAAAACACCGGCAAAAACCTACTATCCGCTCATTGACGTAATAAGCTTCATTGCAGGCTTTTTCAACAACATAGGCAGATACTATGATAACACACAGCTCGGCTTCAAAATACCCCTGTTTGAGGGATTATTTGGATAAGGTGAAACAGATTATGAAAAAACAGCTTAAATTCAACCCCGACGGAAAATTCAGAATTCTTTGCTTCGGTGATCTTCACGAAGCTAATGAATTTGAAACAGAAAACGACAAAGCAAAGTTTGAGGATATGCAGCTGCTCATGACAACAGCGGTACAAAGGCTCAAGCCTGACCTCGCTGTTTTTATGGGCGACACATACTGCAGCAACGAAATCCCAGATGAGATGATTGCCCGTATTGCAAAACCAATTACCGATGCCGGTATCCCCTTTGCAGCCGTACTCGGAAACCACGAGCACGACAGAGATGAGCAGCCTGTACTTGATGCATATTTCGCTCATCCCGATTGCCTTTGCTACAATGACGATCCGAACATCACAGGCAACCTCAACTACAACCTCACCATTCAGGCAAGCGACAGCGACAAAACAGTTTTTAACCTCTGGTTTATCGATTCCAACAATGTTTGCGCCTCAGCCAACGTGTCAATTTACGATTGGGTACATAAGGATCAGATTGAGTGGTACGAGCGCAAGGCGGCTCAGCTTGCTGAAGAAAACGGCGGCAAGCCTGTTCCTGCCGTACTTTTCCAGCACACACCCGTTGCCGAAGAGTATGAGGCTCTGCGCGAAGCAAAGCCGTGGGAGCTGTACCAGTCAGTCAAGGGTCACGCATTCAGAAGCAACAAGCGCTTTGTCGGCAACGAAAAGGTTGTTGACGGCTATGTCGGTGAAGACCCCTGCGCCCCTCAGTACAACGAGGGTCAGTTTGCAAGCTGGAAGAAAATGGGCGATATCAGAGCAGCTTTCTTCGGCCATGATCATCTTAACGATTTCACCTGCTTTGTTGACGGAATTATGATGGGTCAGTGCAAAACAGCAGGATTCCGTTGCTACACAGACGGATGCCAGAGCTGTGTAAGAGTAGTTGATATTGATGAAAATGAGCCTGAGAACGTTAAAACAAAGGTTATTCATTTTAAGGAGTTCGGTCTCAAGTGCAAGAGCCTTGGCCCGATCAAGAGAACGATCAATGACAAGCAGAGCTTTGTGCTGACTGTTCTTTCAAGAGCGGCAATCGGTGCTGCGGCAGCAGGTACGGCAGCGATTGCGGCAAAGAAGCTCCTTGGCAAAAAGTAATTAAATCCTGAAAAAAGCTGAACACGGACAAAGCCGAACGCTTTGCCCGTGTTTTTTGTTACCTCAAGTGCACAAAAAAGCACCTCTGTCCGGCTGAACAGAGGTGCTTTGAGAAAATTAAATCTTAGTACTTGATATTGGAGAATGTTGCGTTTGTAACAGCTGCGCCTGAACCGTTAATTGTTACAACTGCCTTGAGAGCAAGCTGAGCATCAAATGCATAGGAGTACTTGATGTTTGTGATCTTGCCGTCAGCTACAGTAACCTCAACCTTGATGTTCTTGTAGTTAACTGTTGTATCGTTAACCTTGATAGCTGTTGTGAAGCCTGCGATACCGTCAACAACTTCTTCGTGTGTGATGAAATCGTTTGTGAATCTGTTGAAGGGAGTAGCGCCTGTCTTCTTGGGGTTGGTTTCATTCTTGAGTGTGAATGTGTACTTGCCGTTAACAGCCTTGAAGGAACCGAGATCTTCAGGCTTTACAGATGTAGCCTTGATCTTGTAATCGCTGTCGAAATCTTCAGCGGGAACGTTAGCCTTCTTTGTACCGATACCGAGGAAATCACCAACAACTGTATCAAGGTTGGAGTTCTCATCAATAGCAGTAATAATGCCGTTGAGGATGTTTGTTGCACCGCCGACATCGATATTCTTTGTGTATGAGCAAACTCTGTTAGCTGAATACTTGCCGCTCTTTGCGATCTTTGCTGTTTCAGCATTGAGGAATGCTGCAAACTCAGCCTGTGTCATATCGCCAGTTGCTGCAGCTGTTGTCTCTTCGCCGTCTGCTGCTGTTGTAGCATCAGCAGTCTCTGTTGTAGGATCTGATACTACATCTGTTGTAGCATCAGCCTCTGTTGTTGCATCAGCCTCTTCGGATGAAGTTTCTTCGGGGAGTGTTGTTGCATCAGCCTGAACATCAGCAACTGTTGTCTCTTCGGGAGCTGCTGTTGTGGTTTCGGGCTCGTCATTGCCGCCGCATGCTGCAAAGGTAAATACCATTGCAAGAGCCATAAGGAGTGCTATAAGCTTTTTCATGATGTCTGGTTCCTTTCGTTAATAAATTTATAATTTGATATTGATTGCTTTAACAGCCGAATCAATATGCAAAGCCTGAATACTCAACTGTTGTGTAGATGTTACCTGTAACAACCTTAACCTTAGCAATTGTGTACTTAACATTTGTAAGGTAAGCATCGGAGCTGATTGTGTAGTTAACAGAGCTGAATGCCTTTGTATCAACAGCAATCTTAGCCTTGATGGTAGCTGTTTTAACAGTGATATCGATTGTTTCAACGGCTGCGCCTGCATCCTCAAGACCGGCTCTCATCTCGTTAACATCCTTATAATCGTTTGTGAATTTGTTAAGAGCGCTCTTACCCTTGAGGGGGTTAGTCTCGTTCTTAACAGTGATTGTTACTTCGTAGTACTTGCCGTCAGCTGAGAGCTTGCAGGTAGCTGCTGTAACGTCTGCTGCAGAAAGTGTGCTCTTAACGATTTCTTTACTTGACTTACCCTTTGAAACGGTAACAGTCTCTGTGCCCTCACCAAGGAAATCGCCTACTGTTTCACGAACAAGGTCAATCTTTGCAAGTGCACCCATTTTAAGATCATTAAGTTTTGTTGTAACTGTCTTTTTGTATCCGGGCTTTGCGGAAACAGCCTTTGCTGTTGCATCGTTGTAAAGAGCAACAATTGCAGCCTTATCTGTGGGAGCAACAACCTCTGCTTCTGTTGTAGCGTCTGCTGCTGTTGTAGCATCGGCAACAGCCTCTGTTGTAGGATCTGCTACTGCTTCTGTTGTAGCGTCAGCTTCTGTTGTTGCATCAGCCTCTTCGGATGAAGTCTCTTCAGGGAGTGTTGTTGCATCTGCCTGAACGTCAGCAACTGTTGTTTCTTCAGGTGCTGCGGTGGTTGTTTCGGGCTCGTCATTGCCGCCGCAAGCTGCAAATGATACTACCATTGCTGCTGCGAGCATGAGAGCAAGAACTGAAAAAAGCACTTTTTTCATTGGGTTTTCCCTCTCATTTCATTATTTTTTGAGGCAGACTTTTAGTCTACTTGAACACTATACCAAAAATTATTTGCAAGGTCAATAAAAAAACCGTAACATTTTATGCAAACACAAGATTTTATTTCACAAACTGACAAATTATTACAGGCAGAAAAACTGCAGGAAGACTGTTCATTACCTTTATATTGGTAATTTTGAGCATATTCAGAGCAATTGCAATAATCAGTAGTGAGCCGACACAAGTCATCTCTGCAACTGTATAGTCATTAAGGCAAGGAGCAACCACACCTGCAAGCAGGGTTATTGAGCCTTGATAGACAAAAATCGGGACAGCGCTCAGCAATACACCATAGCCGAGCGTAGATGCAAGAACGATTGACGAAACGCCGTCTATTACCGACTTTGTGGCAAGTGTGCTGTAGTCACCGGAAATGCCGCTGTCCAGCGAGCCGACTACCGCCATAGCGCCGACACAGTAAAGAAGGGTCGCCGTGACAAGGCCCTGAGCCAGATTGGATTTTCCGTTTGAATTTTTGCTCAGCTTTTTCTCAACCTTTTCTGCAAACCTGTTCATATGTCGGTCAAGATCAACCGCACTGCCGAATATCGTACCGACAGCCATTGAGATTACCGCAATAAGAGCATTTTCACCTTTCAGACATCCGCTTATACCTATATAAAGCACGCAAAGACCTAGCGCTTTCATAACTGCATCGGATACACGCTCGGGCAGGCCTTTTTTGACAAGCAGACCGATTGCACCGCCTATAACAACAAGCGCAACATTTATATATGAGCCTGTAAGCGACATTAGTATTTTCATTCAACTCCACCTCCGAAAAACAAAGGCAATTATAGCACCAAAAGGGAAATCGTACAAGCACCGCAGAAATTTTTTTTCGTAAAATGCTGTAAGGAGGTTTTTCAGATGCTGGTTACCAAGGATTATAACCGCAAAAACGCACTTGCCTATGCAAAAAGATGGGCTCTTGACAGAAATCCGCTTTTTTTCAGCTTCAACGGAATAGGCGGAGACTGCACCAACTTTGTTTCACAGTGTATTTTCGCAGGCGGCTGCGTTATGAACTACACGCCGACATATGGCTGGTACTACATTTCATCAAACGACAGAACACCCTCATGGAGCGGTGTTGAGTTTTTTTATGATTTTATCACGGAGAATAAAGAGCAGGGACCTTTCGGGCACGAGGTAAGTCGCGAAGAGCTTAAGCCAGGCGACGTGATACAGCTCGCCAATGACGAGGGTGACTTTTACCATACAATTATAATAACCGATATAACGGATGACGGCGAAATACTTATTGCCGCTCATTCCGACGACTATCTGAACAGACCGTTCAGTGAATACAGCTATGCCGCCGCAAGATTTCTGCATATAGACGGAATAAGGTTTGAAACGCAGGTGCGTGACCTGTGCTTCCGCACGCTTATCGAGGGCGGAGTAGAGCCTTTTGAGGAATAAAAAAAGTGCTTGCAAATTACACAAACATAATATAGAATAAAATGGATATATTATAAAATCGGAGGATTGTATATGCAGACCAAATATCTGACAACGAAAGAACGAATTTCGTTCACCGTTGCAGCTTTCGGCAGAAGCGGAATATACACGATTATGTCAATGTTCCTGCTCAGATTTTACACCGATGCGGCAGGACTGAACCCCATTACCGCAGGATACATCATTCTCGCAGGCAGAATTTTTGATGCTCTCAACGACCCCATAATGGGTCTTATAGTTGACCGCACAAAATCAAAATGGGGCAAGATGAGACCCTATCTCCTCTTTACCCCGATACCGATTGCAATATCAACAATTCTTCTGTTTTTCACACCCGCTTTTGAATCAACGGCAGCAAAGGTTGCCTATGCTGCCGTTACATACATCCTCTGGGGACTTTGCTTTACCGTACAGGACATTCCGTTCTGGGGGCTCAGCTCAGTCATCACACCGCTCGAAAGTGAAAGAACATCTTTTATTTCGACCGCACGTCTTGGCAGTACGGCAGGCGGTATTCTCCCGACCGTGCTTATTCCGATATTTATTGCCGACAACCTTTTCGGACTCAAAAAAGGTTTCTTTATTTCCGCAATAATTTTTGCCTTGCTCGGTGCTGCACTTTCAAGCCTTGCTTTCTTCAACACCAAAGAGCGTGTCAGCCAGTCTAAAGAGAGCGTACCGCTTAAGCAGACAGTCAACGCTCTTCTTCATAACAGAGTGCTTATAGTTGTTGTGCTTTCAACCGTACTCGGCTCAACAACGGTTATGGCAAACGTATCAGCAAGCTATGTATACAACTATCTTATAGAGGACAGCGGCATCATTCCGCAGGGCATACTTCTTACCGCTATGACGGTTGCCATCGGCGTAGGTATGGTGCCTGCAATGGTGGTGCTCCCCTTCCTCCGCAAGAAGTTTTCACTCAAGGCAATTTACATAGGAGCATCCGCATTCGGTATTGTTTCCCACCTTGCGCTGTGGTTCGCCGGATATTCAAACGTTTATGTTCTTCTTATCTGCTTTGTATTTATGGGCATTCCGCTCGGTGTATACAATGTAATCACCTACGCACTTATTGCAGACAGCGCAGACTATGCACGCTGGAAATGCGGAATACATATTGAGGGTGTCTGCTTTGCATTCCAGACATTCTTAAGCAAGCTCACAGCAGGTATTGCAACATTTGCAACAAGCGTTGTGCTCGACGTGAGCGGCTTTGTTCAGCCTATCAACGATGTGATACAGGTACAGAGCCTTACCACACGCAACGGCCTTTTCTTTATGATTACGCTCCTGCCTGCAATCGGATTTGCACTTGCAATGATCCCAATGTTCTTCAACGATTATACAGGAAAGCGCAAAGAGAACATTCAGGCCGAGCTTTCTCTCAAGCCCTGAGCTTAATTTCAAGCTCAATCAGCTCTTTGAGATACTCGCTGGTACGGCGCAGATGCTCAGCAGAAGCCTCATCCCTCAGCAGATATTTACCTGCCCGTCTTACAGCCATTACAAAGCGGCGGTCAAGCCTTGACTTATCCCTGCAAAGCGGACAGGCAGAGGCTGCACGAGGGTCATATATAACGCTTATTTTTTCCTCTCCGTCTTTTTCGATTACGAGCGGAAAAAGCGGAAAAATTCTGCAGGCAAGCGGTCTTTCGTTGCGCTCACATCTGCCGCTGCATTTGAGAAGCGGTACCTCCGCTTCGACAACCTCAAAGCCGTCAAGACCTGTAAAAAACTCTTTTTCATGCGGAAAAAGCTCCATACTGTCGCCCGATGAATCCGTACAGCAGGCTGCACCGCAAATACTTCCGCAATCATTATTGCCGAGCGGAGTTGCTTTTTCGAGCAGAGCATATGCTTCTCGCAATGCTTTGTTTTCAATTTTCATTTTATCAGCTCCGTTTCCGATTTGATTTTAATTTCGTTTATAACAAATGTCAATACAAAATCCACACAAGGAGGACAAGATGAATACCATCAAGCTTCGCACAACTCTCAACAGATTCTGCTCATTCTATGAAAAGAATAATTCTGCCGTTCCGGCAGAGCTTTTCACAGCAGAATGCATCTGCCCTGACCTTTCAGAGGTTAAGATTCCCCTGCCCTCACGTAAAAAGGACTACACCTGTCACGCTGTCAACGCAGACGGCACGATGTGGCTCGGCTCAAACGGCGGTGTTACACGCTGGTGCGCCGCTGAAGAGGACGAGGAAGATAAGGTTATGCATTTCACGGCTAACCGCTACCTTAACGATAACAAAGTTCTTACAATTATTGACGACGGCGACAAGGGCTGCTGGGTACAGACCGAAACGGGCGTTGTTCATATTGAAATGAAGCCCCTCTCCACAAGAGAGAAGGCAGAAATGCTGCTCAATGAATCACTCAACATTGTCAGCAGACGCGGAATGATGAGCCAGAAACACCTTGAGGTTGCCAGAGATTTCAGCACAAAAGTCCCCTACGGACACTGCGACAATGACGGCGGCTTCTCATCATGGTTCTCTGTCGGTACTCTTTTCCGCTATGCAACTCTCAAAAGAGAGCTCGGTGCAGACGCTCCCGAGACGATTGCCGCAAAAGAGCTTGCAATCAGAACCTGTGAAACCTGCCTGCTGTTTATTCATGTATCAAAGCGCGGCAACGGTTTCCCTGCCCGCAGCTACCTTATGCACGATGAGCCGATTCCGGATGACGGCCTTTTCTACCGTATAAACGGCGATAAAGCTGTTTGTATTGAGACAACATTCTCAAAGAAAAAGGGAATTGCCGGACTTGAGATTGATGCAAGCACACCCATTCCCGAAAGACTTCGCCGCTGCTTTACAGAACACGGCTATACCGAGGAAGGCATGATCTACAAGGGCGACACAAGCAGTGACGAGGTTACTGCTCACTTTTTGCAGATGCTTTTCTCACATATGTTCCTTGCTGATGTTGACCCCGAGCTTGATGAGCTCATCAAGCAGTCGGCAACACTTCTTATGTCGCACATCGTTGATGGCGGTTACCAGCTTACGGAATGTGACGGAAAATCCACAACATGGGCAAAGTGGAATCTCGACTACTTCAACACATTTATGGGCTGGACAGACGCATGTCTGAACTCTGCAGAGCTTCTTGCCTACCTCAAGGCAACCGAATATATCACAGGCGACAGCAGATGGACAGACGAATACAACAAGCTCATAAAAATGGGCTATGCAGACCTTACACTCAAGCACTATGACAGAGCATTCCAAACTTCTCTGTTCGAGGGCAACGATATTGCCGCTGAGCTTATGTACGGCGACAATATGCTTGCTGTTTCTTCTTTCTGGATGCTTGCAACACTTGAAAAGGACGAAAAGCTCCTTGATATATATGCACGTGCGTTTGATACATGGAGAGGAACGGTATGCCGCGAGAACAACCCCGGCTACGAATATCCCTTTGCACTCAGCGTTGGTACTGAAGGACTTGACCTCAGACAGAACGCAAGATGGTTTGAGCGCTTCAATGTCAGCCGTCTCGCTGCAGGTGTAAGCCTTGAAACACGTTTTGATATTGCAAAGAGACACCGCTGGTGCTACGACTATATCGAAACATCGGCAAAACTGCAGCCCGACGAGCACTTTATTGCAAAGTATGACCGCAACCCCTGGGAATACAGAAACGAAGATTCCGGCGGCGTTTATGTAGTTGAAAGCTGCTATGTATACACATTCGGATACTGGATCGGTATGTACTACGGATTTATTGAGGAATAAAGGAGGAGAAAACAAATGGCAAAGGTACATCTTATAGGCAACGCACACCTTGACCCTATCTGGCTCTGGCGCTGGCAGGAGGGTTGCAACGAAGTAATGCAGACTTTCCGCTCGGCACTTGACAGACTTAATGAATATGACGATTTTGTTTTCACCTGCTCCTCTGCCGCTTATTACCGCTGGGTTGAAGAAATCGACCCCGAAATGTTTGAGGAAATCAAGCAGAGAGTTGAAGAAGGACGCTGGTGCATCGTCAACGGCTGGTGGGTACAGCCCGACTGTAATATGCCCAGCGGCGAAAGCTTTGCACGACAGGCTCTTTACAGCCAGCTCTACTATTATGAAAAGTTCGGCACAATCTGCAAAACCGGCTACAATGTTGACTCTTTCGGTCACAACGCAATGATGCCTCAGCTTCTCAGACAGGGCGGAATGTGCGCTTATGTCATGATGCGTCCCGGTCAGCACGAAAATGCCGAGATTCCGCAGAATGCATTCTGGTGGGAAAGCCCCGACGGCTCACGAGTACTCACCTACCACATTCCCGAGGGCTACGGCCACTGCGGTGCCGAAAACCTTGACAAAAAAATTGCAGAATACGCTCAGCGCTCTGAAGAATCGGGTCACGGCATGATGCTGTTCTACGGTGTGGGCAACCACGGCGGCGGTCCCTCCAGAGGTGACATCGAACACCTTATGGAGAAGATGAAGGATGACGGCTTCTGCGAGCTTGAATTTTCAAATCCCGACGATTATTTCCGTGAAATGCTTGTAACTCCGTTGGATATTCCCGTATGGACAGATGATTTACAGCACCACGCAAGTGGCTGTTATTCGGCAACATCACTTGTCAAGCAGCTCAACCGTCAGGCTGAAAACCGCCTTGCCGCCGCTGAAAAATTCAATACGGTTGCTGCCAAGGTTGCAGGTGCAGAACCCGCAACAAAGGAATTTGCAGAGGCTTGGCGCAAGGTCTGCTTCAATCAGTTCCACGATATTCTCTGCGGTTGCTCCATTATGGAGGCTTATGAGGATGTAAAGGAGAGCAGCGGCTATGCGCTCGATGTTGCGGCAAACATCTACAACAAAGCAGTTATTAGAATCGCAAGACAGATTGACACATGGGTTGAGGGTGTATCTGACCCTGTTTGTACAGAGGTACGCAACCTCGGCGCAAGACACGATTTCCCCAGACCGATTGTTGTATTCAATCCCCTTTCATTTGATATAGAAATGCCTGTCAGAGTATATCATCCCAGCGAAAAGGTTACCGACAGCGAGGGAGCAGATGTACTCTTCCAGAATGTACGCTCATCACGCTCAAACGACAGCCACCTTGACACACTGTTTATGGCAAAGGTGCCTGCAATGGGTTATGCAACATACTGGCTCAGCTTTGATGCCGATGAAAACGAAATGACAAGCTCACTCACCTGCGGTGACGGTGACGTTGTCTTTATGGAAAATGAGCTTGTAAGAATTGAATTTGACAAGGCAAGCGGCGGTATTTCAAAGTTCCTTGATAAAGAGAGCGGAAATGATTTTGCCGCTAAAGCAGCACTTGCAGTGCCGACGGTAATTGATGACCACGTAAGCGACACATGGGCACATAATATCTTCAAATTCCACGATATCAAGGGCACAATGAACGTTGAATCGGTCGAGCTTGTTGAGCAGGGTCCGCTTCGTGCAAGTGTAAGAATCAAATACAGCTTCAACTCCTCCACTCTCACTCAGGAGTTCTGCCTTACAGAAGGTAAGAAGGTAATGCGTGTCAAGTGCAAGGCAAACTGGAGCGAGCAGTTCACAATGCTCAAGCTTCCCTTCGATATCGGCGGCACAGATGAAATTTCCACCTACGAAATCCCCTGCGGCTATATCAAGCGTCCCTGCAACGGTGAAGAAGAGCCGACTCAGCAGTGGGCAGACGTCACATCAACAGTCGGCGGTAAAAGATTCGGTCTTGCTGTTATCAACGACAGCAAGTACAGCTATGACTGCCCCGGCACAATGCTACGCCTTACAGCTATCAGAAACGTTATTTTCGCAGATCATTACTCACCCAGACCTGCGGCTGATTTCAACTTCACAGACGAAGGTATGCAGAGATTTGAATATGCAGTTCTTCCGCACGAGGGCGAAGTTGAAAACACAGAAATTATGAAGCTCGCCGCAAAGTTCAACTGCAGACCCGTTACGGTCAGCGAGGGCTACCACAAGGGCAAGGGCAGACCGCAGACAGACAGCTTCCTTCAGATAAGCGCCGATAACATCATTGCAACAGCGTTCAAGTTCTGTGAGGACGGCTCAGGCGATGCTGTATTGCGCTGCTTTGAAACCCATGGTAAGAAAACAAGAACAAACATTATGTGCGATATGCTTGATGCAGCATTCAGAGTTGACTTTGCTCCGCACGAAATCAAGACATTCCGCATAAACGCTGAAGGTATGGCTGAAGAAGTCAACTTCCTTGAGGGCGTTGCAAAATAAAAGCTACGGAAAGGTAAGAAAATGAAAATCTACACTTCCGAAAAAATGAAAAGAATTGAGGCAGAGGCAAACTCCAGGGGCTACGCATATCTTGATATGATGCAGAAAGCAGGAGAAGCCTGTGCAAGAGAAACCGAAAAAGCGTTTCTCAGCCTCAACGAAAAAACAACTGTAATATGCGGTAAGGGTAAAAACGGCGGCGACGGCTTTGTTGCCGCCCGATACCTGAGCGAAAAAGGATACAGCGTAAATGTTATTCTCGCCTGCGGTCAACCTGTTGCAGAAGATGCTCTGACAATGTTTGACAGACTCGGTGCGGTAAAAACTACAGACTGGCTGACCGAAAAGGAAACAGCAAAAAAACTGATTGCACGCTCCGATGTGATTATTGATGCTGTTTTCGGCTTCGGCTTCAAAGGTGCGGCAGACAACGAAACTCAGGCACTCTTTTCACTTGTAAATTCAAGCGCGGCAAAGGTTGTCGCAATAGACCTGCCAAGCGGCGTGGAATGTGACACAGGCGCTGTATGCGGTGAGTGCATCAGGGCTGACCTTACGCTTGCAATCAGCTGCAGAAAGCCTGCTCACGTGCTTCTCCCCTCCTGCCGTTTCTGCGGCAGCGTCAGGACCGTGAACATAGGGCTTGATTCATCCGTAGTTGATGAGGAGTTTTTCGCCTTTCCAAAGAAATTCAGACCGACTCTCAACAGCCGCAATCCCCTCTCAAACAAAGGTGATTACGGTAAAGTGCTGAGCATTTGCGGCAGTAAAAAATATCCCGGAGCGGCATATTTTGCGGCATCGGGTGCTGTCAGGTCGGGTGCAGGGCTTGTAAGCTGTGCATTCCCCGAAAGAGCATATGCAGCTATTGCACCAAAGCTCAACGAGCCGATCATGCTACCCCTGCCCTGCTGTGAGGACGGTTTTCTTGCAAGAGGTGCGCTTGATACGCTGATTACGGAAGCTGAGAAAGCAACCTGCACTCTTATCGGCTGTGGGCTCGGTAACACGCTCGGCACGGCAAGCGTTACCGAGGAATTTCTAAACGCAAGCAAATGTCCTCTTGTTATTGATGCAGACGGCATAAATATTATATCAGCGAATATAAATATGCTGGAAGCAGTTAGAAGGCGTGCAATCATAACTCCGCACCCCGGTGAAATGGCAAGGCTGCTCAGACTCAGCGTTGAACAGGTACAGTCCAACCGCATTATTCTTGCAAAGGCAGTTGCCAAAAAGTTCGGAATAATAACCGTACTTAAAGGTGCAAACACTGTTATATCTGACGGAAATCAGGTATATGTAAACCGTACGGGCAATGCAGGAATGGCGCGCGGCGGCAGCGGAGACCTGCTTGCAGGAATGATTGCAGGCTTTGTTGCACAGGGCTATGAGCTTATGCAGGCGGCGGTTATTGCCGTTTATCTCCACGGTGCCGCAGGTGACCGTGCGGCAGCTATGCACTCGGTTACGGGTATGACTCCGACGGACATGATTGAAATTCTGCCGTCACTGCTTTCCGAATACGAATAATCGGAGGGTGATGCGGCTTTGAAAAAAGCAATCGCAGCAGTTTTAATTTTTTCCATGCTCTTTATCTGCTCGTGCAACAACGGCAGTAAACCGCAGGAAATCTGTATTAACAGAGTTTTTTGCGCAAAAATGACACTCGAATATAACGAAACAGCGTTTACAGCCGATTTCACCTGTGATGAAAACGGTTGCAGCGCTGTTTTTTTGTCGCCGGACGAGTTGAAAGGCTTCACGGTTTCGACAACAGGCAGCGGATTCACACTGTCGTTAGACGGATTAGAACAACAGGTTACAGAAAACGAACAGCAAACAATAGTTATAGGCGCAGTTTATGCGGCAATCAATTCTGCCGGGCAATCGGCACAAAGGCTCGAAAACGGATATCAGATATCAGGAACTAACAAATACGGCAGATATATAATGAATATAGACGAAGACTTCACACCTGCTTTTATCGAATATGAAGAGTGCGGAATAACTGTCAAATTCACAACAGACACATAATATATAGTATAGAAAAACCGAAGTTTGAGCAAAAATCAGCTCCCCGATGTTTAAGTTCACCGCTTACAGGCAAAAATAATAACACAAATAAGCAGTGCGCTTAATATTTTGCGCTCGGTAAAAATCGGAGAGTGAGTCAATATGAATGTAAAACGAGGAGAAATATACTATGCCGACCTGAGCCCTGTCGTCGGCTCTGAGCAAGGCGGAATACGCCCGGTACTTATTGTGCAAAACGATATAGGCAACAAATACAGCCCTACGGTAATTGCCGCCGCTATCACAAGCCAGAAATACAAGACCGGACTTCCTACGCATATAAAAGTAAATGCTGACGGCTGCGGACTTGCCAAGGACTCGATTGTGCTGCTTGAGCAGGTGCGTACAATAGACAAACGTCGGTTAAAGGAAAAAATGGGCAACCTCAATGCCGTTGACATGGGACGAATAAACAAAGCATTGAGTGTAAGTTTTGGTCTGGACAGCAGCGTTGCAGGCATATAAAAATACACCGAAAAGATTGGTTTTTTCAAAAAAATCAATCTTTTTTTACATTTTTTCTGTTAGGTATTGAAATCAGTGTAATTTTAGTATAAAATGTATACAGATGTCCCAAAAGACACCGTTTTTTACCAACGTTTTTGGAGGTTTTGTATGAATTACGCACTCACTACAACTCAAGCAAAAGAATTAATTGCAGGTAAGCTTTCACACTTTTTCGGAGTTACTCCGGAAGAGGCAAGCTATGAGCATTATTACAAGGCTGTTGCAATGGTCATCCGCGACATGCTCACCAAAGGCAGAGCAGAATTTGCAGCAGAAGCTAAAAAGACAGATTCAAAAAACATATATTATCTTTCCATGGAATTCCTCATGGGACGTTCACTCAAAAACAACCTTTTCAACCTCAACCTTACCGATACGGTTGAAAAAGCTCTTGCCTCTTTCGGCATAAAGCTTGACAAGCTCTATGATTGCGAGCCCGATGCAGGTCTTGGCAACGGCGGTCTCGGCAGACTTGCAGCCTGCTATCTTGACGGACTTGCAACACAGGGATACAACGGCATGGGCTACTCCATTCTTTATGAATTCGGTATTTTCAAGCAGAAAATCATTGACGGCTGGCAGACAGAGCTTCCCGACTTCTGGCTCCCCGGCGGCAAGGCATGGCTTGTTGAGCGTCCGCAGAGCGCACAGGAAATCCGCTTTGAAGGCAGAGTTGAGGACTACTGGGATACTCATTACCACCATGTAGAGCTTGTTGATTACACACCTATCAAGGCTGTCCCCTACGATCTTTTTGTTCCCGGTAAAGACGGCAAGGCAATCAGCGTGCTTCGTTTGTGGTCTGCAAAGGCACCGGGTCTTGATATGGACCACTTCAACCAGGGCAACTACCTCAAGGCTGTTGAGCAGAACGCAATGGCAGAGGTTATCAGCAAAGTACTTTATCCCTCCGACAATCATCCCGAGGGAAAGAGCCTGCGTCTTAAGCAGCAGTATTTCCTTGTTTCCGCATCAATTCAGGATATTGTTGCGCGCCACCTGAGAACATACGGCACGATTGACAACTTCGCAGAAAAGAACGCAGTTCACATCAATGACACTCATCCCACTCTCGCTATTCCTGAGCTGATGAGAATTTTCCTTGACGAATGCGGCTACGGCTGGGACGATGCATGGAGAATCGTAAGCAACACCGTCGCTTACACCAACCACACAGTTATGAAGGAAGCACTTGAGTGTTGGAGTGAAGATCTTTTCAGCCGCCTGCTTCCCAGAATTTACCAGATCACAAAAGAAATTGACAACCGTTACAGAGGCTATGCGTGGTCTATCACTCAGGACAGCGATTACGTCGAGCGCACAGCAGTTATTGCTGACGGCTCTGTCCGTATGGCAAACCTCTGCGTTGTTGCAGGTCACAGCGTAAACGGCGTTTCCGCTCTGCACAGCGAAATTCTCAAGAACAGCCTGTTCAACGATTACTACCGCCATACACCCGAAAAATTCACAAACGTCACAAACGGTATTGCTCACCGCCGCTGGCTCAACCAGGCCAACCCCGAACTTACAAAGTATCTCACCTCTCTGATCGGTGACGGCTTCACATACAATGCAGATGAGCTTATTGCCCTTCGTGAGCACAAGGACAACCCCGAGGTGCTTGCAAAGCTCGAAAAAATCAAGTTTGCCAACAAGGAGCGCTTTGCAAAGCTCATCAAACAGAAGCAGGGCGTAACAATCGACCCCAACTCAATTTTCGACGTTCAGGTCAAGCGTCTGCATGAGTACAAGCGCCAGCACCTCAACGCAATGCATATCGTTTCCAGATACCTTGCAATCAAAGAGAATCCCGACGGTGACTTTGTACCGCACACCTATATCTTTGCTGCAAAGGCTGCTCCCGGATACCAGGTTGCAAAGAGAATCATCAACTTCATCTGTGAGCTCGGTATTCTTATCGACAACGATCCCGATGTAAGAGGCAGACTCAAGGTTGTATTTGTTGAGGATTATAACGTCACTATGGCTGAGGCTCTTATGCCTGCCGCTGACATTAGTGAGCAGATTTCACTTGCAAGCACAGAGGCAAGCGGCACAGGTAATATGAAGCTCATGCTCAACGGTGCTGTCACCCTTGGCACAATGGACGGTGCAAATATCGAAATTCACGAAGCTGTCGGTGAAGACAACATCATTATCTTCGGTATGAGGACACCTGACGTACTCGCTCTCAAAAAGAACGGCTACAATCCCCACATCTATTACGAGAACAATGCGGAAATTCACAAGGTTGTTGATTTCATAAACAAGGGCATCAACGGCAAGATGTTCCCCGATGTCAGCTCGTCTATTATCTATAACGATCCCTATATGGTTCTTGCAGATTTTTCTGACTACCGTCTGGCTCAGCAGAAAGCTGAAGAGCTTTGGAAGGACCGTGAGAGATGGAACAGAATGTCACTTATGAACATCTCCGGTGCAGGACGCTTTGCAGCTGACAGAGCTATCAACGAATATGCCGCAAATATCTGGCACACTCAGCCCGCAGTAAAGCCTGCAGCTAAGCCCGAAAATAAGGCTCCTGCAAAGGCAAAGACAGAAAAAGCAGCACCCAAAGCCGAAAAGAAGCCCGCTAAGGCTCCCGCAAAGAAAACTGCTGCTAAAAAAAGCAAATAAAACTTGACAAAAAGTTTTATAAAGCCTAAAATTAAATAACAAGTTTTTGCTTGAATTCTCTCAAAAGGAGGCAAACTGTTTTGGACAGTAAAGACAGCATACCTTTATGTTGCTCGATTCTTAAAACAAAACAGCATTCATTCTGCGCTTTGAGCATGATTGAAATTGGCCTTCGGAAAGCTGAACTTTTCTGAGAGAAGCCAATTGGTTTTGCATTGCCCTTTTCGCGTAGAATTTATGCGGAAAGGGTATTTTTTATGGACGAAAAGATTTTTGACCAGCTTTTCGAGCTGCTCGGTGAAGGAAAATTCGGAACGCTCAAATCAGAGCTTTCGGAAATGAACGAAGTTGATATTGCCGAATTTTTCAGCGAGCTTGAGCCCAAGCAGCAGCTGCTTGTCTTCCGTATCCTGCCCAAGGATATTTCGGCTGAGGTTTTTGCTTACCTCGAGCCTGACGACCAGATGAACATCGTTAACTCCATTACTGACCGAGAGCTCAGTGAACTCGTTGACGAGCTTTTCCTTGACGATACCGTTGACTTTCTTGAGGAAGTTCCGGCCAATGTTGTAACGCGTGTTCTTAAGATTGCGGATAAAGAAACAAGACAGCTTATAAACCGTTTCCTCAGCTACCCCGAAAACAGCGCAGGAAGCATTATGACAATTGAAATGGTTCAGCTGCACAACAACATTACCGTTGCACAGGCAATTGAAACCATACGCAAAACAGGTATTGACAAAGAAACTATTTACACCTGTTACTGCATTGATAAAGCACGCCGCCTTGTCGGCACGATTGATCTGAGCGAGTTGATTTTCAACGACGACAGCACTCTCATCTCCGATATAATGCAGGAAGATGCTTCACTCATCAGCGTAAACACGCTCGATGACCAGGAATACATTGCAGACATCGTTCGAAAGTATGACCTTCTCAGCGTTCCGGTTACCGATAACGAGGGCAGACTTGTAGGCATTATCACGGTTGACGACGTTCTTGATATCATTGATGAAGAAACAACCGAGGACTTTGAGAAAATGGCCGCCATGACCCCCTCGGACGACGAATACCTTAAAACCGGTGTTTTCAAGCTTGCAAAGAACAGAATTCTGTGGCTGCTTATTCTTATGATTTCCGGCACGTTTACGGGCAAAATTATTGAAGGATACGAAACTCTGCTTTCGGGCTTCGTTGCATTGACAGCATCAATGCCTATGCTTATGGGTACGGGCGGTAATGCGGGAAGTCAGGTTTCCACGCTTATCATCCGTGGTCTTGCCGTTGGTGAAATCGAAATCAAGGACTATCTGAAAATCGTGTTCAAGGAGCTTCGTGTTGCCGCTGTTTGCGGTTTTATTCTCGGAGTTGCAAATATCATAAGAATGTATTTCTTCAGCGAGGGCACTATTGAGGTTTTCCTTGTTGTATCGTTGGCAATGTTCGTTGCCATTATCGTTGCCAAGGTTATCGGCTGTTCATTGCCGATTTTTGCCAAAATCGTAAAGCTCGACCCCGCTCTTATGGCAGGTCCGATGATTGCTACCCTCGTTGACATTGTCACACTCGGCATATACTTTGCACTTGCCAAAACTTTCCTTATCTGAGGAGAAACTTATGCACTATATCCCGTACAATTCAAGGCTCAGCTTTCATAAAAACATTTTTGGTGCAATTCAGGAGAGTTGCGCCGTTTGTTTGCGTGTAATTCTTCCGCGCGATATGCACTGCAGTGCTGTACGCCTTGTTATTCACCGCGACGGTGAGGCTGAAACCGTCTTTCCGCTCAACTGGGAATGTATGCAAGGCCACAGTGAAGAATGGTGGAGCGTTGAATTCACACCGCAAACAGCAGGGCTTTACTGGTATCACTTTGAATACGATATCCCTTTCGGAAAGGGCACAATTTACCAAACATCAAACGGAATCGGAAAATTCTGCAGCGACGGCGTCGATTGGCAGCTAACGGTTTACGAAAAGGATTTCACCACGCCCGACAAATTCAAGGGTGGAGTTATATATCAAATTTTTCCCGACAGATTTTACAGAGCTGAAACAGATTTGGATGAAATTCCTGCAGACAGAATACTGCGCAGCGATTGGGGCAGCACCCCCTGCTGGCAGCCGAATGCTGACGGAAAAGTGCTCAACAACGATTATTTCTGCGGAAATCTCAAGGGAATTGAGGAAAAGCTCGATTATATTGCCTCGCTCGGCGTAACCTGCATTTATCTCAACCCTATTTTTGAGGCACACTCAAACCACAGATACAACACAGCCGACTATATGAAAATTGACCCGTTGCTCGGCACAGAAGATGATTTCCGCTCGCTTTGCACCAGCGCAAAGCAAAAAGGAATTGACATCATTCTTGACGGTGTATTTAACCACACGGGCTCAGACAGCATCTATTTCAACAAAGAGGGCAGATACTCTGCACTCGGAGCATATAACTCAAAAGAATCTCCATATTACTCGTGGTACTCGTTCAGAAAATGGAACAGTGATTATGAGAGCTGGTGGAACTTTGATACTCTGCCGAATGTCAACGAAAAAAGCGAAAGCTACTGTGAATTCATATTCGGCGATAACGGAGTTATAAAAAAATGGCTCAGGCTTGGTGCAGCAGGCTGGCGGCTTGACGTTGCAGACGAGCTGCCTGACGAGTTTCTTGACAGGCTCAAGGAATGTGTCCGCAGTGAAAAAGCTGACGCACTGATTCTCGGTGAGGTGTGGGAAGATGCTTCAAACAAGCTCGCCTATTCAAAGCGCAGAAGATATCTGCTCGGCAAACAGCTGGACAGTGTAATGAACTATCCGTTTGCTGACGCAATTATGTACTTTATGCGTACGGGAATTGCAAACGGCTTTACAAACAAAATACTGACAATACTCGAAAATTATCCGCCGCAATGCGTTCACCTGCTAATGAACCATATCGGCACACACGATACGGTAAGAGCAATTACGGCAATGGTCGGTGAAAGCTGCGACGGAAGGGACAGACAGTGGCAGGCTCAGCAAAAGCTCAGCGACGAGCAGCGCAGAATCGGAACAGAAATGCTCAAAACAGCCGCTGCAATCCAGTTCACTCTGCCGGGAATACCGAGCATCTACTATGCTGATGAGGCGGGCGCAGACGGATTCAAGGATCCGTTCAACCGCGGCTGTTATCCCTGGGGCAAAGAAAACCGTGAGCTTATCGAATGGTACCGCACGCTCGGCAGAATCAGAAAAGAAAACAACGCTCTGGCAGACGGCGCTTTTCATCCCGTTTCAGAGGCTGCAGGCTGTATCGCCTATGTACGCAGCAGCTACTCAAACAGGATCATGACAATAGCCAACCGAAACGTTCACCCCATAACCTATCACCTGCCGAATGACTGGCACGGAGCCAAGCTGCTTGCAGGCGGAATATCAATTGACTACACGAGCGTTGAAATTCCTGCCTACGGCGCTGTAATATTAACGGATTGACTTTATTACAAAAATATGTAATAATAAGAAAAAAATGTGGAGGTTAATCACTATGAAAAAAACAGGCAAATTTTTAAGCATTGTACTGTGCTTACTCATGGTCGCTCAGTTTGCTTTTACCGGTCTTTCTGCTTCCGGTGCAGCAGATTATACGATCGTTTCCCCTTATGACGAAGTTGTCTGGGACGGCGAAAACGCTTGGGGTGCATACAAAGGCACTCTCCACACTCACACAACATACAGCGATGCTGATATGGACCTGCCCACAATGATCAAGGGCTATTACAACCGCGGGTTTGACTTTGTTGCAAACGCTGACCACGGTGTTACAGGCGTAGAATGGAACAAAGAGCCTGCACGTCCTCTTCTCTATATGTACCAGTATCTTCTCGGCAACAGCGTTACACACCTTACCGACGAAGAATACAAGGGCATCACAAGCGGTACATATGCACTTGAAAACGGTCAGCCCAGAGGCAGAGGCATGACTTGCGTTACAGGTGCTAACGAGCTTGGCTACATCACACTCACAAAGAGCCACACAAACGGCTATTTCCTCCCCGCTGATGTCGGCAACACATGGGACGGCGGCGAAAATAGCTTTGAAGAAGCAATCAGCTTTGTTGACGGTGTGGAAGGCGCTCTTTCTCATATTAACCACCCCGGTGACTGGCTTGATTCTAACAGCAACCCCGACGCTGTAAATGACCCCGAAAATGTCAAGTACTTCGGCGATCTCATCCTCAAGTATGATTCCTGCCTCGGCACAGAGGTGTTCAATGAGAGAAACGGCACAACAGGCTACGACAGAATCCTCTGGGATAACCTGCTTATGTACTGCCTGCCCTACGGCAAGAACGTTATCGGCTTCAGCAACACCGATGCACACTGGGTTGATACCATTGACACATCTTTCATGGTATTCATGATGGAAGAGAACACAATGGACAATGTCAAGGAAACAATGCAGAGCGGTGCTTTCTTCTCAATCACAAGAATTCTTCGTGACAACAAATTTGAGATTGGCCCCAAAGAAGGCTTTGATGTTTCAAACAAGGATATCCCCTACCCGATGTTCTCAAAGGTTGTAACTGAGGGTCATAAGGTTACTGTTGAATACACCGATGCAAAGCAGATTCAGTGGATTGCTGACGGTGAGGTTATCGCAAAGCAGACTGTCAACGGCAACGGAACATTCACACTCGACCTTGATACAATCAAAAATGCTGAAAAATATCACTATGTCAGAGCTGAGCTTCTCGGCGACGGCGGTATGTGCTTGACTCAGGCACTTGTAATTGATAACGGCGCAGAGCCTCTCAAGTGGGAAGAAGAAAGCGAAACAATCCTTGATAAGATTTCCGCTTGGTTCAAGGATACAAGACTTTATGTAATCTTCCAGGAGCTTGTAAAGCTTATTGAAGAATAATTTTAATATGCACATAAAAAAACTCCGTCGAGCTTCTCGGCGGAGGTTTTTATGTTATTCAGGCGAATGATATCTGCCCCTACAATGAACAAATATCTAACAATCTCCCTTACGGATGCATTTTCAAACCTCCTTTTCAAAGGAGGTGGCACGTCGTAAGACGTGACGGAGGATTGCAAATGGTATTGGCTTTTTCAATCCTCAGTCTCGCTTACGCTCGACAGCTCCTTTCAAAAGGAGCTTTTTGCTGTTTCAGCAGCAATACGGGCGGATGATATCCGCCCCTACAATGGATAGATTACCTATGAATGTTTTGTCGGGCGATTCGTGAATCGCCCCTACATATAAAACAACCACCGTTTATCGCAATAACAAACGGTGGCATTTTTTATGAAACTACGGTTAAATCGGTTGTTGTCCAGGTATAGCCGAGTTTGGTTTTGAGGGTGTAGCGTGTGTTGGCAGGGATGTTGCGGTTGACTGTCCAATGGCGCAAGCCGTCCTCGCCGATATAACTGATGCCCTGCGAATATGTAAGCGTACAGCCGTTATCGAGCTGAAAACGGATTTTTATTATCTGCGGATCGGTTACAACCTCGAATGTGCCGATTCCGTTTTTGCGAGTAAGATCAAAAGAATATGCCTTTGGAGTGGGCGGCACGTCGTAGGTTACGGTAAACGGAGTATAGCGTTCATCCCACTTGTTGCCGTACTTTGCGCGGATGTTGTGAGTGCCTGCTTCAACTCGCATATTCACAACCCAGGTTTCGGTATCGCCGTGTGAAGTTACCTTTGCTCTGCGGCGGTCAATTGTGGTTGTGCCGCCGTTGTCACGCACAACCTGAATCTTGCTCGGGCTGCCTGTTACGTCAATGCTGTAATCTCTGTTGCCGTAGGAATAATAAGGAGTGTCGGTTGCGGGTTTGACTTCATTAACACCGGGTACAGGCTCATCAACAAAATTAACATCTTCCTCAAAAGCATTGAACCCAACATATTTTAGACTCTTAGGAAGAGAAATATCTTTATATGCAACCAATGTGAAAGCACCATTATAAATTGTTTCATATCCCTCAGGTATAATTATTTTTGAAACATATTTTAAGCCGGGATCTATCTCAGCCCTATCTATAAAATTATCCGGATCGACTTCCCCGGGATATTGAAAAAAACAAAAAGCCCATATACCAGTTTCATCATTTCCAATACTAACAACCGGATAACCTCCCAAATACGTTGCAAGAGTAAAAACAGATTTTTGCGGACCAATAAAATTAGTGCGAACATTAAAAATCGTTGCTTTTCCATCTTTTAAGGTATAGGCATAATCTGCACCGTCAACAGTATCAAACTTCACATCTTTCATAGTAAAACCAAGTACACTTGAGTTTCCATTGACAAAACTTTCTATATCATAATAATATCCATACTTATCATATATCGTTTCGGCACCAGAATAAATAGTTGCACAGGAAATAAGCACTACAATCACTATCATAAAAGATAAAAAAAGTTTTAACTGTTTCATAACCAACACTCCTTTTTATATTTTTACATTAGGTTACTCATTTTAGTGAAGATTCCGTTATTAAGCCTGTACACATTTGACACACACCGGATATCAAGGATCTTGCTGTGTTTTTTTATTATACAATTATTGAAAAAAGCAGTCAAGCCTGTTGAGTTTTTTGACTTGCAAGAAAAGAACTGTTATACTATAATATATATTCAGAATATGTTAGGAGGGCTAAGGAATGGCTGAATACAAAACCGAATCGCTCGGAAGCGGAGTATTTGCTGTGCTCAGCGATATACACACCTTTGGCACCGACGCCTTCCTGCTGTACGATTTTTCAAAGGCAAAGCGCAAGGAGAAAATCTGCGACCTTTGCAGCGGCTGCGGAATAATTCCCCTGCTGATGCTGCGAGAGGAAATAAATCACCCCGTAACTGCTGTTGAAATACAAGCCGATGCCTGCGAGCTGATAAAGCAAGGAATTGAACTCAGCTCACTTCAAGGCAAACTGAACGTAATTAACGCAGACCTCAAGGAAATACATACCATGATTGAAGCAGGCAGCTTTGACCTTATAACGGTCAACCCTCCTTATTTTCCTGTCGGCAGCGGATACGACTGTGACGACGAGCCGCACAGAATTATACGCAGTGAGGTTTGCTGCACAAACAGCGACATTATAAAGCAATCAGCTTGGCTTCTGCGCTCAGGCGGCAGGCTTTGCCTATGCCAGCGCCCCGAAAGGCTGACAGACATCATCTGCTCAATGAGAGAAAACAGAATTGAGCCAAAACGTCTGCGATTTGTTGCAAAAAACGAAAACACCGCACCGTGGCTTTTTCTGATTGAGGGCAAAAAAGACGCCAAACCGGGACTTGCTGCGGAAAAGACACTGTATATGAACGACCAAAAAGAACTTGAAAGGATATACGGCGGATATGCCGAGTGAAAAAACGATGGGAACACTTTATGTTGTCGGAACACCGATAGGCAACCTTTCCGATATATCGCCCAGGGCGCTTGAAACTCTTGAAAGCTGCGATTTTATTGCGGCAGAGGATACACGCGTAACGCTCAAGCTCCTTAACCGTTTCGGTATAAAGAAGCCGATGGTAAGCTACCACGAGCACAACAGAATGGAGCGTGGCGAACACATTGCAAGCAGAATTGCCGCAGGTGAAAACTGCTGTCTGGTAACAGATGCAGGTATGCCTGCAGTATCCGACCCCGGTGAAGACCTTGTAAGGCTTTGCCACGAGATGAACATACCCGTTGCATCCGTACCGGGCCCCTGCGCATTTGTAACCGCACTTGCAATTTCTGGTATGAGTGCAAAAAGATTCACCTTTGAGGGATTTCTGAGCGTTAATAAGGTCAGCAGAAGAGAGCATCTCTCCCAGATCAAAAACGAAAAACGCACAATGTGCTTTTACGAAGCGCCGCACAAGCTGCCCGCAACGCTCAAGGATATGGCAGACGCATTGGGCGACAGAAAAATTGCAATTGTGCGTGAAATAACAAAAATCCATGAAGAGGTAATACACACCACCCTTTTTCAAGCGGCAGAGGAATATGCTGATGGACACCTCAAAGGAGAAATTGTACTTATCATTGAGGGTGCGCCCGAAGAGGAAGAAGCGCCGGCAACGCTTGAGGAAGCCGTAAAATTCGCGGAAAATCAGCTCACAAAAGGCGCTTCCGCAAGTGAGGCAGCTAAACTTGCCGCAAAGGCAACAGGCTTCAAAAAGGGCGATATTTACAAAGTTTTAATTAACAGAGAGGAAGTCTGAGTATGACAGAGCATTTTGTAAGATACTGGTATTTGTACCTTATTCTGTTTATTATGATTGTGCTTACGGTATTTGTCGGCAAAAAGGCACTTGTCGCCTCATCAAAGCGCAGAAAAGAGTTTGATGATATGATGGCAAAAGCAAAGCGCGCAAAGGAGCTTCGTGAAGCATACGGCAATCTCACACAGCAGATTATCGACAGCGCTCCTGCTGCCTCACTCTTTGAGGGTACAGCACTCAACCTTGAATATGCCTGTCAGAAAACAGATGACACCAACGGGTTTTATGAAGCAATGACCGACGGAGAAAAGAAGATTTACGCTCTGTTCTATCTGCTCACCGATGCAATAGATTCTGCGCTCTCCACTTTTTTCAAATCAAGCTACAGGCCGCTCACAAGTGATGCTGTTGAAGCCGCAAAAGAAATTCTGGACAGCAGAGCCTGTGCCGTTATTGAAGCAATGTTCAACTGTTATGATGAAAACAACGAAGAGGCTTCTGTTATTCCGCAGGAAATTGACAGGCTCGACAAGGAGTTTGACGAAATTGCAAAAGCAACAGACCTCTTTGCCGCAAGCGGTGAATATATAAAGAAAAACGCAGGTCAGTTCTTAAAATAAGAGCTAAAAACACAAACAAAAAACCGATGACGGTTCGCACGCGAACAATCATCGGTTTTTAATTTTGCACTTATGAAAAATATTTATGCCTGAGCCTCACAGCAAGAGCAGGAAACGTAGTTTTCCTCGTCGTTAGCCTCAGCTTCCTTCTTTGCCTTGATCTTTGTTATTGCGAAATAGACACCTGCAATAACTGCTGCGATAGCTGCGATAATACCTACAACCTTAAGAATCTTTTTGAAGCAACTCATTAATTTTATCCTCCTTAATAGTGATATCAAATATCAATAAAATTATATCCTCTTTGGATAATAAAGTCAATACTTATGCATAAAAAATTGCGGCCGACCTCTGTCCCCCGAACAGTCAAGGGATACAGGTCGGCCGCAAGGACTGCAAGTCAGCCTGAGAGACCGATGCACGAAGCATCGGCCTCATTAAAGCTGCTTTAAGCCTTGTTTGCCTTAATTGTAAGAGCAGACTTCTTTCTTGCGGCATTGTTCTTGTGAATGATACCCTTAGCTGTAGCCTGGTCAATCTTCTTGATTGCAGCCTTTACAAGGACATCCTTATCAGCAGAATTTGCCTCGATTGCAGCGTTAGCCTTCTTGATTGCAGTCTTGAGAGCGGAGTTAGCAGACTTGTTACGAGCTGCCTTTGTCTTGTTGACAAGAACTCTCTTCTTTGCGGATTTGATGTTCGGCATTTGAGTACACCTCCTTTTACTATCACACGGATATATATGATATCATCTATTTTATTAAAATGCAAGTTATTTTTCAAGAAAAGTGTAAAAATATATATAAATATCCAATACTATTCACGAAGGGAGACGGATTAAATGAACTTACGAACAGATTTGGCTGTTGAACAGCACGAAATCAGCTCAAAAAATGAGACAAGCGGAATTGAAAAGCAAGTCAGAAGCCACGGAAATGCAACCGTAACGCAGATAATTATAACAAATGAAAACGGAGAAAAAGTTCTCAAAAGGAAAAAAGGCAGATATATAACTGTTGATTTACCAAACTTCGGAAAAGCGGCAGACATTTTCTCCGACGGAATGACAGCCGTTGCGGCTGAGCTGAAAAAGCTTTTGCCCAAAGAAGGGCTAATACTTGTTGCAGGGCTTGGTAACGAACAGATAACACCCGACGCACTCGGCCCGAAATGTGCCTCAATGATTTTTTCCACCCGACACATCGGCAAGGAACTTCAAAAGACAATAGGCTTTGAAAATCTGCGACCCGTTGCAAGAATCACACCCGGTGTACTGGGTCAAAACGGAATTGAAACAGGTGAAATTCTTGCAGGAATCAGCAAGCAGGTCTCCCCTGCCGCACTGATTACTGTTGATGCACTTGCTTCACGCAGGCTGTCAAGGCTCGGCTGTACCGTACAGCTTTGCGATACGGGTATCACTCCAGGCTCAGGGGTAGGCAACTCAAGAGCCGAAATCAGCCGTGATACAATCGGAATACCTGTTATTGCAATAGGCGTACCTACGGTTGTTGATGCCACTACCCTTGCCTACGACCTGATAGGCAAAGGCAGTGAAGATAAAATTGAGCAAGGCTCGGAGAGAATGATGGTAACGCCACGTGAAATAGATCTAATAATTGAAAGAGCCTCAAAGCTGATTGCAACGGCGATAAATTCTGCACTTCAACCGGGAATGGATGCAAGAGAGCTGTATGAACTGGTTTCATAAACCGTGAAAAAGCCGCATAGTATCGTAATAAACAGATATTTTGCGGAGGATTAAGAAATTGAAAAACAGGTTTGAAGCCATTTATGACACAGCGCTGATTATTGTATCGGCAATAATTATGATTTCACTCAGCGTTGCAACCCGAAGTGAAGCACTTGCACCCGTTATCCAGCTTATAAACAGCTCGGACAGCTATGTTTTTGCAGGAGAATATATAAGCAATCTGCTCAGCGAAAGAAAAGCAGACGAAGAAATTGTCAGCGACAATCGAACAGTTTATGCCGAAAATCCGCTAACTTCGCTGACAGAAACTCCACCCGATATTTTACAGCTTATAAAATCCGCCAAAGACAGTGCGGCAAACGATATCAAAGACGGAGCAATAACAGAGCGTCAGTACGGTAAAAGCAACATCACAACATCGGTAGGAAATATCCTTGTCAGGAACAATACAGACACGCAGAAAAGCATTGATCTGGGTCAGTATTTCGATGCGACACCGCAAATAACGGTAAAAGATAAAAGAGACCCTGCCGTACTGATTTTCCACACCCACACAACAGAAAGCTACGAGCTGCTCGACAGAGATTGGTATGCACAGGACTATATCACACGCAGCAATTCATCCGACAGAAACATGGTAAGAGTCGGAATGGAAATTAAAGAACAACTTGAGAATGCAGGCTACGGAGTTATTCACGACACTCAAATACACGACCATAAATATACGGGAGCCTATGCTCACTCGAGAGAAAGCGTAGAGAGAATACTGAAAGAGAATCCGTCAATTCAGATCGTACTGGATGTTCACAGAGATGCTATTGAGCAAAGCAACGGAGAGAGAATCAAACCCATTGCGACCATACTGGGCAAAAAAGCGGCACAGATTATGATTATAACCGGCTGCGAAGAAGGCAACGTGACAGATTTTCCGAATTGGGAAAAGAACCTGACCTTTGCACTTGAGCTGCAAAGCGTATGTGAAAATCTGTATCCGGGACTTATGAGACCGATATACTTCTGTCAGCGCAAATACAATATGGACCTGACGCACAACAACCTGCTTGTAGAAATGGGCAGCTGTGCAAATACTCTGGAAGAAGCCGCGTATTCCGGCAAACTTCTCGGAAATGCGCTCGTAAAACTTTTAGACTCAGCAAAGGAATGAACACAAAAACGATGAAAAACAATTACAGATATTATTTATTAGCGGTTTTCTTTATCTGTCTTGCGACAATAGCCCTGTGCGGAATGCTTACCGTTGAAGAAAAAGGAGCTGCAATGCTGTTTGGAAAAGAGACACAAACAATTCAGCTCAATGTCGAACAAATCGGCATTGAGCTGAGAAGCTTGTTCTGATTTACTTTTTCTTTTCATCACGCTCGTGAATTACAAAGCGTGTTGGCGTGCCCTCAAGACCGAAAATTTCACGAATCTGGTTATCGAGGTAACGCTGATAGCTGTAATGGAACAAATCCTTACGGTTGACGAAGCAGACAAACGTCGGCGGACGGGTTGACGCCTGGGTCATATAATAAATCTTGAGTCTTCTGCCCTTGTCCGTTGGCGGCTGTACTCTTGCTGTCGCATCGGCAAGCACCTGGTTGAGTTTACCTGTCTGGATTCGCATTGCGTTCTGCTCATCAACGAAATTGATAAGCTCAAACAATCTGTCAATTCGCTGACCTGTTTTTGCAGAAATAAAGATAATCGGAGCGTAGGACATAAACGAAAAATCGTTCATCAGCTTTTTGCGGTAAGCATCCATTGTGCGACCGTCTTTTTCCACAATATCCCACTTATTGACAGCGATAATACAAGCCTTGCCCATTTCGTGAGCAATACCTGCAACCTTGGAATCCTGCTCAGTAAAGCCCTCTTTCGCATCAATCATAATAACGCAAACGGTTGCGCGCTCCACCGCCATTCTTGCACGCAGAACGGAATACTTTTCAATAGCATCTTCAACCTTGCTCTTACGGCGCAGACCTGCAGTATCGATAAGAACATATCTGCCGTGTTCGTTTTCGATTAAAGTATCGGTTGCATCACGGGTTGTGCCTGCAATGTCGGAAACGATTGCACGCTCTTCGCCCGAAACGCTGTTGACAAGTGAGGATTTACCGACATTAGGCTTGCCGATAATAGCAACCTTGATTGTGTTGTCGTCCTCTTCCTCTTCAGGCTCTTCAGGACAGTAAGAAAGCACTGCATCAAGCAGATCGCCCGTACCGTGACCGTGAACAGAGGAAACAGCAATCGGATCACCGAGGCCGAGATTGTAAAACTCATAGAACTCAAGCGGGGGCTCGCCGATAGAATCGCACTTATTGACGCAAAGAACAACGGGCTTGCCGCTCTTCTGGAGCATTGCGGCAACCTCCTCATCAGCGGCAACAACGCCTGTGCGAACATCGCACACAAGCACAATAACATCGGCGCTGTCGATTGCGAGCTGAGCCTGGCGGCGCATCTGTGAAAGAATAATATCGTCTGAATACGGCTCAATACCGCCTGTGTCAATGAGAATCATATTTCTGCTGACCCACTCACACTCGCCGTAAATACGGTCACGTGTGACACCGGGCGTATCGTCAACAATAGAGAGACGCTTGCCGCAAAGCTTGTTAAAAAGCGTAGATTTGCCGACATTCGGTCTGCCTACAACAGCAACAATAGGTTTTGCCATATTTCTCACTCTCCTCCTAAAAACTTTTCAAGCAGCTCGTATCCGTCAGCAACACACGAAGTGACGGGAACACCAAGCCTTTGCGATAAATCCGAAACTGTTACATCGTCGAGGAAAACCTCCTCGCCGTCACGCAAAGCGGAATCGGGAATAATCAACTCTTCACCTAAAGCTGTTCCTTCAAGCTGAGAGATTATATCCTGACCCGTAAGCAGACCTGCAACAGTTACGCTTTCACCAAAAAAGATATTATTTATCTGAATTACACTAATTCTTAAATTATTATACTTATTTTCTGCCGATTCAGCCAGCTTTTTTATAAGAGGATATGCGGCTGCTCCTGTTACGGCAGTAATACGCCTTTCGGCGGTAAGAACAAAGTCGCTGTCCTCAAGCGCAGAGCTGAACTCATCCTCGAGCAGACGCCACATTCCGACACCGTTTTCAAGCTGAGGATAATCGCCGTAGTAATCGGCAGACGGAATGTCTCTGCCGGCACAAAGATAAAACTCATCGGCAGCAAAAGCGATTGCTTCGCCTCTGAAATATTTGAAATGAGCATTAAAATCATCAACCGTATCTATTACCGCAGCCGCCGTATCCGATTTATAAGCTTCGAGCGGATACAGACCTTCACGGTGCTTTGTAATACCAACAGGCACACAGGCGATGCTCTGCACGGCAGGATAGAGCTTACCAAGCTCACTCAAGCTATATTCCAGCTCCTTGCCGTCGTTTATTCCCGGACAAAGGACAAGCTGAGTATTGAGCTTGATACCTGCATCTGCAAGGCGGTTCAGATAGCGCAGAGATGTACCGGAATTCGGGTTTTTCATCATCTGCACACGAAGCTCGGGATTCATTGTATGAACCGAAACATTGACAGGGCTTATATGCATTTCGATTATACGGTCAATATCACGGTCAGACAGATTTGTAAGGGTAACATAGTTACCGAAAAGGAAAGAAAGACGGGAATCATCATCCTTAAAATAAAGGCTGTCTCTCATACCCTTGGGCATCTGGTCAATAAAGCAGAATATGCACTTGTTTTTGCAGGAATGGTGCTTGTCCATAAGGTAGGTTTCAAAGCACAGGCCAAGGTCATCATATTCGCCTTTTTTTATTTTTACGGTGCGCCTTTTGCCCTTTTCGTTCTCAATTTCAAGCTTCAGCTTGCAGGCCGAAGTATAAAAACGGTAATCAAGCACATCGTTAATCTCGTGCGAATTGACAGAAATAAGCGTTTCACCGCCGAATATTTTTTTGTAGCAGATTGAATCCTCTTCAACTGCTTTAATTTTAACCGACACGCTTATCACCTGCCTTCTTTAGTTTTATGCGGTAAAAATGAAATTTTCCCGGATGAATTTTGTGTTTTCAAAGTGCAAAGGCAACGGCATACAACGGTATTCCCAGCCTGAAGTAGCACAGAAAGCACACAGTATTATTAAAATCGGTTTGCTTTATAATTCGGTGCGAGTTCAAGGCGCAAAGGCAACGGCATACAACGGTATTTCCAGACTGAAGCAACGCAGAAAACACACAGTATTAGTTAAAATCGGTTTGCTTTATAATTCGGTGCGAGTTCAAGGCGCAAAGGCGAAGGAATACAAGAGTATTTCGAGCCTGAAGCAACGCAGAAATCGCCCTAATTATAAAGCAAAAGGCAGGGAGGGATACACCTCTCTGCCTTAAAGCCTAAAGCTTATGCCTCTGTGTTAACTACCTGTCTGCCATTGTAGTAACCACAATTAGCGCACAGTCTGTGCGGTCTCTTGTACTCGCCGCACTTGGGGCACTTGACCAGCTCAGGTGCATTAAGCTTCCATACGCTGCTGCGTCTCTTGTCTCTTCTTGCCTTAGAGACTCTTCTCTTCGGAACTGCCATTTCGCCAACCTCCTTGTACTGTGTTAACTTCTACTCATCGTTATTATCCAACAGCTGTTGCAGAGCCGCAAGACGCGGATCAAGCGGAGCAGAACAACTGCATGAGTCTTGATTCAGGTTTTTGCCGCAATACTGACAAACACCTTTGCAATCTTCTTTGCACAGATGCCTTGTCGGCAAGCCGAGCAAAATATCCTCCGTAACAAGCTCGTCAAGGTTGAAACGCAGCGATTCTACAAGAATCAGCTCGTCGTTTTCTTCATCGTTGAGCGATGTAACCAGAACATGGTTGACGGGGATTGAAAGATCTTTTTCTGTGTGCTGAGCGCAACGGTCGCAAGGGGCAGAATAAGTAAAACAAGCGTCAGCCGCAAGCTGAACAATACCTGCCTTGTTGAAAACACTGCCCTTAACCCTGACGGGCGCAACAAAGGGATAGAAAGTGGAAATATCGAGATCTGACAAGTCAAGGTCGTAATCAAACTCTGATTTCTCACCTATGTTGTTAAAAATCGGTTCAAGCTCAATAAACACCTTTGCTATTACCTCCGTAAAGGATGGACGGCGCTGTGCCAAATAACACACAACGAGTATTATATCTGTTTAGTTTCGCTTTGTCAAGAAAAAATTTAATTTTTACAGGACTTCGCAAACCTCAAATACCTTTGCGGGAATTTCTTCCTTATCAGCGGAAACTGTAAAGACAACGTCCTTCTCTTCCATCTTGGAAAGATCAGCAACCTTGAGGAGGAAATCTGCAAGCTCATCGTAGTTTCTGCCGCCGATGCGAAGAGTTGCATCTGCAAAAACATCTGTAATATCGTGGTCGCCTGCGAAGATACCGCAGAGGAAGCCGTAGTATGCATCGTAGCCGCTTACTTTATAGTTATCGGTCGCAGTAAGTCTGCAGCGGTGAGTAATATCGTAGGTAAGTGCGGACTCTTTTTCGATACAGACAACATTGCCGTTTGAATTTTCAACTGCAGCATTGACGAGCTCGATGAGCTTCTTTGTTTTACCTGCACCTTTGTGACCAAGAATAAGTTTTACCATTGTAATCGCTCCTTTATATTGTTTATCCGTTAAGTTTTGCTTCCAGCTCTGCTTTCATGTCTTCGTAGCCGGGCTTACCGAGCAACGCAAACATATTCTTCTTGTAGCTTTCTACACCGGGCTGGTCGAAGGGATTTACGCCAAGCACATAGCCTGAAATTGCACAGGCTTTTTCGAAGAAATAGATGAGGTGACCAAGGTTGTACTCATCCATCTGTTCAACCTCAAGGACAATGTTGGGAACATCGCCGTCGGTATGTGCAAGAAGTGTTCCCTCAAAGGCCTTGCGGTTTACGAAAGAAACCGTTTTGCCTGCGAGGAAGTTAAGACCGTCAACATTTTCAGGATCCTGCTCAATGCTGACATCGGTCCTGGGTTTATCGAAATACACCACAGTTTCAAACATAATTCTCTCGCCCTCCTGTACGTACTGGCCGAGTGAATGAAGATCTGTGGAATAAATCGCTGAAGAAGGATAGATGCCCTTGTTTTCCTTACCCTCGCTCTCGCCGTAGAGCTGCTTGAGCCATTCGCACATAAGGGTAAAGGAAGGCTCATAGCCGACAAACATTTCAACCTTTTTACCGGAGCGGTAAAGAAGATTGCGGATTGCCGCATACTTGTAACAGTCGTTATCAAGTGAGGGAACAGAATACTTCTGCATAGCATCTGCCGCACCGTTCATGAGTGCGTCAATATCAATTCCTGCCGCCGCAATCGGAAGAAGACCGACAGCGGTAAGGACGGAATAGCGGCCGCCGACATCGTCAGGCACTACAAAGGTCTGATAGCCTTCTTTGTCTGCAAGGGATTTAAGAGTACCCTTTGCCTTGTCTGTGGTGACGTAAATACGCTTTGCAGCCTCGGCCTTGCCGTATTTTTTTTCAAGAAGCTCCTTGAAAACACGGAAAGCAACTGCAGGCTCAGTTGTTGTGCCGCTCTTGGAAATAACGTTAACTGAAAAATCCTTACCGTCGATAAGGCTCATAACCTCAGCAACTGAGGATGAGCTGATAGTGTTGCCTGTGAAGAAAATCTGAGGAGTTTCTTTGGCAAGGAGGTTATAATTTGATGATTTGCAGAACTCAATAGCGGCACGTGCTCCGAGATATGAACCGCCGATACCGATTACAACAAGAGCCTGAGAATCGGACTTGATTTTTTCGGCAGCTTTTTTGATTGCTTCAAACTCAGCCTTGTCATAATTGACCGGAAGGTCAAGCCAGCCGAGGAAAGCATTTCCTGCGCCTGTACCCTCGTGAAGCATATGATGTGCTTTGATTACTTCTGCTTCGATTTTTGCAAGCTCGGCGGCAGATGCCGAATTGCCCACATAGGAACTGTTCAACTTAATTGCCATAGGTTTCGCTGTTTGCAGCGCATATTCTGCGCTGACTCTCCTTAATAAACAAATATTATTAATAGTTATTTTAACCGAAAAACTATTTTATTGCAATACAAAAACGTTAATTTTTTTAACAAATTCAATATTTTTTTACTGTTGTCACCCTGCCTGTTTTGTAAAACTTGCAAGTGAAGACAAAAACCTGCGCAAAACTTCAAAAAAATCGAGTGCTTTTATTTCGTGCGGTGCAACAATCGGGTATTCCGCAAGCGTTCCACCGTCAAGAATCAGGCTCAGCGTACCAACTCTCTCCCCTGCCGCAACAGGAGCGTGAACATCTGTCACAAGCTCTGCCTTTTGCTCTGTTTTTTCGCCGCTGCCCTTTTTCATAAGTATAGGCTCCGGCTGTTTTACAACAGGCTTAAAGGAATCTTCATATCCGCCGATTACGCTGATATCAGCAAGCAAAGCGGTATCGACAGCAGGGGTCACGGTTTCGTAATTTGCAAAGCCCCAGTTAAGCAAAGCCTTGGCTCCGTTAAAGCGGTCGTCGCTCGTCGGGCTGCCCATAACCACCGCCACAAGGTGTGTGTTGCCGCGCTGAGCCGATGCCGAAACACAGCAGCCAGCCTTGGCCGTCGTGCCTGTTTTAAGTCCCGTTGCACCGTCATAAAAACGGACAAGCTTGTTTGTGTTTACAAGCTGAGTTGCACCGTCACGCAAAGAATCCATCCAGACGGTGGAATAGCGCTTTATAAGTTCGTGCTTCAGCAGCTCAGCTGACATCAGCGCCACATCATAGGCTGTGGTCAGATGAGTATACGTCGTATCGTCAAGGCCCGTACAGTTATCAAAATGAGTGTTGCTCATACCGAGCTGAGCCGCTCTGCTGTTGAGCATATCAACAAGTGCCTCTTCACTGCCTGTGAGATGCTCACCCAGCGCCTCACAGGCATCGTTCGCACTGTAAATAGCCGTAGCCCGAAGCAGCTCATCAACTGTCATTGTCTCGCCCTCTTTAAGCCATATCTGCGAACCGCCTTTTGCCGCGGCAACAGGGCTTGTCACAACGGTATCGTTGAGATTGAGCTTGCCGGAATCAATCGCCTCAATCACCAGAAGCAGTGTCATAATCTTTGTGACGGAAGCGGGAAAAAGCCGCTCGTGTTCATTCATTGCCAAAAGCACCTTTCCGCTCGTCACATCCATAAGCACCGCCGCCTTTGCATTAACAGCTACCGGCATTGACGTTTCCTGAGCATTTGCAAAACTGACAGGTATAAGAAAAAACGCACAAAGCAAGACGCTTACCGATTTTATCAGCCTATTTTTCAACCGTATCTCCCCTTTTCATTTTATCGTTAGATATGTATGAAAAACACGGTGAATAAATTACTGCACGCCCGTATTGCGAAAAATCAAGAATTGCGTTATAATAAGATTTTAGTGACAGCAAAAGGAGATTTGGTTATGAAAGCGGCATTTTACACGCTCGGCTGCAAGGTCAACCAATATGAAACCCAGGCGCTCGGTGAAGCACTTATGCGCGACGGATTTTTGATTGTACCGCCAAGCGAAGAGGCTGATGTTTATATAGTTAATTCCTGCACGGTAACGGCAGAAAGTGACAAAAAGACGAGACAGGCGGTAAGGCGCTTCAAAAGGCAGCACCCGGACAGCATTGTTGTGCTCACCGGATGTATGCCGCAGGCTTACCCCGAAGCCGCCGCAGAGCTTGACAGCGCAGACATCGTTGCCGGCAACCGCAACAACGCCGACATACCTGCAATGATAAAGAAATACATCGAAAACAAAAACAGAAGAATTGACATCATACAGCACGAAAAAGAAGAAGAATTCGCCTGCACCTCAATAAGCGCATTTGATGAAAGAACGAGAGCTGCAATAAAGATTGAGGACGGCTGCAACCGATTCTGCTCCTACTGCATCATACCCTACGCAAGAGGAAGAGTACGCTCAAAGCCGCTGAACAAAATCAAAAAAGAAGCTCAGACACTCGCAGATAACGGCTATACCGAAATTGTGCTTGTAGGCATCAACCTTTCTTCATACGGTACCGACTGCTCACTTTCACTTTGTGATGCAGTTGAAGCTGTCTGCTCGGTTGAACAGATAAAACGAGTTCGTCTCGGCTCGCTCGAGCCCGATCATATGACAGACGAAATGATTGCAGGGCTTAAAGCTCAGCCAAAGCTCTGCCCTCAGTTTCACATCTCGCTCCAGAGCGGCTGTACACAAACGCTCAGAAGAATGAACCGCCACTATGATGCTGATGAATATGAGGCAATCTGCCGCAGGCTTCGTGACAGCTTTGAGGACTGCACGATAACCACCGATATCATGGTAGGCTTTGCAGGAGAAACAGCAGAGGAATTTGAACAGTCGCTTGCGTTTGCGCAAAAAATCGGCTTTGAAAAGGTTCATGTTTTCCCCTACTCTCAGCGCAAAGGCACAAGAGCGGCAGAGTTTCCCGACCAGATCGACCGCAAGACAAAGGAAGAACGTGCGCACCGTATGATTGAGGTAACAGGAAAAATCCGAGCCGATTATCTGAAAAGCCAAATCGGAAAAACTGTAGAGGTGCTCGCGGAAACCAAAGACGAAAACGGTGTGTGTACAGGATACACAGCGAATTATACTCCGGTAAGAATTCTCAGCGGTGCCGACTGCGGCAACTACTACAAAATAAAAATCACAGCCGCCGATAACGACAGCTGTGAAGGTAAAATAATCTGAATATTATATTGTGTATTTTCCGAGGAAGGCGTTGTATTTTGCATCGAAATCCTCGGAATTTTTCTTCATATTGCGGATAAATCTGTGCATATCAAACCTTGCGTGAGCAGTTTCGGTAACGCAAGCCGCAATATTGGAGCAATGGTCGGAAACACGCTCAAGGTTGGTTATAATGTCATTAAACACAAAGCCCTGCTCGATTGTGCATTCATTCTTGCGAAGTCGTTCGATATGGCCATGCTTCATATCCTCCTTGAGAATGTCAATAACCTGCTCAAGAGGCTCAACAAGTGCAGCACTTTCAAGGTCACCGTCTACAAGAGCCTTTATAGAAAGCTCAAGAATTTCGGTTGTAGCGGCAATAATGTTCTGAATTTCATGCTTTGCGGCACCCGAGAATGACATCTTTTTATCTTTAAGTTCTTCTGCAGATTCCAGAATATTCAGCGCATGGTCACTGAGTCGTTCAAGGTCGCCGATAAGGTGGAGCTGCATTGTAAGCTCGCGGCTGTCTTCATCGGAAAGGCTGTGTGTGCTGAGCTTTACAAGGTAACCGCCGATAGTATCCTCATACATATCAGCTTTCTTTTCGCTGCTCCTTATCCGGGCGGCAACTTTATCATCGTAAGAAACAAGCATACGCATTGCATCAAGAAGTGCATCGCGGCTCAACTCAGCCATAGCAACCGTTACATTGCGGCTCTGTGCAATTGCAACAGCAGGTGTGCTGAAAAGACGTTCATCGAGAATCTGTGTTGTTTCATCCTCGCCCTTATCCTTAACGGTAAGGCAGGAAAGCTTAACCAAAAGATTGGACATCGGGAAAAGAATACAAAGTGCCACAATCTTAAAGCCTGTATGAACAATAGCGATGCCGAGCGGATTAGCGGCAGTATCAAGAATCGGAATATCGACCACAGAGGTTACGATATAGAAAGCGGTAAGCAGAATTGCAGTAGCGATAGCATTAAAATAAAGGTGAATAAAAGCAGCTCGCTTTGCATTTTTGTTAGCACCTGCACAGGAAATAATAGCGCTGACACAGGTACCGATGTTCTGTCCCATAATAATCGGGATAGCGGTAAGATAGCTGATACTGCCGGTAAGGGTAAGTGCCTGCAGAATACCGACAGAAGCTGAAGACGACTGGATTACCGCAGTAACAACCGTACCCATAATCATACCGAGAACGGGATTGGAGAAAAGGATAAGTGCATTCTTAAACCATTCAAGCTCTGTAAGCGGCTCAACAGCATCGGACATAAGCTCCATGCCGAACATAAGTATTGCAAAGCCGAGAAGAATAACGCCAACATCCTTGCGCTTGGCTTTTTTGGAGAACATATAAAGGATAATACCTATAAGGGCGAGAACAGGTGTAAACGTAGCAGGTTTGAACAGTGAAACCCAGAAATTGTCGCTTTCGATACCCGTCAAGCTGAGAATCCACGCTGTGACGGAAGTGCCGAGGTTAGCACCCATAATAACGCCGACAGCCTGAGTGAGCTGCATTATGCCGGAGTTTACGAAGCCGACAACCATAACCGTTGTAGCTGACGACGACTGAATAATAACCGTAACGATCAAGCCGAGTATAAAGCCCTTGAACTTGTTGGACGTAAGCTTTCCGAGGATTGATTTGAGCTGATTGCCTGCGCTTTTTTCGAGCGCATCGCCCATTGTGCTCATACCAAAAAGGAAGAACGCAAGGCCGCCGAAAAGCGTAGCAATATTCATAAATGACATAACGAGACCTCCCAAAACAAGAATTTTTGACAAATTCTGTCCATTAGCGATTATAGATAAGAATTGTCAAGTTATTATTCCTTGCAAGAAAAAAGATAAAAATTCATAAATTTAATATATTGTTCTTTATTTTCGTCAGAAAATGCTGTATTATAAATCAGTAACTTTACACCGAACAGGAGAAGTAAAACAAAATGTATTTTCACGAGCCTACATACGATTTAGATATACTTTGCAGACAGAATCTGCATATCCACTCAGCTTTTTCGGGATGTGCAAACCCCGAAATGAAGCTGCACGACATTGTTCATACAGCTCAGATGAACGGGCTTGAAGCAATAGCCGTGACAGACCACGTTCAGCCCGGTGGCGAAGATGAAGCCAGAATATTCCTCTCTATGCTCAGAGAGCAGGCAAAAACCGTTGAATCCCCTGTCCGCCTTCTTATCGGCGCCGAGCTTTCCGCCTATGATGTAAACGGATTCAATTTTCCGAAAAACGATATTGAGCTTGATTACAGACTCTGGGCGCAGAACCATTACCACGTAAGCAGCTGGATACAGCCCGAGGATACAAGCCCGACAGGATATAAAAACCACATAATCGCAACGCTTACAAACCTTATAAAATCGGGCAGGGCCGACTGTATTGCTCATCCGTTTCACGACAGCTATCTCACAAACTCAAAGCGGCTAAATGTAGGTTTTGAAAAAGGCAGCGTACCGAACTGCTTTACAGATAACGAAATCGGCGACCTGCTGACGCTCGGTAAGCAGTACGAGACCGCATTTGAAATAAACCTCAATGCAATGACAGGTTATCCCGAATTCTGCAGGAGAATGTACAACCTCGGCAGAGAAACCGGCACATATTTCAACATCGGAACAGATGCACACAAGCTTGACAGAATAGACACAAGACAGTTTATTGAAAGGGCAAAAGAAATTCTGTTATGATTAAAAACATAATTCTGGATATGGGCAACGTGCTGCTTGATTTCAATCCGCAGGCAGCGCTTGAAATGCTCGAAATACCCGAAAAAGCTCACGGTTTTTTGCACAAAGAGCTTTTCGGCGGCAACGAATGGATCGAGCTTGACCTGGGTAACACCAGCGTTGATGAGGCGTATGAAAGCATAAAGCAGAGAATACCCGAAGAGCATCACGACTCTTTGCAAAAATGCATAAATGAATGGGATATATGCATGTTACCTGTTGACGGAGCAAAAGAGTTTTGCGACTTTGTAAGAGCAAGCGGATACAACGTTTATGTTTTATCAAACGCACACAAGAGCTTTTACAGATATTTTCCCCGTTATTTTGACCTTGATTTCTTTGACGGAGTTGTTGTTTCGGCCGATGTTCACACGGTAAAACCCGATGTGAAAATTTATGAGCACCTGCTGAATAAATACTGCCTGAGTGCCGAAGAATGTCTGTTTATTGATGACAGGCAGGACAATGTTGAGGGCGCAATAAAAGCAGGAATGCAGGCTGTTCAATTCAAGAATGATTTTGAAGAGGTAAAACAGTATCTGAATCATTTGTCATAAGAAATTCGTGAGCACATATGATTCAAGATCCTTCACATTCGTTCAGGACGATATGAAGTACAGACAGTTTACATGTGTTCACGGCAGAGGCAAGCCTCTGCCCTACCCACTTTTGTCATTCTTAGCGTAAGCGAAGAATTTTATCTCGTTTCAAGCAAGTATGGCAAGGGTGAATTAATGATTTCATTAAAAGAACGAGCGACATCCAAATTGGATGCCGCTCGCTTTGCTGTTTAGGGCTTATTCAGTTTTTTCTTTGTTGTTGCCGGATGTCAAATAATCAATTTTATCTAATATCTTGTTAATTTCATATTTGTTTTCTGAATTACAATAAGCATATATGGCTGTATTTTCAACAAAAATGGAAACATTATATTTTCCGTGAGAGTCTAAAAAATATAGGCTGTAATTTTTGTTTTCGTACGAAGTTTCCATTTTTTGCCACGAATTATGTGTAATCCTAATATTATGATAAGCTTGGCCATAAATATCTATTGCACTATTTGTGTTGTTGAATTCAAAAAATTGAAATTCAATATCATTTTCTTTAAATGCAATGCACTTGACAAGTGACAAAAAAGCATCAGAATCATTTTTGTAATATCTATCTGTTATGTCTTCTGGTTTATAGCCTTGCTCTTCAATTGCAGCCCATACTTCATCTGCGGTAGCGGGTGTTTTAGGTTCAGAAAACAAAGCAGAAAGCCATAAAATGATAAACACCACAAATATGATTACGAAAACAAAAGATAATACAATACTTTTATTACTTACGCTACTTGTGTAAGTGGTTTTTCGTTTTGAATACTTGCTCAATATGTTTCATTCCTTATCTATACATAATCAACCGTTATTTTGCCACCAATTCGGTTCGTATTTTACAATCCAAGAACAGCTTTTGCCATTTTCAATATATGCACGAACTGTTATCTAAAAGCCACAAAAACAAATTCGGCAGGAGCAAGCCCCTGCCCTACTGATCGTTAGCTTTTTATCAGTTCTTTTATTACTTCGCCTGCGGCTATAAGACCTGCGGCAGAGGGCACGAACGAAACGCTGCCGGGAACAGAGCGTTTATCGGAATCGGGCTGAAAAAGTGGTTTAAGGGGCTGCTCGGTTGAAAACACAACCTTAAGTGAATCTATGCCGAGGTTTTTGAGTTCACGGCGCATAACACGGGCAAGCGGACAGCCGCTTGTCTTTTTTATATCCGTAACCGCAAGTGCGGTAGGATCGAGCTTATTGCCCGTACCCATACAGCTTATGACGGGAACGTTCTTTTCTTTTGCCGTTTTTATTATAAGGAGCTTTGAGGTGACTGTGTCAATCGCATCAATTATATAATCATAATCATCAAAAACAAACCCCTCTGCGGTTTCTGCCGAATAAAAGCAAGGGTAAACCGTCACCTTTGTATCGGGATTTATATCCGCAATACGTTCACGCATTACATCGACCTTGAGCCTGCCTACCGTGCTTTCAAGTGCGACAAGCTGACGGTTAAGATTAGAGGAGGAAACGGTATCGTTATCGCAAAGCCCGATATGACCCACACCTGCTCTTGCAAGTGCCTCTGCGGCAAATGAGCCGACTCCGCCAACACCAAAGAGCATAACAGATGCACCTCTGAGCCGCTCAACAGCTTCTTCACCAAGGAGCATAGCTGTTCGCATATACCTTTCTTCCATTGTCTTTCCTCCGTAATTTTCAGTAAACAAAAGTATATCACCGACGGCTGATTATGTCAATTTATTGTTGACACCGTGATATGTCAAGTGTAAAATAATAGCATAAATAAAAGGAGGCTCTATCAGTAATGAAAAAATCAGCAAAGCTCACAGCTTTAATTATTGCACTGGCTCTTGTTGCAGGGCTTGCCGCCTGCTCTGGCACAAGCAAAAAAGAGTTCAAAGCCTGGTTCAATGACGAGCTCACAGCCGCATACGATGCATTTGTTGCCACAGAATACGGCAAGGCTAACGCTCCCTCGCCCGATATTTCTCTGATGATTGTATCAAGCACCTATATCAACAGCGTTTTTGATTACATAGCCGACGGCACTCAGCCGGAAAACGCCGAAATCACAGAAGAAAACGGAATGTATTTCTACAAGACAGATACCTTTACGCAAAAGGTTGAGCTTGACACAAAGACAACCTCGGTAAGAGTAACCTCATTTATAAATCTTCTCGGCGAAACAATGGTAAACTCCGTTGTAACGTTTACAGAGCGCGGCGGCGAGTATTATATACAGTATCTTCTTCCCGAATTTTCCAACTACTACGAGGCTAAATTCACCGAGAATAACGGCAGTGTAAAGTTTGAAAACATCGCTCAGCCCGCTTACTCAATATTCGGCCAGGATATACCCGCAGAATTTGCAAAGGAGAATTGAAACACATGAAAAACGAGCTCCACAACTACGATGTATTCCCCAAGGTTTTCCCCAAGGACAAGGAAATCGAAATCACAATCAAGCCCCTCGGTGCTCATGCCGCATTCACCAAGGATGAGTATTATATGGAGATTTGTCCGCTGACAACAGGCACACGCTGGGCTTATCCCGACCATTCAGAGGTAACAAAGGAATTCACCGTCAGACCCGATGCTGACGGCTGTATCAGAATCAAGCACGTTTTCAAGGGTGAGCAGGAGCATTTCATCCGTTTCCTTAAGGATGACCTCAAAAGAGATTTCCAGTTTTCCGTCTATTCGGTAAGTGAGGACCTTTGCGGAAGATATCCTTTTGCAGGCGACCTTCATATGCACACCTTCCGCTCTGACGGAAAGCAGTCCCCTGCCATTGTTGCCGCCAATTATCGCAGACACGGCTACGATTTCCTTGCAATAACCGACCACCAGCGCTACTATCCCTCACTTGAGGCTATTGAAGCATACAAGGATGTTGAGCTTGAATACACACTCGTACCCGGTGAGGAAATTCATCTTCCCAAGGGTGATCCGCACCATATCAACGATGTTCACATGGTAAACTTCGGCGGTAAGTACAGCATCAACGCACTCACCACCGCAAGCGCACACGTTGAAGAGGTAGGCGGCGGCAAGGACAAGCGAAGCGTAGACGGCAACTGTCCCGAAATGATGACAAAGGAAGAATTCTGGGATCTGATTGATGCATACGCTGACAAACTTGATATTCCCGATGGAGTTGAGCGTTTCCCCTTTGCCTGCTGCAGCTGGATTACAGAGCAGGTACGCAAGGCAGACGGTCTGAGCATTTTTGCTCATCCCTACTGGATTGCAGACGTATATCACGTGCCGGATTCTCTCACCGATGCATTGTTTGAGAAAAAGGCTTTTGATGCATTTGAGGTTCTAGGCGGCGAGAATTACTTTGAGCAGAACGGATTCCAGACAATCTACTACTATGAGCAATGCGCAAAGGGCAATAAGTACCCGATTGTCGGCAGCACAGACAGCCACAGCAGCATCAACAACCGCAACGGCTTCATCTGCTCAACAATAGTCTTTGCTCCCGAAAACACAAGAGAGAGTCTTATCAGCTCAATCAAGGATTTTTACAGCGTTGCCGTTGACACAATCAGTGCCGAATACCGCCTTGTCGGTGATTTCAGGCTTGTAAGATACGCCAACTTCCTTTACCAGAATTTCTTCCCGCTTCATGATGAGCTTTGCTATGAAGAAGGTCTGCTGATGAAGAGATATGTCACAGGTGAAGAGGATGCTGAGGCTCAACTCAAAGCAATTCAGGGCAGAATGAAGAGACAGAGAGAAAAATACTTTGCATTTTAAGACAAACCCCTGCGCTTAAAACCACCCCGATTTGTACTAACCTACAAATCGGGGCTATTTTTTATATAAAGTTGACTTTTTTATAATATAAAGGTAAAATAAGGGATGTTGTAATTTAAGTTCTTTTGGAGGTAACACAATGAAGCTCGATAAACTTGTCGGCGAAAGATTCAAAGAAAAGCCGTCAGACTGTATAATTGAAAGCCACGCTCTCACAGTACGCGGCGGCTATATCAAGAACGTTGCAAACGGCATTTATTCATCATATATGCCCATGCGCAGAATAACAAAGAAAATTGAAAATATCATCCGTGAGGAAATGGACAGAATCGACGGCCAGGAAGTACAGTTCCCCGTTGTTATGCCTGCTTCACTCTGGGAGGAGAGCGGCAGATACGAATCAATCGGCAGTGAGCTGCTCCGCTTCACAGACCGAAACAAGAGCCCCATGGTACTCGGTATGACTCATGAGGAGGCTGCTGTTCACCTTGTACGCGACTACGCAAACAGCTACAACAAGTACCCCTTTATGATTTATCAAATTCAGACAAAGTTCCGTGATGAGGGCAGACCCAGAGCAGGTCTTATCCGCGTTCGTGAATTCACAATGAAGGACGCTTATTCATTCCACACTTCACAGGAAGATCTTGAGCAGTACTATGATCGCTGCTACGATGCTTACAACCGCATTTTCGCACGCTGCGGAATCCCTGAGGTTGTTACCGTTAAATCAGACTCCGGTATGATGGGCGGCAGCGTATCACACGAATATATGCTCCTCACAGCCGCAGGCGAAGACAGCATTGCAGTTTGCAGCGAGTGTGATTTCAGAGCAAACATCGAAGCTGCTCCCTGCATCGTAGAAAATGAGCCCGATGCCGTACTTGAGGAGCTTAAGCTCGTATATACTCCCGATATGCACACAATCGACGAAGTATGCACATTCCTCAAGACACCCGTTGAAAAGTCCTGCAAAGCAGTTGTTTACCAGAGAAATTCCGACGACACATATATTGTTGCATTTGTAAGAGGTGACCTTGAGGTCAACGAAACAAAGCTCCGCAACACAGTAGGCTGTGAGATTCACCCTGCAGAGATTACAGACGGCTGCGGTCTGTTTGCAGGCTTCATAGGTCCGTACAACATGGATGAACGTATCACAGTTGTTATTGACGGTTCACTCAAGGGTGCAACCAACCTTTCCTGCGGTGCGAATCAGCTTGATCACCACTACACAGGCTTCAATGTTGAGCGTGACCTCGGAGAGGTTGAATATGCCGATGTAGCCGCAATCAAAGACGGCGGAATCTGTCCGCAGTGCGGCAAGCACGCCGTAACACTCTCAAGAGGCATTGAGGTAGGCAACATCTTCCAGCTCGGCACAAAGTACACAAAGTCAATGGGTATGACTTACCTTGACAGCAACGGTCAGGAGCAGTATCCGATTATGGGTTGCTACGGAATCGGCGTAGGCAGACTTGCCGCAAGCGTATGTGAAGCATATCATGACAACTACGGTCCCATCTGGCCGATGGCTATTGCTCCCTGGCAGGTACACCTTTGCTGTGTCCGCTCTGACGATGCCGCAACAAAGGAATGTGCAGACAAGCTCTATGAAGATCTGCAGAACGCAGGCGTTGAGGTTATCTATGACGACAGAAAGGTAAGCGCAGGCTTTATGTTCTCAGACGCTGACCTGCTCGGCGTTCCGCTCAGAGTTATTGCAAGCCCGAGAAACCTCAAGGAAAATGTATGCGAAATTGTCAGCAGAGACAAGAAAATCAGCATGAAGGTTGAAATCGGTGAGATTGTTGAAACACTCAAGAACCTCATCAAAGAAATGATGTAAACCACGGTATATAAAAAGAGACCTTACGGAGTGGGTAAATACCACATCGTAAGGTCTTTGATTTTTATTTATTCGGCAGGAGTTGACGCATCGGGAACAGCATCGGTCGGAGCTTCGGTTTCGGGCTCAACCGTTGTTTCCTCAGCACCGTTACTCTCCTCTTCTGACGGAGCCGTAGTTTCGTCAGGCTCAACAGGAGCCAATGGATTTGGTGCAGTTGTCGGAGCTTCACCCCAGACGCTGAGAGTTACCTCTGTGCCCTTGGGATATGACTTACCGACAGTAAGATTGATTACTGCCTGAACAGTACCGGCAGAATGTGTACCGTCGTTTTCCTTCTCTTCCTTAGAAACCTTGAAATGGCTGGCCTTGAGCATATCCTTGGCATCGTCATAATCCATACCGATTACGGGCGGAAGCTCAAACTGCTCAACACCCTTGGAAACGGTGAGAACAATTTTCGTGCCTGCATTTACCTGAGAATCAGCCTCAACACTCTGTGCGATAATATAGCCCTTGGCAACCTTATCGTTATATTCCTCAACAGCCTCAAATGTGAAGTTATTTGTCCAGTAAGCGTTTGAACTGACCTCGGCATAGTTACGGTTTACAAAATTCGGAACAGCAACCATTTCCTGTCTGGTTTCCTTTTCGGTGGTAGGCTCGTTTGTTGAGAAGCCGAGCTTATCTCCTGCAGCAATAACAACTATCAAGAAAGCAACAAGACAAACAATTGCACTGATAAGAGCGGTGCGGATAATTATCATCTTGTTCTGCTCGTTAGCGCTGTTTTTCTTTTGCGGCTTCTTTGCAGCAGGCTGCTTCGGTGCTGAAGCGGGCTTTCTTTCAGTCGGCACAACAGGTGCAGAGTTTGATGAAAACTCGGTAAAACCTGTATCGGAAGATACGGTTGCAACGGGAGAAGCAGAAAGATCGGCACGCAGCTGCTCAACGGAGCGTGTACGCTCCTCAGGCATTATCTGCAAAGCATTGATAAGACCGTTTATTACATATGCAGGCAGCTTTTCGGCAAACTTACCCGGGACCATAAGCCTGTCATTAGTCAGACGCTCCGTTGCTTCGACAGGGTCGCTGCCGATAAGCGCACGGTAGAGAGTTGCGGCAAAGGCATAAATATCGGTGCAGGGACCCTGCTTGCCCTCAAAGCCGTACTGCTCAATTGCGGCATAGCCGGGGAAAAGCTGAGCCGTAAGATCGCTCTTGGCGGTTCTCGCCTGCCAGATACTGAAGCCGCCGATACGCATTTTTCCGTCCTGACCTATGTGGAGGGTGAGCGGAGAAATACCTCTGTGGATAATGCCTGCAGTATGAAGCATACCGAGAGTTGAAAGAACAGGCATAAAGAGAAGCCTTGCACGCTCCCACGGAATATAGCCCGTTTTGAGACGGAGAAGATAGTCACGCAGAGTAACGCTCTTGACATATTCGCAGATTGCATACGCTGTGCCGTTCTCCTCGAAAACGTCATAAACATTGACAAGGGCGGAAAGTCCGCTCATTCTGGTGAGCTTTCGCCAAAGCTCAACAAAATCAGCCATACACTCGTTATATGCAAGCTCACAGCCCGACATAACGCTGACCTGCTTTTCACCAAGCTTTCTGGTGCAGAGCGTATCCGGCAGGAACTCGCGGATTGTAACCGCTTTCTTTTCGTTAATGTCCCACGCCATATAGGTTGCACCGTCGCCGTTATACTCAAAGAGCTTGCCGACAAGATAGCGGTTTGAAATAACCGTTCTTACACCAAGGTAGGGCGCCATCTGCATTGTACCGGAGTGAAAGCCGCAATGAGGACATTGCTCAACCTCTCCGATTTCCTTCATACAGCTCATACAAAGATGTTCACTGTTAATCATAAAACTGCTCCTAAAACAAAATTTCACATAGTTTTACAAATTAATTTCATCGGTATTGTATCATTTTTCTTTCTGTTAGTCAAATATTATGGCAGTTACAAATAGTTACAGAATGAAAGCTCAGTCTTGCAACATCCGTTACAAAGCTGAGCTTTTATCATTTATTCGGTTGGTGACGTGCTTTTAGAATAATACTCATCAACAGCGGCAAAAAGGCGTGTCATAGCCGTTTCACGGTCACAATCCTTAAGCTGTGCGGCAGCCATGGTCTGATGTCCTCCGCCGCCCAGAATTTCCATAATTATCTGCACGTTTATTTCACCGAGTGAGCGCGCGGAAATGTTCATTGTTCCGTCACTCTCAAACATGGCAAAGGATGCTTTTATACCGTCAATATTGAGCATTTCATCTGCCGCCTGAGCGGTAATTGTTCGTATATCGGGAGAGGATATATCGGCATATGCAATAGCACAGCCCTTATAAACCTCTGCATTGTCGATAACATCGTTACGCAGCTTGAAATTTTCCATTTTGTTCATAAAAAGCTGACGCACCTTGACAGTATCAGCGCCCTTGCTTCGCAAATATGCTGCCGCCTCAAATGTACGCACGCCTGCTTTGAGCGCAAAATTGCGTGTATCGAGCATTATTCCCGAAAGCATTGCATTCGCCTCGCACTCGGTCACGATCGGCTTCACAGGCATGTACTGAAGCAGCTCGGCAACCATTTCACTTGCAGATGAAGCATTCGGGTCATGATAAAACACCATTGTATTATCAATAAAATCAACATTCTTACGGTGATGGTCAACTACAACAACCGTAGAAGCTGACTTATAAAGCTCGACGCTTTCAAGCACCTCTGCCCTGTGAGTATCGGCAATTATGAGAAGCGTGTTTTTACCTACGGTTTTCAACGCTTCTTCAGGAGAAATAAAAGCACCGCTGTACTTGGTATCGACAAGCTCAATCAGCGACTTTGCAAGCGACTGATTGCGGTTGATTACGATTTTCACAGGCTTGTTGAGAGCCTTTGCCGCACACATAAGACCGACAGACGAACCTACACTGTCAAGGTCGGAGAACCTGTGGCCCATAATCATAACATCGGAACTGTTTTCCATAAGCTTCTGAATTGCAGAGGCAATAATACGTGTGCGAGCCTTACTGCGCTTTTCCACACCCTTGGAAACACCGCCGAAAAATTCGTACGAATCGTTTTTAAGTATTGCTGTCTGGTCACCGCCGCGACCGATAGCCATATCGAGAGCCTGTCTGGCAAGCTTTTCACCCTCGCGCAGAGTAGCCCCCCTGCTGATACCGATTGAGAGAGTAATTCCCACAAGCTTATCGTCATATTTATATGAGCGAATTTCGTCGAGAATGCTGAACTTGCGTTCAATCATCTTAACCAGATCACGTTCCTCACACACGACTATAAATCTGCCTTCACCGAGCTTTCGGATAAGACAGCCGTATTCGGACAGCCACTCATCAACCAGCTTCTCTGCCCTGCTGCGCATAGCATCGGCATCGCTGTCCGAAAAGCCCTGCATAAGCTCCTCAAGATTGTCGATTGAAATGAGCATCACGCTCGGGCGTGACATATTGTACTCGTAATATGTCTTTCGCATCTGCGTTTCATCGGAAAAGAGCAGAATATAGCAATCTTCATCCCTGTATTTGATCGGAAAAGGATAAACCGAATAAGACCTGTCGGAAATATCGGTATAAAGCCTGTCATGAGTTGAGATATCTTCTGCCGTCTGACCGCCGAGAAACTGTTCCACATCGCTGTTTACAAGGCGTTTTCCGTCAAGCACTCTTGATTCAAAAAGCGAATTGAACCAAAGCATTCTGCCGCCTGCCGTACACACCAGCACAGGCAGAGGAAAACCCGTAAGCTTTTCCGTTTCAGAAAAGTTCATGGAATTACGCACTGTTTTGAGAAGCTCGTGAGTGTGTCCGTTCGTAACAGCATTCGTCACAAAGGCAAGTGCAACCAATACGATCAAAATCACAAGCTCAATAACAGCGGCGGTTTTGTTGTAAAAGAAGGTCAGAACGCAGTTTACGAAGCTGACGGCAAAGATACACAAAAAAACAAGATTGTTTTTTATAAATCGCAACACCGTTTATACCTCCATAATAATAGGTACTATCATCGGACTCCTTTTGGTTTTTTCAAAGACAAAGCGTGATATATCATCTCTTACCCTTGTTTTGGCAGAAAGAATATCGGATGGATTTCTTCCCAGGCGCTCATCAAGCGTATCGTAAGCCAGACGCTTTGCCTGCTCGATAAGCTGTTCGGACTCCTTGACATATACGAAGCCCCTTGTTATCACCTCGGGACCCGAAACGATATAGCCCGTATCCGCCTCTACGCTGGCGGTTATGATAATAATTCCGTCCTGTGAAAGATGCTTACGGTCACGCAGGACAATACTTCCCACATCGCCTACACCCGAGCCGTCAACATAAACCTTGCCTGCAGGTACGCTGCCTGCTACACGGATACCGCCGTCTGTCATTTCTACAAGTATACCGTTGTCGGCAATTATAATATTCTTGCGGTCAATACCCATTGATTCGGCAAGGATTCTGTGCTTTTGCAGATGCTTCTGTTCGCCGTGTACGGGAATGAAATACTTAGGCTTGACAAGGCCCATTATCATTTTCAGCTCTTCCTGGCAAGCGTGACCGGAAACGTGAACATCATACATTTTTTCGTAGATTACCTCTGCACCAAGCTTCATAAGCTCATTTACAACCTTACCGACGGTTTTTTCGTTACCCGGAATAGGCGTTGCGGAGATAATAATATAGTCCATCGGGCCAATTTCTACCTTGCGATGGTCGGAAAAGGCCATACGGCTAAGGGCAGACATAGGCTCACCCTGGCTGCCTGTTGTAATGATTACGATTTTATCTTCGGGATAATTTCTGAGCGTGTCGATGCTGACGATGAGTCCGTCAGGCACATCAATATAGCCGAGCTCCTTGGCAACGGCAACAACGTTTTCAAGACTTCTGCCCGAAAGGGCAACCTTTCTGCCCCATGCGGCAGCGCTGTTGATAATCTGCTGAACTCTGTGTATATTGGAAGCAAAGGTTGCAACGATTATTCTGCGGTTGCCTGCACTGTGGAACAGCCTGTCAAACGATTCACCAACCTTGCTTTCACTCTCAGTATAGCCTGGACGCTCTGCATTGGTGGAATCGGACATAAGACACATTACACCCTCAGAGCCTATCTGAGCAAGGCGTGCAAGGTCAATAGGCTCACCGTCAATCGGGGTAGTATCAATTTTGAAATCACCCATCTGAACGATAGTGCCGCCGTCACAACGAACGGCAAGGGCAACAGCATCAGGAATAGAGTGGTTGACGTGAATCAGCTCAACCTCAAACTCACCGAGCTTTATTCTGTCACCGGGCTTAACAACGTTGAGCTTTGCTCCCGAAAGTAGGTTATGCTCCTTGAGCTTGCCCTGGATCAGACCGATTGTGAGCTTGGTGGAATAAATCGGGATATTTACCGATTTGAGAAGATATGCCAGACCGCCGATATGATCCTCATGACCGTGAGTGACAACTATGCCCTTGATCTTGTCGATATTCTTTTCAACATAGGAAAAATCGGGCAGAACAAGATCAACACCCGGCAAATCGGAATCGGGGAAAGCAAGTCCGCAATCGACAAGGAACATACTCTCACCGTATTCATAGAGAGTCATGTTCTTTCCAACCTCGTTAAGACCGCCCAGAAAAGCCACACGAACAGGCTTTTTCTCGGGCTGCTTGCGCTGCTTTTGCTTTTGTCTTTGCGGCTTTTGCTGTTTCTGTTGTTTCTGAGGCTTTTGCTGAGCCTGCTGAGTACGCTTCTGAGGGATTCTGGAATAGCGCGCGAACTTGGAAGTCTTATTCTGCTTCTTCTTTTCGTTGGCGGTCTTTTCGCCGCCTGTGTTTTTTTCTGTCATAAAAATGCGTGTGACCAAAAGGCAACGGTTAATATAGCCGCCGATATATTACCGACAGCCGAAAGAGATTCAGTTTGCCTTGATTTTTGTCACAAATTTTCCTTTCTGAATATAGTTTTATTAGTTTTATATAATCCGCCTAACGCCCAAGGCGAAAAAAGTTCAACTTATCACAAATAAATTATATCTCAAACACCGTTTGTTGTCAAGTTGAGCGACCTTGCAAGCTCATCTGCCGTTTCGGCATCCGCGGCAGAAATTTCCACGCAAAGTCTGCCTGTATCGCGATAAGGAGTGAAAAGCACATCGCCGCCTTTTGCCCTTGCATAAACACCGTATTCACCGTCTGTCACAACCTCGTCACACTCAATCATATCAGCAATTTTCTCAAGGCTCAATGAAGAAACTATACTTTTGCGCCTGATAACCGGCTGCGGAAGAATGTCATAGAGTGAGGAAAGCGACATACCCTTCTCTGCCATAAATCTGAGCAGGCAGGCAACAAGAAACACTCCGTCATTTTGCCACAGCTCATCCCCGCCCTCAAAGCTGCGTTCAAGCTCAGCCTTACCGTTTGCGGCAAGCTCATCAAGGCACCTCGGCGCATTGAACGGCACTTTCAGGTTTTGTCCCGACTCAAGGCTGCAAAGGCAGCAGATATTCTGCAAATTTTCGTTGAGAAGCACCCTGCCCTTTTCGTCGCAGGCGCTGACACAAAAGCCTGATGTTCCGATATGAAACACAGGCTTCTTGCCCGAATATGCGCCGCTCAACGCAAGCACATTGGCAAGCGCGCGTTTTATTCTTTCTGTCTTACACTCAATTTTTACACTTATATCCTCAAGATTACCGCACAGCTTTATAAGAGAGCTGATGTAGGCGGAATCTGAATCAGCCTCAACAATCAAGCCGTCATCTGAAGAAAAAAACTGCTCATCCGATATGAGCTGTGCTACGCTCTTTTCCTCCTCGACAGACAGCGGTTTGCCTTTACCGTTATATACGCTGACATACGAAGCCTCCGAAACATAAAACAAAGCCGAAAGGCCGTAATGACGGGCTAAAAAAGCAACTCTTGATTCATTGCAGCAGCCGAACAAAATTGCCGTACCGCCGCTATCTGCAACACCGTGGGCAAGGTAGGATGCCGCCAGAGCTGCACAGTCATCACCACTATGCAGAATGCCGATTTTTCCTCCCATAGAGGCAGATACGGCAGCCCCTATCGCCTTTCCTGCATTTTCGTTCAGAGAACGCTTCAGAACACAAAACGATTTCATAAAAGTACTCCTTAAAATCCGATATATGTACAAGCTGATTATGAACACAAAACAATAAAAATATCCGCAGTATGTTGTAAGAAGCAAAAAAAGATGCTAAAATAGTTTCAATTAACTTTTTGGACGGTAATACCGATATGAGCAATGATATGAAAACAGTTGAAATATTTGCAGACGGAGCCTGCTCCGGAAACCCCGGTCCCGGCGGCTGGGGCACTATTCTGCGCTGTAACGGCGTTGAAAAAGAGATTTCGGGCGGCGCAACCGACACAACAAACAACCGTATGGAAATAACAGCAGTGCTTGAGGGACTCCGAGCACTCAAATATCCCTGCCGTGTTACAATAACAACCGATTCACAGTATGTTTACAACTCAATCACAAAGGGTTGGGCCGAAAGCTGGCGCAAAAACGGTTGGGTAAAAAAAGACAAAAAGCCGGCACTTAATGCCGACCTTTGGGAAGAGCTGCTCAACGAAATTGCCAAGCACGAAGTCAGTTTCGTCTGGATAAAGGGTCACAACGGCCACAGCGAAAACGAGCGGTGTGACGCGCTCGCCGTCGCTGAGGTGCAAAAGCATAAAAATTAAAGAATTATACAGATAAGTCCGCTGCAGCCCTCATTTATAACCTTTTCGATAGTTTCCTGCAGCTTCATACGTGCATCCGTCGGCATTCGCCCCAGCTTGTTACGCAAGCCCTCATTTACAAGCTCATTAAGCGATTTGCCGAAGATGTTTGACTGCCAGATTTTGAGCGGATCCTCCTCAAACTCCTTGAGCAGATACTCAACAAGCTCCTCGCTCTGCGACTCTGAGCCAACAATGGGAGCAACCTCCGTTGTTATATTGGCACGCATCATATGAATTGACGGAGCAGATGCACTGAGCCTGATTCCGTATTTGCCGCCCTGCTTCATAATTTCAGGCTCGGCAAGAGAAAGCTCCTCGGTGGTAGGCATTACAATACCATAGCCCGTTGCCTCAACCTCATCGAGCGCATTTTTCAGCCTTAAATATGCTTTTTTAATAGTGTTCAATTCGAGCAGCTCATCCATAAGAGCTTGCTCGTTTTTTATTTTTGTGCCTGTTACCTCGCTGAGAATATCAAAGAAAAGCGACGGCTCTGCAACTGTTGAAATAACGGCTGAGCCTGTGGAAAGATCCATTGAGGCAACCTTTGCGGCGGTAAGATATTCGCTCGAGCAGATATCTTTTGCAAACTGCGGCACATCCCTGACACGTCTGAGCTTTTGAGCGGAAGATGTCACTGTTTCGTTGAGCGCTGTTCTGAGAGGATGAGATTCGCCGAGGCTGAGAATCCAGCCGGGTAAATCCACGCCGATCTGTTTTATCGGAAACTCGAAAAGCACGTGGCGCAGAATATCTTTTATTTCTTCCTCCGAAAGAGTTTTGCAGTTGACGGGCAAAACCGTTACACCGTAATCGGCAGACATTTCCGAGGCAAGATTTTTTGTTGCAACAGAATCAGGCGAAACGCTGTTGAGCAGCACCACAAACGGCTTACCCAGAGCCTTGAGCTCCTCAATAACGCGCTTTTCCGCATCAATATAATCCCCTCTTGATATTTCACCGATGCTGCCGTCGGTAGTGACGACAAGACCTATTGTAGAATGTTCGTCAATTACTTTTTTTGTTCCGAGCTCAGCCGCCATATTGAACGGTATTTCCTGTTCAAACCACGGTGTTTTTACCATTCTCGGCTGTTCATCCTCAATATATCCGATAGCGCCCGGCACAATATAACCAACGCAGTCAATCATTCTCACCTTAAGCCCGACGCCTCCGCCAAGAGTAACCTCAACCGCTTCTTCAGGTATGAATTTCGGCTCAGTTGTCATAATCGTTCTGCCTGCCGCAGATTGAGGAAGCTCATCCGTAGCACGCTCACGCTTTGAATAATCCGAAATATTTTCAAGCACAAGCTCATCCATAAAGCGTTTTATAAAAGTGGATTTACCTGTACGGACAGGACCAACTACGCCGATATAAATATCGCCCTGCGTTCTTGCGGCAATATCGCTGTAAATGTTTTTCTGTTCCATTTCACTTACTCCTCCTCATAATCAGACCTGCGGAATAATCAGCATCGTCTCTGTTTCAAAAACATCACTCTTGACGCAGTTTTGCCGACGGATTGCTTCCTCAGAGGTATTGTACTTTTTGGCTATATCCCAAAGAGTTTCACCGCTGTCGGTAAAATATACGGTTATCGGGCAGGTGTCACGATTCTTTTCGGTCTGTGTACACTCTGCCGCGCTGACGGCGGTAATTCCCCTGCTCTCAAAAACACAGCCGTGCGCTCTGAGCTGAGCACGGACATTAACGCTGCTGCCCTTGCCGCTTACGGTAACGCCGCAAGGCTTAACGCTTGCATTGCAGGAAAGCTTGCCGCCCGACGGAGATAAGTCCGCACCGAATCTGTAATCGCTCTGCCGCTGAGCCATAGTCGGTTTACCGTCGCTGTCAAGATAAAGCACGCAAACCGTAACCGTACCGCTGAGCTCTAATCCGTCATCGTTAGCGGCGCTGACACAGGTGACCGAATCACACCACGAATCGATTATTTCGCCAACCTCAACACCCGAAAAATCAGCGGTAAACGGAACAAGGAAGTTTTCATCAAGCTGCTTTACAAAGCGATTTTCTTCAATAGCACTGAATTTTAGCTGAGTTTCATTTCTCAGCGAATACATATCCTCAACATAGGCACAGCTCAGCACCTTATAGCCGCAGACATCCGCACACATACAAACAGCTGCATCAATGCTTTTTATCTCACCGTTTTCATCGGGCTTCAGCTGAAGATCGAGTGAAGAAACATTAACATTTACATCGCATACACTCTCTTCATTTATGCCGGCAAGCTCAACAATACGGCTTATGGGCATACTGTGATCAACACGAACAACAGAAGAATTCTCACAGCAAAGCCATGCACTCAACTGAAGCTCACCTTTAAGAAGGAGCTTATTGCTGACAGCCTTTACCTGAGTCAGCAAAGGTAAAGCCGTTGCATTAAGCACACTTTTAATCGGTGAATCCGAAACACTTATCGGCACAACCTCGCTCATTTCAAACAGCTTTGATGTGAAGCCGACCGCGCTGCAGCCATTAAACGGCTTTAATTTAAGCTGAATACCATCGCCTGAAGCGGATGTCAGAAAGTCTGTGCTTTCACAGCTGACAAGCGAAAAAACAACAGAAATACAGCCATGCACATCAACTCTTCTCGGGCTGACGGCACGGCAGTTTACATACCCTACCGTACACGCTGTAACAATCTCGCTATCCTGAGTCAAGCCACTCATCTCGACATATTTACTCAGCGGATAATTCTGCTCAAAACACGCAAGCTTACCGCCCTCGCTGACATAAACCAGCCTTATTACTGCATTGCCCTCCGCAGTAACTCTGTTGCCCGTAATATTTACAGCCGATATCCCAGGCTCGATTGAGCAGCGGATTATGCTCTTGATATCGGGACAGTAATCAGGCAGCGTTATATCGCTGTCAATCCCCTGCTCCGCCTTGGCTTCACGGACAATTTTGCAAACGCAAAGCTGCTGCTTGTCAACATTAAAATCCATTTGTTTTACCTCACCTTCGTAAGTTTCGTTTTTTGCTTTACTCTAAATGTATTCACTCCCTGTCCGAATTAGTACAAAAAAAGAACCCCTACCTCACGGTAAGGGTTCTTAAACTAATATTTTGTTTTAAGAAAACAGACTGTCGCCGCAGGAATCTATACCTACGATCAAGGGGAAATTATCAAATTCAAGGCGTTTGACACTTTCACAGCCGAGATCCTCGAAAGCGATCACCTCGCAAGAGGTAATACACTGAGCGGCGAGCGCACCTGCACCTCCGATTGCACAAAGATAAACAGCCTTGTTGCTGACGATTGAACGAATCACATCGTCATTTCTCGGCCCTTTGCCTATCATACAGACAAGACCTCTGTCCAGAAGAAGCGGAGCGTAAGGATCCATACGGGACGATGTTGTGGGACCGCAGCTGCCGATAGGCAAGCCGGGCGGAGCAGGAGTAGGACCAGCATAATAAACCGATGCTCCCTGAAGCTCAAACGGCAAATCTTCTCCGTTTTCGAGCAAAGAAACAATGCGTTTATGAGCAGCGTCGCGCGCAGTATAGACTGTACCGCTGAGCAAAACCCTGTCGCCGCACTTAAGCATTTCCGAGTAATCACGCAGCTGTGAAGAATTAAGTTTATACTCAGCCACGCTTATTCCTCCTTGCCGAGGTATCTGACAAGAATTGCGTCGATTTCTGCCATGGCATCATCAGAAATATCTGCATCATCACCGACAGGAGCTTCAACAGCCGCATAGGCCGCCTCATACTGCTCGAGCTTACGCTCAAGCTCGGAAATACGCTCTTCCTTGCGCTTGAGCTGAGATTTTGCATCCTCCAGCTCAGACATAAGCTGTTCGATATATTCAATTACATCCTTGCGGTTGAAACCGCCGAGAGCCGATTTTTTGAAAGGCCTTTCTTCTCCCATTTGGATTCTCCTATATGTGCAATCAAAAATTATTTTTTAAGCTGAACGGCAGCTTTCACCTTCTCAACAATACCGTCTGCTGTAAGACCGTAGCGCTTGAGCATTTCAACAGCGGGACCTGATGCGCCGTACTCATCCTCAACACCTACACGAAGTACAGGTACGGGGCAGGACTCACATACAACATCGGCAACAGCAGAGCCGAGACCGCCAATAACGCTGTGCTCCTCTGCAGTAACGATAACGCCTGTTTCCTTTGCAACCTTGATGATAATATCCTTATCAATGGGCTTGATCGTTGCCATATTGACAACTCTTGCGCTGATACCGTCAGCGGCAAGTGCTTCAGCAGCAATAAGAGCCTCATTAACCATAAGACCTGTTGCGATAATTGTTACGTCAGTACCCTCTTTGAGCTCAACACCCTTACCGATTTCAAACTTGTAGTTTTCATCAAAAAGTCTGGGAGTTGCAAGTCTGCCAAAGCGAAGATATACAGGACCGTCAATTTCAGCGGCAGCGAGTACTGCAAGGCGTGCCTCAACATCGTCTGCGGGGTTAATAACAGTCATACCGGGGATTGTACGCATAAGTGCAATATCCTCACAGCACTGGTGGCTTGCACCGTCTTCGCCGACGGAGATACCTGCGTGAGTTGCACCGATTTTAACGTTGAGATGAGTATAGCCGATTGAGTTTCTGATCTGTTCAAAAGCTCTGCCTGCAGCAAACATAGCAAATGAGCTTGCAAAAACAGTATAGCCTGTTGTAGCAAGACCTGCTGCAACACCCATCATATTACACTCAGCGATACCTGTATCGAAGAATCTGTCGGGAAATTCCTTTTTGAAAGCAATTGTTTTTGTTGCCTTGGCAAGGTCTGCATCAAGAACAACAACCTTATCGTTTGTCTGGCCAAGCTCAACGAGCGCTTTACCGTAAGCGTCACGAGTAGCCGTTTTAATTACGTCTGCCATAATATTCACCACACAGCGCAGAATGCGCCATTACCTTTCATTATAAATTAAAGTCAAGTGCGAAAAGCATATTACATCTGCTCAAGCTTTGCAAGCTCTTCATCAAGCTCTGCGAGAGCTGCCTCATACTGCTCCTGATTGGGAGCAACGCCGTGCCAGTCACAGCTGTCTTCCATAAAGGAAACGCCCTTGCCCTTGGTGGTCTTGGCGATGATTGCGGTAGGCTTGCCGACAAAGTTCTTTGCGGCATTGAAAGCTGCGTCAATCTCATCGAAATTGTCACCGCAGATTTCGATTACGTTCCAGCCGAATGACTTAAACTTCTCGGGAATCGGATAAGGTGAGTTAACAGATGAAACAGTACCGTCAATCTGAAGATTATTATTATCGACAACAGCAACAAGGTTGTCAAGGCCCTTGGCAGCTGCATACATTGCAGCCTCCCAAACTTGACCCTCCTGGATTTCACCGTCACCGAGGATTGTATAAACTCTGAACTTTGCACCGCTGAGCTTTGCACCGAGAGCCATACCGCAGGCCGCTGAAATACCCTGGCCGAGAGAGCCTGTGCTCATATCGACACCGGGAGTGAGCTTCATGCTGGGGTGACCCTGAAGCATTGAGCCGGGCTTGCGGAGGGTCTTAAGATCCTCAAACGGGAAAAAGCCCTTGAGTGCAAGAGCCGCATAAAGAGCGGGTGCTGTGTGACCCTTTGAAAGAACGAGACGGTCACGGTCTTCCCAAGAGGGATTCTTGGGATCAACATTCATCTCTGAAAAATAGAGATAAGTCATAATGTCGGCTACTGAGAGAGAACCGCCCGGATGACCCGACTTAGCGTTATAAACACCCTCAATAATACCGTGTCTGATTTTGTTTGCTTTGATTTTTAACTGCTTTTTCGCTGCTGCGTCCAAAACAGTCACCTCCGAAACATTTATTTTTTTATAGTTTAACCGTTATAATATCAGCGACTGCCGATTTTTTTGAGAAAAGCCGTAAAATAATCGGGCAGCTCAGCTTCAATTTCAATATAGCGTCCGTCAAGCGGATGTTCAAAGCCTATCAAACCTGCGTGCAGACACTGACCGCCGAGCGAAACACCGTTTTTCGGGCCGTAGACATCGTCACCTGCAACAGGGTGGCCGAGATAAGCCATATGAACTCGTATCTGATGAGTTCTGCCTGTTTCAAGCTTTACTTTTACAAAAGTAAAATCTTTATAGGTTTCCAGAACCTCATAATGTGTTACTGCATTTCTCGAATTGACAGCAGTAACGCACATTTTTTTGCGGTCATTCGGATTGCGGCCGATAGGTGCATCAACAGTACCCGAAGGATTTTTCAGATGACCGTGCACAACCGCACGGTACTCCCTGGTAAAGCTGTGAGCCTGAATCTGAGAAGCAAGGCTCACATGCGCTTCGTCAGTTTTTGCAACCATGAGAAGACCGCTTGTGTTTTTATCAATCCTGTGAACAATCCCCGGACGGATTACTCCGTTTATTCCCGACAGACTACCCTTGCAATGATGCAGCAGAGCATTTACGAGCGTACCGTCGGGATTGCCCGGCGCAGGATGAACAACCATACCTCTGGGTTTATTGACAACGAGCAGACTCGAATCCTCATAACGGATATCAAGAGGAATATCCTGAGGCTGAGCCTCAAGCTCCTTGAGCTCGGGTGCAAGGACAAGCACCTCATCCCCCTCTGAGACGGGATAGCTCTTTTTACGGGCCTTTCCGTTTACGGTAACTCCGCCGTCATCAAAAACCTTCTGGACAAAGCTGCGTGAAAGTTCAGGAGCAAAAGAGCAGATAACCTTGTCAAGACGCTCGGAATCGTCAGCAGCCTCAACAACAAAGCTGAGCACACGTTTATCGCTCATTCTTCTGCACCTTACCCTTTTTGTAATCACACCATATATCCCATATCAGATAGAACACAAGAATAAACTCGCCGACAGTAATAAAGCAATCGGCAAAATTGAAAACAGGAAAATCGATAAACAGAACCTCAATATAATCCACAACAAAGTGACGAAGCACCCTGTCAATCAGATTACCCAGGCCGCCGCCCATTATCATAACAATGCTCGCCAGCAAGATCTTTGACTTGATTTTTCCGCTGAAAAGAACAGCGATTCCTGCAACCATAACCACGGCAGAAAAAATTGAGAGCAGCTGAGTTTTTCCCTGAAGGATGCTGAAAGCCGCACCGGTATTTTCAACATAGCGCAGCTGCAGAAAATTGCTTATCAGCTCAAAAACCTCACCGCCGACAAGCGAAGAACTAAGCACCGCAAGCTTAATAAGCTGGTCGGCTGCGGCTATAGCCGCAACCAGAATACAGCAGATAATCGGCGTCATTTACTTTCCTCCGTTATTTTTTCTTGAAAAAGCCTCTGAAGAATGATTCGGCATCATCTGTATCGCCGTCATCGTCATCCTCATCGATATCATCGACAACCTCGTAAACAGTACCGGTCTTGGAAACATTTCCGCTTTCAATTGAAGCAAATTCTTCAACAGAAAAATCGCCATATTCCTCGCCGTCTGCAAGCTCTTCAGCAAAGCTGAAGCCTCTTACGCCGTCGTCATCATCATCGTCGTCATCGTCATCTTCATCATCGTCTTCATCATCGTCGTCATCTTCATCATCGTCGTCATCTTCGTCATCGTCATCTTCATCATCGTCATCTTCATCATCGTCATCTTCATCATCGTCTTCGTCGTCATCTTCATCATCGTCTTCGTCGTCATCTTCGTCATCGTCATCTTCATCATCGTCTTCGTCGTCGTCTTCTTCGTCGTCTTCTTCTTCGTCTTCGTCGTCATCGTCGTCATCGCCGAAGTAGACCTGATTTGCTATATCATCATCTTCGTCGTCACCGTCTTGTTCGTCGTCTTCTTCCTCAACAGCAACATCTTCTGCTGCTTCCTCATCGGCAACTTCTTCTGCTGCTTCGACCTCTTCCTCGTCGGCAATATCAGCTTCTTCAACCTCTTCTGCTGTTTCGACATCATCTTCAGCAAAGTAATCCTCTTCTGCTGCAGTTTCAGGTACTTCTTCAGCAGGCTCTTCTGATGTAGGCTCTTCTGTTACAGCTGCAGGAACAAAATATGTTGCAGCGGCAATATCAGCAACCTCCTGCGCAGCAAGCTCGGGAAGGCTCTTTACACGCTCAATATGCTCAGCATATGCTACAAGAAGTGACGAACGGAAATCATTTGCCTCAACCTTGAGCATATCAATAAGCTTTCTCTGCTCAGCTTCTTCAATAGCGGACTTAGTGCTGACATCAGCAGCACGCTTTTCAGCAGCAGCTACTATGTCGGCAAGTCGGATCGTAGCCATGTCGTTCTGTGGGCCAAGGAGTTGCCCTGGGGCTTTGTCTTCCTAAGACCGCTTGG
>JAZPYF010000077.1:0-27003 GCA_045544055.1 Acutalibacteraceae bacterium | reverse complement strand
CAATATTCCGGAGAACCTTTACCGGAACCCATTCGGGTTTCAGCGGGCTTCTCTGTAATCGGCTTGTCGGGGAAAATCTTGATCCATACCTGACCGCCACGCTTTGTGTAACGGGTCATGGCAATACGGGCTGCCTCAATCTGGTTTGAGGTGATCCATGCGGGCTCGAGAGCAACAAGACCGAACTGACCGTAAGTAACCTTATTACCACGGTGAGCTGTACCCTTAAGGCGGCCTCTCTGTACTCTGCGGTATTTAACACGTTTCGGTAACAGCATTATTTTGCTCCCCCTTCCCTGCGAGGTTTACGAGTGTCGTGAAAGACCTCGCCTTTGTAAAGCCATACCTTGACACCGATGATGCCGTATGTGGTATGTGCCTCTGCAAAACCATAATCAATGTCTGCACGAATTGTCTGCAGCGGGATTGTACCCTCATGATAACGCTCTGTACGAGCGATTTCTGCGCCGCCGATACGGCCGGAAACCTGAGTCTTGATACCCTTTGCACCAAGCTTCATTGTACGGCTGATGGACTGCTTAAGAGCACGGCGGAAGGAAACTCTCTTCTCAAGCTGAGCAGCGATGTTCTCTGCAACGAGCTGAGCGTTGAGGTCGGGCTGCTTGATTTCTACGATGTTGATGAAGACTTCCTTATCGCCGGAGAGCTTCTTCTCGCAGATCTTCTTGAGCTTTTCGATTTCGGAACCGCCACGGCCGATAACCATGCCGGGCTTTGCGCAGTGAATGTTGATGCGAACGCGCTTTGCGTCACGCTCAATCTCTACCTTCGGAACACCTGCAGGAGCAAGTGTCTTGAGGAGGTATTCACGAAGATTGTAGTCTTCAACGAGTGTATCGCCGAATGTACCTTTGTCCGCATACCAGCGGGATTCCCAGTCTTTAATGACACCGATTCTAAGACCGGTCGGATTAATTTTCTGTCCCATTATTAACCTCCTCCTTTCTTATTCTTTCTCTGCCAGAGTGATTGTGATGTGCGAAGTTCTCTTGTTGATTCTGTTCGCACGGCCCTGTGCTCTGGGTCTGATTCTCTTGAGGATGGGACCGGGGCCTACGTTGCACTCTGCAACATAGAGCTTGGAAACATCCATATCGTTATTATTCTCAGCGTTAGCAATTGCTGACTTGAGCAGCTTGCCAACGGGCTCACACGCGGCCTTGGGCGTGTATTTGAGAATTGCAATTGCCTTATCAACAGGCTGATTGCGGATTAAATCAAGCACGATCTGTACCTTACGGGGTGCGATGCGCACGAAGGTAGCTTTTGCTGTTGCTTGCATTTCTTACACTCCTTTCGACCTTATCTGTTTGATGTTTTAGAACCGGCGTGACCTTTGAATGTTCTCGTCGGAGCGAACTCACCGAGTTTGTGACCAACCATATCTTCTGTTACATACACCGGAACGTGCTTACGACCGTCATGTACAGCAAATGTGTGACCGACGAACTCAGGGAAAATTGTTGAACTGCGGCTCCATGTCTTGAGAACTGACTTTTCGCCTGCTGCGTTCATAGCGTTGACTCTTGCATACAGCTTGGGCTGCACGTAGGGTCCTTTTTTAACACTTCTACCCATTTCTAATAGCTCCTTTCGTCAACTTACTTGCCGTTACGACGCTTTACGATAAGCTTGTCGGAAGGCTTCTTGTGAGCTCTTGTCTTGAGACCGAGAGCGGGCTTGCCCCAAGGTGTAACAGGGCCGGGACGGCCGATGGGGGACTTACCTTCACCACCACCGTGCGGGTGATCGCAGGGGTTCATGACGGAGCCGCGGACTGTGGGTCTCCAGCCCATGTGGCGCTTACGGCCGGCTTTACCGATCTTTACGTTCTCGTGTGTACCGTTGCCTACAACACCAACTGTTGCCATGCAGGTTACGGGAACGTTTCTCAGCTCGCCCGAGGGGAGACGGAGAAGAGCGTATACGCCTTCCTTAGCCATGAGCTGTGCAGAGTTACCTGCTGATCTTGCAAGCTGGCCGCCTCTGCCGGGATAAAGCTCAACGTTGTGTACGAAAGTACCAACGGGAATATTTACAAGAGGAAGTGCATTACCTGAGATGATATCAGCGTCTGCACCTGATCTTACTGTTGCGCCAACCTCAAGGCCTTCGGGAGCGAGGATATATCTGAACTCGCCGTCCTCGTACTTGAGAAGTGCAATGTGAGCTGAGCGGTTGGGATCGTACTCGATTGTCTGAACTGTTGCGTTCATGCCGCCCTTATCTCTCTTGAAATCGATAATACGGTACTTTGTGCGGTTGCCGCCGCCACGGTGGCGTACGGTGATTCTGCCGTAGCTGTTACGGCCGGACTTCTTATTCATAGGAGCGAGAAGACTCTTGTGAGGTGCTACCTTTGAAAGTCCTGAATAATCTGTAACGGACATGTTACGTCTGCCGTTTGTTGTCGCGCTATAGACTTTAATAGACATAACTTTCACTCTCCTTAAAGCGGCTTTGCGGAGTATGTCTGACTCCATACCTTACCGCCGGATTATATAATTGTTTTTAATATTTATTACTATATAATAAACATTACATCATGCCGTCGAAGAACTCGATTGTCTTGGAGTCCTCTGTAAGAGTAACAACTGCCTTCTTCCAGGAAGCTGTCATACCCTCGAAACGGCCGTATCTGCGGAACTTGCCGTTGCAGTTAACTGTGTTAACCTTTGCAACCTTTGTGCCCTCGAAAAGAGTCTCAACTGCTTTTGCAATTTCGATTTTGTTGGCATCCTTAGCAACTACGAAGCTGTACTTCTTGTATGCTGTGCCTGCCATGCTCTCCTCAGTGATGAGGGGACGGATGATGATATCCTGTGCTAACTTGCTCATGCGTAAACCTCCTCGATCTTAGCAACAGCATCCTTGAGAACAAGGAGTGTGTCGCAGTTAAGGATGTCGTAAACATTGAGAGTGCTTACAAGGCTTACCTTTACACCTGCAATGTTACGTGCGCTTCTGTAAACAACATCATCCTTCTCGGGGAGAACGATGAGTGTCTTCTTGCCGGTGTTGAGAGCGCCGAGAACCTTAACAACTTCCTTTGTCTTGATTGCATCAAGCTTGAAGGAGTCGAGAACTACGAGCTCGTCGCCTGCGACCTTTGAAGAGAGAGCAGACTTCATTGCAAGTCTTCTGACCTTCTTGTTGATGTCGCCACCGTATGTGCGGGGCTTGGGACCGTGAGCGATACCGCCGTGATACCACTGGGGAGCTCTTGTTGAGCCCTGACGTGCGCGGCCTGTACCCTTCTGGCGCCAAGGCTTCTTGCCGCCGCCGCTGACTTCTGAGCGTGTACGGGTTGACTGTGTACCCTGACGCTGGTTAGCCAGATAGTTGACTACTACGAGATGCATTGCGTACATATTCGGCTCAATAGCGAAGATGCCGTCTGCAAGCTCAAGATCGGAAACTTTCTTTCCGCTGATATCAAATACTGATACTGTAGGCATTTAGTACACTCCCTTCCTTACGCTTTCTTGCAAGTGTCTTTGATTACGACGTAGCTGCCCTTGGGGCCGGGGATGGCACCCTTGATAGCGATGAGATTGTTCTCAACGTCGATCTTGACAATGCTCAGATTCTGAACTGTGACCTTCTCGTGGCCGAGGTGACCTGCAAGCTTCTTTCCCTTGTAAACACGGGAAGGATCGCTACAAGCACCGAGGGAACCGGCGTGTCTTGCGACAGGGCCTGTACCGTGGCTTTCCTTCAGGCGGGAGAAGTTCCATCTCTTGATTGCGCCTGCTGTGCCTTTACCCTTGCTTGTGCCGGTGACGTCAACACACTCACCAACTGCAAAGATGTCAGCCTTGATTACGTCGCCAACGTTTACAGAAGAAACATCAGAGAGTCTGAACTCCTTGAGAACCTTCTTGGGGGCAACGTCTGCCTTAGCAAAGTGACCCTTGAGGGGCTTTGTAAGACGCTCGACCTTTACATCCTGGAAGCCGAGCTGAACGGACTCGTAACCGTCGTTCTCAACTGTCTTCTTCTGTGTTACGGGGCAGGGACCTGCCTCAACAACAGTAACAGGAACGACCTTGCCGTTCGCGTCGAAGATCTGTGTCATACCGATCTTCTTGCCGATGATACCTTTTTGCATTTTGACTTTCTCCTTTCGGTTATTGGTTGGCATTCAGCCAACATGACCTGTGAAGCGAACTATATTATGATGTATATAATATAGGGAACAGGCATTTCTTACAGCTTGATCTCGATTTCAACACCTGCGGGAAGCTCAAGTGCTGTGAGAGCCTCAACAGTCTTGTTTGAGGGTCTTACGATGTCGATAAGCCTTTTGTGTGTTCTCTGCTCAAACTGCTCACGGGAATCCTTATACTTGTGAACAGCACGGAGAACTGTGACGACCTCTTTTTCGGTCGGCAGCGGAACGGGACCGGAAACCTGAGCGTTTGTACGTCTTGCTGTTTCGACGATCTTCTCTGCTGCTTTGTCTACGAGGTTGTGATCGTAGCTCTTAAGTCTGATTCTGATTTTGTTTTTGACTGCCATTTTTGCGCCTCCTAAAATTTGGCGGGCCGCACTTTTCGCACACATAGCCGGGTGTTTCTCCGCGCTACATTCAAAATCCGGAAAAGTATTCTTCCCTGAGTACTTTCCGGCCTGCTACAGTGCAATTTCACCCATGCTGCGTCCGTGAGATGAACGCGCAATACGCCCGTGAGATGAGCGCACCGCGAGGGTGAGAACTATTACTAGTCGCCCGGTTCAATGATCGGACATGCTCCACGGAAATTCCCTGCTTCAAAGAGCAGCCACCTTCCGTTTCTACGCATATCTGCACACTATCCTATTTAGCATGCTAGGAGATTGTATCACAGTGCACAAATAATGTCAACATTTTTTGTTAAAAAAATTGAAAATATTTTTATTTTATTATTATATATAAAGGAACACCTTTCTGAGCCTCGGTTTTGTGAAAAATAGCACAAAAAATCACTATACTTTTTGTGAAAAGCGTGTTATAATCCTTTATGTTATTATACAAAAACATTATCAGATGGGAGATAATCAGACAATGAAAACCGATATCGAAATTGCTCAGTCTGCAAAAATGCAACCCATAACCGAAATTTCACAGGCAGCGGGAATCCCTGTTGAATGTCTTGAGCCGTACGGCAAGTACAAGGCAAAAATCAACCTTGGCGACATCCCAGCCTCATACGATAAGAAAGGTAAGCTCGTGCTTGTCACAGCTATCACCCCCACCCCTGCAGGCGAGGGTAAAACCACCACAACAATAGGCCTTGCCGACGGTATGAAGAAAATCGGCAAGAATGTTATGGTTGCTCTTCGTGAGCCCTCACTCGGTCCCGTATTCGGTATCAAGGGCGGTGCAGCAGGCGGCGGCTATGCACAGGTTGTACCTATGGAGGATATCAACCTGCATTTCACAGGTGACTTTCACGCAATCGGCGCAGCAAACAATCTGCTCGCCGCAATGCTCGACAACCATATCTACCAGGGCAACAGCCTCAATATCGACCCGAGAAGAATCACTTGGAAGCGCTGTGTTGATATGAACGACAGACAGCTCCGTTTTGTAACAGACGGTCTTGGCGGCAGAGTAAACGGTGTGCCCCGTGAAGACGGTTACGACATCACCGTTGCATCCGAGATTATGGCTGTTCTCTGCCTTTCCAACTCAATCTCCGACCTCAAGGAAAGACTCTCCAGAATAATTGTAGGCTATACCTATGACGAAAAGCCCGTAACTGCAGGCGAGCTCAAAGCCGCAGGCGCTATGGCCGCTCTTCTCAAGGACGCAATCAAGCCCAACCTTGTACAGACTCTCGAAGGCACTCCCGCCCTCGTTCACGGCGGACCCTTTGCCAATATTGCACACGGCTGTAACTCAGTAATGGCAACCAAGCTCGCAATGCGCCTTGGTGATTACGCAATTACAGAGGCTGGCTTCGGTGCTGACCTCGGCGCAGAGAAATTTCTTGATATCAAGTGCCGCTACGCAGGTCTTAAGCCCAGTGCAGCAGTTATTGTTGCAACAATCCGCGCACTTAAAATGCACGGCGGTGTACCTAAGACAGAGCTTGGCACAGAGAACCTTGAGGCTCTTGAAAACGGTATTCCAAATCTTCTTCGTCACGTTTCCAATATCAAAAACGTATATAAGCTTCCGAGCGTTGTTGCTGTCAACCGTTTTCCGACAGATACAGATGCTGAGATTGAGCTTGTTATCAGCAAGTGCAAAGAGCTTGGCGTAAACGTTGTGCTTTCAACAGTATGGGCTGACGGCGGCGACGGCGGCGTTGAGCTTGCAAAAGAGGTTGTCAGGCTCTGTGAACAGCCTAACGATTTCACATTCGCTTACGAGCTTGAGGGCAGCATTGAGAGCAAGATTGAAGCAATCGTCAAAAAGGTTTACGGAGGCAACGGCATCAGCATTCTTCCTGCCGCAAAGAAGCAGATCGATATGCTCACCGCTCTCGGCTACGCTAACCTGCCCGTATGTGTTGCAAAGACACAGTACAGCTTCTCTGACGACCCGACAAAGCTCGGCGCACCTGAGAATTTCACCGTTACAATCAAAAACATCAAAATTTCCGCAGGCGCAGGCTTCATCGTTGTGCTCACCGGTGACATTATGACAATGCCCGGTCTGCCCAAGGTACCCGCCGCAGAAAGAATTGATGTTGACGAAGCAGGCGTTATTACCGGCCTGTTCTGATAAAACAATATAAAAACTGAGCCGCAGATTTGGTTTTCTGCGGCTCAGTTTTGTTAAGATTCTTCGCCAAACGCTCAGAATGACAATTTATAAATTAACTGTTATCTTGAATTTGCGGTTTCGACCATACCGAAGTAGAAGCCTTCGAACGATGTAGGATAATGCTTGGTACCGCAGAAATCGAAGTGATCCATACCGTACATTGTATCGAGATAATACCATCTGCCGGGCAGAATTTTTTCGCCCTTTTCAAGGCTGTCCTCATAGTCCTTTGCCGTTGCGGCATCAACCGTAGGATAGAGCGCAGAGGCAAGCGGCACGATGCCGTCATTGACCGCCCAATCACCCTCGATTTTAATTCCGTCAACCGTACTGCCCTTTGTCAGCGCCATCATTCCGCCCGAAATCCAGAATATGGGGTTGAGAGTTTTCATACTGCTGTCGGCTGTTGTATAAGAATAGTAATAGGTGTTGGGAGCGAGCTTAATTGTTTCGTTCAGCTCAGCCGCACCTCTGAGGGTCATATCATAGCCACAGTTATCGTTTGATTTATAAAAATCCCATATTCCGCAGGGAGTGAGCCATGCTCTGAACTGATCCTGCTTTGGCGTCAGACCGAAATGACCGAGCTGGAAAGAGAACACAAGGAAGTTGTTGCCGAAAACCATACCTACAACATTGAGCACCGCAGAAATAAGAAGCATTGTCACCTGAGGGTCTACAAGCAGGTTTGCAACCTGTGAGCCGTTGTGCGGAGCGGAAAGAGTGATGCAGGAATGAACAAGGTCGTGTCCGCCCTTGAAAAGCTCACTTGTGTTTTCACCGCTTGCGGCACGCTCCTCCTCACTGCCGAAAGCAAGCAGAGAAGTGAAAAGACGCACCGTAGCACCGCCGAAAGAATGACCGACAATGTTTATTTTTTCTTTCATATCCCACGGCTTGCCCATAACGGCCTTGCCCTCGTAGCTGAAGCCGTATCTGTCGTGACCGTGTGCCTTTGAGTGAGCCTCACCGTAGTCGACAACCGTACCGGCAAGCTGAGCATACAGCTCACACGCTCTGTCCCACGCACTGCTGAGAGGACCGACGGATGGAGCGTAAGCCTCAATTCCGTTTTCGTTGAGAATTTTTATAAGGTCGGTATCGTCAAGACCAAGACCGCCGCCCCAATACGGTGAAAGGCTGTAAAACTCGTTATCGGGTCCCCAGCCGCCCATTCCGTGGACGAAGATATACGGATAATCCGTTTTGAACTTCGTATTGTCTATCGTAACCGAATTTTCCGCGCCGACAGGAATTGCAACCAGGCAGAAAAGCATAGCCGCCGTCAGCACCAAAGCTATTATTTTTTTCATAACTTGTTTTACCTCCTGTTTTTCTTTTATTCTATTATATAATCGTCAAACTAAAGTAACATCAGCCCATCAAAGGAATTTCCGCAACTCTGAATGCAACACAGTTTATTGCAAACGTAGCAAAAGCGTATATGAGTGAGGCCTTGTAAGCCGTTTCGGAGAGCTTTGATTTCGGAATGTAAGATATAAGAGCAACGCAAGCGGTTATAACAAAAACATTTGTAAAGAAGTACGGTCTTTGTCCCGAAGCGAATATTGACGAGGAAAAGCCCATCACAAGTGCGCAGCCAAGCGCCGCCGCAAGACATATGCTGACAAAAAGCCCTGTGCGCCTGTCCCTTACCAGCAAAGCAACCGCCAAAGCGGCAACCGTCACCAGCATCGCACAGCCGAAAGCAATGAGCAACCAAAAACAGATATCATACTCGCCCTTTTGAATAGCCGCACGAAAAACCATGTGAGCCAAGCCTCTCTTTACGGCACAGACCGCAAAATTTACCGCCACGCAAGCAACAAATGCAAAGGCATTTATTCCGATAAGCAAACGCTTGCCCCTGCGGCACACCGAATATACCGCAAGGCTCAGCAGAGCCACGAGCAGCAATGCCAGAAAGAAAGACAGATAAAAGCTGTTTGCAAAGAACATTGAAAATCCGCAGCCGAGCTTATCAAAAACATCAAAATCGATATAGCGCTCAAAGCCGGCATTAGCCTCCATTTCTCCACGCGCCGCCGCACCAGGAGAAGCAAACAAATGAAAATCGCACACAGCAATTATCGGCAGGGGCGCAAGCATAGAAAGCCTGAATCTGAACTTTCCGAAAATAATAATTATCAGCAGAATCACATAGAGAGCCGTAACCGCAGCCGCAGACTGCTCCTGAGCAGTTGCTAAAAAAGCCGATACTGCCGAAAGTATCATACCTACGGTGCTGAATTTTCCGCCCAGCACATAGAACACAAGCGGCATAACCGTAACGCACAGACCGAAAAACGGCCACAGGTAAGTAAACGCACCTGCGCACCAAAACACTGCAGGATTAAGACACGAAACCATCATCAGGAACATTGCCGCACAGCAAAAGAGCTGTCGCCGACGCAAGCTGATTTCACCGCCGAACATTTCAGAGAGCTTGTACCAGAAAAAGCTGAGCAAAACAATAATCGTACTGTTGGCAAGCTTCCACCAGACGATACTGTGCCGCATAAAAAGCGCAAGCAAAAGCTCACCGAAGGTTCTGCCCGAAAGGGTGTTGTATCTTTGTGTGAGCCACGCCCTGTATGTAAAATCGGGTGAAGAAACTATTCCGAGAAAATTGCCGTCATCCATTTTTATGAAATAACGTGTAAACAAAAGCCCGAAGCCGAATATTGCAGCCGAATAACAAATCAGCGGAAAAAATTTATGTTCTTTCAGCCTTTTTATTTTTTCTCTCATTCCTCAGCACCTCCCGAAACAAGATAGGGATTATTTCGGGTGCCCTCACCCTGAGCCGACACATCAGCACTTTTCAGATAAAGTGAGGGAGCAACGCCTGTCAGGCCGTCATAAGCAAGTGCTTTGTAAAATCCGCCCGAGGTTGTAACCGTTGCAACGCTGACAGCATTTGAATTGACAGGGCTTGATGTCCAGTACCAGACCGCTCTTGAAGCCGAAGTAAAATACGGTGACTGCGTGCTCATCAGCGCACTTTTTGTGGCGGTTTTTATCCGCTCACTACCGCTGAGAAAAGAACTCAGCTCATCTTTTGAAAGAATAAATACGCTGTCCGATTGTATAAGGGCTTTCTGTGCCTGCGAAAAATTATCCTCACACAAAAAGCCCTTTTCGCTGTCATAGGAATTAAAGCCGCCGAATACTGTTTTTTCCGTCGGCGGACAATGAGAATAACTGACCTTTTCCTCATCGGAATTCAGCCAGAGCTTCAGCGTGCAGCTTTCCCAATCTGAAGAACCGTATTTTTCGCTGTCCTGCCTGTGGTATATTTCACTTTTTCCGCAGGCATCAAACGCCTTAAAGGTGATAACATAATGTGTCATCAGTAAAGCTCTGCCGTCCGAGCCAACCTCAAGAACTCGCCAAAGTATCGGCTCTTCAAGATAAGAGCCGAGTAAAACAAAATCGCCTTTTTCAAGCTTTACATCCTCATTTTCACCGACATAAGCATTCAGATCAGCGGCGGTATCTTCAACTAATATGCTGTTCGCCGCCTTGAGAACATACGGCAGAAAGGCGGTAACTGCCGCAAGTGCAACACAAGCTGCAATAAAAAATCTTTTCACTTCCTGCCTCCTTCAGCTTTACTACAAACAAAATACCACGCTTTGCTTCAGTAAATCAAGAACAGCAGAGTATTTTTAATATATTTGTAATAAAAAACAATCAGCCCAAAACAATAAACCGCTTATTGGCATATCCTTCTCTGCCGCCGTAGTTTACTCTGTACCAGTCGCCGTCCTCACCGAGCACCTGCACCTTTTCTCCGGCATAGGCACGGGCAACAATCGGTGCGGTCAATGACGGATTACGGCGGATATTCAGCGCACCGCTGCTGACATTGACTGTGCCTATCTGTGCACCAATCGGTGAAACAAACGGCACGCCGAAGTATTCTGCAACGGATTCGGCAAGAGCCCTTGCGATTGTGTCAATATTATCAACGATCCAGTTTGCATCATCCTCATTATCGTGATAGGCCACCTCAACCAGCACCGACGGCATTGTCGGCTGACGCACTTCGCCCAGAGCGGTTGTCGCCCTGATATCGACCAATTCGGGATACGGATAAATTTCCTTGAAATTGTCTGCGATTATCTCAGCAAAACGCTTGCCGTTACGGCTTGTCGGATAGTAAAAGACATCGGTACCCATAAGCTGGCCGTAAATTCTGTCGGGTGATGCGTTTGAATGAATGGCAAGGTACAAATCATAGCCGCCTGCATTACCCTGACGAATAGAGCTCGCCGCTGTCATTTCGGGAGTGTTGCGCCCGAAATCAATATCACTCGCTTCAAGATACGGCTCTATCGCATCTGCGACAAGGTTCATATAGTATTCCTCTGTTCCGCCAATAACATAGAGATTATTCTCCTGTGTTGACGGGCTCAAATATACGCTTGGCAAAACTGTTTCCCCCTTGAAAAACTATACTGAATACAGTATATGCCAAAGTTAATTTTAAGATTACTGTAAAGTTTGTGAGCTTTACAAAATCAGCTATATTGCCATAAACTGCCGTTTGTGGTATAATACCGTTCAAAGGAGGTGAGGCAAGGTGAGAATAAGAATCCCCGAAAATGTGATGACTGCACTTGGTATTCTGGAGAAAAACGGCTATTCTGCTTATGCTGTGGGCGGTTGTGTGCGCGACAGCCTGCTCGGAAAAACTCCGTTTGACTGGGATATCTGCACCTCTGCCCTGCCCGAACAGACTATGGCGGTGTTCTCGGATTACCGCGTAATACCCACTGGTGTAAAGCACGGAACCATTACAGCAATCATCGATTCTCCGCTTGAAATAACCACCTTCCGTATTGACGGAGATTACCTTGATAACCGACGCCCTGCCGATGTTTTTTTCACAGCCAGACTTGAGGACGACCTGTGCCGCAGGGATTTTACCGTTAACGCAATGGCACTTGATAAAAACGGCAACATAACCGACCTGTACGGCGGCAAAGAAGACCTTGAGCGCAGGCTCATACGCTGCGTAGGCTGTGCAGCAGAAAGGTTTGATGAGGACGCTCTGCGGATTATGCGCGCACTTCGCTTTGCGGCTACACTCGGTTTTGAGATTGAGGAAGAAACCGCAAAAGCAATACACGAAAAGAAGCATCTGCTCGCTAACATTGCCGCCGAGCGTATACAAAAAGAATTTGCCAAAATGCTCGGTACGCCCTGCGGAAAAATACTGCTTGAATTTGCCGATGTTATAAAAATATTTCTCCCTCAGGCTCAGCTCACACCAAACACCGTACGGCTTACAGACTCCTCACCCGACAGCTATGTAATCAGACTCGCTCTGCTGCTCATGCACCTGACCGAAACCGAAGCAGAGTCTGTACTGCGTCGGCTGAAATTTGATAACCGCACCGTAAAATCAGTTTCGCTGATGCTCAGTTCAAAAGAGCTTGCTGTATCAGCCGCACGCCCGCAGGTAAAGCGATTTATAAACCGCTTCGGGGCAGCCGACCTGCAAACCGTGCTTGAATTTTTACTGTACAGCGAAAGAATACCGCCACAGCTGCATAAAGATATTATGGAAACAGCAGACGATATTATAGAAAAGAAAGAGTGCTGCACGCTCTCTGCGCTTGCCGTAAAAGGCAGCGATATTTCATCGCTCGGGCTTTTTCCGCAAAGTCATATCGGCAAAATACTGTTTGCTCTGCTCGAAAAAGTAATGGATGAAGAGTCAGAAAACGACAAAGAAAGCCTTATTCAACTTGCAAAAGAATTAAATTATTAAATTTTTTTGAATAATTTTGGTGTTTTTTGTGTTGACTATGGTTGCTTTTATGGTATAATGATGAAAATGCTGATTATTTTCAGCAAAATATTTTTTTCAAAGGAGATATGAAAAAGTGAAAGAAAGACTTCTCAAAGTAATGGTACTTCTCATGTCCGCCATTATGGTTTTCGGTACAACCCTTCTTTTCGTCGGTGCTGAAATTCCCGACAAAGACGAGCTCACCAAGAATGCTGAGGTAACACCTTCAAAGGAAGCCCCCACAAAAGAGGTTCTTACCAAGGAAAACCTCACAAAGGAAACACCCACTAAAGAAGCTCCCACTAAAGAAACACCCACTAAGGAAACTCCTACAAAAGAAACACCCACTAAGGAAACACCTACTAAGGAAACACCCACTAAGGAAAAGCCCACAAAAGAAGAGCCCGTTAAAGAAGAAGATACATCCTACGGTGTTGTAATCCATCCTGAGTACGAAGAATCATCAAAGAAACCTAGCTCAAACAATAAGCCCAGCTCAAATAACAAACCCAGCTCAAACAACAAGCCCAGCTCAAACAAAAAGCCCTCCGGCAACGTTGTAATCACAACTGCTGTTGACGAAACATCAGAAGAATTCTCAACTGAGGAAGCATCAACAGAAGAGACCACTACATACATCTGGACTTTTGTTGAAGAAACAACTCAAGAGCAGGAAGAAAGCGGCGTTAACGTTAAGAAAATCATCATCATCGCCGTTATCGTTGTTGCTGTTGTAGGCGCAGGCGTTTGCCTCTTCATTCTCGGCAAAAAGCAGTAAGCTGAGTATCAGTCATTAACTTAAGTAAAATAAAATTACCGCAGGCATTTCAAACGGAATGTCTGCGGTTTTTGTTTTGTGTGTTTAATTGCAGAGATAAAAAAGGAACGGTCACCCGTTCCTTTTTTAGTAAAGTTATTCTTTGCCGAACAGCGGTACAATCGCACCGACAACAAGCCATACAAGCTGACATATGCATACCGAAACAGCTGTAAGGGTTGCAGGTCCGCTGAAAATCATAATCATCGCAGAAAGCAGAAGCCCTGCCGCACTGCAAAAGGTCTGGAGAGTGCTTACTCTGCCTGCCGCCGCACAAAGTCTGCTTGCAGAGCTTACAGCGTGGAGGAAGGCCGCCGCCTTGCCGTTATGTATGAGCTTGGCATCTTCTCTGGGCACTATATGCTCAGCATAGCGTTTGAGCACATCGCCTGCAGAGTTGCTGACAACCTTTACGGAGTTAAGCGGAAGATCAAAGCACCTTGCAATAAATTTCTCGTTGATATTTGAATCAGTTGTTCTGACAAGTATGTTGATACCGTTGTTTTCAATCTTACGAAGATGATCGGCAATCTTCTTGTCTCTGCCGTAGCTGACAACAAAGAAAGCCGCAATCTTACCTGCATCTGCAAGATAGATTATCTGACGGTCACCGCGTACATACTTTGTTTCGTCAACGGTTATCGGGATTTCGACATTGTGATTCTCAAGCAGCTTTCTGTTACCGACGAACACGCGTCTGCCCATAACCCAGCCCGAAAGACCTAGGCGCTCCTCATACTTAAGATCCTCAACCTTTAGGAGAAGCTCGTTGTGCGCCATAATAACGTTTTCAAAAAGGCTGCTTATCGGGCCGCCTGCGGCAATCAGCATTGATGCCGCAGTAAGCACCGCATCATCAACGCGCACGCCGTTAAAGGTTTTCATTCCGTGGATGTTACAGCTCTCACCCGGGAAAAGCTCGGAAGCATCAACAGCAATTGCATTTGTTGATTCATACTCAAAAGCAGCGGCATAGCTGCTTATCATTGCACCGTCCTCGTGCAGACGCTTGTTTTCAATCAACAACGGAAGATTTGCCGCAACGAGGGCACAAACAGGAGCCCCCATACAAAGCGCACCGCTGAAAAGTGAAAAGCCGCCGACAAAGCTCTTTGTTATTATTCCGGCGATTATGCCTATAACGGCGCTCGCACCTGCGATAATCGGAACAAGCTTCATACACATATCATCTGTTGAATCACTTGCCAGCGAATAAGACATAAAGCGTGTTGCAAATTTCAGCTTGCCCGAGCAGCGGATATCCGCATCGCCTGCAACCACATTCTGGCTGACACGGCTTACATCAACAGCGTTGTCAATTCCTCTGACACTGTGCAGACCTTCTTTGCCCTGTCTGAAAAGGAACGTGAAGTTTGACATTATACGGGTGAATATCAGAATCTCGCCCAAAGAGCAACAGCTCAGCAGAAAAACAGCCGCAGGAGCAAAGAGCGGGAATCCATCACCGTCGCCCATATTAAGCATTATTATGTTCTGTATAAGTGCAGCAAGAGCCGCTATTACAACAGGTGTGCGTGAATTGGGCTTGCCTGCACCTGTAAAGAAGCAGGTCACACCCGAAGCACAGGTGGGTACAGCTGCCGCGATACCAATGCAAAGCATAACCATAGAAATAACATAGGTAGCAGGAGTGCCGTTCACACCTGCCGATGCTGCGTTGATTTTATCTGCAACAGCAGGTATTGCCGTAGTTATAAGAAGAACAAGGGCACAAACACCTGTTATTATAGTACTTATAAGTGCAATCAGCTTACGCTTTGCAACATAGTCACGAACAGTTCGTGCATCTGACGGGCGCTTGTATTCCACCTTCTGCTCGGTAAGACGGTGTCTTGTCTTAGTAAGCGAGAAGCGGCGTCTCTTACCCTCTGCTCCGCTTTGTGAAAGCTCCTGCGAAACTTCTTCATCAATCACAGGGTCTTCAATTTCAGCACCCTCTATCTTAAAGCTGTCCACCTTACGGCTTCTCGTGCGCTTGAGCTCTTCCTCAACTACATCTTCATCAACCCTGACCACTTCCTCCTGCTCAAAGAAGCCGGGCAAAACCATCTGCTCCTCTTCCTCATGCCTTACAACAGGGGTTTTAGGTCGGCTGTCAACCTTTGGTATTTCACCCGTACGGATAAAGGATTTAGCCGAATCACCGATAAGCTCATCCGCCGGCAGGATATGCGGCAGTGCGCTGAGGTCGGAAGTTTTATCATAAGCGGCAGAGGTTGTAACAATACCGGGACGTTCAAATACAGTGCCGAGATTAACAGGCCTTGTCTTATCCGAAACCGGCTCATCAAGCGGTGTTTCAGCTCTGACGGGAACTTCAATCGTTCTGGTTTTATCGTCTGCCTGACCAAAGGTCGGCACTTCTTCATCAGCCGTTATTTCGGGGAAAAGTGAATCAATATCCGCATCAATATTGAATCCGCCGAAATCAATAGGCTCCGGAGCAGACTTCGGTACGGGCGGAACATATACCTTTACAGGCTCTTCCTCATCTTCCTCATCTGCAGCAACAAGCTCAATCGGCTCGGGAGCAGAGGCGGCTGTATATTCAATCGCACTCTCCTCCTGCTCAGGCTCCGCTTCTTCCTCAGCAAGAGCCAACGGCAGCTGCTCCTCGGTTTTATCCTCCTGCGAATCAACACTCACAGGTGTATAAAAGTCAAATTCAACGGGAGAAAAAGGCTCCTCATCCTGCTCCACAACCTCAAAAAAGCTCGGTGATACCGCGGGAGGAGTAAAAACGATCTCTTCAGCCGCAACTTCTTCCTGCACCTCAACCGCAGGCTTTTCCTCGGCAGGGGTTTCTTCCTGCACCTCAATCACAGGCTCTTCCTCGGCAGGGGTTTCTTCCTGCACCTCAACCGCAGGCTCTTCCTCAACAGGAGCTTCTTCTGTAACAGTTGCAGGCGTTTCGGGTGCAGCTTCAACCTGTTCAGGCTTTTCCGCCGCTTTATCCGCCTCGGCTTTTTTTCTTGCCGCGGCGCTCTGATAGCCGCTGTCGCTTCGGATAGCTTCGAGCAGCTCGTCAAATGTCAAATTACTAAGATCCATTTACGGGTCAATCCTTCCGAGATTATCTCTGTCTTGAAACTTCAAACATAAGTATTCCTGCCGCAACGGAAGCGTTGAGGGAATTTACCTTACCCTTCATCGGCAGTGAAACAATAAAATCACATTTTTCTTTGACAAGTCTGCCAAGCCCTTTACCCTCAGAGCCGATTACGAGCGCAACTCCACCCGTAAAATCCGTCTTGTCCCAGCTCTGTCCGTCCATATCAGCTCCGTAAACCCAAAGGCCTCTTTCCTTGAGCTCATCAAGCGTTGAGGGCAGGTTGGCAACACGGGCAACGGGTACATACTCGACAGCACCTGCCGAGGTTTTGCCCACAACATAAGACAAAGTTGCATTGCGGCGCTTGGGTATAATAACACCGTGTGCGCCTGCGGCATCTGCCGTACGGATAATTGCGCCGAGGTTGTGCGGATCTTCAACCTCATCGCAGATGATTACAAACGGTTTTTCACCCTTTGCCTCTGCGGCGGCAAAAATATCGTCAACATCTGCATATTCGTGAGCGGCGGCATAAGCGGCAATGCCCTGGTGGCTTGAACCACCGCACATAAAGTCAAGCTTTTTACGGTCAACCTCTTTGACCACTACGCCCTTTTCACGGCATTCACCAATAATTTTACCGATGCTTCCTCCCCTGTCACCCTTTGCGACGAGAAGAGTATCAATCGCGCGGTTACTGCGCAATGCTTCGGAAACGGCATTCCTGCCGATTATAAGATTGTTGTTTTTCTCTTCCATAACGGTAATTCTTCCTCACAAAATTATAGATACAACATATTATACCATATATATAGTAAAAAACCAACACTTTTTCAAAAAAAGACACAAAATAGCGACATTTTTTTCCTGAAGCGTAAAGTAGGATAAATGTGAAATCATTTCACCAATTTTACGAGGAATAAGAATGAAAATAAGGAAATTTTTAACAAAAGAGAGTCACATAACCGCACTATCCGAAAACAGAAAAATCCGAGGACAAACCCTGACCTTTGCTGCAGCTTTCATCATGGCAAACGCAAGGCTTGCAGGAGATATTTCACCCTTTGCCGCCGCTTTTGCCGCAAGCGTGCCGCACAAAAATATTCTCGTTGCAATTATAGGCGGCTGTGCAGGCTGCCTTATGAGCTTTGACGGTACATACTCGGCACGCCTTATTGCCGCAATCATCTGTGCAGGTCTGGTAAACCTTTGCCTCAGCCGCTCGGAATTTTCCTGCAGCATCCGTGTTACAGCACCAATAAGCAGTATCGGCTGCAGCCTGATCACAGGATGTGCCGTACTTGCGGCGCAAGGCTTCAGCGCAGACGGAGCGGTAATATATATATGCGAAAGCATTATCAGCGGCGGTTTTGCATGGCTGTTAAGCAGTACGGTTTTCAAAGGCGGCTCGTTTGTTACAGATGAGCCGACAGAAACGCTGCCCGAATTTGAGGCAATGAAAAAAGCCCTCCTGCTCAGGCTCGAAAATATGAGCGGAGGACTTGAAGAGGTTTCGCAGGCAATTGAAAAAATAGCAGATGAGCTTGTGCGGATTGAAAACAAAGAAAACGAAAAAAGCTCCGAAAACGAAGTGCGGAGGCTCGTGCGCGATCAATTTTCAACGCTGTCAACGGCAATCAAAGAAATTGCAGTTACTTTTACGGAAGAAACCAGATTCGACACACGGACAAGCGCAAGAGTATCCTCTGTTTTATCCGGCTACGGAATAACACCAACACAGATTGTTTGCTCAAAAACAGGTGAACAAAGAAAAATCGATATCAGAGCAGAAAGAGTGAACAGTCAGATAAGCCGCACCGCCCTGACCGACGACCTTGAATCGGCCTGCGGCTTCAGGCTCGGAATTCCCGATGTAACTCACAGCGAAAATTCAACCGTAATAAAGTTCGAGAAAAAGCCGAAATACAATCTCAGAATAGGACACGCTCAGCGCATCGCCGAGGGCAGAATGTGCGGTGACAGCTTTGACATTTTCAGCGACACTGACAGCAACAGAATCATCGTCATCAGCGACGGAATGGGTACAGGACCCAAAGCCGCAGTTGACGGTACGGTTGCGGCATGGCTCTTTTCAAAGCTGATTGCCGCAGGGCTCGGATTTGAAAGCTCGCTGCGCCTTGCAAACTCCGCTTTGATTGTAAAATCCGATGAAGAATCGCTCGCAACCATAGATTCCGTCCGAATAAATCTGCACACAGGAAAGACGGATTTTTTTAAGGCAGGAGCAGGCGCAAGCCTTGTGTGTAAAGGCAGAAAGGTTTACAGCTTAGGCAAGCCGTCACTTCCCCTCGGAATTTTGCGTGAAGTCAGCTTCAGCAAGGACAGCCTTACCCTCAGACGCGGCGACCGCCTGCTGATGATGTCAGATGGCGTTCCGCAGAGCGCATATACGGAAATCGCCAAAAACCTGAGCAGTTTCAACAAAAACGACCCCTCCGTTCTTGCGGAAAGAGTCGTTCAGATTGCAGAAAAATATTCAGTTTCAAAGCATCCCGACGATATAACCGCAATTGCCGTTATTGTCGGATAATGTTATAAATTTCGTTTGAAAGTGCCGCCAGCTCGTCTAATGTAAAGCTCTCAGCCCTTACATTTTCACTATAGCCTGCCGCTTCGATTGCACGGTAGACGGTTTCCTTGGGGAGTGACATTCCTGAGCTGATTGAGTTTGCCGCAGTCTTTCTGCGCTGAGCAAAAACAGCCTTGACCATTCTGAAGAACAGTTTTTCATCAGCAAGTGAAATCGGAGCCTGCTTTCTTACATCAAGACGGATTACGCTGCTGTCGACCTTGGGTGCAGGCATAAATGAGCCGGCCGAAACATCGAACATTTTTTTAGCCTGGGCATAGTAATCCACAGCCACCGTAACAGCGCCTGCATCACGGCTGCCGACAGGAGCGCACAGACGCTGTGCCGCCTCCTTTTGCACCATTACCGTTATGTTCTCTATCGGGAGCTTACTCTCGAGCAAATGCATAATTATCGGCGAAGTGATATAGTAAGGCAGGTTGGCACAGATAGCTACCTTCATACCGGCAAACTTTTCTTCAATCAGCCTGTGAAGATCAACCTTGAGCACGTCGGAATTGATGACCTCCACATTATCAAACTCCGCCAGAGTTTCATCAAGCACGGGCAGAAGCCGCTCATCAAGCTCAATTGAAACAACCTTTTTTGCAACCTTTGCAAGCTCGGCTGTCAGCACTCCGAAACCGGGACCTACTTCAATCACGCCTGTGTTTTCATCAGCACCGCAGGCCTGAGCCATTCGGGGACACACGCTCGGATTAATCAGAAAGTTCTGACCGAGAGCCTTTGAGAATTTGAAGCCGTGGCGGCTGAGCAAATCCTTTACAACGGAAACATCCGATAAATTCTGCATAAATTATCTCCTGAAAAATTTTGATTATGCCTTTACTTATCTGCCAAATCATTATATAATTAAATCTCAAAGAAAACCAAATCTCAATAAAGCGAGGTAGATTGATATGGCAATTCTTGTAACAGGCGGCGCAGGATACATCGGCTCCCACACCTGTATTGAGCTCATTCAAAGCGGATACGATGTTATTATACTCGATAATTTCTACAACAGCAAGCCCGAAGCGCTCAACAGAATCAAAAAAATTTCCGGCGGCGATTTCAAATTCTACGAATGCGATATCCGCGACAAGGCAGGTCTTGATAAAGTCTTTGCTGAAAACAGCATTGAAGCTGTTATTCACTTTGCAGGTCTCAAGGCTGTAGGCGAAAGCTGCCGCAAGCCCCTTGAATACTACGAAAACAATATCGGCGGTACAGTTACGCTGTGCGAAGCTATGCGTGACGCAGGCTGTAAAAAGATTGTATTCAGCTCCTCTGCAACCGTCTACGGCAGCAACAACCCCTCTCCCCTGCGTGAGGATATGCCTGCAGGCGGCACAACAAACCCCTACGGCACAACAAAGCTCTATATCGAGCGTGTTCTTTCCGACGTTTTTGCTTCCGACAACGAGTGGAGCATTGCTCTTCTCCGTTACTTCAATCCGATAGGCGCACACAAGAGCGGTCTCATCGGTGAAGACCCCAACGGTATTCCGAACAACCTTATGCCCTACATAACTCAGGTTGCAATTGGCAAGCTCGACCACCTCAACATTTTCGGCAACGATTATGACACACCCGACGGCACAGGCGTACGCGACTATATTCATGTTGTTGACCTTGCTGTCGGTCATCTCCACGCGCTCAGAAAAGTCTGCTCCGGCACAGGTCTTAACATATACAATCTCGGCACAGGTAAGGGCTACAGCGTGCTCGACGTTGTAAAGGCTTTTGAAAAGGCAAGCGGTCAGACTGTCAAATACGTTATCGGTCCCCGCCGTGACGGTGACATTGCAACCTGCTACTCCGACCCCTCCAAGGCAAAGGCAGAGCTTGGCTGGGAGGCAAAGTTCGGCATTGAAGAAAAGTGTGCTGACAGCTGGAACTGGCAGAAGAACAATCCCCAGGGTCTTTGAGACTGTCGATAAAGTCACCGAGAACACACACAATAAAAATCAGGGAAAATCGCTGTTGATTTTTCCTGATTTTGTTCATTATAGTATTATGTTTGTGCGTTTGCCGTGTTTTCGCCCTCTCGCAGTACCTTTGTACGGCTTCGGGGCAAAGAACACGCCATCTCGTCAACTTTCCCGAGGTCTCACAGCTTGCCGAAAAGTTTTTTGACAAACTGAGCACCGCTTAAAGCGGTGCTTTTTTGTTCGTTTTTCTTGCTTTTTGCGGTGTATAATGTTATATTATATAATTAAGGAAATATTACACTTTTTTCAAGGAGGAATATAGAAATATGGATATCGCAGATCTTGCAACCAAAGCTCTCAAAAAAATCGCATCTTCAAAAGGTAAGAAGTTTGCAAAGAATGGCAACGCTCCCGTTATCAAGCCCGCTCAGCCCGTCAGAATGAAGAACAGCACAGACAATTTCTTCAACGCAGGCTTCTCCTCTACCGTTATTATGCCTGACGATGTAACCGCCAAGAAATACTACATAGCAGGTTACAGAATGGACCACCCCGTTACAGGCGTAAACGATCCGCTCACAGTCAGCGCTATGTGGCTTGACTGTAAAGATGGCGGCGGAATTGTGCTTGTAAGCGCAGACATTATCGGCCTTACAGGCTACGATGTAAAAATCGTACGTGATTCACTCAGCGATTTCACAGCAAAAACCAACTGCAAGCTCATCAATATCAGCTGCACTCACTCCCACGCAAGTATTGACACCGTAGGCTACTGGGGCAGACTTATGCCTCCGCAGTCAGGTATGGACAAGGAATATATGAACATTGTCCGCCAGGGTATTAAGAAGGTTTGTATCGAAGCCTATGAAAACCGCAAGGAGGGTAAGCTTTACACAGGCTCAATCCGTGTACCTGAGGCTATCGGTGACGGCAGAGCAGCAGTCAACGACAAGCTCACCCGTTTCCGCTTTGTACCGAGCGACGGTTCAGCCGAAACTTGGTTCCTCAATTTCAGCGCTCACCCCAACACAATGGGCGGCGACTGCACCGAGGTCAGCGCAGACTACCCCTACTACCTGCGTGAAGCTATCAATGCCGTCAAGCCCGTAAACGTACTGTTTGCAGTAGGCGCAATTGCGGCTGTAAACATTGAAGAGGTTGCGGAAGACAGAAAAGAGCGCACAAAGCTCGGCGGCGAGATGCTTGCAAAGGCAGCGCTCAGCATTGATAACGATGAGGAGCTTGATGCAGAAATCACCGTTGTTCATCAGCCTTATTATGCTCCGATTGAGAACTACGTTCTTGCATTTATGTTTATTCTCAAGCTTTGTAACTCCAGAGCTTACCACTGTGCCGAAAGCTCACTCGGTCTGGGTCTTCTCACCGAAATGAACTATATCAAGCTCGGCAAGCAGAAGATTCTCACTCTCGGCGGTGAAGCTTTTGCAGAAAGCGTATATGGCGGCTACTTCGATGCAGCAAATTCAGGCACAGGCATCGGCCCCGAGGTAAACGCAACACCTCTTGCAGAAATCGCCAACGACCCCGACCTTGTTATCTTCGGCGTAACAAACGATATGACAGGCTATATGGTGCCCAGCAACAACGCTGTTCTTCACCCCACTCAGGCTTATCTCTCAAGCTACCGTGACAATCTCGACCGCAACCACTACCACGAAACAAACGGTCTGAGCGTTGAGATAACTCACGTTATCGCAAAACAGTTCAAAGAAATTATCGAAAGAACAGAGAAATAAGACGGGGGAAAATAAAAATGAAAAAAACATCGCTTAAAATTATATCTATGCTTCTTGCACTTGCACTGCTTATCTGTGCAGTGCCGACAAGCGTATTTGCGCAGAACACAGCCACAGGCGAAATTCAGATCGGCGTTATGACCGACCTGCACTACTATGCTCAGGCTAACATCGACGACAAGACCAAGGCAACAGAGGTTTGCGAAAAGACAATCTGCACCTCTCACCTTGCAGACGCAATACTTATGACTGCGCTTGATTTTTACAAGGTGCAGGCAGAGCAGGGCAAGATAGACTATCTTATTCTGCCCGGTGACCTTACCAAGGACGGCGACTATGTCAGCCACACAACCCTTGCAGGCATACTTGAAAACTGGGAAAAGGAAACAGGCGTTCAGGTGCTTGTCACCAACGGTAACCACGATGTAAACAACCCCAACGCACAGACCTTTGAAAACGGCAAGTTTGTAAAGGGCGCACGCAGCACAACTCCCGAGGAATTCCGCGAAATTTACGCCAACCTCGGCTATGACCTTGCTGTTGCTCAGTTCACTCCGCCCGCAGGCGAAAAGGCAGGCGGACTCTCATATGTTGCTCAGCTTGACAATGGCTACCGCCTTGTTGTAATGGACGGCGGTATGTACTCCGCTGACAACACAGAGAGCGGTCTTGACGAAAAAGAGACAGCAGGCCGTTATTCCGAATCTGTTTTTGATTGGATTCTCGAACAGATTACAGACAGCAAGGAGAAAGGCTACAGCGTTATCGGCATGACACACTGGAACATAGTGTCTCACTTCCACGAAAAAGAGCTTGAAACACTTACCGACTTCTGCATTGAGGACTGTGAATACGTCAGCGAATGTCTTGCAGACGCAGGTATGCAGTATGTCTTTACAGGCCATATGCATATACACGATATCGGTCAGCATATTTCCGACAAAGGCAATATCATTTACGATATTGCAACCTCATCTCTTATAAACTTCCCCAACCTTATCAGAAGCGTTACATTTGACAACACAACAGACGGTGTAATCACGGCTGAAATTGAAAGCCACGATTTTGACGAGCTCAAGCCCCTTGAATACAACGGCAAAACATATGAGCAGCCCTTCAGCAACTACTGCTTCGGCATCAACTTTGTAGGTGATTCGGCAAAGGGTATGCTTATGGACCTTGCAGGCTACTATGTTGAGATTTACGGCGAGGAAATCAAAGCAGCAGGCGGTCTTTACAATTTCCTTTGTGAAGCACTCGGTCTTGAAGAGCTTATTGACGGTCTTCTCGGTGGCGGAATCGGCTTTGCAGGCATCACAATAATCGGCACAAAGAACGTTATGGGTCTTATCAAAGACCTCTGCGCTCAGCTTGATGAAGCATATCTCAAGGATACCGATGTTCTTATGGCACTTGTCAGCGACCTGCTCGATGATCTGCTCGGTATGCAGTTCTCCGACATACCCTGCACAAAGTTCATTGACAAATACGGCTTTGGTGATGCAACAAGAGGCGGCAATTTCGGTGAGCTTGTTTCAAGCGTAATCGCCTATATGTACGGCAACGAGGGCAGCTTTGATGACGATCCGTTTATGCAGGATATGATGGCTCAGCTTGAGACAGGCGATGTATCCACAAAGCTGCTTGACGGTATTATCGAATATGTTCTCAACGATTTCCTGCTCGGTGAGCTTCTCTCTACGCTTGAGCTGAATCTCTCCGCCGCATTCCCCTTCGGCACATTCGGCTCAACCCTCATCCGTATGGTTGATACCGTACTTACTGTTGTCCTATGGGGCGATAAATCCTTTACCAATATTATTGACACAGCGTTTGTAATCCTCGGCGGTCTTGGTGTGCTTGAAAGCAACACACTCAACGGTCTGCTCGAGCACCTTATGGGTGAATACCTCACACTCAGCCAGATGCAGACAATCGACTGGGAGCTTGCTTCGTTCGTAGAAAGCTTCTGCTATGATGAAGCACCGAGCGACTATAACCTCACACTTTCCGCCAACACAAACGGCGGCTATGAGGTTATCGCAACGGCTGACAATCTCCGTCTGCCCTCAACGGTAGCTGTTACATTCGGTAAAGATGCATCCACCTCCAGAAACATAAGCTGGTACACAAAGAAGAGCGTTGACGGTACGGACATTCAGATTTCACTTGATAAGAATGACCTCACCGCAACACCCGACGGTGTAAAAATCGAAAAGAAAACTGAGGCTGTAAGACGAGAATACCCCGGTATTGATATAGGTCTTATCGGTCTGCTGACATACGAATTCAACGTAAACAGACACTATGTCACTATTGAGGGTCTGCAGCCCGGCACAACCTATTACTACCGTATAGGTGATGCTCAGGCAGGCTTCTGGAGCAACGTTGCAACAATCACAACAGCAAACAATTCCGATTCGTTCACATTCTTCCACGTCAGCGACAGCCAGGCAGGCTCAGCAAAGCATTACGATAAGTGGGCTAACCTTGTTGATACAGCGTTCACAATGCATCCCAACGCCGCATTCCTTATGCACACAGGCGACCACGTTGACCATGGCGACAACTTCAAGCAGTGGAAATGGCTGTTCAACTCCGCATCTGCAAACCTTATGAGCAGCGTGCTTATGCCCACAGCAGGCAACCACGAGGAGCACGGAGAATATGCACTTGACAAAAACTTCATTATCTCCAATGTTCCCGAGCAGGATACACTGACAGGCGTTTACTACTCATTTGATTACAACAACGCACATTTCATTGTTCTCAACTCAAACGAGGATGAGGATAACGGCTTCTCCGCAGAGCAGATTGAATGGATGAAAGCCGATGCAAAGGCAAGCGATGCAGAATGGAAGTTTGTAATGCTCCACAAAGCACCCTATTCAAACGGCTCACACTACGATGATGACGATGTAATCAGCATCCGCGAGCAGCTTTCGGTGCTTATGCCCGAGCTTGGTATTGATATGGTGCTTCAAGGTCACGACCACGTATACCTGAGAACAGACGCTATGAACAGCAATGAGGTTGTTGAGGTTTACGAGATGAACGTTAACAACTCCGGCAAAACCTACACGGCAAAGGTCAACCCCGACGGTACGGTTTACGCTATCAACGGCTGTTCAGGTGTAAAGTACTACCAGACCAAGAATCCTGCTGATACAGATAAGCTCTTCCCCAGAGCAGAAAAGATTGTAGATGCAAACTATCCTGTATTTGCGGCAATCCGCATTGAGGGTAACTCACTCTACTTTGATTCATACGGAGTAATGGACAGCGGCGCTGAGTGCATTGATTCGTTTGCAATCGTAAAGGATTCTTCAATTGACACACCCAAGTACAATTCCGGCTGCTCAATCAAGAACTGGTTTGCAGCATAATAATTCTACCTCAGGAGAAACCGCATGAAGAAAAAGCCGATGGACAATAAGATGCTTAAGTTTTTTGCTCGAATGGCGGCAGAAGCCTATGTGGACGACCCTGTTCACACCTATGTCACCAAAAGCGAAAAGCTGAGAAAAAAGTTCGTTTATCATTTTATGATCGAGCGTCTTGCCACCTCAAACAGAGAGGATATAATCTATATAGATAAAGAAAAGCGCGGAATCTGCGTTTGGCGCGAGGCTCACAACGAGTACGGCGTGCTTGACTTTCTGATGTATCCTAACTGGGTTTTTCTTTGGTTTTACTGGCCTAAAACGCTTAAAACGCTAATGGCTTATTCCCACCTTGACGTAAAGGTTTTTCCCGAAAACACCTATATAATTTCACCTGTTTTCGTCGCACCCGAGCACCAGGGCAAGGGAATAGCCACTGAGCTTATAAAGCAAGGCATAAAAGACCTCACAGCCAAGGGTTACAACCTTGGTCTGGAGGCACAGGATGAGAAAAACGTAAAGTTTTACGAAAAGCTCGGCTTTAAGGTAATCAAGCACGATTACTGGAAAAGAGAAAACATCAATAACTACTATATGATGTACGAGCCCGGCACAAAAGAATAAAGCAAACAAAAACAGGGAGCGGAAAATCCGTTCCCTGTTTTTCATTGGTCTTTAGCAAAGACCAATGAAAAAACCTCTTCTGCAAATGCAAAAGAGGTTTTTCTGGAGCTGCTAGGCAGACTCGAACTGCCGACCTCATCCTTACCAAGGATGTGCTCTACCACCTGAGCCATAGCAGCAAATATGGCGACCCGGAACGGGCTCGAACCGTCGACCTCTAGCGTGACAGGCTAGCGTTCTAACC
>JAZPYF010000076.1:0-36670 GCA_045544055.1 Acutalibacteraceae bacterium | reverse complement strand
CGCTCTTACAGTAACTCTTAATAAAAGCAGAATCGGAATGATTATCTGTGGATTTCATGCCAAATCCATTTTGAAAATATCAACGTAGTGATTTGATCGGAGTGTAGCTATGTAACGGATCCTTTATGCCATCAGAAATTTTCTGAAAGTCGTTCCATTTCATGTACACTCACCCCCTATATGAAATTGTATTGTTATTATACTTCATTTTCAAAATATAAGCAACAGAAAGATTAAAACGGTGAATTATGTCAGCTTCTCGGGCGGCTTGATGTTTATCTGTGTATATGGTATACTTAAACTCGTAACAGACTGTTATGAAACGGAGGCAAAAACATGAAATACGATATAGCAGCATTCATATGGCCGTCATATACGGGCGATGAGCCGCGCACACGCATTTTCTGGCCTGAGGGCTACGGCGAATGGCAAACAGTAAAAGCGATGACCGACAAAGGCTGCAAGGGCTGCCGCTGGCCGAGAATACCCACCTGGGGTTATGTCAACGAAGCTGACAGCCGTGTTATGGAAATGCAGATTGATTGTGCCGTTTCGCATGGAGTTAGTGTTTTTATCTATGACTGGTATTGGTACGATAACCGTCCGTTTCTTGAAAACTGCCTTAATGACGGATTCCTCAGGGCACGCAACAATACGGATATGAAATTCTGTCTGATGTGGGCAAATCACGATGCAACCCACCTTTGGGACAAACGAAATTCCGACAATGACCTTTCAACCGTTATCTGGAGCGGCGTCGTTACTCCCGGAATCTTTTCAAACATCTGTGACAGAACGATTGAAAAATATTTCAGCCGTGAGAATTATTATAAGATTGACGGCTGCCCCGTTTATATGATTTTTGATATAGACAACTTTATCCGTTCTTTCGGCACAAGCGATGAATGTCGGAAAGGTATTGATGAATTCCGCAGAAAAACCGTTGAGGCAGGTTTTGACGGGCTGCATTTTCAGGTTGTTCATTGGCGCAACCGCGTTTTTAATTGGCTGGATGATTCTGACAGCAATAAAGGTGTTGACTCTGCTGAGATGTACCGCTTCCTCGGTGTTGATTCGGTAACGAGCTATAACTGGGGCTGTTCAACGGATTTTGACGGCGATTATACGGAGATTACGGACAGATATATTGGTGAGATTGAAAAGGAAACAAAGAAGCTCAATGTGCCGTTTTATCCGAATATTTCTGTTGGTTGGGATAACAATGTGCGATTCAACAAATATATTCCCGGAGTTGTGGAAAACAATACGCCCGAAAACTTTAAGACCGCCTGCGAAAGAATAAAAGGTTTTGCGGATTCGGCGCTTGAAAACGGAATTATGAAAGCTCCGTTTATTACGGTTAACAGCTGGAATGAATGGACGGAAACAAGCTATCTTCAGCCCGATGATCTTTACGGTTACAGCTATCTTGAGGCGATAAAAGAAGTTTTCGGTGAATAAAACTTACAACAAAAGCCGCCCGATTTTTCGGACGGCTTGATTTTTTATAAGGCGGTTCAATCTTCGAGGAAGAACCTGTTGAGCTCGAGCAGCTTATCTTTACAAAGTGTCCAGCACGGATCTTCAGGGCCGCAGCAGGTGCGTATTACCGTGCCCCACACGCCGGCCTTTTTATATAAATCCAGACCGTATTTTACAAGCTTCCAGTACGCATCGGAGTGTTCCTCCCAGAGTATATCCTTGGAAGCGATGTAGCTGACACCCTCGCCGCAGACGAGCTTTCTGCCGCCGCACAGACGAACTGCATCATCAAGCATGGCTTTACAGATTCGCTTGTATTCGTCACAGCTCACTTTCAGCTTTTCTTCAAGAGCTTTTTCAATTTCGGGCAGGTGTTTCGGGTCGATATCATTGTGTCTTGCCACACGCTCGTACCAACCGTAATCAACGGGTCTGCGGTCGATGCGTGATTTCATAACATCTTCGGGCGTAATTTCGTTTCTGAACCATTCCTTATGCTCGGCAAAAACGCTTTCGTAAATTCCCCAAAGATAGTAGGAATGGAAATTATAAACATCTGTATTTTCGGGCAGGGTTTCTTTTACCTGACAAGGGCCTGCCGTATCATAGGCAAAGATAATATCGGGATGCTTTTTCTGCAGAAAATCTATTACTTGTGTGTGTTGTCTGCCGAACATTTCCGCTTCTTCATCTGTAACGCGTTTGTTTGCGCCCCAGTCACGCTCGCCGCAGTAGTACGGATGCTCGTTTACTTCGTTGAAGATTTCAACAAATGCAATCTGACCGTCAAGACTACGCTTTTCAAGCTCAAGCAGAATATAGTGCCAGAATTTTCCGAAAGCCTCAAATCTTTTTTCGGGCGGTATGGCAAAAAGCTCATCTGCAACAGGATCTCCTGCTTTGTGGTACCAATATGTGTGCAGATAGTACCACTGTGAGAGGATAACGTAAATTCCGTGTTTCTTTGCGCATTCAAAGGTTTCAATCAGTCGGGCGAGCAGGTCACATGGTCCGCCGTCGCCTGTAATGTGCTCCTGCCGAGGAATTTTCTCGTATTCTCCGAACATATCACCTATGTCAAACGGACGGCGAAGATTACCGTCAAGGTCGTGGATAAGTCCGGCACCGCTGTCAATGCGTATACAGTTGAAGCCTCTTTCTGCGTGCTCACGCATAGCTTTGTCAATATCGTAATACGGCGAGCTTTTACCCCTTGTGCCATAAATCAGCCACAACGGAAAACTTACGGTAAGCCTTTTCGGAAGTCTGTCAAATTTACGATGCTTCATAATACCACCTCTGACGGTAATTATAGCATCTGTGCCGTTTTTTTACAAGTGCGGTGCTTGTGCTGCAGATTTCGGTTGAGCCAAAGAAAAAACAATTTTTGATAATAAAATGTTCAATTTTTTATTAAATTGTTATGCTATTATTTAACCAACAAAATCCCGAAAGGATGATTATATGAAACGTTCAAAAGTGTTGGCAATAACGGCAGTTCTGGCTCTTTTGCTTACCGCTTGCGGCAAAGCACCGATAGAGCAAAATCCCGATACGGCGGATGCGGTGGATATTGTACTGAGTGATGACGGAATTACTGCAGACGGCACAGCTGTCGGCAATGACAGTGCAGATGGGATATATACTTCAAACGATATTGTTTATTATGAATCGGGTAAGGATTTCACCTACGGTGAGGGAACTGAAAACGATGCTCACTCTGCTCAGGAGGCGGCTGAGCATACGGTTGTACATATCACAAAGGCAGGCAAATACAGCCTGAGCGGAAAGCTCTCAAAGGGTCAGATTGCCGTTGATTTGGGTGAAGATGCAAAGGAGAATCCCGAAGCTGCCGTTACGCTCGTTTTTAACGGTGCGGAAATATCTTGCTCTGTTGCGCCTGCCGTTATTTTTTATAATGTATATGAGTGCGCAGGCGATGAAGAAACAAAGGATGTTGACACTTCATCTGCAGGTGCGAATGTTATCATCGCAGACGGTACTGTCAATAAGATTAACGGATCGTATGTAGCTCGTATTTATAAGCCCGATACGGTTGTGCTGAATGATGATAAAACAGAGGTTGAGGATGCAAAAAAACTGCACAAGTACGACGGAGCGTTTTATTCAAAAATGTCTATGAATATCGACGGTGGAAAAGAGAGCACAGGCGTGCTTGATATTACTGCCGAAAATGAGGGTCTGGACAGTGAAATGCACCTTACTGTTAATGGCGGCAATATCAATATCCAATCCGGTAATGACGGTATCAATACCAATGAGGACGGCGTTTCCGTAACAACAATAAACGGCGGCAAGCTGACAATAAAGGTTACGGGCGATACGGGCGAGGGCGACGGTATTGATTCCAACGGCTGGCTTGTCATCAACGGCGGTGCGGTTTCTGCCTATGCCTGCTCAGATAGTGCCGATGCGGGAATTGATTCCGATATGGGTATTCATATCAACGGCGGAACGGTTATTGCAAGCGGTCATATGCTTGACAGAATTGAGGATGGCGGACAAAATTATGCCGTGTTTAATTTCGCACAAAAGCAATCAGGCAACGAAACCGTTGTTCTTAAGGATAAAGAAGGAAAAACCGTTGCTGAAGTCCGTCCCGAAAATGCATATTCTGTATTGATTTTCAGTAGCCCCGATCTGACAGCAGGAACATATACTCTGTGGAGTGATAAAAAACAGCTTGCAGGTCAGGGCGGAGGAATGGCAGGTGCGCCGAATATGCACGGCGGCAACAGACCCGAAAAACCCGAGGGTGAAATACCGCCGGAGGGCTTTGAGTCTCCAAGCGGAGAGATGCCCCCCGAGGGTTTTGAAAAGCCTGAGGATTTTGAAAATCATAAGAGACCCGAAATGCCTGAGGAGATGTCCCGCCCTGAAATGCCGGAGGGCAACAGACCCGAAAAGCCTTACGGTAACAACCGTGGGGAAGCGGAGCTATCACCCGATTTTGTCATTATTGACGGTGCGAATATGTTCGGTTCTGTAGCATATCTCAACTGAATTTTCAAAGAAGATGACGCTTTGACAGCACTTGACAAGGCGTCATTTTTTATGACATTTTATAACTAAATAACTTATGGATTGCGGTGATTTGTATGCTGTACGGTAAAAGACCCGAAATGATTCTTTTTGATGTCGGAGGCACACTTTTTGATGACGGAAAATGCTGCCCTGCCGACGGATTTGAGAAGCTGCGGCTGTCGGCACTTAACCCCGATGTGACAAGCGGTGCTGAGCTTTCGAAATACTGGGATGAATATATAGCAGAGGTTTCGGGAGTGAAATCAAAATCGGGAATAACGCTTGATATTCCGCTGTCTGCGGTTATCAGATACGCCGCAATGAATACGGGGCTCAACTTTGATATATCGATGGTTGAGCAGGAGGAAATCTTTGACCGATACAATTCCTCAAGGCGTGTTATTGACGGATTGACCGGGCTGCTTACCACGCTTGATTCTTTCGGAATACGTACTGCGGTAATCAGCAACAATATGATGAGCGGTGAAAGTCTGGCTCTGGCAATAAAAAGGTGGATTCCCTCCTCAAAATTTGAGTTTTGTCTGACGAGTGCAGATCTTCTTTTTACAAAGCCGTCAACAAAAATTTTTCTTGTGGCGGCAAAATATGCAGGGCTTGATCCAACCCGATGCTGGTACTGCGGTGACAGCGTGATTCCGGATGTGTACGGTTCTTCCGCCTGCGGTATGACACCCGTTCTGCTTGATGAAAAATCCGATATACCGCTTGAGTTTTGCGGCGATGAACGCTGTGAGAAATATCTTAAAATCAACAGCTGGTCAGCATTGGAAGAATTTATAAAAGAAATATCATAATAAAGTCTTGTCACCGACCGAGTGTGTTTTACGCACTCGATCGGTGCTGATTTTTCTGCGTTTCGATTTTAACAGTCTTGATAGAGAATACCGGATGTGATATAATTACAACTAATATTTTGCTCATTGAGCGGTGAAGGGGTTTGCTTTCGATGAAAAAATTTGTAAGCCTGTTGTTGATAGCTGTTATGCTTGCGATGATTCCTCTTGAGGCATCACTTGCAGGAACTCAGGAAAGTGCAGATGAGTTTGTGCTCCTGCCCGAAAAGACTGTCGAAACAACAAAAATCAGAACCCGTAAGCAGGTGGACGGACTTCGTATGTATGTTGATGAAGAAAATCCGCTGTTTATGATAAGAAACTGCCCTGTATGGGGCGGTCCGCAGACAGGTGAAATCTTCGCAGAGTACGCAATAAAGACGTATTACGCTCTGCCCGAGGATATAAGAAACTTTGCCGTAATCTATATCGACGAAGGCACTACGGATATGACACCTGCACGCCAACTGGAGTTTTGGGATGAACTTCTGACGGTGACTGATGCTGCAAATGTACCGATTGTCTGCCAATCCGAATGCTTTTGCACCAACAAAACACGTGATCCTTTCACACAGGAAGAGCTTTCCGCCGTGTTCAAAGAGCATAAGTCTCTCATTGGTTTTGTTCAGGTTGAGCTTTCCACGAACGGCGTAACGGATGAAAAGCTTGCCTATGATGAGGTTACTGAGGACAACGGAGTCAACCAAAACATCCTTGCAAGAATGAAATCCTGCATTAAGGCTTGTGCCGAAAACGGCGGACTTTTCATCTGGCAGGATATGGAATATATCTATTGGAAAAAGGCAAATTACGTAAATCACATTCTTAAGGACAGAGAGCTCTACGATTTGCTCAAATCAAACTCTGAAAATGTAATAATAATGGACAAGCATAACGGTCACGGCAGACATTTTGCGAGCCAGGCAAATATTCTCGGATGTTGGCTTGATGATGTTTGCGGAAACTGGGGGGTCAACCTTGAGAATTTCCTCTGGTATGAGGAGGGCTTTATTGAGTATGACGATGTCGGTGTTGCTCCCAATGAGCCGAATCCGTTGACAACGGCAAAATATCCGCCTGCACTTTTTGGAATTGATATGATAGCCGATATGGTGGGCGGCGCAACGGTTTATGCGATTGAGGGAACTCTCAGCAGGGGAGGACTTTATCACTTTGTCAACGGCGAAGTTGTTCTGACCGCTACTTTTTACGATGTCCTGTACCCGATTTATCAGAAAATTCTCAATGGTTCCGTACCGAATAAGGAACAGGTGAAGGAAAAAATCAAAGTTGCTTATAAAATGTCGAATCCGAGAAGCTATGCTCTCAGCGGAAATGATGCACATCTTCTGCAGGGGCTCTATTGTGATACCTTCACCTTTATTGAAGAAAAGATTGATATTACACCTTATTTTGATTGCAGCAAAACATGGGTGCCCTCAACCGGAAGATATCATATTATCCCAATTCTGCCCATTTACTCCGAACCTGAAAAGGTGTTGCCTCAAAGTGAAATCCTTACTGATTTCAAATATTTTTTCAATCTTCTTTTCATTAACCCGATTAAGACAGCCTTCTTCAACAGCCGCTATGAAGCATCATATGCGGGCGACGGTGTTTTGTTTGATATAAACGATTATATTTATATCTTCAACAGCAACGAAAACAAAACCATAGACAGTGAGCAGAGCGTCAGCTATACGCTTCCAAAGAGCAAAAAGAAAATCAATGCTGAGTTTGTTGCTCACACATACGCGATAATAAAGGAAACGGAAGAAAAGATTGATATTGACCTTTGCAATCTTCGCTTAGATTCCAATGCAATATGTAACGGCCTTGAGGACGAAAACCAGTTTATGCTCTCCTATGCTGCAGGCGGAAAAATGGATAACCCCAATGATTTCAGGCAGTCGGTTATTAAGCTGACAGGATTTGAATCTGAGCCGAGCGTTGTTGCAGACGGTACAAACGGCGCAAAGCTAAGCACTTCATGGGATAGTGCAAGTAAAACACTTACAGTCAAGGTCATTTCAAACGGTGAGGTCAGAATTTCGGTAGAATTTTAAGCGCTTTTTATGGAGAATTTTATGCACAAACCCAATTACGGAAAAACTGTTATTTGCTGTTATGTCGGCTATGTTTCACAGGCTATAGTCAACAATTTCGCTCCGTTGCTTTTTGTTATGTTCGGAAATGAGTTCGGCATTTCTCTTGCCCAGCTCAGCTCGATGATTGCGCTGAATTTCGGCGTTCAGCTTGCAACTGATTTTATAGCTGCCCGTTTGATTGACAGGGTAGGCTACCGACCGTTCGTTGTGGCGGCGCATTTTCTGTGTGCCGCAGGTCTGTCACTGATGGCTGTACTGCCTTTTGTCATTGAGCCTTACATCGGCTTGTTGATTGCAACGGTTTGCAGTGCTGTCGGCGGAGGGCTGATTGAGGTTATCGTCAGCCCGATTATTGAGGCTTGCCCGAGTGACAACAAAGCATCCGCAATGAGCTTGCTCCATTCTTTTTACTGCTGGGGTCAGATGGCTGTTGTGTTATTTTCTACCCTTGTTTTCCGCTTTGCGGGAATCGGAGCGTGGCGTGTTATGTCCTGCGTGTGGGCATTAATCCCGTTTGTGAATGCCTTTGCATATATGAATGTGCCGATAAACGCATTGCCCTGTGATAACAAAAAGGGCGGAATCAAGATGCTTTTCAGGCAAAAGACCTTTATTATTTTCTTTTTGATGATGCTTTGCGCCGGCGCAAGTGAGCTTTCAATGAGCCAATGGGCCTCTGCTTTTGCGGAGGAGGGACTCGGCGTTTCAAAGTATATGGGCGATTTGCTCGGTCCGTGTATGTTTGCGGTGTTTATGGGCGTTGCCCGTGTGTTTTACGGCAAATTCGGCGAAAAGATTCAGCTGAGCAAATTTATGGCAGGCAGCAGTGCGCTCTGCGTTGCGGCATATCTCATAACCGTACTGGCAGGCAATCCTCTGGTTTCGCTCGGAGGCTGTGCTCTGTGCGGACTTTCTGTCGGAATCATGTGGCCCGGCACCTTTAGTATGGGCTCTGCCGCTATTCCCGGCGGCGGTACGGCCCTTTTTGCAATGCTTGCATTTGCAGGGGATATGGGCTGCACTTCAGGTCCGTCACTCGCGGGCAGAATAGCTGATGCTTTCGGTGCTGATATCAAGATAGGGTTTGCGGCGGCAACCGTTTTCCCGGTTGTGATGTTTGTTCTTTCACTCATAAGAATATATCAGGAGAAAAAAGAAAAAATCAGCTGAAAATTTCTGTAACACTTTTCCTCCCTTTGCCATAGTATGGTGGTGTAAGAAGAAAGGAGGAAACGAACATGGGATGCAACTTCTGTAACGGTAACTGTTCATGGATCATCATTCTTATCCTTCTCCTGTGCTGCTGCGGTAACAACGGCTGTGACAACGGCTGCGGTTGCAGCAGAGATTCAGGCTGCGGTTGCGGCAGAGATTCCGGTTGTGGCTGCGGCTGCTGACGGAATTGACCCGCTCTCTTAAAATCAAGGCTCCGTGCGGCGCTTGCGCCGTGCGGAGTCGCTTTTGTTATCTGAGAATTATTAAACTGTAAAAATAAAATATAAAAAAGTGTGTACAAATTGTTTTAAGTGTGTTATAATACATTGAACTATTGTGAAAAATGGGGGTGGTGTAAGTGCCGGTAAAAGTAAGTGTTATTGTTCCTACTCACAGCAGGCCGCATTTCCTTGGCCGTACAATTGAATCGTTGCTGGCGCAGACATACCCCGATGTAGAAATTGTGGTTGTCGATGATAATGCGCCCGACAGTTCATTCAGAGCGGATACACAGGCTCTGATGAAGAATTATGAGGCAAATGAAAATATCGTATACGTGCGCAATGAAAAATCTATCGGAGGCGGTCCCTCCAGAAATGCAGGTATTGCAGCTTCAAGCGGAGATTATATAACTTTCCTTGATGATGACGATGTATATCTACCGGAAAAGATCGATACACAGCTTTCATTTATGCTTAAAAACGATCTTGATTTGAGCTTTACCGATGTTTTTATCCACAACGGAGACGGCAAGCTGATAGAATACCGCCGTCACTCATATGTTGACGACTGCTCGTGCGAAGCTCTTTTCCGTCAGCATATTATTCACTCGCTTTGTCCGACCTCCACATATATGATCAAACGCAGTTTTTTCCTTCAGACAAACGGCTTCAGAGCTGTACCTATGGGTCAGGACTTTATGCTGATGTGGGATTTGCTGGAGAAAAACCCAAAGGCAGGCTACTTCCCTGTATCATATATCATTCAGTATATTCATGCGGGTGAGCGTATTTCGGTTGGTAACAATAAAATCAACGGCGAAAAAGCGCTGTATGAATTAAAAAAGACAAAGTTTGATTTGCTCAGCTCATCCGAACGAAGATATGTCCGTTTCAGGCACTATGCTGTCCTTTCCGTTGCGTGCATACGCAGCAACAAGCCGTTTGGTGCAATACGCTACGGATTAAAAACGTTCTTTGCTTCACCGTCTGATGTCGTGAAGGAGTTGACAAAGTTCCTGCACAACCGCAAGCTTGCAAAGGCTTCAGTAGTAAAAAAGGATAAATAAGAGGCGCTTATGTTTTCGTTCAAAAATGGAATCTTAAATATAAGAATGGACAAGCCTGAGTTAAATCTTTTTATTGATGTGAGCTTTTTTCTGCTGCTGTGTACAATTTTCGGTAACAACGCAACAGTACAGGGAAAAAACTATTTTTATTACGCGGCTTTCTTTTTGTTTTTCGGTCTCACTCTTATCAAGATTATGATGCGCTTCAAAACTGAGGAAACGCTGATACTGCCATCTTTCACTTTATGGTACGCAGGCTTTGTTGTTCTCTCACTTGCATCTACACTTTGGGCGACATATCCGGCAAACTGTATGCTGGTTATCTCACGTATGGTTCAGAGTATGGTTATAACATTCTGTATGGCACAGAATTATGCAACGCGCGCACGGCTTATGCGTGGCGTTCGTATATTCAGCTGGGCAGGTCTGTATACTACGCTCTATATTATAATGAAAACTTCGGTTGATACGTGGTTTTCAGGCAGCTTCGGCTCTAAGGCAACCCACCTTAACGCTAATACAATCGGTATGATATTTACTCTTTGCGTGCTTTTTTCTTTTTATTTTGCGTTTTATTGCAAGGAGAAAAAATATTATTTGTTTACTGTTGTCAGCTTTATGGTTGTTGTTCTTACAAGCTCGAGAAAATCGCTTCTTGCCTCAATGGCTGGCTTGATTCTTATGATTCTTATGCGTTCACACCGTCGCACGATGATTTGGCGCATATTGGCGGCTTCGGGTCTGTTTGTTGTGGTTTTTCACATGATAATGTCCGTTCCGGAATTGTATTCGGCTATAGGTGTGCGAATAGAGTCAATGTTTAACCATATCGTCGAAGACGGCGGTGACTACAGTATGGCGTTGCGACAGTCGTTTATTGACCATGCGTCCGATATGTTCTTTGAAAAGCCTCTGCTCGGATACGGTATAAACAATTTCCTTGTTCAAATGGGCTTCAGAACAGGTATTGCAACTTATGCACACAACAACTACTACGAAATATTGGCTGACCTCGGTATAGTAGGCTTTGTCACATATTACAGCTTCTACTTCTATTTGCTTGTTTCGCTCTTCAAAATCTGGCGAAAAAGTAACGGCTCACTTGTCAAGCTGATGATTGCGCTTGTTGTTATCATAATGATTTGTGAGTACGGTATAGTCAGCTACTATGCGCTTTATATTCATATTTCGCTTTGCTTTGCCTATATGTTTATAGGTGCTTATAATCAAAAGGATGACTATTCAAAGGGTATTCCTTCGTATTTGAAAAATCAGATCAGCGTTTACGACTGATTAAGGATACAAAGAGTTAAAGAGAAAGGGAGATTTGGTTTTGGATACTAATGTCGGCACTACATCGGCACCAAAGGGCGTGGAAATTAATATTATTTTCCTGCTCGAAACCGTGTTGAAGAAATGGTGGTTGCTTGTTATATCGGCTGTGGTTGCCGCAGCTATCGGTATGGGTGTGGCGATTGCTACAACAACACCCACATATTCATCGGATATGAGCTTTACAACCTACAATAAGGAGGCAACCGATGTTGTTTCCTCCGGTGATATCAGCAGCTCGGTTTCAATGGCTAATACCTTCAAGTATATTCTCAAGGGCAGAACAATGCTTGAGCGTGTTGCAAACAGCTGCAGCTTCCCGATTACTGCTTCTGAAATCAGCAGAAGTATGAATGTTTATACTCAGGCTGATACAAATATTATCATCATTAAAATCACAACGACTGACCCTCAGCGCTCATACGGAATCGCAAACGGCTTGGCACAGTGCTATCAGGATGTTGTTCAGTACGCATATCCCAATGCAACTCTCCAGATGTACGAAACACCGTATCTTCCTCAGAACCCTGATTCCAGTACTTCTGAAATGCGTTACTCGGTTATCGGTGCTATCGTAGGCTTTGCACTTGCATTTATCGGCGTTGTTATCACAAATGCTGTACGCGATACCGTCCAGACGGTTGAAGATGTTCAGCTTAAGCTGGAATCCAACCTTATCGGTTCAATCGGCAATGTGCGTATCAAAAATGGCAAGAAAAAGGGCAAGGGCCACCGTCTTCTCATTACAGACAGAACGCTCGGCTTTGCTTTCATAGAATCGTACAAGGCAATACGAACAAAGGTTGAAACCTTCTGTTCAAGAAAAGGTCACAAGGTTATTCTTGTTACCAGTGCAGGTGAAAACGAGGGTAAGACAACATTCTCTATGAACCTTGCGCTCAGCCTTGCCCAGAACGGCAAGTCAGTTCTCGTAATTGACGCCGACCTTCGTAAGCCGGCTATCAGCAAATTCCTCAATCTCAATGTCAGCCCTGAGTTTGACCTTGCTTCGGTCATCAGCGGCAGAACAGAGCTTAGTGATGCAATCAAGTTTGTTGAAAAGCATAAGCTCTTTATTCTCACTACCGCTCAGGCCCATGAAGAGCCGACAGAGATTCTTTCCTCTCAGCAGATGGGTAAGGTTATCAAGGCGGCAAGAGAAGAGTTCGATTATGTTATTATCGATACTGCTCCTGCAGCTGTTGTTACCGATGCTAATATCCTTTCAAACTTTGCAGATGCTTCAATCCTTGTTGTTCGTGAAAACTTCTCTGCTTGCGCACGTATACGCAGCGTTATTGATGATATTACCAACAACAAGGCTGAGCTTATCGGCTGTGTATTCAACAATGTTGCTTCCGATGGCGTAAGAGGTGCTTACAGTAAGTATAAGTACGGTTACGGCTACGGTTACGGCGGCTACGGCAGACGTTACGGCTATGGCTACGGTTATGGTTACGGCTACGGTGACAGCCATTCAAGCAGTGACGATATACAAAGTAGCGACAGTTAAGGAGGTTATACCGTGAAAAAGATAATTGTTGCAGTTCTTATTGTTGCAGTACTGGCAGGTGCAGGTCTTATCGGCTGGAACGTTTACGAAAAAGAGGTCATCCTCAACCCTGAGAACCAGATTCTCGGCGTATGGGAGAGTGAGAACAAACTGCTTTCATATGTTTTTCGTGAAGACGGTACGATGAGCGGCAATATTGACGCAATCCTCGGTGTTGTTTCGATAAACGGCACTTATACAATAGACAGAGAAGCAGGTCAGATTACGCTGACATACACTCTCTACAGCCTGTCTTACACAGATGTTAAGACCTTTGTTATAGAGAACGACACATTGACTCTGACAGACACAAAAACCGGAATAACAACGGTTTATACAAAACCTGTCCCCGAGGCAACCGCTACTCAGACTGAGGCAGCATAAATACAAACAAATAACCGGTGGAGCTTCACTCTTAAGTGAAATTCCACCGGCTTTTTTTATTGTGATTCCTTTTCTTCTTTGAGCCTTTTTGTGAGCCGTTTCTTTACTACGAGGTAACATATCCAATGTATCAGCGAGCATATTGTCCACGAGATGATATAGGCGATGTAAAGTGTTTCCTGCGTCGGTGAGGCTCTGAAAGCGGTGTAAACCCACAAAACTCTAAATACACAAGAGCCGAAAATTGAAACTATCATCGGAATTGTGGAGCAGTTCATTCCGCGGAGCAGACCGACAAAAACCTCCATAACTCCGCACATGAAATAAACAAGGCAGATGTATTTAAGTCTTACCATGCCGTAGGGGATAATTGCCGGATCAGTCGAATAAATTTTAAGCAGAGGCTCGCCGAAAAGATAGGTCAGGCTGCCGAGCAATATACCGACAGAGGTTACCGTCAACAGAGTAACGGTGGCAACTCTTCTTATCCTTTCGGGCTTTTTTGCGCCGACATTTTGGCTTGTAAAAGTAACAGCCGCCTGGTAGACCGAGTTCATTGCGGTGTAGGTAAAGCCCTCTATGTTGCTTGCGGCGGCATTACCTGCCATAACCGTAGAGCCGAAAGAGTTGATTGAAGACTGAATGAGTACGTTCGAAATTGAAAAAAGCGAGCTTTGTATTCCTGCAGGTAGGCCAACCTTTATCATATCAATTACATCTCTTTTGTGAAATGCAATTTCTTTCACGCTCAGGTGACAGCAGTTGTCAAGCTTGAGCAGACAGATTACAACGAGAACGGCAGAGATGTACTGTGAAGTTATGGTTGCAAGAGCAACACCTGCAACATCCATTTTGAAGATGCAAACAAAGACAAGGTTGAGCACAACGTTCACTATACCCGAAATTGTCAGAAAGTAGAGCGGACGCACAGTATCGCCCATAGCTCTGAGAATTGCACTTCCGAAGTTGTAAACCATAAGTCCCGGCATACCGAGAAAATAAATCCTCATATAAAGCGTTGCAAGCCCGATTACATCGTGGGGCGTATCCATCATTTCAAGCAGAACGCCCGAAAGAGAAACACCGATTATCAGCGTTGCAACGCCTGCAACAAGGCTTATTGCAATTGCTGTGTGAACTGCATCGTGCGCTCTTCTGAAATCGTGCGCACCGAGGTTGCGCGCAACAACAACGCTGGCACCGATACTCAAGCCTATAAAAAGGTTTATCATCATATTGGTCAGCGAGCCGGTTGAGCCTACGGCGGCGAGTGATGCACTGCCTGCAAACCGCCCCACAACGGCTACATCGGCGGCGTTGTACAGCAGCTGAAGTATGCCCGATAACATCAGCGGCAGAGAGAAAAGCAGTACCTTGCCGAACAACGGGCCGTTACACATATCTATTTCATGTTTTTTTCGTCTCATATTTTTTAGTCCTTGCGATAAATTCTGATATAAAAATCTGTTTGTGTGGTCAGCTTGTCCAGACTCTGAAGCTTTTCCTTATCCTTGGCAGATGTATGGTAGTAATAAGGTGTCATTTTGAACAGAGCGTCAATATCTTCACGGCTATTCAGCGTAATGTTGTTGCCTGCACGAATAATTTTAACAGGAGTAAAACCGCTGATTTCAGGGAAACTCTCTTCGTTTTTATAAGGGGTTTCGTAAAGAATCTCTTTGAGTTCCCACAAATGGTTTTCGCCCGGGCAAACGCTGACAAGGTGTCCGCCGGCAGAGAGTATTCTCGCAAACTCTCTTTCACAAAAAGGAGCAAAGAGATGCAATGCACAGTCAATACTTGCATCTGCGAGCGGTATATCAGCCATATTTGCAACAAAGAATTGAGCTCTGCTTTTTCTTTTTGCGGCAAGCCTTACCATTTCCTTTGAAATATCAAAGCCCAGCACATCGGCGTCGCAGGTATCGGCAACAGCCTGTGTGTAATATCCCTCACCGCAGCAAATATCAAGTACGTGGGCAGGGGTGAGCGACCCGACAATTTCACACAGCGCCGAAGCAAGCGGTTCAAAATAGCGTTTGTCAAGGAACTCTTTGCGTGAGCGTGCCATATCACGGTTATCGCCGATAAGGCTTCCGTCTTTGTTGCCTGTAAGCAGGTTGACATAACCCTCTTTTGCCATATCAAAGCAGTGCCCCTTCTCGCATCTGAAGGAGCGTTCTTGTGTTGTTAATGGATTTTTGCACACAGGACAAAGTAAGGCTGTCATTCGTTTTTCACCGTTTATGTTCAAAAGATTTGATACAGTTATTATATATCTATTTTATTTGATAGTCAAATACAAAACTACTTTTTGTTAAGTACTTGAAATTAATTATAAAAAAGATTAATATATAATTGTTTATTTGCTTTTTGGAGGAGTTTTATGATGAAAAAAATAGCAGCTATGCTGATTGTTGCAGTAATGTTGGTAATGACTTCACTTTCCGCAAATGCAACGATGGAGTTTACCACAGTTGATGCACCTTACGGAATAATGTACAAGGTTTATAATGATACGGTTGCAGAGAGAATAAGCATAAGCTGTTGCTTTACAGATTCTTATGCCGCAGTTACTTCTATGAGTAACGAGGAATCTGCTGCCAGATACGGAATGACCAATATCAGCACCTATGTTCAGATTGATTACCGTATCGACGGTGGAAATTGGCAATACAGCGAGCTTTGGGAAACTACTCCGTCTGCTCCTCATTACGGCGGTCAGGTTCCCAACGGTGAAACGGTACGCACCTTTGACCTGCTCTACCTTGTCAATGACAGAAGTGTTAAAGATGCAGGTGCGCTTGTTATGAAGAACGAGCAGGGTCAGACGGTTTTTGATCTTGATAATCATACGCTCGAGTTCCGTATGAGAGTGTCTATGAAGTATACCGATGTTATAGATCAGGTAAAGGTATCACAGTGGAGCGAAGTTATAAAGGTTGAACGCAATCCGGATTTCGGCAAGGCTCCGGGCGAGCTTGAAACTCCCAAAGCCTCCAACCCGAGGATAGAATATCAGGGGGATGAAAGACCTTATATTGCGTTTGATGTAATGACTCCAGAGAGTGTGAAAAAGGCTGAGGCCTGGTTCTCAACTCAGCAGCCCACTTATGTTTCTCTCATTGCTGAAATTGATAAAGGTAACGGTTCGTGGGAAAGCGTAAGCTTAAGCGGTAACAGCCACTATGCCAACGAAACAAAATCAATTTATTTGGAGGATATTGACCTTGAAGATACCTCCAAGATGAGAGTGCGACTGCACTACCTGGTTTACGCAGAGGAAAAAACCATCTATTCGGAATACAGCGACATTTTAGAGTTTGATGTTCCACGTTGGGTGGAGGGTAAAGGCATAATGCACGCTAAGTGCAAGGTTTGCGGAATCTGCCGCCCGATTTTCGGTAAGTGTATGTTTGTTATCGGCGGTATTGTTTTGCTGGTGGTAATAATTGCTGCAGTTCCCGTAAAGATGAAGCTCGATAAGATCAGCGCTCAGAAAGCCGCGCTCGAAGAGGAAAGGCAGAAAAAGCTTGAGGCTGAGCGTAAAGCATACGATAAAGCAAAGCAAGAGAAGAAAAAGAAGAACAAAAAGTAAAAATCAGCACCGTATATTCCAAATAGGAAATATACGGTGCTTGTTTATTTGTAAAGCTAAATCGCTTTACAAAATAACGATTTTTAATAAAATCACTCAAAAGTGTTTCAGAATGTAAAAACATCGCAGAATCAAGGATTGCAGGCAACAAAATAAACATTATTACAAATAAAAGCAAGCTAAGTAAAGCGAAATAACTTTACATATACCACGGATATTCAAAAAATGAAATTGCAGGTTAAAATGAAATAAAACTTGCAAAAACGGTTGCATCTTTCATAAAAAAAGAGTATTATATATACAATTTATTTGCATTATTTGCAGAGAGTGTGGCGGATTATGACAAAATCAATCCTCAACAAAATAGATGCGCTTTACTCAAGACTATCAAAAGGCCACAAGAAAATAGCTGACTATATTATGGAAAGCTATGACAAAGCTGCTTTTATGACTGCAGCCCGTCTTGGTGAAACAGTCGGTGTCAGCGAGAGTACGGTTGTCCGTTTTGCGACCGAGTTGGGCTTTGACGGCTATCCCGCTTTTCAGAATGATTTGCAGGAGCTTATACGCAGCAAGCTTACAAGTGTTCAGCGTATGGAGAGTGCGAGCGTAAGAATAGCGCAGGATGAAATCCTCGAAACCGTGCTTACGGCGGATGCTTCAATGATTAAAGCAACCCTTGAGCAGACCTCAAAGGAAAATTTCAACGGTGCTGTTGAAGCAATCAACAAGGCAAGAAATATATATATCCTCGGTGTGCGCAGTGCGGCTACGCTTGCAAACTTCCTGGCTTTTTATTTCCGCCCTGTTTACGATAATGTCATTCTGGTTGACAGTGCAAGGGCAAGTGAGGTTTTTGAGCAGATTTTCCGTATAGACGAAAGGGATATCTGTATTGCAATCAGCTTTCCGAGATATTCTAACCAGACTATCAGCGCTCTGCGCTTTATGCACGATAAAAAAGCTAAGATCATTTCTATTACGGACAGCGAGCTTTCTCCGATAGCTCAGTTTGCAGATTATCTTCTGCTGGCACGCAGTACAATGGCTTCTTTTGTTGATTCGCTCGTAGCGCCGCTGAGCCTGATAAACGCTCTTATTGTTGCGGCAACCTTTAACCGCAGAAGTGAGGTTTACGATAACCTCAGCGAGCTTGAAAAAATCTGGGATGAGTACAATGTTTACGATAAGCAGGAGGCAAGGTCTGACGATGACAGATGAAATTATTGTAATCGGTGCCGGTGCCGCAGGAATGATGGCGGCAATACAGGCGGCATCAAACGGCAGAAGCGTTACTCTGCTTGAGCGTAATGACCGACCCGGTCGAAAAATAGTTATAACCGGTAAGGGCAGGTGCAATGTCACAAATGCCGTCAATCTTCTCAATGACCTGATTGCGGCTGTGCCGGTCAACGGCAGGTTCCTTTACAGCGCTTTTTCGGCGTTTATGCCTCAGGATACAATGGACTTTTTCGAGGAGCAGGGTGTACCGCTCAAGATTGAGCGCGGCAACCGTGTTTTCCCTGTTTCGGATTCTTCTCTTGATATTGTCGATGCCCTTTACGGTGCCGCCAAAAAAGCCGGTGTGAAATTCCGCAAGGGCAGAGCGGTTGAGCTTATAATTGAGAATTCAGAGGTCACAGGTGTTCGCACCGAAGACGGAGAAAAGCTTGAATGCGGCGGCGTGATTATTGCAACGGGCGGTAAATCCTACCCCGGTACAGGCTCAACGGGTGACGGATATGAGCTTGCCCGTCAGGCGGGACATACCGTAACCGAGCTCAAACCCTCGCTTGTTCCTCTGGAGGCACACGAGGGCTTTTGCTCACAGCTTCAGGGTCTTTCTTTGCGCAACGTTGCCATAAGGGTTGAGGATACGGAAAAATACCGCACCGTATATGAAGATTTCGGTGAAATGCTCTTTACTCATTTCGGCGTTTCAGGTCCTATGATTCTCAGCGCAAGCTCTCATATGCGTGATATGAAAAGCGAAAAGTATGTTATCCACATCGACCTTAAGCCTGCGCTTTCTCACGAACAGCTCGACAAAAGAGTGGTTAAGGATTTCGTAGAAAATTCCAATAAAGATTATGCAAATTCGCTTGGTATGTTGCTCCCGCGTAAGCTTATTCCCGTTGTTGCCCGTCTTTCGGGTATTAAGGCTTCACTCAAAACAAACCAGATTACCAGAGAGCAGAGAGCAGGCCTTGTAGAATTGCTTAAGGATTTCAAGGTTACCGTTACGGGCTTTCGTCCTATTGAGGAAGCAATAGTTACCTCGGGCGGTGTCAAAGTAAGTGAGGTTGACCCTAAGACAATGCGTTCAAAGCTCGTTCCCAACCTTGCCTTTGCCGGTGAAGTGCTTGATGTTGATGCATACACAGGCGGCTTTAATCTGCAGATAGCATTTTCAACAGGTTATGCGGCAGGTAATAATATATAACATTAAATAATTACCGAAAGGTGATGAAGTTTATGATAAATATCGCAATTGACGGACCTGCAGGAGCAGGTAAAAGCACTATTGCCAGAAAGCTTGCCGCACAGCTCGGCTATATTTATGTCGATACAGGTGCGCTCTACCGTGCCGTTGGCGTTAATGCAATGCGCAAGCAGGCGGATACAAAGGATGCGGCTCAGGTTACCGCAACACTTGCCGATGCGGATGTAAGTCTGCGCTTTGTTGACGGCGAGCAGCGTGTGTTCCTCGGTGATGAGGATGTATCGCTCGCAATTCGTACTCCCGAAGCCTCAATGGCGGCTTCAAATGTTTCAGCTATTCCTGCTGTGCGTGAGTTCCTTTTCGATCTTCAGCGTGATATCGCTGCGAAAAACAACTGCATTATGGACGGCAGAGATATAGGCACGGTTGTATTGCCGAATGCTCAGGTTAAGGTTTTCCTTACGGCTTCTGCTCAGGTGCGTGCCAAGCGCAGGTATGATGAGCTGCTTGCCAAGGGTATGCAGGCTGACTATGATCAGGTGCTCGAAGAGATGATTCAGCGTGACTATCAGGATTCGCACAGGGCTATTGCTCCTCTTAAGCAGGCTGATGACGCTGTGCTGCTGGATACATCTGAAATGAACCTTGAGCAGGTGCTGGATGCACTTGATAAAATTGTTAAGGAGAAGATATAAAATGGGTTTTGATTATTCTATTACACGTGACAGAAAGTATTACAATGCTTTACACAAGCCTTGTAAGTGGCTTATGAGAATCTTTTTGAGAATTAAATGTGAGGGTGCGGAGAACATACCTGAGAACGGTGCATTTATTCTTGCCTGTAACCATATTCATTTTATCGACCCCGTAATACTTATCGGCGAATGCTCACGCCCCGTTCACTTTATGGCAAAGGCAGAGGCTTTCAAAAATAAGCTTGCCGCATTTTTCCTTACACATCTCAACGTTTTCCCTGTCAACAGAGGCAGGAGTGATAAGTCATCTGTTGAGTTTGCAATGAAGCTTGTTGAAAACGGTCAGGTTCTCGGTATTTTCCCCGAGGGCACACGTTCAAAGGATCTTAAGCCCCATGAGGCAAAGGCAGGAATTGCGCTTATCGCAAGAGAGACTAAGGCTGATATTCTCCCTGCTTCAGTATATTGTGAGAAGAAGGGCGGCCTTTTCCGCAAGATTACCGTTCGTTTCGGTGAACTCATAAAGTATGAAGAGCTTGGTATCAGCGAGGAAAGCAGCACACGCGAGCTTCGTGAGTCTGCAAAGAAGGTTATGGACGAAATAGTTGACCTCTGGGAGGAAGGACATTGCAAATAAAACTTGCAAAAACAGCAGGCTTCTGTTTCGGCGTTAACCGAGCTGTTGATCTGGTTTATTCAATGCTTGATGAAGGAAAAACGGTCTGTACTCTCGGCCCGCTGATTCATAATCCGCAGGTTATTGCTGACCTTGAAAGCAAGGGCACGAGGATTATTGATGAGCCCTCGCAGGCGAGGCAGGGCGAAACGCTTGTCGTGCGCGCACACGGTGTTACCGCACAGGTTGAGGATGAAATTGCTCAGATGGGCATTGAGTGCTGTAATGCAACCTGTCCGTTCGTTAAAAAAATTCACAGAATCGTTTCCGAAAAGACGGGAGAGAATTCTGCCGTGCTTGTTGCGGGCGATGCAAACCACCCTGAGGTGCAGGGGATAGTCGGTCACTGCAGAACCGAAAGCATAGTATTCGGCAACAGCGATGAGCTTGAAAAAATTGCAGAAGAATGCAAATATTTATCCGAAAAAGAAATAACGGTGGTAGCACAGACCACTTTCAGCACAAAAGAATGGAATTTGTGCAAAAAAAAGATAAAAAAACTCTATACAAATGCAATTATTTTTGATACAATATGCTCTGCGACGCAAGAAAGACAGCAAGAAGCGTATGAGCTGTCACTTGTGAGCGACGCTATGATTATCATAGGCGGCCGTCAGAGCTCAAACACGGCAAAGCTTAAATCCGTGTGTGAGCCTAACTGCAAAACCTATCTCGTCGAAACGGCGCAGGAGGTAAGGCAGCTTGATCTGAGCGGCTATAACCGTGTTGGCGTTACGGCCGGAGCTTCCACTCCTGCCGGTATAATAAAGGAGGTACTACAAACCATGTCTGAAAACGTAATTGAAAATGTTCAGCCTGAGAATGACGCTCTTGTGGCTGAAAAGGAGCAGGTAACTGCTCAGGAGGCAGCTGGTCAGGAGACAGCAAGCGCTGTTGAAGCTGCAGAGGAGTCCGCCGCAGAGTCATTTGAGGCACTGATGGAGGAATCACTCAGGAGCATGAGCACAGACCAGAAGGTTCGTGGTATCGTTGTTGGCATTTCCCCCAGTGAAATACAGGTGGACATCGGCCGCAAGCAGACAGGCTACGTTCCGATTGACGAGTACAGCAACGATCCTACAGCTGACCCGTCCAAGGAACTTAAAATCGGTGACGAGCTCGAACTCATGATTATGAAGACAAACGATGCTGAGGGCACAATGATGCTTTCAAAGCGCCGTCTTGATGCTACAAGAGCCTGGAGCGATATTTGTGATGCACTTGAGAGCGGTGAAGTTCTCGAGGGTACAGTATTCGAGGTTATTGCTAACGGCGGTGTTCTTGTTGCTTGCAAGGGCTCAAGAGTTTTCATTCCCGGCTCACACACAGGTCTTTCAAAGGACGAGCCTCTTGAGAGCCTTCTCAAGAAAAAGGTTGAGTTCAAGGTTATCGATGTAAACAAACAGCGCAAGCGTGCTGTCGGCTCAATCCGCGTTGTTCTCCGTGAGGCACGCAAGGAGCAGGCTAAGGCATTCTGGGACAATGCTGCTGAGGGCAAAGTATACACAGGTACAGTCAAGTCCCTCACAAGCTACGGTGCTTTTGTTGATATCGGCGGTGTTGACGGAATGGTTCACATTTCCGAGCTCAGCTGGAAGCGTATCAAGCATCCCTCAGAGATCGTCAGCGTTGGCGATACTGTTGAGGTATACATCAAGAAGCTTGACGCTGAGAATAAGAAGATTTCTCTCGGCTACAAGAAGATTGAGGACAATCCGTGGGAGATCATGCGCCGTGATTACCCCGTAGGTACAGTCTGCAAGGCAACTGTTGTCGGCATGACATCATTCGGTGCATTCGCAACTGTTATCCCCGGCATCGACGGTCTTATCCACATTTCACAGATTGCTGATCGCCGCATCAACAAGCCTGACGATGTTCTTTCTGTCGGTGAGGTTGTTGACGTTAAGGTCACAGAGATCGACTTTGACAAGAAGCGTGTAAGCCTCTCAATCCGTGCTCTTATCGAGCCTGCAGCAGAAGAAGCTGTTGCAGAGGAAGCTGCTGAAGAAACAGCAACAGAAGAAGCTGCAGAATAATAGCATAACTATGTAATTCAAAAGGCAGGAGCGTATGTTTCGTTCCTGCCTTTTTTCAAAAAACCGAAGGAGATGAATTTCTATGGCAACTGTTACTTACAAACCGTTCAAGCAGGATAAAAGGACGGTATATTCCACTGCGAGCGGACTTCCCTCGGATAACATTCTTTCAGCCGCCTTTGATAAAGAGGGCAGGGCTTGGGTCGGTACCGATAACGGTGCGGCGTATTTTGAAAACGGCTCTTTCAAATCGGCTGAGGGCTTTACAGGTGTAGTTCAGGTGCTTTTCGCAGACAGTGAGGGTACACTCTGGGTCGGTAACGGCAATACCGTCTGCACTTCTGACGGCGAAAAAAAGCAGGAGCTTGACAGCAGAATTGTGTCAATCGCTCAGGATCATTCCGGCAACCTGCGTCTTATAACAGAAAATTCTCTTTACAGATATGACGGTGAGTTCATTTTCTGGCACTCGAACGAGGGTATGACGGTTTATGATATGTCAGCTTTTGCTGACGGAGAGGTTTTTGTTGCTGCAGGCAATAACCTTATGACCGCTTTCGGCAAGCGCCTTCGCTGGTTCCCTATAAATAACGAAACCTCCGATATGCCTGTAACGAATGTGCAGGCTGTTGCAGGTGATAAATTCGGCGTTCTCTGGGTAGGCACAAAGGATGGCGTTCTGGTTTACGATTCCCGCAACCATTGGGTATCAAAGCAGCTTGTAAACGCTCTCTGCAGCTACAATATAAAAAAGATTCTTTTCGGCAAAAGCGGCAAACGCTATGTCGGTACAGATATCGGTCTGGTGATTTACGACGGTGCAAAGCGCCACTTCTACGGTAAGGGCTATTGGCTTCCTGCAGGCGAAGTTACGGCAATTGCCGAGAGTGCTGACGGTAATACCGTATGGGTAGGTACGCCTTGCGGTGCGGTATGTATTGAAACCTTGACTATGACACTTGCCCAGAAGGCAAAGCACTATTCCGATTTGACAGAAAAATATAATATACGCGATATCGGCTTCGTTACAAACCGTGACCTTGATAATATATATGATTTCTCAACGGGCGGTGTTGAAATTTCTGATAATGACGGTCTCTGGACAGGCAGTTATCTTATTTCTCAGGCTTACCGTTACGCCGTAACAGGTGAGCAGGAGGCACTTGATATTTCCCGACGCTCTATGAAAGCACTTTTGCTTCTTATGAAGATAACGGGCATTCCCGGCTTTACTGCACGTGCAATCCGCCGCCCCGGTGAAAAGGGATACGGCAACGGTAACAAAGAATGGCATCCTGCAAAAGACGATATCAGCGAGCTTGAGTGGAAGGGTGAAACCTCAAGTGATGAAATGGTAGGTCATTTCACCGCCGCCGCTACATATTTCGATTTCTGTGCAGATGAAGCGGAGAAAAAAGAAATCAGCGATGCAATCTGTGCAATTGTTGACCATATTCTTGAGCACGGCTACCGCCTTTGCGATATCGACGGTCTGCCTACAACCTGGGCAAACTGGAACCCCGATGATCTCAATCGCAGTGACCGCTGGTACTGGGAACACGGTGTAAATGCGCTTGAAATGCTTGCTTTCCTCAAGGTTGCTCACCATATGAGCGGCGATGAAAAGTATAATGCCGAGTATCTTCGCCTTATTGAAAAAGAGCACTATGCGGTGAACACAATGTACCGCAAGGTTGACGATGCTCACACCTGCCATATTGACGATAACCTTTGTTTCCTCATCTCTATTCCTCTGCTCAGATATGAGACTGACCCCGACATTCTTCAGTGCTATCTCATAGGAATGCGTGAGCATTGGGAGTATGAGCGTGTAGAACGCAATCCTTTCTGGAATATTCTCTACGGTGCATTTACCGATGAATGCTGTGAGCTTGATGCAGGTGTTAATTCTCTTCGTGAAATGCCTCTTGACCTTATGGAGATGAAGCTCATCAACAGCGTCAGAAATGACCTTGACTGGGATTATTCTCCCGAAAAATTCGGCGAAGCACCCCATATGAAAACATCGCTTCCTTACGACGAAAAGCCCCTTGCCAATTATGATTGTAATCAGCTCCTTGCCGACCGAAACAGCGACAGAAAGATTCTTCTCTACGGTGCAGTATATATGCTTCCGTACTGGATTGGCCGCTACTATGGTCTTATAGGCGAGTAAAGCTGCGGATAAAGCCGCAATATGTCATTTTTTTGCCCTCTCGAAGTGCCTTCGCACTCCTTCGGGAAAAAAGAAAATGCCATCTTATCGACTTTATCTCAGCTTTCCCGGTGTTGCGGATAAAGCCGCAATATGTCAATACGGATTCTGATTAATTCTTAATTCATAATTCCGAATTCCTAATTATTTTATCGGGGTTGATTTATAATGGCAACGTTAAAATACAACGCTTTTAAGCAGGATAAGCGCAGCCGTTACGGCTGTAGTGACGGGCTGCCCTCCTGCAGTATTCTCTCTGCCGCTTTTGATAAAGAGGGCAGGGTGTGGCTCGGTACGGAAAAGGGAGCCGCTTATTTTGAAAACGGTAGGTTTGAGTCGGTTTCACTTTTTGACGGTGCGGTACAGGCTATGTATACCGACAGGCAGGGCAATCTCTGGCTCGCCTGCGGCAATGCAATCTGCACTTCCGACGGCAACGGCAGACAGGAGCTTGACAGTAACATTGTTTCAATTTCGCAGGATGAAAACGGCAGACTCTCTCTTGTTACGGAGAAATTCCTTTACAAATTTGAGAACGGCCGATTTGAGCAGTGGTACTGGATGGAGGGTGCTACTCCTCTTGATATGTGTGCCTTTGCAAAGGGCGAAATCTTCGTTGCGGCAGGTGACAGCATAAAAACCGCATTGGGCAAGCGTCTGCGCTGGTTTAACGTAACGCCGCAGACCTCAAAATTGCCGGACAGCAGAATTCAGGCTGTTGCAGGCGATAAATTCGGGCTTGCATGGATAGGTACTGACAAGGGTCTGCTGATTTATGACGGCGGCAGCCACTATGTAACCAAGAAAAAACTCGGTGCGCTCACAAGCTACAATGTCAAAAAGATTCTTTTCGGCAAGAGCGGAAAACGCTATGTCGGCACGGATATTGGTCTTGTTATTTATGACGGAGCAAAGCGCCATTTTTACGGTGCAGAGTATTGGCTTCCCGACGGAGAGGTTACCGCTATTGCTGAGAGCGATGACGGCAACACGGTCTGGGTCGGTACAAAAAAAGGTGCGGTCTGTATTGAAACGGTTATGATGACACTTGAAGAAAAGGCTGATTTTTACCGTAGCATCAATGAAAAATACGGTGTGCGGGATATCGGCTTTGTTGCTATGCGAGCGCTTGATAATGACGGCGATTTGTCATCAGGTCACGTTTGCATTACCGATAACGACGGTCTTCGCACAGGCACTTATATGATGTCGCTTGCCTACGAGTACGCAGTAACCGGCGATAAAGAAACCCTTGCTCTCGCACGCAGATGTCTGAAAGCTATGATGCTGCTGCAGAATGTTACGGGTGTACCGGGTCTTATTGCACGCTGTGTAAGGCGCAAGGGCAATACGGCTTATGGCGGCAGTATGCCGAAATGGTTTGATGCAGGCGAGTATGAGTGGCTCGGCGATGTTTCCAGTGATGAGGTTGTCGGTCATTTTTCTGCACTCTCCGTTTACTATGATCTTTGTGCGGATGAAAACGAAAAGGAGCAGATTTGCAAAGCTCTGTGTGCTGTTGTTGACCATATCTTGGAGCATAATTACAAGCTCTGCGATGCTGACGGTCAGTTTACCCGTTGGGGTAACTGGAACCCTGACGATATAAACAGAAATGAATTCTGGTCAGGCGAGCACGGCACAAATGCGCTTGAAATGCTTTCTTTCCTCAAAACCGCTTATCATATGAGCGGCAATGAAAAGTATAATGAAGAATATTTAAGGCTTATAAAAGAAGAGCACTATGCAGTGAACACGATGTACCGCAAGGTGAAAGATGCACACACGGTACATATTGACGATAATCTCTGCTTCCTTATTTCGATACCGCTTCTCAACTATGAAACAGACCCTGATCTGCGTCTGGCATATCTCATAGGTATGCGTGAGCATTGGGAGTATGAGCGTGTTGAGCGCAACCCCTTTATCAATATAATATATGCGGCACTTACGGGTGAACACGGTGATGTAGATTTGGCGCTCAACAGTCTTAGAGAAATGCCGCTGCTGTATATCGCCACAACTGTCAGAAACAGCGTGCGCAACGATCTGCAGTGGGATTACTCGCCTGAGGAATTCGGAGAGAAACCTCAGCTTGCGCAGCCGCTGCCCTATGACGAAAAGCCTGTTGTCGGGTATAACCGTAACCATTTTATTCCTGACCGCGAAAGTTCAGGATCTTCGCTGCTGGAGGGCACGAATTTCCTGCTGCCATACTGGCTTGGCAGGTATTACGGAGTTATAGGTGAATAAATTTTCAAAAAAACTTGCATATAATGTATAATAATGCTATAATCATTGCGAATAAAAAATAGGAGGTAATTTTATTATGTCCAAGAAAACATTTATCAAAATCGCAAGTGTTGTCCTCGCTCTCGTGCTCGGTCTCACAGCACTCTGGGCTTGCGGCGGCGACAATAACAAGGAAGAGGACAACGTTCTCATCATGGCTACAAACGCTGCATTCCCTCCCTACGAGTACAAAGAGGGTGACGGCTTTGCCGGTATCGACGTTGAAATCGCAACTCTTATTGCAGAAAAGCTCGGCAAAACACTCAAGATCGAAGACGTTGAGTTCGGCTCAATCATCGGCGGTGTTCAGAGCGGCAAGTTCGATATGGGTATGGCAGGTATGACTGTTACTGAAGAGCGTCTTCAGAGCGTTAACTTCTCTTCTACATACGCAACAGGTATCCAGTCTGTTATCGTTACTGCAGACAGCCAGTACGCTTCTTTTGAAGATTTCTATACCGGCTTTGATGCTGACGGCAACCCCGCAGGCGTTAAGGAAGGTATCAAGATCGGCGTTCAGCAGGATACAACAGGCGATATTTACTCATCTGATGTTCCTGCAAAGTGGGGCTTCGGCGATGAGAACGTTATCCGTTACAAGACAGGTGCTGAGGCTGTTCAGGCTCTCTCCACAGGTAAGGTAACAGCAGTTATTATTGATAACGAGCCTGCTAAGTCATTTGTAGCTTCCACAGAGGGTCTCAAGATTCTTGACGGTGAGTACGCAAACGAAGATTATGCAATCTGCGTAGCCAAGGAAAACACAGAGCTTCTTGATCAGATCAACACAGCTCTTGCAGAGCTTACAGCTGAGGGTAAGGTTCAGGCTATCATCGACAAGTACATCCCTGCCAACTGAGATTAACTAAACATAATAATGGCGGGCGGCTGCTTTACGGCGCCCGCTGTTTTTATGATTAAGGAGTAAATAAATGAAAGCATGGATTTTTACCAGTTATGCTGCTTTTATGAAAGACAAATTCGTAAAGCTTTATGAGTTTTTCAAGCTCGGCTTACAGGATTTTGTTGATGAGTTCAAGCTCAATTTCATAGACGGCGACCGTTGGGAGTGGATTCTTGACGGCTTCAAAAACACTTTGCTTATAACCCTGCTTGCCGGTCTTATCGGTATTGTGCTTGGTGTTGTTATTGCAATTGTACGTTCAACTTATGACAAAACAGGCGCAGATATGAAAAAGCGCGGCGGTATCGGTTACGGTCTGCTTGCGTTCTTTAACGGAATATGTAACATTTATCTGACTATTATCCGCGGCACACCCGTTGTTGTTCAGCTTTTGATTATGTATTTCGTAATATTTGCTTCTTCGACAAATGGCACGATGGTTGCTGTTATTGCATTCGGTATCAACTCCGGTGCATACGTTGCCGAAATTTTCCGAAGCGGTATTATGTCTGTTGACAAGGGGCAGTTTGAGGCAGGCAGAAGCCTTGGTCTTAACTACATACAGACTATGATTTATATTGTCATTCCGCAGATGTTCAAAATCGTTCTGCCTACACTCTGCAACGAGTTTATCGTTCTTCTCAAGGAAACCTCTGTTGCGGGTTACGTTGGCATTGTTGACCTTACAAAGGCGGGCGACCTTATCCGCGGCAGAACCTTCTCTGCGTTTATGCCCCTTATTGCGGTTGCACTTATTTACCTTGTTGTTGTTATGATATTTACTGCTCTTGTAAGAAGACTTGAAAGGAGGCTGCGCAACAGTGATCACTAATGAAGTTCTCATTAAAGTTGAAGGCCTTGAAAAGTCTTTTGGCGACAATCACGTTCTCAGAGGTATCGATACAGAGATCAAAAAGGGTGAAGTTGTAGTTGTTATCGGTGCATCCGGCTCCGGTAAATCAACTTTCCTTCGCTGCCTCAATCTGCTTGAGGAGCCTACCGGCGGTAAAATTCTTTTTGAAGGTACGGATATTACCGATCCTAAGGTTAACATCAACGTTCACCGTCAGAAGATGGGTATGGTTTTCCAGCAGTTCAACCTTTTCAACAACCTTACAATTCTCAAGAATATCACACTTTCTCCCGTTAAGCTCGGCATCATCAAAAAGAATGAGGCCGAAGCAAAGGCAATGGAGCTGCTCAGGCGCGTAGGTCTTGAGGAAAAGGCAGATGCATATCCCAGCCAGCTTTCTGGCGGACAGAAGCAGCGCGTTGCAATTGTGCGTGCACTTGCAATGAACCCCGAGGTACTTCTTTTTGACGAGCCTACAAGTGCACTTGACCCCGAAATGGTCGGAGAAGTTCTTGAGGTTATGAAACAGCTTGCAAACGAGGGTATGACAATGGTTGTTGTTACTCACGAAATGGGCTTTGCCCGTGAGGTGGCAGACCGTGTTATCTTTGTTGACGAAGGTGTTATCAAAGAAGAAAACACCCCTGAGGAATTCTTCTCAAATCCCAAGTGCGACAGACTCAAGGATTTCCTTTCAAAGGTGCTTTGATGAATTTTTTACGGCAGAACGTCTGACGGCGTTTTGCCGTTTTATTTTGTTGACTTAAAAAACTCTTTGTGATAAAATATAGATCGATTATATGATTGGGAGGAGTACCAATGAAAAAAATTATCGCCGTACTGTTGTGCTTTGCCACGGTTTTCTGCTTTGCGGCCTGCACAAAGAAGCCGGTAACGAACGAAGAAACAACTACCGCCGAGCCGACAGGCAAACCGGGTGAGTGGGTAACAAATGAAAAGGGTGAGCCGCAGACAAAGTCAACGCCTTACCTTGTGCTCGATGAAAACGGAGAGCCGCAGACTGATGAAAACGGCAAAGCTCTCACAACCTGCAGAATGGAAATTGCAACATATCCTCCGGCACCGGGTGAAACAATTCCTCCGCAGACTCAGCCGCCTACCGTTGCTCCCGGCAATACTGTCAGCAACGAAAACCTGGATTGGCCTGCATACGATTTTATGACAAAGTTCCCCAAGGCTGCTGACAAGGTTGCCAAAACGGTATACAGCAACAAGGAAAACGGCAAGGAGCAGCTTGCTGCAATTTACATTAATGAAATGTCTTATGCAGATTTTCTTGCTTATATTGAAACCTGCAAAAAGGCAGGCTTTACTCAGTACAACAAGAATACACAGTTCCCTGAAACTGCTCAGGCAGGTAAGAGCTATACATATATGACAGTTGAGCAGGGCCTTTATGTAACATTTACATACTATACCGATGAGTATCCCTACCGAAACTGTGATCTGTACATCTCTGTTGCCAATTACGATGTCGGCGGTGTTGTGGCAATGCTCGAGGGCAAGACAGAGTAAATGAACGTTTTTGATTTTGATAACACAATTTACAGGGGAGAGAGCTTTGTCGATTTATTCCTGATGATGCTCAAAAAAGATCCCTCACTTCTCAAGAATATTCCTCATATGGTTTCGGGCGTTGCTCAGTACAAGCTTGGAACATTGAGGCTTGAAACAGCGTTCGGACGCTATTCAAAGATTTTTGAAGATTATGTAGCAACCCTTGATGATATTGATGCGATTGTTAACGAGTTCTGGGACTCTCATATGCACAAAATAAAACCCTTTTATGAGCAGGTACGAGCAGAGGACGATATTGTAATCTCCGCTTCGCCCGAAATTGTAATTGCAGAGGTTTGCCGCAGGCTCGGAATAAAGCACTATGTCGGCACTCAGTTCGACAGAGAAACAGGCAAGCTTGGCAGGGTTTGCTTCCGCGAGAATAAAATCCACGCTTTCAGAGAGGTTTATCCCGATGCAAAAATCGAGTGCCTTTATACAGATTCAATGCACGACAAGCCACTGATGGATATATCCGAAAAGGTGTATTTTGTCAAGGGCAATAAAATAAACAGAATAAAATAAAATCAGCCGTCGGAGGTTCGGAATGAACAGCCGACGGCTTTGCTTTATCAGAGTTTAACTTTGATTTCGTGAGAACCGATTTCTGTTTTGACTTCAAGCGTGAATCCACCGTATTCACAGGGGATAAGCTCACATTCACCCGTACATTCGATGCTTTCGGGCTCGGTCGGCAGATAAACAACGGTTTTGACATCAAATTCTTTTGTCTGCTCGTAGGTAAGAGTAAATGTGTTGTCTGCTCTGTTGTGGCGGTATGCCTTGATTTCACCCGTAACCGCTCTCGGATACGGGCGGCAAAGCACATCCATTACACCGTCACCGATGAGCCCCTCGTGGAATGCCCAGTAGGTGTTGCTCCACTTACGGTCGTCAAAGAAGCGCAGAAGATGATGCAGGTGGGGATACCACTCCGTACCCTCCGAATAACCGCCCCATTCGCCTACAAGCACAGGAATTCCGAGGCGGTTTTGTGAGTTTTCGTGTTCACTGAAAATGGCATCTGTTCTGGATGAGCTTGCGTGCTTGTAAAGCGGAGTATCAACCATAAGGTCATAGCCGTGAGGAGAAAAGCACATTTTTTCTTCGGGCTTACCGTCATAGGTTATCGGACCTGCCTTGCAGGGAACTGAAAGGTTTGAGTAGTAGCAGTTGTCAATGAACATTATGCCGTTGTCTGTAACGCTGCGGATTGCTCCTGCGGTTTTGTTGAGGAACGGAGTGTAACGCTCACGGTCAAACTTTTCAACAAGCTCTGCCGCACCGAGTGCAATATCGCGCAGGATGTCACCGTTATATTGGTCAAGCACTGCAGGAATATCAAGCTTTACGGCATCTTTGATGAGCTTTGCTCTGTTGATTCGCTTGTCGGTGAGTGTGGTTTTTACAAGTCCCTTTATAAGCTTAATAAAAACTTTTCCGCCGTCGCTGCCCGGGAACGGCTCGTTGAACATATCAAATCCGAAAAGGGCAGGGTGGTCACAGAGATTCTGTGCCACATATTTCCACATATCGGTAAAGCGGTCAAGCAGACCTTTGCCGTTGAATGGCTTGTTTGTCCAGAAATTGTCAAATGCGTTATGAACGCTCTTGCCCCAGAAATAGCCCTCAGCCCAGACCACTTTGATGTCCTTGCGTTTTTTGCCGTTTGTCAGGCACGCCCATTTTGGTGCGCCGTCGCCCCATTCATAGCAATAGTTTGAATACAGGTCCTGGTGCATATCTATGTAAGCGTAAAGGCCGTATTTTTCGCACTGGTCAAGCATTTTGCGTATGCCGTCAATGTAGTTCTGGTTGTATTTGCCCGGCTCAGGCTCAACTGCTGCCCATGTGATTCCAAGGCGTACTATGTTGAACCCCTTTTCAGCTAATGTGCGAAACATTTTTTCGTCATATTCATAAACGTGGCAGAGGTTTCCGCTTCCGTCGGGCCAGCCCTTGTCACAGAGGTTAACGCCATTAAAGATTCTTTCACGTCCGTATTCGTCTGTGAAGCATTTTCCGCTTGTCTTTATTTTTTCCATAATGAAGCCTCCTTATGCTTTGTAAATCATAAATTCGCTGAGTACCACACCGACAATTTCTTCGCCTATTTCAAGATCAAGACATCCGTTTTCAAATACGGATGCAGGAAGATCATAGACTGCGCAGGTGAAACGGTCGCTGAGCATTTCACTTTCAAATTGCTCGTCTCTTTCACCGCCGAAAAACTTGCCACGGTAAATCTCAGTGCCGTTTGCTTTTATGTAAAAACCGTTTATCATATCAGCGTTTGTCTTTTTGTAGCTGATACGCAGCTTGTAGTCCGTGTCGGGCTCAAAGCCTGCAAGCTTGCATACAAAGGTGAAATTGTCAAAGGCTTTGAGCATACACATCGGAACAGAGCCGTTGTTGACTTCGCGTCTGTCACCCTGATAGTCGATATAAAACTCGCCCCTCTGTTTTTCGCCGAGAACTCCGAAACCGTGTTCTGCAAGAGAGAAATAGTATTCACCTTTGCCGATTTTGTTTCTGTTGAAAACTCTTGTAAGAAAAGCCTTGCGCTCCTCTTCGGGCATAGCGTCAGCCGCATCAAAACGGTTGAGCAGCCATGCTCTGTCGGTAACGGGCAGGTCGATTGTGTCAAGAGTTGCTCCGCGCTCCCAGCCTGCTGCGTGATAATTCTCAACATCGAGCTGTATACCTATCTGCTCAAAAAGGATATCGGCAAGCTCACCGAGAGAGGCTCGCAGGGCGTAATAGCCGCTGTCAAAATCGGTCATCAGCTCGCTTCTTGCGCTGTCGAAATCACCTCTTGCAGCGAAGCTTTTTGCCTCGTCGATGAGTGCAAGCTCAAATCGTCTTCTGCGCCTTACAAGTGCATCGCACCTCGCTCTGAAAAGACAGAGAACAAATCGCCAGTTGTTCATAAGTGACGGCGCTTTTTCAAGCTCCGATTCAAAAATGCTGAGCGTATGCTCAATGTGCGGATTCTCAGCAGGATCGCCCTCCCAGTTGCGCTCAAGTCCGAGTATGCCGTCGGCAATGTTTTCAGCGTCTGCCTGCCAGAGGAAGAATCTCGCATAGTCGCAGAGTGTGTCATAAAGAGCTACATCGGGGAAGAAATCCATATCGCTCCAGACAGCCTTGTTCACATCATCGTGTGCGCCTTCGGAGTAGCTGACGCTGCCCACCACATACGGTCTGGTCAGCCTGTGAAGAAGCCTGAATTCGGTCGGTCTCGGGTTTGCACTTTCACGGCTGAGCGTGCTTGCAAGCGCATAGTGCCAATCGTCCCTGTCAAAATGAACGGGATATTCACAGCGCACATTGTGGGTGATATCGGGATAAAAGCGTATCGGATATTTTGGCGGCAGCTTGCGGCGCAGGTCGTCCATAAGGAATGCGTGGTTGGGACCTGTGATGATTCCGTCAATTTCATCGGGCAGCTTCACCATTTCGCTGAGAAAATCCTCAGGCCAGGTGATGTTGGAGTGCGGTGCCTGAGCGGAGGGCCACATCTGTGCACCCGGCTTGATTTTTTTGAGGTCTTTTGAAATCTTTATACAGCGGCGGATAAAATCGTCGCCGTCCATTTCACCGGGGTCACCTCCGGGCGGAAAGACTGCATCAATCCTCGACATTTTTTCAAATACTCTGCGCCTTGAGGCAAGAGCAGTTTCCTCGTCCTCTTTGTCGTCATTCGGATACCAGCAGGAAACATCCATATCAATTTTATCCGCAAGCTCACTTGCCCATTTGGCAACATCAAGCGGATGGTATTTCATCAGCGGATTGTTTTCGTCAAATTTACCGCTCGGAATATGTTCACAGGTGTTGCAGCCGAATGCCATGATATCCAGATAAAATCTGAAATATTCTTCAGGTCCCCAAGCGTCATAGGTATTGGGGAGTGAGCGGTAGCCGCACTGGTGACCGCGGATTTTCTTGTCCGGTGTGTAAGTACCGGAAATGTTCCGGATAAGGGTGATTTTGTTGTTGGAGAAAACACATTTGCGCAGGAAATAGGAATAGCCGAAAATAAGACCTCTGATTCCTTCTGCGGTAATTCTTAGGTGAGAGCCGTCCTGCTCAATGATATAGGTGTCCTTATCTGTAACATCGCTGCTGCAGATGAGCTCAACACAGGGCTCGCCACCGTCAAATGGCTTGTAGCCTGCACGTGTTTCAATCTCAACGGCAAACAGCTCACTGGCGTATTCTGCATCGCTTCCGGTTGCGGTTACACTAAGGAAAGAAAAATCGTATTTCATATAATAACTCACCCGTTTCGGCAAAAATATATTTTTATATTAACATATTAATTGAAAAAATACTACTGTTTTTTTAATCTTAACTGTTTAATGCGAAAAAGTGTGTACAGATGGTGTTTTGAATAGGATTTAATGATTATAACCAAAATATATATTGAGCGGCAGAGGGAATTTATAGCAAAAATGTATGGACTTTTTCTCGGCGGCTATGTTATAATACCAAATGGTGTGTAGCGTGTATCCGCAAAGCACCGATAAATAATTTGATAATTTTTATATGGAGGTTAAATAGACATGGCTTACAAGTACGTATACCTTTTCTCCGAAGGCGACGCAACAATGCGTAACACCCTCGGCGGTAAAGGTGCAAACCTTGCAGAAATGACAAAGATCGGTCTTCCCGTTCCCCAGGGCTTCACAATCTCAACTGAAGCTTGTACAAAGTACTATGAGGACGGCAAGAAGATCAACGATGAAATCCAGGCTCAGATCATGGAGTACATCGTAAAGATGGAAGGCATCACAGGCAAGAAGTTCGGCGATAAGGAGAACCCCCTTCTCGTTTCCGTTCGTTCAGGTGCCCGCGCTTCCATGCCCGGTATGATGGACACTATCCTCAACCTCGGTCTTAACGAAGAGGTTGTTGAGGCTATCTCAGCAAAGTCCGGCAATCCCCGTTGGGCTTGGGACTGCTACAGAAGATTTATCCAGATGTATTCCGACGTTGTTATGGAAGTCGGTAAGAAATACTTTGAAGAGCTCATCGACAAGATGAAGGAAGAAAAGGGTGTAACTCAGGACGTTGAGCTTACAGCTGACGATCTCAAGACACTCGCTGGCCAGTTCAAGGCTGAGTACAAGAGCAAGATCGGTAAGGACTTCCCCTCCGATCCCAAAGAGCAGCTTATGGGCGCTGTTGAGGCTGTTTTCCGTTCATGGGACAACCCCCGTGCAAACGTTTACCGCCGCGACAACGATATTCCCTATTCATGGGGTACAGCAGTTAACGTTCAGATGATGGCATTCGGTAACATGGGCGACAACTGCGGTACAGGTGTTGCTTTCACTCGTGACCCCGCAACAGGCGAAAAGGGTCTTATGGGTGAGTTCCTCACAAACGCACAGGGTGAGGACGTTGTTGCCGGTGTTCGTACTCCCATGCCCATCGCAGAGATGGCTGAGAAGTTCCCCGAGGCATTCAAGCAGTTCAACGAAGTTTGCGCAATCCTTGAGGACCACTACAGAGATATGCAGGATATGGAGTTCACAGTTGAAGACGGTAAGCTCTATATGCTTCAGACAAGAAACGGTAAGAGAACTGCAAAGGCTGCTCTCAAGATCGCTTGTGACCTTGTTGACGAGGGCATGATCGACGAGAAGAAGGCTGTTGCAATGATCGACCCCAGAAACCTTGACACACTTCTTCATCCCCAGTTCGATGCTAAGGTTCTTAAGGCATCCACACCTGCCGGTAAGGGTCTTGGCGCATCTCCCGGTGCTGCTTGCGGTAAGGTTGTCTTCACAGCTGAAGACGCTGTTGAGTGGAACGAGAGAGGCGAGAAGGTTGTTCTCGTTCGTCTTGAGACATCTCCCGAAGATATCACAGGTATGAAGGCTGCTCAGGGTATCCTCACAGTTCGTGGCGGTATGACATCTCACGCAGCTGTTGTTGCTCGCGGTATGGGTACTTGCTGTGTATCCGGTTGCGGTGAAATTGCAATGGATGAGGAGAACAAGAAGTCCACACTCGCAGGTAAAACATACCACGAGGGCGACTTCATCTCCATCGACGGTTCAACAGGAAGTCGGAGGCCAAGCGGTCTTAGGAAGACAAAGCCCCAGG
>JAZPYF010000075.1:0-10415 GCA_045544055.1 Acutalibacteraceae bacterium | reverse complement strand
CCTTGTATTTTAGTAATGCGGTTGCCAAACCATTTCTATTATACTTGGAGGTTAATCTTTTCTCTGCGTTTTTGTGGCTTGCCTTTGCTCGCCACGTTTTGTTTTTACTAAAGCTTTTTTATTCCCCCGGTAGAACCGGGGGTTTTGTCTTTGCTGAAGAGACAATAAAAACGCTTGTCGGTTATTTTACCGACAAGCGTTTTTATATCTTATTATACGATGTGAGCCTGAAATTTTTGATATCTACCGTACAGTCATAATTGCCGTGAATTTCAAAACCGATATTTGTACCGCCTATATAAAAATCACCGACAGAAACGGTTTCACCAAAAGTGTTTGATTGGTTGGCTTTCTTAACAGCGTTTTCAACATAAGGTGTTAAATCTAGCTCAACATGTACCCATTCATCGCTGATATAAGGCTTATTGTTACGATACAGCGATTTGTATTTTGCACCGAATGTATCCTTTGTGGAAACGCTGTAAATCATGGCATTGCTTGCTTTGTCAAGCGCCCAATATTCGTCGACATAACCGCGGCTGTCAAACAAATTAACGCCAAACCAGATAAAATTGTGTCCGTCTGTATCGTTCATATAAAAATATGCAAGATACTGTACTGCGTTTATTCCATCAATATTTGTTGTATCGGTAAATTTGCTTAGCCTGATATCAAGTGAAAGTATCATTCGGTCAGCTGAACAGTTATAAAAAGCTTTTTCGGCTTCGATCAGAGAGTGGTAATCAACAATAGGGGACTGCTCAAGCAACAGATGCGGCCAAGCCTCATCACTTGCGGGCATACCGTTATATACACCGGTCGCATTCAAACGCATTGAAACACTCTTGTCTGCAGGATTGTATGTGACTGATTTTGTTTTGCCGTCTGTTATTGTATAGTTGTTACTCTCAATTCTGTTATTCCAAAGACATGGTCCTGAGCTCCATTGCGCAATTGTCCAGGCTGGTGAGGTTTCGCTGTTGTCATATACAAAATTGCCGAGCGGTATTTGCTGTCCGTTGTTAACGTTTTGCGAGATTACCGTAAATCCGTTTGAAAAATCAGGATCATTCAGCAGTTGCTTTGAATTGTATCCGTACAGCGGTAAGTCCAATATTGTTGTCAGCGACAAAATTGCCATAAAAATCAGAGATAACAGTTTAGCTAACATATCCGATCAGCCTCAGCTTTCCGCTACAAGCTCTTTCATTGAGTACATTCCGGCATCTTTTTGAGCAAGGAATAAGGCTGCGTTGATTGAGCCTGTTGCAAAAACAGATTTGGAACGTGCACTGTGCGAGACAGTAATTATTTCATCATTGCCTGCAAATATAACTTCGTGCTCACCGACTATAGTGCCGCCGCGGATTGCGTGAATACCAATTTCGTTCTTTGTTCTTCTTTCTCGCTTAGCATGTCTGTTGTATTCATAAACAGGCTGATACTCAAGACCCTGAGATACGCTGTCAGCAAGCATAAGTGCTGTGCCACTGGGTGCATCAATTTTCTTGTTGTGGTGAGCCTCGACAATTTCAATATCAAAGTTTGCACCAAGTACGCTTGCTGCTTTTTTTACAAGCTCGCTGACAAGCGAAACACCGAGTGACATATTGGCACTGAAAAAAATCGGAATCTGTGAAGAAGCAAGTTGAAGAGAATTAATCTGCTCCTCGCTGAGACCTGTTGTTGAAATAACGGCAGGTGTCTTAGATGAAAGTGCATATTTGAGCACACCTGAGAGTGCTGAGGGATGAGAAAAGTCAATAATAACATCAGCCTTGACATCAATATCTTCAGGTGAACCGAAAATGGGATATTTGCCGTTTTCAGCGGTGTTCACATCAAGACCGGCAACAATCTCACAATCGTCACGCTGCTCGACACAGGCGGTAATAACCTTACCCATTGCACCGTTACATCCGCTGAGAAGAATTTTAAGCATACAGAAACATCCTTTCCTATACATTCAGCCGGCTCTTTTGAACCGGCTGAAAAAATCGGATAATATAATTATTTGATAAGACCGTGTCTCTCAAGTGTTGCGCGAAGCTTAGCACGTGCAGCCTCATTCATGGGAGCAAGAGGCATACGCACATGACCGACATTCCAACCGATCATATTCATTGCTTCCTTAACGGGAATGGGGTTGACATCAACAAACAGATCGTTGCAAAGGTCAAGATATTCGAGCTGAAGCTTTCTGCTGCCCTCGTAATCACCATTGAGGTAAAGAGTGGGGATATCGTGAGCAATCTTGGGAGCAACGTTTGAAAGAACAGAAATTACACCCTTGCCTCCGAGTGACATGATAGCTGTTACCTGGTCATCATTACCGGAGTAGATATCGAGGTTGTCACCGCAAAGCGCTGCAATCTGAGCAACAGCAGAGATATCGCCGCTTGCTTCCTTGGTTGCAACAATGTTCTTGCACTTTGAAAGCTCAAGATATGTCTCGGGCTTGATTGTCATACCTGTTCTGGAGGGAACATTGTAAAGAACGATAGGAGTGCTTACTCTTTCGTCAATATACTGATACTGGCGGATAAGACCGTCCTGCGATGTCTTATTGTAGTAGGGAGTAACCATGAGAAGACCGTCAACGCCGCTCTTCTCAGCTTCATTTGAAAGCTTTACTGCGTAATCAGTATCGTTACTGCCTGTACCTGCAATAACGGGAATACGCTTTGCAGTGTGCTTAACGGCAAAATCAATTGCAGCAGCATGCTCCTCATGAGTGAGGGTAGAGCCTTCACCTGTTGTACCGCAGATAATAATAGCATCTGTGCTGTTTGCAATCTGGTCGTCAATAATTCTGCCGAGTTCTTCAAAATTAATCTTGTTATCTTCGGTGAAAGGTGTAACAATTGCTACACCTGCACCGGTAAAAATTGTTTTCTTCATATTATCAGATTCCTCCTAAGAATCAGTCCATGTAACCCTGTGCGCAAAGGAGCTCTGCAAGAAGTACGGCACCGCCGGCAGCACCTCTGAGAGTGTTGTGAGAGAGGCAGACAAATTTGTAATCATACTGTGTGTCCTCACGGAGTCTGCCGATTGAAACAGCCATACCGCCTTCAAGCTCACGCTGAAGCTTTGTCTGAGGCATATTGTCTTCTACAAAGTAGTTGAGGAACTTTTTGGGAGCGCTGGGAAGATCAAGCTCCTGAGGAACACCCTTGAAGTTGTTCCAAATTTCGATGATCTCTTCCTTGCTGGGTTTATTCTCAAATCTTACAAAAACTGCGCCCATATGGCCGTTTGTAACGGGAACGCGAATACACTGAGCTGTGAAAGCAGGGCTTGTTGCAGGAACAATTTCGTCGCCTTCAACCTTACCGTAGATCTTGAGAGGCTCGATCTCTGACTTTTCTTCCTCGCCGCCGATGAAGGGGATTACGTTATCAACCATTTCAGGCCATGTCTCAAAGTTTTTGCCGGCACCGGAGATTGCCTGATATGTGCAGACGAGAACATCCTTAACGCCGAACTTGTTAAGCGGGAAGATTGCGGGAACATAGCTCTGAAGTGAGCAGTTGGATTTTACAGCAACGAAGCCGCGCTTTGTACCCAGACGCTTACGCTGTGACTCGATAACTGCTGTATGCTCGGGATTGAGCTCGGGAATTACCATGGGAACATCGGGTGTGTGTCTGTGAGCTGAGTTGTTGGAAACAACGGGACACTCGTGCTTTGCATATTCCTCTTCAAGAGCCTTGATTTCGTCCTTCTTCATATCAACAGCGCAGAATACGAAATCTACCATTGAAGCAATTTTTGCAACATCAGCGGTGGCGTCCATAACAACCATATCGCCGACCTTTTCTGAATAGGGGACATCCATCATCCAGCGCTTTTCAGCAACTTCCTTGTACTTTTTGCCGGCTGAACGTGAGCTTGCTGCAAGAGCAGTAATATCGAACCACGGATGGTTATCAAGCAGCGTGATAAAACGCTGACCAACCATACCTGTTGCGCCTACAATACCAACCTTATACTTTTTCATTTGTTCTGTACCTCCGAAAAAAATCTGCAAACGGCTTGCATTAAGCCGCACTTTGCAATATAATACAAGTTATAATAACATATATTTAGAGGATTTGCAATGAAAAAATCAGATTTTTATTATAATTTACCTCAGGAATTTATTGCACAAACGCCTGTTGAACCCAGAGACAGCTCCAGAATGATGGTTGTTGACAAAAAAAGCGGCAGAATTGAGCATAGACATTTTTATGATCTGCTTGATTATATCAACGAAAACGACTGCATCATCATAAATGATACTCGTGTGCTGCCTGCAAGGATTTACGGTGTAAAGAAAGAGACAGGTGCAGTTGTTGAGTTTCTGCTTCTCAGCCAGAAGGAACAGGATGTCTGGGAGTGTGTCACTGGTCCCGGCAGACGTGCAAAACCAGGTGCTGTTTTTGATTTTAACGGTCTTATGTGTGCTGAGGTCATCGATGTGCTCGACGGCGGCAACAGGCTTGTTAAATTCACATACAACGGAAATTTCTATAATATTCTCGATCAAATTGGCGAAATGCCGCTTCCGCACTATATAACCGAAAAGCTTGAGGATAAAGAGCGTTACCAAACGGTGTACTCCGCTAATCTCGGTTCGGCTGCCGCTCCGACGGCTGGTCTGCATTTCACACCTGAACTTCTCGAAAAAATCGATAAAAAGGGTATAAAAATCGGCAAAGTCACACTTCATGTCGGACTTGGTACATTCAGACCTGTCAAAGAGGAAAACATCGAGAATCATCTTATGCACTCTGAACATTACCATTTACCTGCCGAAACAGCTGAGCTTATTAACGAAACCCATGCAAGAGGCGGCAGGGTTTTTGCCGTAGGAACAACAACCTGCCGTACACTCGAATCTGTTGCGACAAAGCACGGTGAAATCAAAGAAGATGACGATTGGACCAGTATTTTTATCTATCCCGGTTATAAATTCAAGTGCATCGATTCTCTGATTACTAATTTCCATTTGCCTGAAAGCACATTGATAATGCTTGTCAGCGCTTTTGCCGGCTACGAGAACACTATGAATGCTTACAAGATTGCTGTGGAAGAAAAATACAGATTCTTCTCGTTCGGAGATTCTTCAATGTTTACAGACCTTACATAATACAGAAAGGTAACCATAAAATGTATAAACTTATTAAAAATGAGGGTACGGCAAGACGCGGTGAATTTACAACCCTTCACGGCACTGTTCAGACTCCTGCTTTTATGAATGTTGCGACTTGCGGTGCGATAAAAGGTGCAGTAAGCGCTTATGACCTTAAGGATATTCATTGCCAGGTTCAGCTTTGTAATACTTATCATCTTCACCTTCGCCCAGGTGACAAACTTGTCAAGGAGCTTGGCGGTTTGCACGAATTTACAGGTTGGAGCGGACCTATACTGACCGATAGCGGCGGCTTTCAGGTGTTTTCTCTTTCTTCACTAAGAAAAATTAAAGAAGAAGGAGTTTATTTTGCTTCACATATTGACGGGCGAAAAATATTTATGGGTCCCGAAGAAAGTATGCAGATTCAGTCTAATCTTGGCTCTACAATCGCTATGGCTTTTGATGAGTGTGTTGAAAATCCTGCTGAATATGCCTATGCGCAGGCTTCCTGTGAGAGAACAACCCGTTGGTTAATGCGCTGCAAAGAAGAGATGGAAAGGCTTAAAGCTTTACACGATACGATAAATAAAAATCAGCTTCTTTTTGGCATAAATCAAGGTTGCACTTATGACAGACTCCGTGTTGAGCATATGTGCAGAATTGCTGAGCTTGACCTTGACGGCTACGCAATCGGAGGGCTTGCGGTAGGTGAACCGAAAGAGGATATGTACCGCATAATCACTGCCGTTGAGCCTTATATGCCGTCAAACAAAATCCGTTATCTTATGGGTGTAGGTACACCCGGTAATATTATTGAGGGTGTCAGCAGAGGAGTTGACCTTTTCGACTGTGTTATGCCTAGCAGAAATGCTCGTCACGGTCATATCAACACTTGGGAGGGTATCCGTAACCTGAATAATGCGAAATATGCCAAAGATACGCTTCCGCTTGATCCGGAGTGCGATTGTCCCACGTGTCAAAGGCATTCAAGAGCGTATATACATCATCTCTTCAAAGCTAAGGAAATGCTTGCGATGCGCCTTTGCGTAATACACAACCTTCATTTTTATAATACGCTTATGGAGAGAATCCGTGAATCGCTCGATAACGGAACTTTCACAGAATTTCACGATAAATACGTTAATTTGCTTGACACAAGAATATAAATCTATTATAATTCTAATAATTGACAAATCGGAGGTTAACTAAATGAATCTTATGTACTTGCTTGCAGGAATGCAGGGCGGAGCTGCCGCCGGTAATGCTTCCGGCTCACAGAATCCGCTTTCAATGATTCTTCCCATGGTGCTTATTTTCGGTGCGATGTATCTCTTTATGATCCGTCCTCAGAAAAAGAAGCAGAAGGAAGAGCAGCAGATGCGTGACAATCTTCAGATCGGTGATGAAATCACTACAATCGGCGGTATTGTCGGCAGAGTTGTTTCGATTAAAGATGATTCTCTTATCATCGAAACCGGTGCAGACCGTAACAAGATGAAAATTACTCGTTGGGCAATCCAGACTAACAACACAGCAGCTGAAAAGGCTGAGGCTGAGCGTGCAGCAGCGAAAGAAGCTCAGGAAGCTGAGAGAAACGCAAGAATTGAAGAAGAAGGCAAAAAGCACGCTAAGAAAAAGAAGAGAAAGAAAGACGAAGAATAATTATTCGGTAATAAAACAAACTAAACCCTCATATCTTCTACTAAGAAGGTATGGGGGTTTTTCTATGCAGTTAAATAATAAAAGCGCAATATTTTTCGCTTATATGAAAGGTTCGTTGGTCGGAACAATCGTTTTAATTTTAAGTGTATTGATATCTGCTGCGGTACTATATAAAGGTAAAATAGAACAATCGATGTATTTTCCCTTGCTTTTGCTGTGTTTAGCAATTTCGGGTACAGTATCAGGCTTTTCGGGAGCAAAAAAAATCAGAAAAAACGGTTTGTTGACCGGGTTGATATCTTCTGCTTTGCCTGCTGTGATTAGTACTTCAGCAACAGCAGTTGCGAGCAGACAGTTAGGGCTTTATCCGATGATTTCAGCGGTAATAATCTTATTATTTGGCGCTGTTGGCGGAATTGCAGCACTGAATATAAAAACAAATAAAAAAAGAAAAAATAAGGTGAAAAAATGACAAAAACATTGACACTTAATGTCGGAAATCTGAGATCGTTCTTCAACCGAACAATAAAAGAGATTATGAATAATAAAAGGAAACTGATTCTTATGTGTCTGCTGGTTTTCGGACTGTGGTGCGGTACGAGAATATATGTATCATACAGTGAAATCTTAAGCGCAGCTGTTGAAAATGCTTTGATAAGAATTAATGATTTTGGCTTGGCAAAAACAATCATTATTATGTTGTCTGTGAACTCAATAATGATAATCAGCATTGTTTTTATAGGCTTTTTTGCGCTTGGAATGCCACTAGCGGCAGCACTGCCTTGCGCTTTTGGTATTACAACGGGAATTGTTAACTCCTTTTTATTTAACTATTACAAACTGAACGGTGTTTTCTTTTCATTAATCACAATAATCCCGTTTTGTGTTGTTATATCATTGTTTTTGATAATAATGTGTGATGAGTCAATTATGCTTTCTGGTCGCGTTGCAGGGGCAATTTTTTTATCTGAGCAAACGGGCAGGGGAGAGGTAAAAACCTATTTTATAAAAGGACTGATTGTTCTGTTACTGACTGCTATTATTATCGCAATTCAAGCATTCTTAGTTGTGAAGCTAAACACAAAACTACTCATCGTCTGAAACTTTTTTCTTTGCTTTTTTGCCTGCAAGCGGATTTGATGCAACAGCACGGCGTATTTGTTCATCAGCAACGTGTGTGTAAATCTGTGTAGTGGATAAATTTTCGTGGCCGAGTATTTCTTTGAGCAGCATTACATCAACGTCACCGTGTCTGTACATAAGAGTAGCGGCGGTGTGTCTGAGCTTATGCACTGAAAAGCCGTCTTCATCAATTCCGGCTTTATGCAAGAATTTTTTTACAATAACTTGAACCGATTGGCGGCTAATACGGTTTTTTTGACGGCTAATAAACAGCGCATTTCTGTCATTTAATCCGTCTCTTGGTCTCACAGCAAGATATCTGTTCAATGCGTGAATACAAGCGTCATTAAGGTAAATAATGCGCTCTTTATTGCCTTTACCGATAATTCTTACACTGTAATCGGGTCTGATACTGTTAAGATTAAGCCCGACAAGCTCAGATAAACGCATACCGCAGTTAAGAAAGAATGTTATAATACAGTAATCTCTTTCGAAGAACTGACCATCAATAGAATCAAGCAGGTCCTGGCTCTGTTCAAGTGTCAGATATCTCGGGAGAGTTTTTTTCACATTTGGCGAATCGAGATCCTGAGCAGGATTTTCACTGATAATTCCCTGACTTGTAAGGTACTTAAAGAACATTCGTACGGCTGAAACCTTGCGAGCACGAGTTTTAGCCTGATTATTAAGATCCATTCTGCAAAAAGCTAAAAATGAGTAAATATCTCCAATTTTAACGGATTTAATAAAATCTTCATCAATATCTGAAATATCAATGTCGTTGAACTGAATATCATCAGATAAGCGGAATTTTTCTTTTTTTAAGAATCTGAAGAAAGTGCGCAGATCGGAAGCATATTCAAGTACAGTTAATTCAGATTTATTTTTTACAGTTAATTGATAGTAAACAAATGACTGGACAAGCTCAGGCAGCAAATGTATTTCTTCTTTACGCATAATAACCATTCCATTTCTAATATATATTAATATCGGCTTTTAACCATTAATTACCAGAAAAATACAATAATATGTCAAAATCACTGTTTTCAGTCCCCTCACTTATACAAAACATTTATTTTGTATAACTCGTAGTTTAATTTTATCATGCTTCCCTCCTGAAGTCAAGTCTATATTTATAGCATTAAAAATGAACAAGAGCCGACAAAATGCCGACTCTTGATATACTAATTTTTACTTTTCGCTCAGAAGCTTTGAAAGCTCGTTCATAAAAGTATTTATATCCTTGAACTGACGGTAAACCGAAGCAAAACGCACATACGCAACCTCATCAAGGTTCTTGAGCTTATCCATAGCAAGCTCGCCGATATAAACTGAAGTTACCTCTCTGTCCAGCGAATTCTGAATAGTAAGCTCGATATCATTGACAACAGTATCGATCTGTGAAAGAGATACCGGACGTTTTTCGCAAGCACGGAGCAAACCGTTAAACAGCTTTTGTCTGTCGAAGGGCTCTCTTGATTTGTCCTTTTTAACAACGATGACAGGAACGCTTTCAATTATCTCATAGGTTGTAAATCTTTTGGCGCATTTGATACATTCGCGGCGACGGCGGATACGTTCACCCTCGTCAGTCGGTCTGGAATCGATAACTTTGCTTTCTTCATAACCGCAAAAAGGACACTTCATTGATAATCACTTCCTAATTTTATTATTTTTATTATATCACATTAAAATTCTTTTGCAAGTAATCAAAGCAATATTTTGTCAAATTTCTGTGCTGCATCTACTATTTGTTGAGAATCGATGAAGTTATGACGGTAAAGTTCAATTATATAATGACCGTTGTAGCCTTTTTTGTTAAGTGAATCGATTATTATATTGAAATTTTCTTTGCCTTCAAAAGGAGCTGCACAGTCAGCTGAATCGGTATAGTCACTCAGGTGAACGTGATCGATTCTTTCTCCTACAGCAGAAATAAAGGAAAGCGGGCTCTCCCCTGCTCGTCTGCATTGCTTCAGGTCAAGAGTCATTGAAAAATTGTCACCTAAATAGTCTGACATTCTTTTAATAAACTCAGGGCTTTGTGAACGAAAATGCACAACATTTTCCTGGGAAACAGTAATTCCGAACTCTTTTCCTGTTCTGTAAAGCCTTGCGTAACGTTCAAAATACGCTTCACCGTCGGCATAGGGGCCAATTTTAGCTCCGTGAAGTATCAGCAGCTTTGCTCCGACTTCGGAGGCAAAATCAAAATAATACTTATAAAACTCTATTCCGTCATCGGCTCTTCTCGGATAAGTTCCGAAAATGACTGTAGATTCGGCAAATGAAGTAAAAGGATGAATTGAAGTAATATTCAAGTTATAGGACTTTATTATAGATATCAGCTCACTTCTCAGCGGTTCTTTAAGCTCTGAATAAGTGTTAAGAAATATTTCGATATTTGAAAATCCCATTTCACCGCAATTTATTAAAGATTTCTCTGTTTCAAGCGGATAGAAGCATGAGCTTGACATTCCTGTTAACATTACTTTTATTTCCTCCTTTTCCT
>JAZPYF010000074.1:0-4254 GCA_045544055.1 Acutalibacteraceae bacterium | reverse complement strand
CTGCATTTTCAGAGCCCTTCTTTCCGATTCGGTAATCAGCAGACTTGTTAAATATCTGAAATCTGTTGAAAATGCAGATACGGCCGAAAAAATCAGCCTTTATTCCGACTTTGTTTCTGCTTTATATTCCAATAATAAAGTCAGCCTTGCAAGCCACATACACACCGTTGTCGGAAACAATGAAAATGTCTTTGTTAAGATTATCGGCAGCGGTAAATCGGGCTCACCCACGATGAAAAAGTGCGTTGATGCGGAGCTTGAAATTCTGCAAGCGGTTGCAGATTTAACTCCTGCGGAACTTCAGAGTGCGATTGATTGGAACGGGTTTCTGCCCGTGTTCAAGGCTGAAAAGGTTGATCTTGCTAACGAATACGCAAAGCGAACAAAGAATATCGGCAAATACGGTTACGGTATTTATGCAAAAAATCATATGTTCCGCATAGATGGCGTAAGAATTGTTCCCGTTTTGCACCCTGATGAAACCACGCTTTCCGACCTTATCGGATACGAGCGTGAAAAGAAAATTATTCTTGATAACACAAAAGCTCTGCTTGAAGGCAGAGCGGCGGCAAATATTCTGCTGGCGGGTGATGCCGGTACAGGTAAATCCTCAACGGTAAAAGCTGTTGCCAACGAGCTTTACAAAGAAGGCTTGCGGATACTTGAGATGCGTAAAGAACAGCTTCGTGAAATCCCTGTCATTCTCGATGAACTTTCCGATAATCCGCTGAAATTCATTCTGTTTATAGATGACTTATCTTTTCAGAAGGATGATGATAATTTCAGCGCACTAAAAGCAATTCTTGAAGGCTCTGTTTCGGCAAAATCAAAGAACGTTGTTATTTATGCAACGAGTAACCGCCGTCACCTTGTCAAAGAAAAATTCAGCGACCGTGAGGGCGATGACATTCATTTCAACGATACAATTCAGGAAATAATTTCTCTTTCCGACAGATTCGGTATTCATATCACCTTCAACAAACCGAACAAAGAAATGTATCTTGATATTGTCCGCAACCTTGCAAATAAAAAAGGTATAAAATACAATTCAGATGAGCTTGAAAGAAAAGCGGAACAGTTCGCACTCGAAAAAGGCACACGCTCCGCAAGAGCAGCAAAGCAATTTGTTGAAAGTATAATATAAAATACTAAGCAGGCAGCAACCATTTTCAGGATGTTGCCTGCTGAATTTGTTTTACCAATCCTGCCAGACAGATATTCTTATCAATAATTTTTAAATTACTGTTTTATTAACACCAAGCTTAAACACTCGGTTCTTTTGTAAAAGATTGGTTATATATATGATTTGTTATTTTAAAATTGAAACGGCATCAGAGATTGTTTTTTCCATTGCTTCTCTGCCGTACTTATCAACTTCAGATTTGTTCTTTTCGCCGTGGGTAAGGCAACCTGCTCCGCCGATGCATCCGCCGACACAAGCCATACCTTCGATGAAGTTTGCATCAAGAACATTCTTGCTCTTTTTAAGAAGAGCAACACGGCAGGCTTCAATACCGTCGCAGACTGCAGGTTTGAGGTCAAACTCAATATTCTGCTCTTTCATTGCCTGTGCAACGGCATCCGAAAGTCCTCCACTTCTGGCGAAAATTCTGCCGTAATATGATGCGTTATCAAGCACATCTTCCTCAAGAGTCGTAATATCAATATCCTTACTGTCAAAGAGCGCCTGAAGCTCCTCGAAGGTCAGAACACTGTCAACATAAGGTTTGACGGATTCAAGCTGTGCCTCTGCTTTCTTTGCAGTACAAGGTCCGATGAAAACAACCTTTGCGCCTTCGCTTGTTTCCTTAATATACTTTGCAAGTGCAGCCATAGGAGAAAGATTGTGCGAAATGTGCTCTGCAAGCTGAGGAAATGCAGACTGAACATACTTTACAAATGCAGGACAGCAGGAGCTTGTGAGGAAGCCTTTTTCGGCAAGCTCTTTTGATTCAGCAATTGCAACCATATCTGCGCCGAGTGCAGCCTCAACAACAGTAAAGAATCCGAGTTCTTTTAGTCCGCCGATAACCTGACCGAGTTTCGCATAGGTGAACTGGCTTGAAATTGACGGGGCAACCACTGCATAAACCTTATACTTTTTGTTCTCCTCGCTTTTTTTGATGATGTCGATAACGTTTACCATATATGATTTATCCATTATCGCACCAAAGGGACACTGATAAACGCAGGCACCGCAAGCAGTACATTTATCGTTGTTGATAGTTGCAGCTTTCTGCTCATTCATCGAAATAGCTTTTATTTTACAGGCGCTCTGACAAGGTCTTTTTCTGCTGACGATTGCAGTATAAGGACAAACCTTTGCACACGCACCGCACTCAACACACTTGGATTTATCGATATGGGCAACATGGTTATTATCAAAGGTTATTGCTCCCTTTTTACAAACATCCTCACACCTGTGAGCAAGACATCCACGGCAGGCATTTGTCACTTCATAACCGCCGACAGGACATTCGTCACAGGCAATATCAATAACCTCGATTACGTTGGGGTTAAGCTTATCGCCGCCCATTGCAATTTTCACTCTTTCGGCAAGAATTGCACGCTCTTTGTAAACACAGCAACGCATTGTTGGCTCGTTACCGGGTACAAGAGTTTTGGGAATATCGAGAAGGTTGTCAAACAAGGTATCATTCCACGCCTGTCTTGCAACTTCACGTAAAACCTTATATTTAAGATACTGGACTTTTGTATCAAACTTTCTCATTTCACTCACTCCTTAAAAATAACTTACCTTTATGCGTTTGCCCATTTTTTTAAGACTTGCGGAAAGCTCTTCGACAAGATTCATTTTTATACTGAAGTTTATCGGCAGATCCGGATTCTGATGAGCCGGATTAATAGCTCTGCCTACATAGAAATTTATATCAGTTGCTTCTTCAAAAAGCAAGCGTGAAATCAAGGAAGCACCGTCACGCTTGATGCTCCAGTGCTCATAATGCTTGTTTTCGCCCAGATAATCATTTGCGTATTCGACAACCTTGTTTACAGTTATAACTCCCTCTGTTACAAGGTCAACACCTTCGATTTCAGCTATCGGAGGCACATCACTCTGCGTAAAATCAAGGCTTGCTTTTATAGGTTTGCCGAGATATTTTGAAGCAATAGAAGATGTTGTACCGCCGCAGATAATGTGCTTTCCCTCTTTTGAGAAGAAAAGTGACATCATTCTGTTTGCATCATCTCTGTTTGACGGAGGTCCGAAAAGGATATTCATCGGCTCACGCTTTCTGATTCTGACAACACAAGCTGTTGCATCATCACCGGGTTTACCACCGTAAAGTTTAAAACACTCATCAACAAGGATTGTTGAAAGAGTTTTAGCGGTATATCCGACAGGAGCAAGGCCTTCCAAAAACGAAACTATGTCTTCCCTTTTCCAACCGAAATTATATAACATACCGATACCTGCATGGGGACATCCGTCACTCATTGCAACAAAAATATCGTTTTCACGAAGCTTTATTATGCTTTTGAAAATCTTTTTGCCGCCGATATTCATTTCAGTTTTCGGATAATCGTAGTTTTCACCATCACGGATAACGATTACCTGAGGATTATCATACTGAATAATTTCGGCTATATCGTTGTTTTTCAGATGAATAATAGTAAAAGTTGAGTATGCAACACCTCTGACTGAACAAACAGGAAGAGTTGCGGCAATGGTTGAAACACATTCTTCAAGAGGAAGTCCCTCTGCCATCATTGTAGAAATTATCTTTGATGTCAAGGTTGAAAGTATGCTCGCTTTAACTCCGCTGCCAAGACCGTCTGCAAGAACAATAACGGTTGAATTTTCATCCTGTTCAACAACATCAACGTGGTCACCGCAAAGCTCTTCGCCATAGTGATTGACGCTTTTGTAGCCGATATCTGCACACAAATCATTCATCGGTAATCGACTCCTTCAGCTTCGCAAGCGCAATTTTTGTTTCGGCGGCTGTTTCACCGAGAAGCGATGCTATCTCTTGAACGATACGCATCTGCTTTTCAACAACTCTGTCTGCAACCTCAACGGTCTGACGGCTGATATTTTCTTTCTTTTCACGCTCTGCTTCTTCATCGGTAACATCACGCATAATGCCGATAAGAAGGTGTGAGTCACGGTCATAAACAACAGTCTGCTCAACGTATCTCTTATATTCTGCAAGATATACACGCTGGTCACGGACATCTCTGCCCGTTGAAAGAACGGTCATAAACACGCTGGGGTCAAGGATTCTGATTACC
>JAZPYF010000073.1:0-6775 GCA_045544055.1 Acutalibacteraceae bacterium | reverse complement strand
TTAGAACAGTGTAAAGTGTATTTTCTTTGAGTTGTAATTTCTGAATTATATTTTATAATATAATCATAGTGAGTATTCACAAGGGAATTGACCTGCGAATACTTATTTTTTATTATATCAAGGGTATAACCCACTATGGCACTTTCAGCGTTACCGCAAATATATCATGTGAGTTGTTTTTTGACGGTGATTATGTTATTATGTAAACAGTAATAATTACGAGAATGAGGTTTATTATGGAAAATTTAACCGTTAAACAAATAATTAACGCTGACTTCAGAATCAGCAAAAGCAGTCCCGTGCTGAAGCCTTTTGGCGGTGCGATTGTTGTTGCCGACCCGTCTTTGCTTACCCCCGATGTTGCCCATGACGGCAAATGGCATATGTTTCTGCACACCACATTCGGTGTATATCATTTTATCAGTAATGACGGTGTTGATTTCCGCAAGGTAAAAAAAGTTCTCAACCGTGCCATGCGTCCGAATATCAACTATATCAACGGCAAGTACTATCTTTTCTACGAAAGAACAAGACCACTCATAATGAACGGTCTAAACGTTATAAATGCCGTTAAATGGAAATCTGAAATCTATGTGACGGAAAGCAAAGACCTTGTTCATTGGTCAAAACCGACACCTGCATTCACTGATGCGAAAGGCTATGAGAAAAGTGACAGAGGATCGGCGATATCAAATCCCTTTCTTCTGCGTGAAAACGGCATAAACCGCATGTATTATTCCTGCGGTATGACTTTTATAAAAGACTGCGGATTCTGCGAACCTACATATATTGGATATGCGGAAAGCCGTGATATCGCGGACGGCTACATTTCGGCAGAAAAGCCAATTATTTCTCCCGATAAAAACAACCCGTATCTCAATCTCTGCAGCGGATGCCTTAAGGTATATAAACTTAGTGATGGATATATAGGAATACAGAACGGATTATACGAAAAAGACGGTCACAGCCATTCTGCAATAATTTTGCTGACCTCGTCCAACGGACTTTCGTTTGAATTCGAAAAAATACTTGTTGAGCCGTCTGTTGTTGACGGAAAAGACTGGATGAAAGAATTTGTTTACGCCAGTCATCTTGTTAAATACGGCAACAAACTCCGCCTTTATTTCAATGCAAGAAATGCCGCCGATATGATTAAAGGCAGAGAATGTATCGGGTTTGCAGAAGCTGAAACAGAATAACAGACCGAATACTCCATAAAGCATATTACTGTGTTTCAATCTGGTTTTGCTTGTGTTTTGGGCAAATCCCTTGTGAACGTTCGCGCAAAAAAGAAAAGGCACTCACTTCTCGGTGGGTGCCTTTTTGTTATCTAAACAACGGATAATCGTGGAAAAAGCCGAGTTCTTTTATGTAGGTGCATCTGGGTTTAGCGAAGAAGTCGGCATTATCGGTTGCGTGATAGACCATATGGATATCGCCGTTTTCACGGTATAAGAAGCTGCAGTGTCCGGGGTGATAGAGGTTTTTATCGGGTTGAGCCGCGAAAACGCTGACAGGGCTTTTATACCAACTGCATTTTTCTGTTACATCGTCACCGACAAGCGACAGCAAACCGAGGCAATAACCGCCCGAAGAATAGCCGCTGGCAGAATAAGTGATATAGATTTCATCGTTTTTATATAATACGGCAGGTCCTTCATTCACCCACCAGCCCTTTTTCTCCCAGCCAAATTGTGGCTTTGAAAGGATTTCTGTTTTTGCGCCCTCTTTCAGAGTATACGGATTTTCCATTTCGGTAACCGTGATACATTGGTGCGCAGGTTTAAGATAGGCAGAGCATACATAATACAGCCTTCCGTCCTTTTGAAGATAAGTACCGTCGATATTATTCATTCCGTCGGGAGCAAGTCTGCCCTTGAATTCATACTCACCGAATATATCATCCGTCTTGCTCTCAAGCACAAAACCGTAGCGGTAGTAATCCGAATGTCCGTCATATTCCTTGGCATCGGGCATTGCACCTGCAGGCACGACTGACGAATCAAACAGAGCGCACGAAACGATATACCACCTGTCGCCTATTCTGTGAATTTCAGGTGCCCAAATGCTGTGCACTATACCGTCGTTACCTTCAGAGTAGACCTTTTTTTCTTCAAGCACAGTAAGGTCATCAAAGCTTTTGACTTTACGTATCACTACGCCTGAGCCCGTAGTATATGTATAGTAAGTCTCGCCGTTATACTCGACAATAAACGGGTCGCCGCCGTTTTTATCGTCAACAGGCTTGTATTCATCTGTTTCACCAAAAGCACCGAAAAGCTGACCGACAAAAACTACAGCAGCAATAATAAACTTCATAGCAGCAGCCATAATGCACCTCCGAAGCATAGTTATATTTCTATATTAGCGTATTAAGCCAAAAATCGCAAGACCTGATAATGCTGTACAAACATATTCTTTCAAATCGACTCCGTTACTTATTGTGCTTTCGGGAAATGCGTGGTATAATTCATAAAGCTTGATTCAGTTTTTTACAGAAAGTGAGTTTGATATGAAAAAATCCAACGCATCAGCGCTTATTCCTATCGGGGTATTCGTTGTTTTTTATTTATCTCTTGGAATTATTTTTGAATACATTATGAAAATACCCATGGGCTTCTACAATGTACCCGTTGTTGTGGCTTTTCTTGTAGCGCTGCTTGTTGCCGTGCTTCAGACAAAGGGTGTTTCTCTTGACAAAAAATTCGAGATTATGGGCCAGGGTGCAGGTGACAAAAACATTATAACAATGCTTATAATATTTTTGCTTGCAGGTATTTTTGTAGGTGTTGTCGGCAGAGATTCCGCAGAAAGCGTAGCGTATTTTATGCTTTCCGTTACTCCGCCGAGGCTTGCAGTTGCAGTACTTTTTGTCATAAGCTGTTTTGTTTCAACCGCTATGGGCACATCGGTCGGTACGATTACGCTTATTACCCCTATTGCAGTTGCAATTTCCGAGAGTTCAGGCTTCTCGCTTCCGCTTTGTGTAGGTACGGTTGTCGGCGGTGCTATGTTCGGTGACAATCTTTCATTTATTTCCGACACCACGATTGCCGCCTGTAACGGACAGGGCTGCCGTATGAAAGATAAATTCCGTACAAATTTCGCGGTAGTTGTGCCTGCCGCAGTGCTGACTCTTGCTCTTATTCTTGCATTATCCTTTAAGTCTGACGTTGCTGAAATTGTCAATAAGGATTACAATATGCTTCAGATTTTGCCTTATGTGCTTGTGCTGATAAGCGGAATTGCAGGTGTAAACGTATTTCTGACCCTGCTTATCGGTATTGTTTCAGGCAGTATTATAATACTTGCAACCGATTCTGTTACATTCCCCGATCTGCTTGCCAATATGGGGACAGGTGCATCCGGTATGTTTGAAACATCAATGGTTGCAATTCTTGTTGCGGCGCTTTGTGCGCTTATTAAGCATAACGGCGGATTTGATGCACTCCTCAACGGAATACGCAAGGTTTTCAAAGGCAAAAAGAGCGGTCAGCTCGGTATCGGTCTTTTAGTCGGACTTATGGATATAGCTACCGCAAACAACACGGTTGCCATTGTTATGGCAAACCCGATTGCCAGTGAAATGGCAAAGGATTTTGGGATATCACCGCGAAAAACCGCATCAATTCTCGATACTTTTTCTTGTATTTTCCAGGGTATTCTTCCGTACGGTGCGCAGATACTTGTCGCCCTTTCCGTTGTGAGTACACTGGGCTATGAGTTAACTGCATTCCGGCTTATTTCAAATCTGTTATATCCTATGTTCCTGCTTTTAAGCTCACTTTTATTCATATTTGTTATTCCTGAAAGAAAGAAAAAATCATAACTGCAACCCCAAAAACAGAGCAGCTTCAAAACAGTTGCTCTGTTTTTTAATCCTCATAACAAAGCACCAACAGAACAATGAAATTCAAGCCAAATGACAATTTGACAATTTTTTTCAAATGATGAAAAATATTAACAGTCACAGTTGTTTTAGTGGTGAAGGGAGGTCAAAGCAAATGGATTCATTTGGTACCGATGAATACATAAACAGAATTGTTAAAACTTACAGCAATTCACTGCTGAAAACAGCATTTGCAATCCTTAAATCGACTGCTGATGCAGAAGATGCAGTGCAGGACGTGTTCCTTAAGTTAATAAGAAGAAAGCCTGTATTCAATGATAGAGAACACGAAAAAGCATGGCTTTTACGAGTAACAATCAATACATCAAAGAATATGCTTAAATCTTCATCAAGGAATAATGTGCCCATAAATGACGAAACGCCGTATTCAGATGAGAATTCTGAGCTTTTAGCTGTTGTAATGTCGCTTCCGGAACGATATCGCACGGTTGTTCATCTTTATTATTACGAGGGCTATTCAATCAAAGAAACAGCCGCCATTTTAAGGCTGCCCGCCGCAACTGTAGGGACACGTCTTGCACGGGCAAGGAAACTGCTGAAAGGAGAAATTTCAGAATGAGCTTTGAAACCAAATACAAAGAGCAAATGGACAGCATTCGTTTCAATGCAAATTTTGAAACGAACGCAGTTGAATTAATGAAATCGGCGGCAGAAAGAAAAGGAGAAAATGTTATGAATAAAGCTACAAGGTTTCTTGTTGCCGCAGTATTGATTATTGCATTTTTATCATTTACTGCATTTGCTATTTCAAAATTACTGTCCGCACACGATGTTGCCGAACACATGGGCGAAAGCCAGGTTGCAGAATCCTTTGATAAGCAAACAAGCAAGGTTGAATCCATAACTGACAAAGGCTTTACGGTAAGCTTTCTGGGCATCATAAAGGGCGAAAGATTTGAAAGTAACGAAATAAAATCCGATTGCAGTTATTACGTAATATCCGTTGCCGCTTCGGACGGCTCTCCCCTTTCACTTGCCGATGGAAATCCGCTGGGTATTTCGGTTATAATAGAAGGCTATCCTGCATGGAAGGTAAACACATGGTCACTTAATACAAGTGCAAACGGAATGGAAGAAAACGGGATTCTTTACTATCTCTATGATTGTGAGAACCTTGAGATTTTCGCTGATAAAACCGTTTACCTTGCCGTTTATGAAGGCTTTATTCCCACCGCTCAAATAATTAAAATGAATCAGAACGGCACGTTTGAATTTGCTGAAAGCTATAAAGGGTTCAAGGCAATGTTCAGAATTCCTCTTGACCCGTCAAAGGCTGACCCCGAAGCCGCAAACAAAATTCTCAAAGAATATCTTTCAGAGGAAAATTCACCTTCACTCACAACCCCGAATATTGACGGGAAACAGACTGTTACAGAAAAGTATGATCTGACCGAACGAGAAGAACTTGGAAATAGTGAAATCCAGACCGTACCTGAGCTTATCCCGGAACATGAAATGGAGCCGATGTCCAATCCTAAAGAAAAATGGACAATATCAAGCTGAGTTTTATTGAAGCACCGAAATTATAACGGATATACTCTTAACAAAGCGATAATCCCGATTCAAAAAGCCTGCGGCTGTACCGTTATGTACACCGCAGGCTTTAGTTTTTTATTGTTTTTGAATTGTATTTATAATTTCACGAAGCTTATCGGGGTTGCGCGTTGTGATATTATCGGGAGAGTAAGACAAAATGCGGTACATCTCCGGCTCGGAATCGACAGTCCAGATTGATACGAGCAGGTTATTTGCATGGAAAGTATCAACCAGAGCCTTTGAAGCATTGCCTTTATTGAAATTGATACCGATTGCGCCGCTCTCTTTAACCTTCTGCACAAGAGAATCGAGATATTCTTGAGAATGGTTGCGTTCAGACTCAACATCGACATTGAGATAATACGGGATTCCGCCGCCGTCTGCACGCACAGCTTCAACAAAGCCATCGTGAACACCGGTAAAGAAAATCCGTTCAAGAACGCCGTGCTTTTCTGCGGCAGGCTTAACCTTTTCGAGCGCCGCAGTGCTTTTGATATCTACATTTACTCTGATGTTTTCATACTCGCTTATCTTTCTGAACGCTTCGTCAAGCGTAAGCTCACCGCCCGACGGAGCATCGTGAGCAAGCACCGGTTCGCCGTTCTCAGTAAAATTAAGGTCAAACTCAACTATTCCTGCGCCGTTTTCGACACCGATGGCAATGGATTCAAGAGAATTATCTTTGGTACCCATACAGCCGGTATGGGATGTATATGTAAAGCTGTCTGTAAAAGAGAAGTCTTTACTCTTGTACTCTTTGATTTTTTGTTCACGCACCGCAAACACACCTCCTGTAACAATTGCCGCTGTTACAAGCATTCCGCCTGCAATCGCAAATACTTTTCTGAGTTTCATAACTGAATGCTCCTATGTGGTTTTTCTTACACATAATTATATCATCTCTTACCAAAATTTTCAACAAAAAATCCATTCAAGAACTAAGAACCCCCGACACAAGGCCGAGGGTTGATGAAAGTGATTATTTGATTATGAACGAGAAAACAAATGAGAAAATCTTTTTGATGATATCAAAGATTGTTGCGAAAATAGCTTCTGCATCAAATTCGTCATTTGTTTCGGGGGCTGTTTCGGGAGCGGTTTCAGGGGCTGTTTCTGCACCTGTTTCGGGTGCGGGAACAAGGTTTGTTTCCTCTCCTGCGGTCTGATCAATCAGCGAGCAATAGCTGATGTAAACAGAATTTGTTGTAAGCTCTGCCTGAGTTGCTGACTGGTTGATATCATCAAGCAGTATGCTTGCCTGGTTTAGCAGGTGGAAGTCGGCGCTGTCAACCGTACCGTCGTGGTTACAGTCGGCTGCCTTGAACTGTG
>JAZPYF010000072.1:0-47106 GCA_045544055.1 Acutalibacteraceae bacterium | reverse complement strand
ATAACTAATTATGATTCTCAGATGTTAGCTGATTATTCAGCAAATTGGAGGAATGGAAAATATAAAAGCCGTTTTGTGTTCAAAGTTTCTAATATACCTGTATATATATTTCTCTGTTTTTGGTTGGCGGGCTTAATGTTTTTTACATATATGTTTATTACTGATAAGGTAATTAAGGTTGGAAAGCTCTTAGATCGTGAAGAGTCGTACAGCTCACAAGTGCCTGCAACCAAAGTTCAATTAATTCCTGATAAAAATGAATATGAGAATGCTGATGTCAGGCTTAAAGAACTTATTGAAATCTTGGGGAATAAAGGTTACAGAGTTTTTTACGATGATACTCCCGGCGTTGCTTTGTACAAAGGTGTTGTTGAAAAAATCAGTGCTGATAAGTCAAATGACTGTGTGATGGATATTTACCGCTTAGAAGATAATGACAGTGCAGAATCATTAATTGGAATTTGGATTGAAAATGATGCTGACGCAGAAACGGAGCAAAGAAATAATTATTTAAGTTATACCTATAAAATAAACACGCAGGAAAAAGACGAAAACGGAAACTTGTCTTTTGAAACAAGATATATAATAATTATTCGCTTTGAGAATTATGCAGGGTATATAAATTGCGCAGAAGAAAGCATTGATGAGGTTAAAGCCGTATTAAAAAATATTTATCCGTAAAACTTAAAACAGGGTTCTGTACATTTTTGCACAGAACCCTGTTTTTTAATTGTTGATCTTATCAAGCATATAATCAATACCGTCTGCTTGATTCATCGGGCACATAAAGCTGAACTGCTGACCGTCAACTGTTTTGAAATTAAAACACCATGTAACTGCATTATTAGGATAGTGTTTTTGTGTGTCCCATGCTTCGGAAATTTCTGAATAATTAAAATGCTTTTTAGTGAAAATATTCGGCTGATAAAGAAATCCGTCTTCATAAACCAAAATCTTAACAAAACAAAGACAGTAAACAGTGTGAATTAAAATAGCTGTAATAAAAGCAAAGAACAGAGCTGTAAATATAAAGAAACCGTTGTCAGAGAGATACAGCCACAAAGAAATACCGCCTGTAACAGCCATAAATATCAGCATAGGTATTATTGCGGATTTGTCAGATTTGCTAAGCTTGAATATAATTTCTTTTTCTTTCATAGCTTTACTGCTTTGCACCTGCATCGAACATTTCAAGCACTTTTACGCTTGCTGCGTAGCAGTCTGCAAGGCCCTGCTCGTTCATATTGTCATATGTGTCACGTCTGGTGTGGTAGTATGATTCGAGCTTGTGATTAAGACCTGTAATACCTGTTGCTCTGAAGCCTGCCTGTGCAAATGCTGCAGAATCGGTTGCGCCGCCGAGCGGGGGAACCATACCCTTTGAGCAATGAATGCCAAGCTCTTTTGTTGCTTCCATAAAGAGATCGGAAACATCTTTGTCAACCTTGACTGTACCGTTGAGGTCACGGTAGTTTACCATAAGGTATTTCGGGTCGTAGATTGTATCGTAAGAATAGATGAATGTGGGAACATCGTCAAATTCGCCCTTGTGAGCCTCGCACCAAGCCTTTGAACCGCGGAGACCTGCCTCCTCAGAACCTGTGAGAATAACAGCGATTTCTGTGTTTTCAAGCTCAATGCCCTCGTCCTTGAGCATCTTGAGAATAGCAATACCCATATAGCAGCCGGAAAGGTTATCGTTTGCACCGTCAACGGGGCGCTTGTAGTTAACCATCCAGTAAAGACCGATCATAAATGGGACAAAGAACAGACCCCAGAGAGCTGCCTTAACAACAGGATCGGAAGTATCTGCAACATGGAAGCCGAAACCGTTCTGTGCTATGTAAATAACAGAAATTACAAGATAGAAAAGAGCGCCGACAACGCAGATGATTGCGTGGCCCTCAAAGCCAACGCCGCCGAGCGCGTAGTTTACGGGCCATTCCCAGGCAGCATCGGGGTGACCGTTGAAAACGATTCTTCTCTTTGTTTCGCCGGTACACTTTTTGATAGCTGTTACATTGTGACCTGTCTTTTCGGGGAAAATCGGGTCAATCAGCTTTTTGTAAACGCCGAACTGTGCAAGCACAATAAAGAAGCCTGCACATATAAGCAGAACACTTGCGAGCGGGAAGAAGAAGAAAAGTACAACTGCAAGAAGTACGAATGTCATTGTGAAGTAAATCCAGCCGTAGAAAGAACGGGGGTTTTCCTTAAAGGATTCAACTTCAACCTTTTCGCAGCCGCAATCTTTTTTGAGAACATCAGCCATATAGCGGCATGCTTGTTCTTCACCCTTTGAGCCGGGGTCACGCTTTTCGAATGTTTTGATGATATGGGTGATTTCGTCAACCATATATCTTGCAGCAGCGGCTTTTTTGTCAATAAGTTTTTGCAGATTTAACACTGTGACATCTCCTTTTTGTGAATTTCTTACAGTTTAACACATTAAATTAGCAAATGTCTATATTTTAATTGTTAATTTTTTATAATATTTCTCTTTGCGGCAACTCTGCAGGCGCGTTTGTATGCTTCTGCAACGTATTCCTCTATTGTCATTCTGCGATAAATATCGTTTTCGTGTCTGTCGGGCTTTGAGTTAAGGTTAAGCTCAAAGGTCATAATTCCGTCAAAGCCCTCACGGTCAAGGCGTGCGGCAATATTGTCCCAGTCAGCAATTCCGTCAAAGGGCAGCAGATGCAGATCGTCGTGCCAGTAAATCCTGCCGCCGTAATCCTTGACTCCGAGATTATCGTTGAGGTGTGTGGCAATAAGCCTGTCACCGTAAAGAGCAAGCAAGTCGCGTGAGCCGTTGTAGCACATTTCGTGACCTGAATCCCAGCAGAAGCCGACATTTGCAAAGCCCTTGAAGTGTTCCATCAAAGCAGCAAGGTATTCTTCACCCTCTGTGTTTTCAAAAGCGATCTTAACGCCGAGCCTTTCAGCTTCTTTTACTACCTTGGAATAGCGTTCAAGTCCGATTTGAGTCGGCTTTCTGTCATCGTCAAAGCCTATAAAGGCGTGACAGACCATAATTTCTACTCCGATCTGAGCACAGATTCCGACACATTCAATAAGCTCATCTATTGCAATCTGTGCCAATTTATCATCACCGTGCCACATATCGTCCGATTTTCCGAACGGAGCGTGAATAGAGTGGTATACCATACCAAGCTCCTTAGCCAGAGCGGCATATCTTTCAACCGGTTCACCGGGCTTCCATTCGGTGAAAAAAGCTTCAAAGCCTGTTTTATGAAAAAGTTTGATTTGTTCTTCGGTGCTGAGCTCACAGCTTAGGTCTGCGCTCAGGCACAGCTTTTGTTTCCACATAGTAGCACCTGCTTATTTTTATATTTTTTCTTTGTATTCCTGCCATGCTTTGCGTACAGCCGTCCAATCACTTTCGTCAAAGTCGGAATCAAATCTGTAAAGGCAGGGAACACCGTAGCGCGAACATTCGGTGTAATACTTTAAGGTATGCTGTTTGGTTTCGCCGCAGCCTGCGTCTGTATCAACAAGCACGTCGGGCATTGCCGCTGTTGCAAATTCGCTTCTGAATTTTAATATTGACAGCGGAATCCTGAGGTTGGGGTCGAAATCGTGAACCCTGAACTGGTCGCAATTTTCGGCAAAATAAGGGTGAGCGCTGCTCATATTTATGAGTGCGTCGGGTTTCACGCTCTTTGCGATTGAATAAACCGCAGAGAAAAGCCTTTTTTGCAGCTCAAGTCCGAAAACGCCCTTTTCATATATCTTTGTTCCTCTTTTTCTCGGGTGCATATCCATAAAATCGAGCTTGAAGCCGTCGCAGTTACAGCATCCCTCTTTATCGCTGAGTAAATGCTCAACAGCCTTTTCAAGTCTTGCTATGTATTTGGGGTTTGTCGGGTCTGCTCTCAATGTACCGTCGGGATATACCATACATTCATCCACTGGCAACCCTTCTGCATCCCAGAGCTTGAACCAAAGCACAACGTGCCTGCCTTTTGTGTGTTCTGCTTCGGCAAAGGCTCTGAGGTCCGGCCATTTTTGGGTATCGGGTATCAGCGTGCCGTAGCTTGTCTGCCATTTATCGTCAATTATAATTACGCTCGGCTCAAGACCTAATTCATCGAGCCTTTCGGAAAAGCCCTCATATACTTCCTGCCTTGAAAATCTGAAGCCCTCACAGCTGTTGTTGAGTGCACACTGTTCACCCCAGCCGCAGAAAAGCGGACCTTTCCACCAATCGGGCGCCTGAGCGGCAGGAATGTTCTTTTTGAAACCGAGGTTATCGTATTGCCAGCGAGAATATTCTTTGGCAACATCAATTTCATCACTGCCGAAGCCTATCCAGATATAAGGCGATTCCCATTCGCCGTTAACCTCTGTGTAACCGAGGAGCGGCAGCTCAAACCAGCAGCCGTTTATGTTCCATTCGTCACGAGGTGAGCGGCAGATGAATTTATCAAAATTATGTTCGCCCTTTTTTGCGGCAATTCCGATACCTGTCCAATCGTCATTCAGCTCGTTCCAGAACGGGAAAACAAAAGGCGGAGGAGCAGCCCTCATAGTTGTAAGCGTACCGCCGTCGCTTTTCATAAGCCTTTTTGCGCCGAATGCATCATTGTCCTGCGAATTGAAAACGGTGTAGCCCGCTACTTCAAACCTTGAACCGTTGCCGTTGAGGTCCCCTCTGAAAAAGTAAATCTGTTCAGGGTTGCCTTTGCCGAATAGCTTAACGCTGAAAAGTGCAGCGTTATCTTTTATTTCGAGTGTGTATTCCTTTTTGCTCCAAACTTCGCTCTCCGAAATCCACACAGCTTTGGTTGCGTCAGCCGTAACAAGACGTACAGCTTCATTTAACTCTTTTTTATCGGCAGTATCTGTCGGCGAATTTACAAAAAAAGAAAAAAGCCGCCATGGTCCTGAGTATATTTCAAATCTGTCTTCAAAAATATCAATTCTATGTGTCGGATCTATATATAGCGTTGGCATTTAATCATCCTTTCGCTGTTGTGATATTTACCAGTTTTAAGATAATACAATAATTAAAATTTTTCAATAATATTGCTCAAATATGCTTGAAAAAAACTACAAAATGTGCGATACTGCACTTAAAATAAAACAACATTATGAGGTGGCACTATGGCACAGTTAAAAATGTATTGGACAGCAGGCACTCCCATTGAAGACCTTACGTTGCCTGAGGGATATTCCTTTTCTAACGGAACCGATTCACAGGCTGATGTTGACGCTTGGATCGCATGCTGCAAAAACGGTTTGGTTGATGACGATGCTGACAGAGAGACCTTTGATGACAGAATCACAGACCATGACGATGTAAATATTGAAACTGACGTTTTCTTCCTTGATTACAACGGTGAGCATATCGGTACAGCAACCGCTATCTATCACCCTGAGAAGAATTGCGGCGAGCTTCATATGGTCGGTATCAGATCCGATTTCAGAGGCAAGGGCCTTGTCAAGTATCTTAACAACATCGCTGTTAAAAAGCTCAATGAACAGGGCGTAAAATATATATTCCTCACAACAGATGAGTGGCGTAAGGGTGCTGTAAAGAGCTACCTCAATTCAGGCTTCCACCCGGTTGAATACGATGAGGGTATGAAAGAGCGCTGGGAAGCAGTTCTTACCGAGTACGGTATTGACAAGGCTGACGCTGTTGATGAAAACGGCGTATATTGCTACCCGATTTACCGTGAGGGCTATACTCCTCCCCGTAAGGTAAGAATCGGCGTTATCGGCGCAGGCAGAGGCAAGACAATGATGGATTACTGCGTAAAGCAGGACAATGCCGAGTTGGTAGCAATCTGCGATAACCATGTACCCACTCTTGAAAAGGCAAAAGCTGCTTACGGCAACGATACAATCGTTTTCTATGACGATTTTGATAAATTCCTTGAGCACGATATGGATGCTGTTGTTCTTGCTAACTTTGCAACAGAGCACGCTCCCTTTGCAATCAAGTGTATGGAAAAGGGCCTGCACGTTATCAGTGAGGTTCTTCCCGTACAGACTCTCAAGCAGGCTGTTGAGCTTATTGAAACCGTTGAGCGTACAGGTATGACATACGCTTATGCAGAAAACTACTGCTATATGGCAGCTCCCCGTAAGATGCGTCAGCTTTACCGTGCAGGCGTTCTCGGCGATTTTGAATACGGCGAGGGCGAATATATGCACAACTGCGAAGGCGGCTGGCACAACTGGACAAGAGGCCTCCCAAATCACTGGCGTAACCAGATGCACGCCTGCTACTACTGCACACACTCAATCGGTCCGCTGATTCATATCACAGGCATGCGTCCTGTTAAGGTAAGCGGCTTCGAGGTTCCGTTCAACAAGAGAATGGAGCGTATGGGTGCCAAGGCAGGTCCGATCGGCGTTGAAATTATCACACTTGAAAACGGCGCTATCCTCAAGAGTATTCACGGCGTAGGTCCTTCAAAGGATTCTATCTGGTACTCAATTTACGGCTCAAAGGGCAGAATGGAAAGCGCACGTGAGGATGACCTCAACAACAGCTATGTACATACTCTCTACGTTAACTGCGATAAGAACGAGGGTGACAACGATTCAGAGAGCGTTCTTACTTCAACACGTGATATACTTTCACATAAGGCAGAGCCTTACGGTCACGGCGGCTCCGATTTCTATGTAATGTATAACTTTATTGAGCATATCAACGGCAACAAGAATGCTGATATTATCGATGTTTATGAGGCGATGGATATGTTCCTGCCCGGTATGTTCGCTTATTATTCGGTTCTTGAGGGCGGTATGCCTATGGATGTTCCCAACCTCCGCAATAAAGAGGAGCGCGAGAAGTGGCGCAACGATACCCGCTGCACAGATCCTGCAGTTGCAGGCGATATGCTCATTCCCGGCTATTCAAAGGGCAACCCCGATATTCCTGCTGAGAACTATGCAAGACTTGTAAAGAAGCTCGAGGAGTAGGAGCTTGAAGAGCAGAAGAAAAAAGAGCGGGAAAAGAAATGAAAATAATCGCTCGGATTTCAACTGATTTTTCCACCAAATTCGGCTTGCCGCGTCAAAGCGGAATAGTCAGTGAAATCAAAGGTAAGATTATTTTTGAAGAGGAATTCCGCAACCCTCAGGCAGTAAGAGGGCTTGAAGATTTTTCTCATATCTGGCTGTTGTGGCAGTTTTCCGAAGAGGTAAGGGATTCATGGTCTCCGACCGTGCGTCCCCCTATGCTCGGCGGTAATAAAAGGGTAGGCGTTTTTGCAACTCGCTCACCGTTTCGTCCTAATTCTATCGGTCTCTCCTCCGTAAAGCTTGAAAGGGTAGAGATTACCTCTGATTCAGGCCCTGTGCTTTATGTCAGCGGTTGTGACATGATGGACGGCACGCCGATTTACGATATCAAGCCGTACCTCGCCTATACCGATTCTCACCCTGAGGCTACGGGCGGTTTTACCGAAACAGTGGCAGACCGAAGCGTTGAGGTGGTTTTCCAAAAAGAATTGCTTTCACTTGTTCCAAAGGAAAAGCAGGAAACACTTATAGGTGTGCTTTCCCAGAATCCGATACCATCTTATAAGTCTGATGCTGAGCGGATTTACGGCTTTGGTTTTGCAGGTCTTGAGGTTCGCTTTACCGTATCGGAAAAGGTTCTCACCGTTGTTTCGGTTGAGGCAATTTAACAAAATCTACGATGCACCGACTTGTGCGGTGCATCGTTTTTTTGTTTCGTTCTAATCTTGCTTTTTTCGCCATCCGCTTTCATTCTAAAACAATGCTTTTTCATAATATGTGACATTTTCTAACGGAAATTTGATAATATCAGCACTGCGATAAGGTGTGAAAAATCAACTGAAAAGAGGTGAAACGGAATAAACTGAAGACTTGTGTCATATAAACACAATAAACCAAATTTAACTGATAAGGACGGAAGCTATATTTATGGATAAAAGATTAAGAGTTATTGTGGCAGATATATCCGATAACTTTGGCAGACCTTGCCGTGCGGCACTCAAGAGCAGAGGTATTGAGGCAGAATGTATTGAAAAAGACGGTAAACGGGTAATGGATACGGTTATAAAAACAAAGCCCGATGCCGTAGTTATGGATGTTTTTCTTCCGGGTGCCGATGCAATCAGCGTTATATCAAATCTGCGCTCGGAATATCCTATGCTCACCACAAAATTCATTGTTGTGTTCGGTTTTGATAATCCGACCCTTGAAAACGATGTTATGAACGCAGGTGCTGATTATTTCTTCCTCAGACCGTTTGATTATGATGAAATGGCTCAGCGCATTCTTTCCATGTTTTCACAAAAGAGAGAACAGGAGAAAACCTCCAATGCCGACAGCCTTGAAATGCGAATCACGCGCACACTTCACCAGATAGGTGTACCTGCACATATAAAAGGTTATCAGTATCTTCGTGAGGCGATAATAATGGCTATTGAAGACCCGGAGAGCATTAATGCAGTAACAAAGTTGCTTTATCCCGGTGTTGCGAAAAAGTATTCAACAACGTCTTCACGTGTAGAACGTGCAATCCGTCACGCAATTGAGGTCGCTTGGGACAGGGGAGATATAGAGGTGCTGAATTCCTATTTCGGATATACCATTCAGTCTCAGCGCGGCAAGCCTACAAATTCCGAATTTGTGGCTATGATTGCTGATAAATACAGACTTCAGCTCAAGGCTTGCTAATCAAAAATGAGGGGCATCAAACCCCTCATTTTTCTGCATATTCAAGATATATGTTCCGTATTTCTTTTATGTTACGCTGCCGTATAAGTATCTTATCGCCTGTCACAAGCTCAAAGCATTTATCAGCTCTGCAGATATGGTTCATATTCACTATATAGCTCTGGTGGCATCTGAGAAAACGCGGATCGTTAAGCTCCTCTTCGATTTTTCTCAGCTGAGTATACACCGTATGGCATCTGCCGCTCTTTTCGTGAATTATACATTTTGAATTGCTGCTTTCAATGAACAGTATTTCGTTGAGTGGCAGGGCAATAATATCGCCTCTGTGCTTTATCAGGTAAACATCTTCGCTGAAGCTTCTCATTGCTCTGTCCATAGCTTCAAACAGCTTCTTTTCCGAGAGCGGCAGCAACACGTATCCGCAGGCATTTACCTCGTAGCCGTCAACAGCGTTTGAACTGCTGCGTGCAATAAAAATAATTTCACCGGAATAGTTTTCGTTTCTCAATTCCCTTGCGGTTGTGATTGCACTGTCTGCATTTATAAAAATAATATCGAAGTTTTTTCCGTCCTCAATTTCGTACAACAGGTCGGTGCTTCTTTGAAATCTGATGATATCAACACACAGCGATTTATCAGAAAAATAGTTCTTTAGGCTTTCTTGAATTGCATCAATATCTTCTTCGTTATTATCATATATCGCAATTTGCATTTTTAATCATCTCCTTGTTTTCTTATCGGATTTTACACTATTTTGTATTTTATCTTGCTGCTTTATGAAATAAGCAAGTTAAAATGTGAAAATAATTCACATAAATTATAACCGATATCAAAAATTAATCAATACCAGATTTGATAATATGATTTTTATTTACTTGAAAATGTCTTATAAAGTGTTATAATCGTTAATAATAAGTTATTGGCGGTGGATTAACAATGGTTGAAAAGACAAACGTAATGCGCATTCTTGAACAGAAGAAAGTGAAGTATATTCCGCATACATACGAAGCTGAGCAGGCGGCGAGCGGCACTGAGGTTGCCGAAATCCTCGGTCTAAATCCGGAAAAGGTGTTCAAAACCCTTGTTACCGTAGGTAAGAGCGGTGCACATTACTGTTTTGTCGTTCCTGTCGGAAACGAGCTTGACCTAAAAAAAGCCGCAGGTGTTGTCGGTGAAAAGTCAATTGAAATGATAAAATCAAAGGAGCTTCTGCCACTTACAGGTTATATTCACGGCGGATGTTCGCCAATTGGTATGAAGAAATTTTTCCGCACCACATTTCACAAAACAGCCGCCGATTTTGATACTGTAATTTTCAGCGGCGGTAAAATCGGAAGACACGTTGAGCTGAGCCTTAATGATCTGAATTCGGTTATACGCTTTTCACTTGCCGATATTGTGTGCTGAGAGGTGTGCTATGTCTGATCTCTTTAATATTGATGAATATCTGAATACCTATGGCGTAAAAACGTTTTACTTTGACTGTATTGATTCCACCAGCACAAAGGCTCGAGAGCTTATCGGTGATAATCCGAAAGAAAAGCTGCTTGTTGTATGCAATGAACAGACTTCGGGCAGAGGTCGCAACGGAAAGAGCTTTTTCTCACCGCAGGGAAATATTTATATGAGCGTAGTTCTTCATCCCGACTGTGCGTTTAACGATGCCGTCAGTGTTACAACCGCAGCGGCAGTTGCCGTAAACAGAGCAGTTGAGCGTGTCACAGGCATTAAAACTCAGATCAAATGGGTTAACGATCTTTATTACTGTAATAAAAAGGTCTGCGGAATACTCTGTGAAGCTGTAGGCAAAAACGGTTTTGTTTCAAGTGTTATTATCGGCGTTGGAATAAACCTAGTCAGTCAGGTGTTCCCCGATGAACTCAAAAGTATAGCAGGTGATCTCGGCTCAGATGCTTCTTTAAGGGATGCGCTAATTGCTGCCGTTGCCGATGAGCTGTTTGCTCTTCCTTTCGGCAGGCTCAGCGATGAGCTTCTTGCGGAATATACGCAGAAAAGTATAGTAATAGGTAAGACGATCGAATATACTGAAAACGGCAAAAAAAATACCGCCACAGCCGTCGGTATCGACAGCGCAGGCGGTCTGATAGTGGTAAATTCAGATGAAAGCCGCAAGGTGCTTTCCAGCGGAGAAATCACCGTACGGTTGTGCGAATGATTCTCTCAAGCCTTTTTGAAAGGAAAAATGCGAGAAGGATTTTTATTGTGTCGGGAATTATAAACGGAATCACACAAGCGGTAAATGCCGCCGCAAAACCACGGCTTTCGGCGCTTGTAAGAACAAACCATACTGTTCCGAATATGTAGCAGATCATCATTCCGCCGAATGCCGCGACAAGCTGTACGGCTTTTTTACCGGCCAAGAAATGCATGATCAATAAATAGAACAGTCCCGACAGAATAAATCCCAGCAGGTATCCGCCCGTACTGCCGAGCAGAATACCGATTCCTGAGGAAAAACCGTGAAAAACAGGCAGACCGACAGCTCCGAGCAAAACATAAACGGTTATGCTGAGCGTTCCGTACTTGCCGCCCATAACAAAAAGTGCCAGAAAAACGCCGAAGGTCTGCAGTGTAAAAGGAATTGCGGCAGGTATGCAGAGCATCGAGCAGGCAGATATTATGACCGCAAAGAGTGCGGTTTGAGTAAGCTTTAGTGCTTTAGGCTTCATCAGGTAATTTCTCCGTATTTAATAACTTATTTACGATTATATAAAATTGAGGCACCGCTGTCAAACGGTGCCTTAGTTTTATTTATACCATACTATTCTGTGAAGATAATGGTAGGTGCTGAAAAACTGGCCGAGGTTTGTTCGCGCAGAGGTGCCGGGATCATTGATATAGAAATTAGCAGGGTTAAGCGTATCTGCAGCCTTACAGCCGGTTACAATCACCCAGTGCTGTGAACCGTTTGCCTTTTTTGCACCGACAATTACGGGCTTACCTTGATCTAACAGGGAGTAAATTCGTGCAAGGTATGCATTAAAATCTGTTGTAGACTGATAGTTTGACGGCCAGTAAAGCGAACCGCTTGAGGAATAGCTCAGCTTTTCCTCCATTTTGTGCGGATAAATTGTTGTGCCCGTACGGTAGCTTTCTGCCATTGCAACTGCGGTGGTAGTACATCCGATAAGCCCTATGGTATATTTGGTTGAACCGATTTTGTGGTTAGCCCAACGGCTGTCCGTCTGCTTGAAATCGGGTACTTTGAGCGAAATGGCTTTGTATTTTGTTGTGCCTGTCTGAGAAGTTGTGAGATACTTACTGCTGACATAACCCGTCTGATTACCGTAAAAAATAATTTTGCTCCAGCCGTCTGATTCCGATATTACGGCAACCCTTGTTCCCGAAGCGAGTGAGTTGATGATTTCACCGCCTGCGGTTTTTCTCACATAAAGCCTGCCTGATGATGTTTTTACGCTTTTGTATATGCTCGATTCTATTTCGCTGATATAATCCGCAGAGCTGTAACCGAATTTATCCTGAGCGTATTCCAACCTGTACCAGCCGTTTTCTTCCGATACAAGAGCAACATTGCTTCCTCTTTCAAGAGAATATACAATACTGCCGCCCGGAGAGCTTCTTACATTTAATCTGCCGCCTGCTGTGGTGACTGTTCCTGCGGCGGCTGTTTTGTTTGCCGCAGCCGCAGAGAATGTGCCGCAAAGTGCGATAATTGCCGTGAAAAATACGGCGGCGATACTTCGTCGCATTTTGTTTCACCGTTCCTTTTACTTATTTTGTCGAACAAAGGAGTACTGAAAAATTGTATCATTTGTGCGCCCCTTTTTCATCCCACAAATCTTGGAAGTTATCATTGAAGAAACATAAATATTGTGTTAAGATAAAAACAGTTGAAGATTATTGAAAGGTGAGATTTTATGCTCAGGCTTGTAACAGGCAGGGTTAACAGCGGAAAAACAACCTTTGTTCAAAACATAATAAAGGAAAAAATTGCCTTGGGTGAGCAGAAAATATTCATGATTGTTCCTGAGCAGTTTTCATTTGAGAGCGAACGCAGGATTCTTACTCTCCTTGGTGAAAAAGATGCTCTTAAGGTAGAGGTGTGCAGCTTTTCACGCCTTGCCGAAAATATACTCGGTGATATTCACAGCGTGCGCAGTCTTGATGAGGCGGGCAGGGTAGCTCTTATGAGCTCTGCTCTTCAAGAAACCTCTGACAAACTTCAGGTTTACGGACGCTTTTCAAGGAGCATCGGCGTTGTGTCTGAAATGCTCAAAATTTCCGACGAGCTGAAAAAGTGCGCCGTCACACCGCAGATGCTTGAGGATGCTTCAAATAAAATGCAGGACGGTATGCTTAAAAAGAAGCTGAGCGACCTTTCAGTTATAATTTCTGCCTTTGATGCTCTCGTAGCTCAGCGCTTTTCCGATACGAGAGACGACCTGACTCTGCTTTGTGACAAGCTTCTTGATGAACGTAGCTTTGACGGGCTGACAGTTGTCATTGACGGTTTCAGAGGCTTTACTCAGCAGGAATTTGATGTAATTTCACGCATTATGGTTCAGAGCGGTGAAACGTATATCACGCTCTGTCTTGACGGTATTTTTGCAGGTGAGATCGACCTTACTCCCTTTGCCTGTGTTCGTGATACGGCAAGAAAGCTGATGAACATTGCAAAGAAAAACGGAGTTTCCGTAGCAGAAACAAAGGTACCGGAATATGACGGACGCTATTCGGAAGAATGCCTTTTTGAGCTTGAAAAAAATCTGTACAGCGTACATCCTGAAGAATACACAGGTGATGCCTCTGCTGTCAGAATATACCGTGCATCAACCGCCTATGAGGAATGTGAATATACAGCTATTTCTATTAAAAAGCTGCTCCGTGAAGAGAATTATCGCTGCCGTGATATTGCCGTAATTTCAAGAAGCGAGGGTGAATACTCAAAATCAATGCGTGCCGCTCTCAAAAAGCACGGTGTTCCTGTTTTTGAGGATAAGCGCAGACCGCTTGCTTCTCAGCCACCTGTAGTTATTTCCCGTGCCGCACTTGAAATTGCCTCAAGAGGCTTTTCGAGTGATGCCGTTTTCCGTCTGCTCAAAACTCAACTCACCGATTTGACGGTTGAGGAGATAAGTGAGCTTGAAAACTATGTATATCTTTGGAAAATTGAAGGCAAAAAATGGCTTGATAAATGGAGCAATCATCCGCAGGGCCTCGGTCAGGCGATATCTCCCTCCAACGAAAAAACGCTGCTCAGGCTTAATTCTCTGCGTGAGCGCTGCGTTGCTCCGTTGGTTAAACTGAGAAATCAGGTTAAAAAGGCTGAAAATGCCGAACAGATTATTAAGGCACTTTATCTTTATCTTATTGATATACACGCACCTGCAAACCTTAAGGCTCTTGCACGTGCTCTAAATTCTTACGGCGAGCAAGGCGACGCTGTTGAGCTTGGCAGAGTTTGGGACAGGCTTATGGTTATTTTTGATCAGCTTTCTGTCGCGATTGGGGAAAGCCGCACAGATGCTGAACGTATGCTGCAACTGTTTACGCTTGTGCTTGGTGTGCAGGATATCGGTGTTATACCGCACGGTATTGATGAAATTACAATAGGCTCTGCCGAAAGAATCCGTATCAACCGCCCGAGGGCAGTATTTGTTGTCGGCGTTAACGATGGTGTATTTCCGCTCAAGCCGTCTTCGGGCAGAGTGCTCGGTGATGCCGACAGACAGATTTTGACCGATATGGGGCTCAATGTTGCCGCACCCTCACAAAACGCTTACCTTGAAGAGCGTTATATTGCTTACAGTACGCTTTGCTGTGCGAGTGAGCGGCTGTATATTTCTTACTGCAACTCCGATTTTTCGGGTGCCGAAAAATCACCTTCGGAGCTGATTTCTCATGTGCGTTCAATCTTGCCGAACTGTGCAGTTACCGATTCATCCGATTTTGATGAGCTTGATATGATTGAGAGTGAGGCTTCTGCCTTTGAAGCTGCGGCAAGAGGCTGGCGCAAAAATTCTGTGCTTGAGTCTACACTCAAAGCATATTTTGGTGATCTGCCCGAATACCGTTCGCGAATTGAAGCTCTCGAACGCGCCGGCGGCGATGCGGAATTTTCAATTGAAAGCACCGAAATTGCTCGTGGGCTTTTCGGTAACGATATTTTTGCTTCAGCTACAAATATTGAGGATTACAGCAAATGTCCGTTCATGTATTTCTGCCGCCACGGTCTGAAGCTCAATGAACGCAAAGCAGCTGAAATTGATCCGTCTTTGCACGGTACTGTTGTTCACTATGTGTTTGAAAAAATGGTTGCTCGCTTCGGCAAAAAAATGGCGGAGCTTGACAGTGAAGAAATAAAGAAAAATGTCGGATCTTTGCTCGAGGATTTTCTGAACGAAAATCTCGGCGCCGATCAGCGGGATGAGCGCTTTGATTATCTTTACAGACGCCTCTGCGGCACAATTTGTGTTGTTATAACCAGGGTTATAAACGAGATGAAACTCAGCGATTTTGAACCTGTTGATCTCGAGCTTAGCATCGGCGGAGAAGACCCTGATATAAAGCAGTTTGAAATTGAACTTGATGACGGCGGTAAGATAATTCTCCGCGGTAAGGTTGACCGTGTTGATGTTCTGCGTACTGCTGAACACACATTTCTTCGTGTTATGGACTATAAAAGCGGTTCAAAGAAATTCAATCTGTCCGATGTTATAAACGGTCTTAATATGCAAATGCTTCTCTATCTTTTTGCAATAAAGGCTAACGGAGCAGAACGCTACGGCAATATTATACCGGCGGGTGTGATGTATATACCTGCCAAGAAGTCGAGCGGACGTATATATAAAGATACGCCGGAAGAAGCCATTGAGGCGGATGTAATTAAAGAGGGCAGAATGTCAGGCCTGATTCTCGATGATGACAGGGTTATACACGCAACGGATACAATGAACACGGGTACTGTTATTGCAGGCACGAGTAAGAAGAGCCTTGCTGAAAGCCTGGTCAGCCTTACTCAGCTATCATTAATTGAGAAAAAGGTTACCGATATTGTAAAGCAAATGGGACTTGACCTGCATAACGGAAAAATTCCGTCAAGACCGAAGCAGGGCGGCACATACGGCTTGCATTGCAGCTACTGTACTTATGCCGATATTTGTCTGCATGAGGCTGAGGCAGATGAGAATAAATATGCTACTCATAAATTGGCAGAATGTCTGGAAATAATTGAAGGGGAGGAAGAAGCAGATGCCTAAGTGGACGGATGAACAAAAGCTTGCAATTGAAGGCAGGGGCGGTTCTCTCCTTGTCAGCGCTGCCGCAGGCTCGGGCAAAACTACCGTTCTTGTCGAGCGTGTTATTCAGCGACTGATTGATGTTGAAAATCCCTGTCCTGCTGACAGGCTGGTTATTGTTACGTTTACAAGAGCTGCAGCCGCCAATATGAAAGAGCGTATAGATAAGGCTCTTTCAAAGAGGATTGCAGAAACAGGCGATACATGGCTGATGAAGCAGCAGCTTCTTCTTCAGTCAGCGAAAATCTGTACAATAGACAGCTTTTGCGGCGATATTGTGCGCGAAAACTTTCATCTTCTCGGTATAAGTGCCGATTATACAGTTGCAGATAAAGGTGAATCGCAAAGCTACCGTGAAGCGGCAGTAAAAAAGGTGCTTAATGACGGGTATGAGAGCGGCAGTGAGGTTTTTAGAGAACTTGCCGACACTGTGTCATCGGGCGGCAATGATAAGGCTTTTGAGGAAGCTGTAATGTCTGTTCATTCTATGCTGTCATCATATCCTTTCCCTGAGCTTGAAATCAAAAAGCTTGCTGAGCCTTACAGAGGCAACGAACAGGTGAGCGACACTATCTGGGGCAGGGTAATACTTGACGAGGTTAAGCTAAGACTCAGATACTGTATCGGGCTTATGCAGGAGTGTGTAAAAATACTTTCTGAGCCTGATGAAGCTGTGCAGGCGGTTTCGGCTGAGGTTTCACCTATGGTCGCTGATGACCTGTACATATATTCTTCAGTTTTTAATATGGCAGAGGATAACGATTGGGACGGAGTTTACAAAGTTCTGCGGCAAACAAGGTTCCTGGATTTTACAAGAAAGCGTAACCTTGATCCCCAAATCAAGGAAAGTATAAAATCCAGACGCAAATTTGCAAAAGAAATCTTCGAAAAAATGGTGAAGCTTGTTTGTGTCAGCTCCGATGAATTTGAAAGCGACAGAAAAAAGCTTCTGCCTCTTGTTGAATGCTTTGCGGACTGTGTTGAAAAATACAGCCGTGAGCTTGCCGCAATCAAAATGCGCAGCAATAAATTTGATTTTGGCGATATTGAGCATTTCGCTCTTGATTTGCTTGTGGAGCGTGACGGTGAATCTTTTAAGAAAACCGCATTGGCTCAAACTCTTTCTCAAACCTATGTTGAGATTATGGTTGACGAGTATCAGGATACGAATATGCTCCAGGATATGATATTTTCTGCGATTTCTGCCGATGAGAGCAATATGTTCTTTGTTGGCGACGTCAAGCAGAGCATTTACCGTTTCCGTCAGGCTATGCCCGAAATCTTTTTGGGCAGGCGTGACAGTCTGCCGATGTTTGACGGAGAAAACTATCCATCTAGAGTTAATCTCAGCTCAAATTTCCGTAGCCGTAACGGCGTTACATCTGCGGTCAATTTTGTTTTCAGCCGTCTGATGTCAAAACAGCTTGGTGAGATTACCTATAATGACGATGAACAGCTCAACCCAATGGCGTCTTATCCCGATAAGGTAAGCCCCGATGTTGAACTCAGAGTGCGTAAGCCTATCGACGAAGAGAGTGAATATGTACACGTTGCGCATTATATTAAAAATCTTCTCGCTTCAGGCAAAACTGTCAGCGATTCAGGTGCTGAACGTCCTATAAGAGCAGGCGATATATGCGTGCTTGTAAGAACGAAAAAGCATATGGGCGATTTTGCCCGTGCAATTGAAGAACTCGGAATACCTGCAGACTGTGTTGTTGAAGGCAGTATCGGCGGTACGGCAGAGGTACGCATAATTCTTTCTCTTCTGCGTGTGCTTGATAATCCGCTGCAGGATATTCAGCTTACTGCGGTTATGATGTCACCGCTGTTCGGTTTTACGCCGGGAGAGCTTGCAAAAATCAGAACAGGAGCAAGAAAAGGCACGCCTGTTTACAGAAGTGTTGTTTCTGCTGCGGCAGCCGGCGATGACAAATGTCGCAGCTTCCTTGATAAGATAGACGAAATCAGAAAAATCAGCATCGGTATGGGTGCGGCTGAGTTTATGAGAAGGCTATTTGACGAAACGGATATCCTTTCGCTGGCAGGTGCTCTGGAGGAGCCTGAGCAAAGAACAGCCAATTTGATGTCACTGCTCGATTTTGCAGTCAGCTTTGATGCAACCGGCGCCTGCGGACTTTCTGCTTTCCTCCGTTTTCTTGAAACCGCTGAGCATAACAATACTGAATTTTATGCAAGCGAGAATTCTCATGCTGTCAAGGTTATGACGGTTCATAAGAGTAAAGGTCTTGAGTTTCCTGTTTGCATACTTGCTGAGCTTTCATATAAAATCAAGCATCCTGAACGGTCTAATGTAATTTTCAACCGTTCGTTTGGCTTGGGAATGTTACTTCGTGAACCGGTAAGCGGAAAATCGCTGTTCACTCTGCCTTATGTTGCCTGCGATTTAAGCTCCACTCTTTCAGAGCTTTCCGAAGAGACAAGAGTTCTCTATGTTGCAATGACTCGTGCAAAGGAGCAGCTTGTGCTCATAGCTACCTGTAACTATGAGAAAATATTAAAATCTGTTGAGTATGCCTTTGACAGATGCAAAAAGCTCGATTATACCTATTCGGTTTCGGTTTCTTCTTATGCCGATTGGCTTGTACCGATTTTTGCCTGTCATATTGATTCGTGCGATCTTCGTATGTTAGGTGAAGCAAATATATCCGATCTTGTTGTTGATCCCGGATTTACTGTTGATTCAAAGGTAATCAGCACTCCGTGTGAAGCAGAAGATGCAACAGATGAAATTTGCTGTGAAGAGCCTGAATATGAGCCTGATGCCGAGCTTCTTTCACGAATAAAAGAACGTGTGGATTATGTTTATCCGTACGAGTCGCTCAGCAATGCTGTTGCAAAAAAACAGGCATCGGGCTTCCTTGATGAAACCTTTGATGAAGAGTTTTTTGCTTCCTCAAGACCTGCGTTTATGAACAGCGGAGGTCTGACTGCGGCACAAAAGGGTACACTTACTCACAAATTTCTCCAGCTCTGCAATTTTGATAACAGCAGTATTGATGATCAGGTTGCCGCAATGATTTCGTCGGGCAAGCTGACTTCTGCCGAGGCTGATGAGCTGAAGCTCGATGAAATACAAGCGTTTTATTCATCCGAAATCTGTTCCCGTATCAGAAACTCTGAACTGGTAATGCGTGAAAAGAAATTTGCAATGCTGATGCCTGTCAGAGAGGTTTATCCCGAGCTGCCCGAAATTGTTGCTGATGAAAACCTTGTTGTTCAGGGTATGCTTGACCTGTGCTTTGTTGAAGACGGTCAGCTTGTAATAGTTGATTATAAAACCGACAGGGGAGTAGGAGAGGACGAAATCCGTGAGCGGCATTATGAGCAGCTTTACGTTTATGCAAAGGCTATGGAAAAATGTACAGACTATTCGGTGAAAGCGGCATATATTTATTCTCTGTCACTTAAAAAAGAGATTAAAGTGCTGTAAAGCGGAATAAATTTACAAAAAATTGAAAAAACAATAAAATAATGCTTGCAATTTCTGAAATAGTATGTTAAAATCCATTCGTTATGTAACCTAATATACCGACGCGAGGTGAAAAAGAAATGAAACAGGGTATCCATCCTAAGTACGAAAAGACCGAGATCCGTTGCGCTTGCGGTGCTGTTCTCGAGACATCTTCAACAAAGCCCAACATGCGTGTTGATATTTGCTCAAAGTGCCATCCGTTCTTTACCGGTAAGCAGAAGCTTGTTGATACAGGCGGACGTGTTGACAGATTCAATAAGCGTTACAACCTCGAAAACAAATAAGCAAAGATATAAGGCGGTGGTTTTCCACCGCCTTAACTTTTATTTAGCGGAGCTGTGGTTATGCAGGAATATCTTACACTGAAAAAAGAGAATAACGATGAATTTACGGTTAAGCACTCGCGTTTTATCGGCTATGCAAAGCCCGTAACAACTCAGGATGAAGCGGTTACTTTTATCAATGAGATAAAGTCGAAGCATTGGGATGCCAAGCACAATGTCTATGCCTACATACTTCGTGACGGTCAGACAAGGCGATATTCCGATGACGGTGAGCCTCAGGGCACTGCAGGCATACCTGTGCTCGATGTGCTTCAAAAAGAGGGGCTGACGGATTGCTGCGTTGTTGTAACCAGGTATTTTGGCGGAATTCTTCTTGGCGGCGGCGGTCTTGTTCGTGCCTATTCTCATGCTGCAAAGCTTGCAGTTGACAGTGCCGAAATAATAAAGATGTCAATGTGCGTTTGTGCCGAATGTGTTTGCGATTACGGTTTTTACGGCAAACTTGCATCGCTTATTCCCGAGTGCGGAGGAAATGTTACCGACAGCGAATTTACTGATTCGGTGAAAGTATCATTCACAATGCCTGAAAATTTATACGGTTCTTTTTGCTCACAGCTCACGGAAGCAAGCTTCGGCAAGGTGTTTTCTACGGTTACCGATAAAATTTTTCTGGAAATTAAAAAAATTTGAAAAAAATAAAAGGGTTTTTCAGATTATGTGACTATAACACTATTGTATGACGAAAAAAGGCAGGTGAGGTCAGGTTATGCAGACTATCAGAGAGCTGACAGAAAAGAACGAGCATATCATTCTTTCGCCCTATGCAGCCTTTGCTGATGAGAGTGAGGGCAGAAAACGGGAAGAGCCTATGTGCGATATCCGTACATGCTTTCAGCGTGACCGTGACCGTATTATTCATTCCAATGCTTTTCGCAGGTTAAAGCACAAATCTCAGGTTTTTCTTTCTCCTGAGGGCGATCATTACCGAACAAGACTTACTCATACTCTTGAGGTTTCGCAGATTGCCCGCACAATCGCCGTGGGTCTTCGGCTCAACGAAGATTTAACCGAGGCTATAGCTCTCGGTCACGATCTTGGTCACACTCCTTTCGGCCACGCAGGTGAGCGTGCGCTTGATGCTGTTCATCCGGGCGGCTACCGCCACTATGAGCAGAGTGTGCGAGTTTGCGAAATGCTTGAAAAGAACGGAATGGGTCTTAACCTTTCTTTTGAGGTAATAGACGGAATCGACCGCCATACACGCGGCGAAAAGGCGAAAACACTTGAGGGCAGAATTGTCCGCCTTGCCGACAGAATCGCATACATCAACCACGATATTGATGATTCAATACGTGCCGGAGTTATGACTGAGGATGATATTGGTTTATCAATCCGCAAGGTGCTTGGTTTTTCAAAATCAGAGCGTATTAATACTCTTGTTCTTTCTGTTATTGAGAACAGCGAGGATGATATTCTTCTTGCACCTGAGGTTGATGAGGCTCTTGAAGAGCTTCACACCTTTATGTTTGCCAAAGTTTACACCAATCCCTATTGCAAGGGTGAGGAGGGCAAGGCAGATATTATGTTAAAACAACTGTATCAGTATTTTGCGGATAATCCCATTGACTTGCCTAACGCCTATGCTGAAATATGCTTGCGTGAGGGTGCTGACAGAGCGGCTTGCGATTATATCGCAGGCATGACTGACAGATTTGCCGTCAGAAAATTTGAAGAGCTGTTCATTCCGCTGTCATGGTCATAAGAACTCCGCACACCATATTGTACTTTTTATATTATTTAATACATTATATATAGCTTTAGCTATACTATTGGGAGAGAAGAATGGCAAACCGTTTGAGTGAAGATTTTTTGCGTGAGCTTCGGGAAAAGAATGAAATTTCCGAGGTTATCTCTCCTTATGTCAACTTGCGCAGAAGAGGCTCTACAATGAACGGACTCTGTCCGTTCCACAATGAAAAAACTCCGTCCTTTACTGTTTATCTCGAAACTCAGTCTTATTACTGTTTCGGCTGCGGTGCGGGCGGTGATGTGATTACTTTTATCAGACAAATTGAAAATCTCGGCTATATCGACGCTGTAAAAAGTCTTGCGCAGCGCGCAGGTATGGCTTTGCCTGAAGACGGCTTTGATGATGTGCTCAGTAAACGCAGACGCCGTATACTTGAAGCTAACCGTGAGGCGGCAAGGTTTTTCCATAATATGCTGATGAGCGAATGCGGTAAGAAATGCCTTGATTATTATCTTGGCAGAGGTTATACAATGAGTACTATCCGCCGCTTTGGAATGGGCTATGCGCCTGACGACTGGCGTGCACTGTATAATCATCATCACGGGCTGGGTTACTCTCCGGGGGAATTGGTCGATGCCAACCTTGTGCGTAAGAGTGAAAAAAACGGCAAGGTTAATTATTATGATAATTTCCGCAACCGGGCAATGATTCCGATTATTGATGTGAGAGGTAACGTTGTTGCTTTCGGCGGCAGAGTGCTTGATGACTCGAAGCCTAAGTATATCAACACATCAGATACTTTGGTTTATAAAAAGGGATCAGGTGTTTTCGCACTTAATCTCGCCAAGGATTCGGGTGAGCGCAGGCTTATTATTACCGAGGGCTATATGGATACAATCGCTCTTCATCAGGCCGGTTTCAAAAACTCAATTGCCTGTCTCGGTACTGCGTTGCCGGACGAGCAGGTTAACCTTATAAGCCGTTATGCCGATGAAGTGTTGCTCGCTTACGATTCTGATGAAGCAGGTCAAAAAGCAGTTCGTCGGGCTATTGATGCTTTTTCAAAAACGGGCGTCAAGGTGAGAGTTCTGGCTCTCTCTGGCGGAAAAGACCCCGATGAAATAATCAAAAAATACGGTCCTGAAAGGTTTCGCAATATTATCGACGGAGCCGCCAACGATATCGAATACAGATTGCTGAGAATCAGGTCAGGCTACAATACGATGACCGATGACGGCAAGGTTGGCTTTATGCGTGAGGCCGTCGGTGTATTGGCTTCCATCAGTTCTGAGATTGAGCGTGATATTTATATCGGTCGCCTTTCTACTGAGCTTAATATATCCAAAGAAGCGATTACAGCTCAGGTTAAATCTGTCCGTAAACGTACTGTTCGTGCTAAGGAAAAAGAGGAAATGCGTCGGATTCAAGCTTCCTCTTTTACCGAAAACGGCAAGCCTGTTCCTGTTGGCAGCATAGGCGCTAAAAAGGCAGAAGAGATACTTCTTGCCAACCTTATGCGTTCGCCTGCAAACTATCGCAAATTCAAGGACAAGCTGAATCAGGAACTCTTTTTAAGCGATTTTGCCAAGGCTGTCTTTTCGGCAATTCTTCCGTATCTTGAAAGGGGAGAGATGCCTGAGTACGGCACGGTTATTCAGGAGCTTGACCGTGAGCAGGCTTCGTCTTTGTCAAGAATTGTGAACACGAGTATTTCAACGGGCAACAGCGCTGCGGAATGCAGCGATTGCATAGATAAGCTTATTGAGGAAAAAGCTAAGAAGGATGTGGCGGACCCCTCAATCTTAAGCGATGAAGATTTCAAAAAATTATTTACGACATAAAAAAGGAGAAAGAAAAATGGGAATTGAAGCAACAGAAAAGAAAAGCGCATTCCGAGCCCTTCTTGAAAGAGGCAAACAGAACGGTAAACTCACAACGCGTGAAATTGACGCTGCTATCGAGGAGATGAACCTTGAACTCGAAGAACTCGATGAACTCTACGAGTCCATAGAAACTCACAATATTAAAATTATCGATGATCTTGGCGATGCTGTGCTTGAGGAGCTTTCATTCGACACGGATATCAAGACTGCATCTGACCCCTCATCAGGAGAATCCAAGAATGCAGCTATGGATGACCCTGTTAAGGTCTATCTTAAGGAAATCGGCCACGTTCCGCTTCTTACAGCGGAGGAAGAAATTGAGCTTGCTGTTAAAATTGCTGAAAACGATGAGGTTGCCAAGAGCCGTCTTGCTGAGGCTAACCTGCGTCTTGTTGTAAGTATTGCAAAGCGTTATGTCGGCAGAGGTATGCAGTTCCTTGATCTTATACAGGAGGGTAATCTCGGTCTTATCAAAGCTGTTGATAAGTTCGATCATACTAAGGGATTCAAATTCTCAACATATGCAACATGGTGGATTCGCCAGGCAATTACAAGAGCTATTGCAGACCAGGCAAGAACAATCCGTATACCGGTTCATATGGTTGAAACAATCAACAAGGTTAAAAAGACAAACAGCCAGCTTCTTCACAAAATCGGCCGAGATCCCAGCGCTGAAGAAATAGCTGAAGAGCTTGATATGCCCGTCGATAAGGTACGCGAGATTCTTCGTGTAGCTCAAGAGCCTGTTTCGCTTGAAACTCCCATTGGTGAAGAGGAAGACAGCCATCTTGGCGATTTCATTCCCGATGATGATGCTCTTGCTCCTGCTGACGCTGCATCAAACATTCTTCTCAAGGAATCCCTTGACGAAGTACTGAACACTCTTACTCCCAGAGAGAAAAAGGTTATTGTCCTGCGTTTTGGCCTTGCAGACGGTCATCCCAGAACTCTTGAAGAGGTCGGCAGGGAGTTTAATGTTACACGTGAGCGTATCAGACAGATTGAGGCTAAGGCTCTTCGCAAGCTCCGTCATCCGAGCAGAAGCAAGAAACTTAAGGATTATCTTGATGCATAATTTAGTATAATTCTAATGCAGAAATAAAAGCACCTATGCTCTCGGGCATAGGTGCTTTTGCGTAAAAATTTGGTAAATTTGTTGGATTAGAATATTGACATTTGTTGATAATTATAATATACTTTAACCACTAGTATGCGATATTATGCGTACGAAAAATAAGGAGATGAAATCAGTGAAGACAAGCAAACGTATTCTCTCGGCAATTCTCGCATTGTGCATGGTTTTCGGCTGCTTCGCAGCAGGCTTCAGTGCACAGGCTGCTGACGCTGCTCTTCAGGCAGGCATCAATGCAGCTATTGCTAACGGCGAACCTGTTTACAAGTGGACCGGCGGCAATGTCACACTCGAAAACACAGTTGTTGTCAACGGCGATATCAAGGTTGACTTCAACAACGCAACTGTTACCGGCGCCCCCGGCAAAACAGTTGTCAACGTAAAGGGCGGCAACGTCGAACTTTACAACGGTACATTTATTGCACAGGCTCCCGCTTATCAGGGTGCTACAGGCTTCGTTGAGAGCCTTCTTGATTACAAGCCTGCTGTTTCAATCAACGGCGGCAACGTAACTCTTGAGTGCATCACAGCAGTTGGTTCAATACTTCGTGTTCCCAACAGCTCATCCTTCAAGGTAACTAACGGCAACGCTATCAATGCTAATTCAGGCGCAGTTGTTCTTAAGGACGTTATCGCTTGCGGTATGAAGGCACTTGACAACACAAAGGCTGACGTTACTATCGAGGACGCAGTTCTCGTCGGTATCTACAAGGCTGTCAACATTCTTGACAAGGCTGTCTTCGCAGATGGCTATACACAGTACAAGACAGTTGATATTCTTGAGGCTTTCCTTAAGGATGGCGTTTCTCTCTCTGCTACAGAGAAGAAGTACATCAACGGTCTTACAAACAGCGAGGGTGACCTCTCTGTCGGCAGCGTTATTGTAAGCGTTAAGGATCCTTCTTTCACAGAGCCCACAAGTGAGTATGATGCAGATGCAGACGTTCTTACAGTTATCGCTAAGGCTGATGCTGCAAACGTTAACGATGCAGTTGCTAACAGATACTCCTACAGATACACACCCGATACCTGCACAATCGACGGCGTAACAGCTGATTTCGCAGAGCAGGCTGACGGCACATTCGCAGCTACATTTGAGAACATCGCTGCTGATGCAACTCTCGATGCAGAGCTTGAGTACAACCTTTCTTTCAAGCTCGGTAAGCAGCAGAAGGACGTAGTTCTCAAGGCTGTTGATATGGCTGCTGACTATGTTGAGAGAGCTCCCGAGATTATCGGTCGCTTCATCGAGGACTTCGAGGGCGAAAGAGCTTACGGCAAGGTTAATGATTACATCAACCTTCTCTACGGTGCATATCAGGATACTCCTCTCAAGAATGAGCCCGCATTCAAGAAGTTTATGGGTGTTATTTATGCTCTTCGCGGCATGAACTTCACTGCTAATACCGGCAACATAGGCACAGTTACACAGATTCTTAACAATAAGGCTACATCAGACGAAACAAAGCGCAAGCTTCTTGCTATCCAGCAGACAAGATTTGTTGACACATACGGTGCTATCTTCGATACAGACGGCGACGGTGTTGCAGATTCAACATTCGCATTCAATGGCGAGTGGGGCGAGGGCCTTGGCCTTCTCAACATCTTTGATGAGCACTATGAGGCTCTCAAGGGTCTTCTTCTTACAGCTGATTACTCCGACTTCAACGATGTCGGCGGTGCAGCAGAATATGTAGGTACATACTACAACGATGCTATTGCTCTTGTTGATGCAGCTGTTGAGCTTGTTGAGTATGCTCTTGAGCTTCTTGAGGATCCCGATCTTAAGAAGTTCCTTGGCGACAACATCGGCGATATCAGCAAGTACATCGACTATGCTGAAAAAGCTCTTGCTGAAGGCGGCCTTGCAGACAAGGTTCTCTCCAAGTTTGATAAGCTCAAGAACAGCGAGTTCCTTACAACTTATGCTGACAGAGCTCCCGAGCTTTGCAAGAGATATGCTCTTAAGGCATTTGATATTGCTAAGAACCCCACAAAGTACTTTGAGATCAATGCTAAGGTTGAGGGCGACTTCATCAACGTTCTCGCTTTCGCACAGACAGCTCAGTTCACAACTCCTTCAGACGAGGTTTACTGTAACGTTACTGTTAAGGTAGAAGGTTACGGTATGTTCGAGGTTGACGGTAAGGTTTACTCAATGTTCGAAACATTCAGTGTTCCCGCAGGTGAGATCTTCACTGTTACTCCTGTTGAACTTGAAGATGGTTTAGAGCTGTTCCGTGAATACTTCTATGCACAGCCCAACACAAGCTGGAAGGTTGCAGAGAACATGGATAACTTCCGTGTAGGTAGTGACATCACTATCGTTCTTAACTTCTCCGAGTACGGCAGCGTTGAAGATGAGGATGCAAGCATTGTATTCCTTACCGACGGTAACCTCAGCTACAACTGGATCGGCGACCATAACGGCGCTGTTGAAGACCTTAAGCTTTCCAGAATTTCTCTTCCCGAATTCAAGGGTCTTGAGTTCGCAGGCTGGTCACTCGACAGAGAGGCAACTGCTGACGATGCACTTGACAACAACGCTCTCATGGCTGCTATCGATGGCAGAACAGACGACTTCTTCGTATATGCAGTTTATGCAAACGAGCAGGATCTTGATATTCCTGAGGTTGGCGAAGAAGATATCGCTGCATTCACAGCAGATACCGATGAAGCAACAAGAAGAGTTTACTTCCTCCTTACACTTGGTGCTCCTGAGAACGTCAAGGTAATTGAGGCAGGTATCATCGCTACTAAGGATGCAACAAAGGCTACTGATGCTGCAATGACAGTTGCTCTTAAGGGTCAGGCAGGCGTTCTTGTTTCTAAGTCTGAGACATACGGCGAAGACGGTTACATCCTTAACTCCTGCTATCACAACTACGGTGTAGGTTCCAAGAACCCCGGTACAATTTACGGCCGTGGCTATGTAATCTACAAGGATCTCAACACAGGTGCTGTTGAAACTGTCTACACAGATATCCTTTCCGGTACACTTTCATAATTAAATTATTAGATTTATCTGTTATTTTCAGATGAAAGGAGATGTATATCATGAAGAAGTATGCAAAGCCTGCTGTTGAAATCGAGAAATTCACAGTTGCTGACGTTATTACCGAAAGCACACCCAAGGAAGAAGAGACAACAATAACTGGTGGTAATGATTTCGGTGAGCTCTCAGTCGGTATTGAAATCAACGACGAGTTCTAATTTATAGCACAACCCACTAACGGGCAGGCAGCTTACTGCTTGCCCGTTTTTCCCTTTTACTACTTTGTATGGAGTTTTTATGAAAGTTTATTCTATTGCCGGCCTCAATGTCGGTTATGATTCAAAATATAACAAACTCAGTCAGCGCAGTGAGCCTTATCTTGCTGAGGAGGGCACTGTTGCCAAATACTTTATTAAATTAGACTATAACGAACTTGAAAAATCGTTGCCCGATTATCCTCTTCTGGATATTGAGGCACTTGAATATATGCGGGTAGGTAGCTACTTCTATACCGCCCTTATTGATAACAACGGTTTTTTGCTGCATGCATCTGCAGTTGTTGTTGACGGTGTGGCATATTGTTTCTCCGCTCCGAGCGGTACGGGGAAATCAACCCATACTTCTCTCTGGCTTAAGGCTTTTGCTGATAAGGGTGCTTATATAATCAATGATGATAAACCTGCAATTAAAATTGTTGACGGTCAGCCTATGGTTTACGGCACACCTTTCAGCGGCAAGTACGATATAAGTGTTAATATCGGTGTTCCGCTTAAAGCGATCTGCTTTATTGAACGTTCTCAGACTAATTCCATTCAACGTGTTTCTCCGCTGAAAGCTGTTACACGTATTCTCGATCAGACAATACGTCCTGATTCCGAAGAACTTATGGACAAGCTTCTGAAAACTCTTGAAGAGGTTGTGATGAGCGTTCCGTCTTATATATTATCTTGCAATATCAGTGAAGAAGCTGCTATTATCGCTTACAATGAAATGAGTGGTGAATAATGTTTTCAAAGCTAAAAAACGAGAATAACAGGGTTATGAAATGGCTTTTGGAAAGAGCTAAGCCTTATCGCATAAGAATTGCTCTTATGATTATTCTCAATACAGTTCTTTCGCTGATGGTCGCTGTTAATGCCTATGTTTCAAAGGAACTGATAGATACGGCAGTCAGCGGCAACCGCGACAGGCTCATTCGTGTAAGCATCGTTATTCTCTCGGTTATTCTTGCTCAGCTCGTTATCAGAGTTTCTTATCAGCTTGTCAGCTCTCGTCTTCATATTGACCTTGAGGCTGATATCAGGACATACTATATTAAAAACATATTTGAAAAAGACTATCTGAAAATCTCTGCCTATCACAGCGGCGATCTTATGACTCGATTTTCAAGCGATGTAAGCTGTGTTGCTGACGGCGTAATTACACTTGCGCCGACTGTTATTGGCCTCATTTTCAGAATTATAAGTGCTTTTGTTGCTCTTTTTATTCTTGATAAGCGTTTGGCGGTTGCTTTTTCTCTTCTTGGAATAGTGGTTTTTGTTATCAGCAGATTTGCAAGAAATCTTCTCAAAAACTTTTATTTGCGCTGTCAAAAATCCGAGAGTTCTGTCAGGTCATTCACTCAGGAGATTATAGCAAACCTCCTTGTTGTTACGGTTTTTGGCGCTTCTGATACTGTTTCAGCTAAATTTAAGGAGCTGCTTGATATTCATTCCGGTAATAAGTGGAGCCGCTCCAAATTTAATTCCGGTGTATCTGCTCTTATGGCACTCGGTTTTCGTTTTGCCTATATGATCGCCTGCATTTTCTGTGCTTTTAAGCTCCTTACCGGTTCTATAAGCTACGGTACTATTACCGCTATACTTCAGCTTGTAACTCAGCTGCAGTCACCGTTTAAGAACCTTTCAGGACTTTTGCCGTCTTATTATCAGATGATTGCCTCTGCTGAAAGACTTCTTGAAATTATGGATATTTCTGCTGAGGATGAAGAAACTCAGCTGTGTGACACAGCAGATTTCTATTCTGCACTTCAATCGGTTGAACTTGAAAATGTTACTTTCAGCTACGGCAGAGATACTATTCTTGAAAATTCTTCTGTTTCGGTTAAAAAAGGCAGTTTTGTTGCGATAACAGGTATTTCCGGTATAGGCAAAAGCACAATGCTGAAGATGATGCTGGGTGTAATAAAACCGAACAGCGGCAGTATATTTTTCAAAACTGATTGCGGTGAGGCAGTTCCCGGTAAGCGTTTCAGAAATATGTTCTCTTATGTTCCACAGGGTAATATGCTGCTTTCGGGCACGATATATGAGAATATCACCTTTATGAGTAAGGATAAGAGTGAGGCTGATGTGCTTCGCGCTGTTGAGCTTAGCTGCTGCAACGACTTTGTAAAGGACCTGCCTGACGGACTTGAAACAGTAATAGGCGAAAGAGGGCAGGGGCTTTCTGAAGGTCAGGTTCAGCGAATTGCAATAGCACGTGCAATTCTTCGCGGTTCACCTATAATGCTTCTTGATGAAGCGACATCTGCTCTTGATGAAGCTACGGAAGAAAAGGTGCTTCGCAATATCAGAACACTTGATAACTGCACATGTATTATTGTTTCTCACAAAAAGGCTGCACTCAGCGTTTGTGATGTGGAAATGAAAATTGAGGATAAGAAGTTTATTGTAAACGATTTGAGAAAGGGGAATTGACCTGCGTGAAAATTAAAGACGGATATAAACTCAGAAAAATGTGCGGCAGCAGCATAGTTGTTGCTGTCGGTAAGGCTTCAAAAGAGTTCAACGGTATGATTACTCTTAATGAAAGCGGTGAGCTGCTGTGGAGTATGCTTGCAGATTCCGCAGAAGAATCAGATCTTGTTGAAGCTCTTGTGGATGAATACGGCATTGACCGTGAGACTGCAGAAACCGATGCAAAAGAATTTGTTGCTAAAATCAAAGGAGCAGGTTTGATTGAATAAGCGTAAAAATGACCTCGCTTCTCAGTTGGAGGCTATGCAAAAAGCGCTTGACGAAGGTAAGCTGGTTGAGTTTGAAACACACGGATTCAGTATGATACCCCTGCTTCACGACGGTGGAGATAAAGTTATTCTGCGTAAGCACAAGGGTAATCTCCGTTGCGGAGACGTTGCTCTTTGCAGAACCGATGAGAGACGTTTTGTGCTTCACCGTGTGGTAGAGTTGAAAAATGCAGGATATGTTCTGCAGGGCGATAACTGCATTAACAAAGAGTTTTGTGCCGGCGATGATGATGTTATCGGCGTTGCTGTTGCATTTATAAGAAAAGGTAAAAAGGTATCTGTTACGAGCAGAAAATACATGTTTTATGTCCGCCACAGGAAGTTCTTTTTGAAGCTTTGGCGTACAGTCTGGCGTATTGTAGACTTTTTTATCAAGATTTTCCGCCGATGAATACGAGGTGATTCCTCCGTGAAATTGAAAATAGCAAGCATATTTGTGACTTGTATAGTTTTGTGTAACTGTCTTTTCTTGTTTAATGCTTCTGCGCTCAGACTTGACGGTGTTATGGATGAGCCCGCGTGGCGTGATGCGCAGAGCTTTGTTTTGTCTGTTAAAACAGCACAGTCAAACTGCGGCGTGAAATATGGCGTTGTGTCAGTGCTTGAAGATGCAAAATCAAGCAGACTCAATTTCGGCTTTAAGGTTACTCTTGATGAATCTGTGGCTGAAAGCACATACTACGGTGTTGCAGTCAAGATTAATTCGTCGGATTTTATATATGTGACTGCAAACGGCGCAGAGCCTTATGATACTGATAAATTTGCTGTTTATCACTCGTGTTCTGTTTATCCTGAAGATACATTCACTTTAGAGCTCGATGTTGCCGTTAAATACGGCTTGCATACAGTTCAATCAATTGCTGTACGGTTTATTGATGCCAACGGTATTTCGTCAAATGTTTATGAGCTTGATTATTCTGTCTCAGCACAGACAGAAACAACTGCCGAAAGCACGACTAAGGTAACAACAACTAAAGAAAAAACGACCAAGGAAAAAACGACGCAATCTGCAACAACAAAGGCTGAGAAAACAACACAACCAAAGCCTGTAAAGAATGAAACTTCAACAACGAAAGTAAAAACAAAACCAAGCACAACTAAAGTCAAAACAACAAAACCGAAAACAACCGTAAAGAAAACTACAACTGTACATCTTACTGCTGTTATGGAACAGCCGGCTGAAACGGTATTACTTACTGAATCTTCAACAGCTTTTTCTGCTGTCGGGCTGACGGATACTGCTTCATCCAAATCCGAACAAACACAGAGCATGATGAAACTGAAAAGAAAGTTTTCCTATACTGCGGTGGCTGTTCTTATAACCTTTGCTCTGGGTATTTGCGTAGCAGTCAATTCTTCGCGTGAAAAGCAAAAAGAAAAGGACAAATAATCAAGGTTGACTCACGACTGTAAGCTGTGCTATAATTTCTATATTCCAATTAAAGAAAAGGGGATTGTTATGTCAATAATTACCTCTGTTATCTCTTCTCTTACTGCAGCTATCATGGCTGCGCTTTCCGTTCTTGGTGTGCTTGCACCGTCTCGATTTGAGGCTAAGGAGGACGGTATTCTTCTCAATATGTCCGTAATTTCCGATACTCACCTTGACGAGAAATTTTCTCCTCTTGCATGGTTTCTCGGAATCGGCTTGCAGGATATGAGCCATGCCAGGACTCCTGTTGATGTTGTTGCCGTAACCGGTGATCTCACCAACTATGGTGACGAAGGCTCGATTGATGAGTTTTTCGACACTATGAAGAAAAACTGGAGCGGCAAGGCCATTATCGCAATGGGCAACCACGATATCGGTCACGTTGAGGACAAGCCCCATGAGGAAGCAAGACAGTATTTCGTAGACAAATTCAATGAATATCAGGATTTTAGTATTGAAAAATCCTATTACAGTGCCGTTGTTAAGGGCTATACATTCATTGTTCTTACAGATGAGGCTGAGGATTCATGGGATCATCCCGATCTTTTTGAAGAGCAGCTCACTTTCCTTGATACGGAACTCGCAAAGGCAAGTTTAGACGGTAAGCCTGTTTTTGTAATCAGCCATTGGCCGCTTGCAGGAACACACGGTGAGGAAACTGCATGGGATGACGGTGACATAGGTGAGCCCTATTCAACTCAGATTCAGCAGATTGTTGAGAAGTATAAGAATGTTTTCTTTATCAGCGGTCATATCCATATCGGTCTTAACGGTAATTTTACACGTGAGGAATTCGGCGTTTCAAGCTACGACAGAAGAAATGGCGTAAACTATCTCAACCTTCCGTCTTACGGTCTCTTCAGCCGCTACGGTACTCTTCTCGGCGGCAGGGGATATCAGGTTGAAGTATATAAGGATAAGGTTATTCTTCGCGCAAGAAACTTTGTAACACATAATTGGTTTAATCTTTACGAGACTGTTGTTGAGCTCGATTGATTTTCCGGGAAAAAACTGCGGGAAGCACTGTGATATGTGCTTCTCGCTAGTCTGTTTTATTTTGTAAATATTTTTTCAAAAAAATATCAAAAACGCTTGCAATATATATAAGTGTATGATATAATTGCTCGTGCATTTCGCACGCAGAGTGTTCATGCCGAAGTGCAGCCCTATGGGCTGTTCGGTAAATTTCAATAGCTCTGCGGAGGAAAAAACTAAGGAGGAAAAACAAATGGCAACAGTATCAATGAAGCAGCTGCTTGAAGCAGGTGTGCACTTCGGTCACCAGACCAGAAGATGGAATCCCAAAATGGCTCCCTACATTTTTGCGGAGCGCAACGGCATCTACATCATCGACCTTCAGAAGACAGTAAAGAAGCTCGATGAGGCCTACAAGTTTATCGCTGATATCGCAGCAGAGGGCGGCGAGGTTCTCTTCGTCGGCACAAAGAAGCAGGCTCAGGATTCAATCCGTGAGGAAGCTATCCGCTGCGGCATGCCCTTCGTCAACGCTCGTTGGCTCGGTGGTATGCTCACAAACTTCAAGACAATCCAGAAGAGAATCAAGAGACTTGCTCAGCTCAAGGCTATGGAGGCTGACGGCACATTCGATATGCTTCCCAAGAAGGAAGTTATCAAGCTCAACCTCGAGATCGAAAAGCTTGAGAAGTTCATGGGCGGTATCACAGGCATGAAAAAGCAGCCCGCTGCTATGTTTGTAGTTGACCCCCGCAAGGAAAAGAACGCAGTTGCAGAGGCAAAGAAGCTCGGTATCCCCGTAGTTGCTATTGTTGACACAAACTGTGATCCCGATGAGATTGATTATGTAATTCCCGGTAATGACGATGCTATCCGTGCTGTTAAGCTTATTGCTGCAGAGATGGCAAACGCTGTTATCGAAGGCAGACAGGGTGAGCAGGTTGCTGCTGAGCCCGCAGAAGAAGCTGCTGAATAATTAAAATAATTTATATCTTTAATATAGGAGGAAAATACAATGGCATTTACAGCTAAAGATGTCCAGGCTCTTCGCGAGAAGACCGGCGTTGGTATGATGGATTGCAAAAAGGCACTCACTGAGACAGACGGCGATATGGATAAGGCAATTGACTTCCTCAGAGAAAAGGGTCTTGCTGCTGCTACAAAGAAGGCAGGCAGAATCGCTGCTGAGGGTATGGTTTATCCCTACTATGACGAAGCTAAGAAGGTTGGCGTAGTTGTTGAGGTTAACGCTGAGACTGACTTCGTTGCCAAGAACGATAAGTTCACAACATTTGTTAAGGCTGTAGCTAACACAGTTGTTGCTCAGGCTCCTGCTGATGTAGAAGCTCTTCTCGCTTGCACACTTGACGGCAGCGACAGAACAGTTCAGGAAAACCTTCAGGACAACATCCTCTCCATCGGTGAGAACCAGAAGGTTCGCCGTTTCGAGAGAGTTGAGGGCGTTTGTGCAACTTACATCCACGGCGGCGGCTCCGTTGGTGTTCTTGTTCAGTTTGAGACAGACGCTGAGGGTGAAGAGGCATTCAAGGTTATGGGTAAGGATGTTGCAATGCAGATTGCAGCTATGAGCCCTGCATATCTTGACGAGGCTTCTGTTCCTGCAGATGTTATCGAGCACGAAAAGGGCATTATCCTTGCTCAGATCAAGGAAGATCCCAAGATGGCAAACAAGCCCGAGAAGGTTCTCGAGGGCATCGTTGCAGGCAAAATCAAGAAGTTCTGCAAGGAAAACTGCCTTCTTCTTCAGGAGTACGTTAAGAACGGCGATATGACAGTCGGTCAGTACGTTGACTCCGTTGCTAAAGAGCTTGGCAAGACAATCAAGGTTGTTGGCTTTGTCCGTTACGGCAAGGGTGAAGGTCTTGAGAAGCGTGAAGACAATTTCGCAGACGAAATTGCAAAGATGGTTCAGTAATTAATTTCTGTAATTAACTAATATGGCAGAGAGCAGTATTTCTGTTCTCTGCCTTTTTAAGTTTTGGTATGTGGGAGGTGAAAGTGTGTGGACAATATAAAAAAGCTGAAAATACAAAGGCTTACGGCATCTGCTGTTTCTCTTGCGCTTTGTCTTGTATTGCCTTTTCTGACGGGTCAGGTGCCCGAAATCGGCAATATGCTTTGTCCTATGCATATACCTGTGCTGCTTTGCGGCTTTTTGTGCGGTTGGCGCTACGGTGCTGTTGTTGGCTTTTGTGCACCGCTTTTGCGCTCTTTCCTTTTCTTTGCACCTCCGCTGTTTCCTCAGGCGGTGTCTATGTCACTTGAGCTTATGACTTACGGTCTTGTTTCGGGTCTGTTAAATAAGTCGTTACCACAGAATAATATATTTATCTATCTTAATCTTGTAATTTCTATGCTCTCCGGCAGATTAATCTGGGGCTGTGTGCGATTTTTGATATACGGTCTCGGATATACTCAGTTTTCTTTTGAGCTTTTTATCGCAGGTGCGTTTGTTGATGCAATTCCGGGCATTATACTTCAGCTTTTACTCGTGCCGGTTGTTGTAATTGCTGTCAGACACGCTAAAATCCGCAGTTCTTCATAAATTTAAGAGGTGATTTTGTAATGAAATTCAGTGAAAAAATTACTCGAAAAATCTATAATGTAGCCGGTAAGCTGGTTAATTCTCTTTCTCAGCAGCAGGGCGCAGGTGACAAAACCGACAGAAGCGTTACACCCGGTATGCCTGAAATACTCAGAGAGGTCGCCGCTGAGGGTGCTGTTTTGCTGGTAAATAACGGTGTTTTACCCTTTAATAAAGACGATAATATTGCGCTTTTCGGCAGGAATCAGATAGAAACCTTCTTTGTCGGCTATGGTTCAGGCGGTGATGTCAATGAGCCTTATAAAGTCAGCTTTCTTGATGGTTTGAAAAACTGTGAGTATTTGAACATTAATGCTGCACTAGCTGATATCTATACAAAGTGGTGTTCGGAGAATCCTGTTGATGAGGGTGTCTGGGGCCGCTGGCCGCGCTATTTCCCCGAAATGCCGTTTAATGATAAACTGATTTCTGATGCGTCAAAGGTCAGCAACCGTGCAGTTATATTTATCGGCCGTTCATCTGGTGAGGACAGAGAGAATGCTCTTGAGGAGGGCAGCTACTATCTGACCGGTGAAGAGCTTGAGCTTATTGAAAAGGTCACTGCAAATTTTGACAGCGTTGTAATTGTTCTTAATATCGGCAGCATAATTGATTTTTCTTGGCTTGACAGATTTTCAGATAAAATAGGTGCTGTGCTTGTAGCGTGGCAGGGCGGTATGGAGAGCGGAAATGCTCTGGCAGATATTCTTTGCGGTAAGGTTTCTCCGAGCGGTAAGCTGACAGATACCGTTGCTGATTCTTTTGAGAGTTATCCGTCATCTGCTGATTTCGGTGCAAGAAAATTCAATAACTATACTGAGGATATCTTTGTAGGTTATCGTTATTTTTCTACTTTTGCCTGTGAGAAAGTTCGTTTCCCGTTTGGTTTCGGTCTGGGCTATGCTGAATTTGATGTTGAATGCCTCAGCGTTGATTTTGGTGATAAAAATGTAACGGCGAAGGTTTCTGTTAAAAATAAGTCTGATAAATACAGCGGCAAGGAAACAGTACAGGTTTATGTTTCTTCAAGCGGTACAAAGCTGATAAATCCCGAAAGAAAGCTTGTTGCCTTTGCTAAGAGCGATTTGCTCACACCCGGGCAGTCACAGATAATTGATATTTCTTTCCCGTTTAGCTCATTCGCTTCATATGATGACAGCGGTGTCAGCGGTTGTGAAAATGCGTGGGTATTTGAGCAGGGTGAATACTCTGTCCTTATAGGAACAGACTGTGTGAATGCTGATGTTTGTCATACATTCTCAAATGAAAAAACACATTGTGTTGAGCAACTTACACAAGTTTCTGCCGTGCAGTATGGTTTCGAGAGAATTGACGGATTTTCGGTTAGCAATGGCAAAAAATATCCTGTAAAGCATATGACTCCTCCTGTTAAAACTAACCTTCGTGATATTATCTCATCGGATATTCCGAAAGGTGTTGAATATACAGGCGACAATGGATATAAGCTTGATGATGTAAGATCCGGCAAAGTGTCACTTGATGATTTTGTTGCTCAGCTCAACGCTGATGAGCTTGAGGCTATCAGCCGCGGCGATTATGTTATGGGCAGTGAGCTTGGTGCAAAGGGCAACGCAGGTGTGCTCGGCGGTGTGCTTAAATCCTTGAGAGATAAGGGCATTGCACCTGTCACCACAACAGACGGTCCCTCCGGTATCCGCCTTAAAGCAAGCTGTTCGCTTTCGCCTATAGGTGCGATTCTTGCCTGTACATGGAATGAAGCACTTGTTGAACGCCTGTACTCTGCTGTCGGTGCAGAAATGGCTGTAAAGGGCTCTGATGTGCTTCTTGCTCCCGGTATGAATATTCACAGAAGTCCGCTTTGCGGCAGAAATTTTGAGTATTTTTCCGAGGATCCGCTTGTCAGCGGTAAAATTGCTGCAGCTGTCGTGCGTGGTGTTCAGTCGAGCGGACTTAGTGCCTGTCCCAAGCATTTTGCCTGCAACAATCAGGAAACAAACCGTTGTCATAACGATTCAAGAGTTTCTGAAAGAGCACTTCGTGAAATTTATCTCAAGGGCTTTGAGATTTGCGTTAAAGAAGCATCTCCCAAGTGTATTATGACCTCGTATAACAAGATCAACGGCGTATGGGGACATTATAACTACGAGCTTTGCACAACCGTTCTCAGAAAAGAATGGGGCTATAAGGGTATGGTTATGACAGATTGGTGGATGCGCAAGAGCAAGAGCCCTGAATTCCCGAACATCAAAGACAATGCTTACCGTGTGCGTGCACAGGTTGATGTTCTTATGCCCGGCGGCGGTAGAACAGGTAAAAGAAAGCCTGACGGTACACTTCTTGCAACCTATGGCAAAACTGACGGTATTACGCTCGGTGAAATGCAAAGAGTTGCAAAAAATGTAATCGGTCTTGTACTAAGCATTGACAAGAAAAATACCGTTAATCATTGACAATAAGCATATAGAATTATATAATATCTATTTGTATGTAATGAGAAAAATCGGGGTGAGAACAGAGCGATGAATAACGGTAAAATGAGGCTGATTGCGCTTGAACGTTTTTTCAAATCTCATACCGATGAAAATCATATTTTTTCTGCTGCAGAGATAATTGCTGAGCTTGAAGGCCAGGGGATTTCTTGCGAGAGAAAAGCTCTTTACTCCGATATTGATGCGCTTCGTGCGGCAGGCTGTGATATTGTTTGTACCCGTAGCCCAAAATCAGGCTTTTTCATTGCTTCACGCGATTTTGAAGAGGCTGAGGTCAGACTGATGATCGATGCCGTACAGGCAGCTAAATTCATAACCGCAAAAAAGACTGATGCGCTTGTCAACAAAATGGGCTCGCTTCTAAGTATTCCTCAGGCTGAAAAGTTGAAATCTCAGGTCTATATTGATTCAAGCCATAAGCGCAAGAATGAAGAGATTTACTACACGATTGATACGCTTCACAATGCGATTGCCGCCAATAAGAAGGTAAGCTTTATTTATTCAAACCTAAGCGTTTCTGATGATCTGACGCCTTGCCTTAACGAGCGTGAATTTACCGTAAGCCCTTATGCACTTATCTGGTCAAACGACCATTATTATCTTGTTTGCAATAATGGGAATTACGATAATCTTATGCACGCCAGAATTGACAGAATGAGCAAGGTTACTTGTACGAATGAACCGTGGCGTCATTTCAGCGAGGTTTCGGAATATCGCAGTAAGTTTGATTCTGCCGATTATGCAGGCAAGCTGTTTAATATGTTTTCGGGCAGTGAACAGAAAGTAACTCTGCGCTGTTCAAACCGTTTTCTTGAAGAAATAGTTGACCGTTTCGGAGAAAATGTTATTTTCCGATCGCGTACGGCTGATAATTTTACTGCTGAAATTACCGCTGTTACGGGTGAGGGCTTTATTTCGTGGGTGCTTCAGTACGGATCAGCTGTTGAGGTTGTGCGCCCTGCACAGCTAAGAGCTACTGTTGCAAAGCGGGCGGCAGAAATTGTTAAAATGTATTCCGATAAAGAGGGGAGTGAGAATGACACATAATGCAGTATATTGTTTTTGATCTTGAATGGAATAATGTTTACGGCAGAAAGATTAAAGGCTTTATAAATGAGATAATTGAAATCGGTGCGGTAAAGCTCGATGAGAATCTTAATGAGATTTCAACCTTTTCCAGTTTTGTAAAACCAAGCATTGGTAAACGTCTGAGGGGCAGTGTCAAAAAGCTCACCAATATTACAAATGACGATGTTCTCGGCGGAGAACCGTTTACTCAGGTTTTTTCTGCTTTTCGGAAATGGGTTGGTACTGACCGTACACTTATGCTCACATGGGGCGACGGCGATATACGAGTTCTTATAGAAAACTATAAGTATCTTAACGGAATTGCTTATATCCCTTTCCTTACCGAATATGCAGATCTTCAGGCTTTTGTTCAGGGTAAAATCGGTACGGAAAAAGGACAGCAGGTAGGTTTGGGTAAGGCTGCTGAAGCACTTGGGATTGACGATGAAGCATATTCACACCATCGTGCACTTGATGACAGTAGGCTGAGTGCGGAATGTCTCAAAAAAGTTTTTGATTCCGAGGGTCTTGAAAAGTATATTAAAGTTTGTGGTGCTGAGTTTTATGCAAAGCTCGCCTTTAAGCCGCATCCTATCAGTAACCTTAAGAATCCGCTTATTGACAAAAAGCAGCTCACTTATATCTGTCCCGATTGCCGTGTAAACGCTCAGCGTCTGAAAGAATGGAAGTATTCCAACCGATTTTTCCGTACGGTTTTCAAGTGTCCGTGCTGCGGTCAGATGACAAGAGTTTCTGTCAGGTTTATGAAGATGTACGATCGGGTTGATGTAAAAAAGACGGCGGTGCCGTATGTTCCGCCCGAAGAAACACAGGAAGAAAATTAAAAAAACAGCGGCTGCTTTATGCACACAAGTTCAAGTTGCTTATGTGTATAAAGCAGCCGCTTTTGTAAAAGACGGATATTAATTAGCAGTATTTCATATACATCAAAAAGATGATTCCGACCAGATGTATCAGAATAATTGCGGGCAGTCCGAGCATAAATCTGTTGTGCTGTGTCTTGTGGCGGATAGCCTTCATTGTAATCAGCATAGGGATTGCGCCGCCGCAGAAAGCGACAAACATAAGAAATCTTTCGGGTATTCTGCGCTTATGCTTTTTGGCGGCAGATTTGTCGTATACGGTTATTATAACAGCGAATGCTCCTATAACCGCATAAGCACACGCAAATAAAATCAATTTATCCATTGTTTCACCAACTTGCTTTACCCCTGCAAGTCAACCTTTCAATAAGATTCTTAAATAATATTATTACAAAAATATTTTAGTGTCAATAAAAAAGAGTGAAGTTATGAAGAGTTTTGTAAATTTTTTGATAATTCTGTTGGCTTTTTCGTTTGTGCTCTCGGGCTGTACTGAAAGCGAGCCTGACATTCCGCCTGTTGATGAAATTCCGAACGAGACTGACTTCGTGGGAATTTGGCTTACATGCTACGAAATACAGATGATGAGAAAAAACACAACAGAGGACAGCTTCAGGGCTGAGGTTGAGAAAATGCTTGATGTCTGTAACGAAAAGGGGATAACCGCTGTTTTTGTTCAGGTGCGTCCTTTTGCCGATGCATTGTATAGCTCTGAATTATTCCCTTTGTCGGAATATGCTGTTTCGGCTTCCGGAAAAGAACCGCGTTTTGATATTTTGCAGGTGATGATTGAAATGGCGCAAGAAAGGAATATTGAAATTCACGCCTGGATAAACCCATACAGAATATCATATAAAACCGATTTATCTCAGCTTCCTGACAACAGTATTGCAAGGAATGATGAATACGGTGGACGGATTGTTTGTTTGCAAGAGGGGATATACTTTGATCCGTCTGATATTGAAAATCAACAGCTGATATTGAGCGGTGTTCGCGAAATACTTGATAAATACGATGTTGACGGTATACATATCGACGATTATTTTTATCCGCAGACAGAAGAAAAGTTTGATAAAAAAAGCTATGATGAGTATAAAGAACAAGGCGGTAAGCTGAGGCTTGGTGACTGGCGCAGGGAAAATGTCAATGCTCTTATCGGTGCGATATATTCTCTTGTTCATTCTTATCCCGTTGAACGGATTTTCAGCATAAGCCCTTGCGGTGATATTGGTAAAAACATATCTTCGCATTATGCTGATGTCAAACTCTGGCTCAGTACACCGGGATATGCTGATATGGTTATACCTCAGCTGTACTATGGCTTTGAGCATGAGGATATGCCTTTTGAGTCTGCTGCAGAAAAATGGCTCAAGCTCAAACGCTTTGATGAGGTTGAGCTTGTGTGCGGTCTGGCTTGTTATAAGCAGGGAAAAGCTGATTCTCTAGCCGGTAGCGGCAGCGACGAATGGCTCAACAGCGATGATATTATTGAGCGTCAGATTGAGTATCTGAATACATCAGCCTACTCAGGATATGTTCTGTTTTCATACTCCGACATAAAAGACTAAAAGCTTCAAAAAAATATTGTAAACATATATGCTTTGTGTTATAATTAGTCTGTTAAGTTGTATAGAATTTTGCTTAAATTCTTTATGCAGTTTTATGGAGGAAGAATGGAAAAGAATAATTCAAGAAAAGCTCTGATGGCTTTGTGCATTACCATTATGGTGGTGGGTGTTGCTGCACTTGTTATTTATGCAGGCGGTTTTTTGCCGCGTATTGCCGACCTGTTTGCAAAAGACCAGTCCGTCAACGAAACAACAGAGGAGTTTACTCAGCCTGTTTTTGTTTCAACCGCTTCGGGTCCTGCTGAGGGAATGCATGCCGTAAGGCTTGAAAAGGGAACAGATTTTACTGATATTACAAAGGCTTATGAGGCTGTTGCCGATATTGCCGAGTGGGGCTTCAACACGGTTATTTTCAGCGGATGTGATACTGCTGAAGCAGCTCAGCTTGCCACTCAGGCAAAGAATAACGGCCTTTTCAGTGTATGGCTGGTTAATACCGATACTGTTGTAAAATCAGGTGCGGTCGATGTCAATGCCCTGTCTTCAATGTGCGGCACAGGTGTTGATTCTGTGTTGTTTTCTGCAAATTCTGCTGCTAAGAACGAGGCTTCTCTTGCAGCAAAGGCTTTGCGTGAGCTTGATACAAGCCTTTATATCGGTGCTTTTGCTCAGGCGGAGAAAGACTACGCAACTGTTTGCCCTGCAGATGTTTTTGATTATAAATATATCGATTTGTCAATACCTACATCAAAGGTTGCGGGCGAATACATTGATTTTATTTCGCAGTACTGTGACGGAACGACAGAGGATACTGTTTTCGGAATGCATACCGAGCTTGTAGGTAATGCAGAGGGCTACGATAAGCCGGATGAACTGATGAAACAGTTTTCATCTGTTACTATGTCTGCTGCTTCAGGCTTCGGCTTTTATCGCTACGATATACTCAAAAAGAATAATCTCAATCTTCGTGATGCAATTGTCGATTATATGAAAAACGGCATCATGAAGGACTATTTTAAGGAACTCAATGTTTCAAGCCCTGCAAAAACCAAAACGCAGACCAATCAATCTCTAATTTCATTTGTCGGTACTGGTGATATTTCTTATCCGCTTACCATTAACGGACAAGCTGTAAAAATGATTGATGACGGCTATTTTTCCGTTGAACAAAAGCTCAAAGTAGGTGAGAACAAGTTTGTACTTGAACACAAAGGAAAAACTCTCACTTATACTGTCAACTACAAAATTCAGCTTATTGAGTCTTTGATGCCTGAGGGTACTGTCAGCGCGGCAGGCGGAACGGTGCTTGACATTGCTGTTGTTGCACATAAGGCTGCAGATGTTAAAGCTACAATAGGCGGCGTTTCCGTAAAACTCGAGCGTTCAGACGAATATGACGATACAAATTCAGCCGATGAAGGTTCTGACTACACGTACTTTGTCGGCGTATACACTCTGCCCGAATCTGCTTCAGCTGACAGAAGCCTCGGTAAAATCAGCGTTACCGCTTCTTATTCGGGCCTTAGCGAAACTGTCAGCGGTGCGAGCGTAATTGTAAATAAAAAGCAGGAATTTGTACCTCCTGTTGTAGAACCTGTTACTACTACTACTCAGTATTTAACAACACTTACTGAGCCGAGCTCTGCTACTGAGCTTGTTTCGGGTGATGAATCGAGCCTCGATGAAAATTCAGATCGTGTTTCGTCAGAGGTTACTACTGCTGAAACTACGGTAACTACAACCACTCAGAAGGTGGATATTTTCTCTCAGCTTACTCCGTACAGCAATAACGGTGTTTCAGGCAGATCAAAAATGGTTGTTATTAAGAAGAATTATGCTGAGTCTCTTCCTGCCAGTACAGTAAACGACGTTTCGGTTCCTTACTTTACGGCGCTGCTTAAAGGTACGGTTGACTATGTTGTAGATACCGCCTCTTACGGCAGCATTAAGTATTATAAGCTCGCTTCGGGCAGGCGTGTTTACCAGAGTGATGTTGAGTATCTTGCTCAGGGCTATAATATGCCTGCTAACGAGATTAAAACTGTCGGTGTGATTAAATCGGCAGATGAGACTAAAATCAACCTTACTATGAAGTGGAGAGTTCCATTCAATGTAAGGGAGCATCCGCAGAAGTTTTATGAGGAAACGCCCGGCAGACCCTACTGCGTAAGAAACTTTACCGCAGAATATGTAGATATTGTTTTTTATCACACAGCTATTACCGATTCTGCACCGAAACTCAGAACATCTGTTATTTCAAAGGCTGAGTGGATAAAGAACAGTGATAATTCCTGCACGCTCAGAATTCATCTCAATAAAACAGGCGGATTCTACGGAATAAAGTACTACTATAACAATGACGGTACTCTCACTCTTTCGATTAAAGAGAGGGCAAATTCCTCAATCAGCGGTAAGGTTATTATGCTTGATCCCGGTCACGGCGGTAATGATCCCGGTGCTATCGGTACAGCGATTGTAGGTAATAAACGAGTATATGAAGAAACGATAAATATAGCTATTGCCAACAAAGTGAAATCAAAGCTTGAAAGCCTTGGTGCTACTGTTATAATGACCAGAAATTCATCCAATAAGACTTTCTCGCTCGATGAAAGAGCAGCTCTGTGCAGAGCTACTAATCCCGATGTTTTTGTTGCGATTCACTGTGACGCTTCGGGCACTTCTTCATCCGCTTCGGGTACAACGGCTTACTATTATAAGTCCTATTCTTATCCGCTTGCAAAATACCTCAATGAAAGTATAGTGTCAGCTTACAAGAATACTGTTTACTCCGATAATCCTACTATGGCAAACAAGGCTAACAAGGGCTCACTGTTCAAGGGGTTCAGAGTTACGCGAGTTGAAGAATGTCCCGCTATTCTGATTGAGTACGGTTTTGTTACAAATGTTGTTGAGTGTAATGCACTTGTTAACGATAAGAATCAGAATGCACTTGCACAGGCAACAGTTGACGGACTTGTTAATTATTTCAAGAACAGCTGACGTATTCTGCTCGGGCTTGAATCGTCTGAAAATAGTCTGCCTTTGATGAAAAATGAAAGCAGCATGGCGGGAAAGCTGAGCAAAAACCAGACTGTTGAAAATAACGGGCATATCTGACCCAAAATGTGTCCGGGTTGCTGCGAATAATCCCACACGCCCATGTGCAGTTTTCTGTTTACGATACAGCCTACCGCAAATTCGAGAGCTGTAATAATAATGCATCCGCTCAGACAACGCAAAAACAGGCTTTTGGTTTTCAGCTTTATGTTGGTTATATATATCAGCATGTATGCGAGACCGCCTGTCAGTGCCATTGTCCAATGGGTAAAACCACGGAATACAACCTCAATGAGGCTGTAAATCGTTGCGCCTAATAAATAAACAAATGAGTATTCCTTTATTTTTTTCACTGTTTATCACCGCTTTTTAATAATTTATGGGGAGGAATTGCAATGCAGAATAAAATCATAACCGCTCACGATTTGCTTGATTCAAACGGAGCGCTTATCGAATCCGGTTGGTCTGACAGAGAGCTTCTTTCCTATAACCCGCGCAGTATAAGGCTCAACCGTATGAGCATGAAAGAGTGGGACGGCTATATTATTTTCGGTTCTGACGGTAAATATGCACTTTCTTTAACGTTTGCGGACAAAAGATTTACAGGTCTTATCGGTGCCGCATTCTATAACATTGAAAGAAAAACCTTTTACGAATGTTATAATCAGAAGCTGCTTCCTGCAGGAAGTATTACGCTTTCAAAGTCCATTGAAAACGGGAGCGTAGTATACAACAGCGGCTCAACACAGCTTATGTACCTTGTGACCGAAAACGAAAGGCATCTTTTTTGCAAATTCTCACCTTCGTACGGTGACAATATTGAAGCAAATATTCACTTGTCTTACAACAGAGGTGACGACATTTTTTCGGTTGCCACGCCTTTCAAGGATGATGAGGCGCAGTTTTGCTTTAATCAGAAGCTGATGTCAATGCCTGCGCAGGGCTATGTAAAAGTCAATGGTGAAACCTTTGAGTTTTCACCGCAGAGCGATTTTGGTATCCTTGACTGGGGTAGGGGCGTGTGGCTTGAGGATATAACACGTTACCGCTGTACGGGTGCGTTTACAGTTGACGGAAAAAGAGCAGGCTTCAGCATAGGCTACGGCTTTGGAGTTACGGAAAAAGCAAGTGAGAATTTCTTCTTTATTGACGGACACTGCCAAAAATTAGGCCGTGTGTTTATTGATATTCCCGAAGATGGCTCTGATGTTGTAATCCGATCTGATGACAAGCGCTTTGAGGTTACTGTTGTGCCGAATTACAGCTGTGAAAGTAAGCACAGTCTGTTGAAGTTTTCGTTTTCCGAGCGTATGCTTTTTGGCAGAATGAGCGGCACAGTTGTTCTTGATGACGGCACACAGCTTAATCTTGATTCAGTTCCTTGCTTGTGCGAAAGGACGAATAATAAATACTGATGAAAAAGAATTCAAAAAAAAGTAAAAAATCTCCTCTGCTGAAAAGCACAATATTTTCCTATGTCGTTGCGGCGGCAACAGTGATGATTTTTGTTGATACTGCTTTTGTTGTTGCTATGTCGCGCTTGCTTCTTTCACCTAATTACGAAAACCTTTCCCGCTATATTGTCGGTCCGATGTGGATTGTCTCACTTTTCAATATGGTCGTGCTTTTGTTTTTAGTTTCACTCAGGAAAAGCTACGAAAGAAGGGTTGAAAAACGAATAGTCCTTCCGCTCAGAAGAATTAAGTTGCTTTTGTCAAACCTTGCCAAGGGTTATTATGACGATGAGATTTCGTTTGAAGATGAAAATGAAATCGGTGATTTGTTCAATACGCTTGACGATGTTCGAATGCAACTTGCGGAATATCGCATGATTGAAGAGGAAATGGCGCTGAAAAAGCAGATTCACATAAGCGGACTGATGCATGATATTGCAACTCCCGTTACCAGAATAAACGGTTTTGCTTCTATGATACTTGACGGTCTTGTGACCGATCCTCAGGATATTGAGCGCTTTGCTTCAATGATTCTTCAGAATACTGAGGATATCAACCTTATGCTTAAGAGTCTTGCTGCTGTACAGAAATATGATGATACCGAACTGCACCTTAATAAGCAGCCTATAGATATAGCTGCTGTTCTGGATATTTATTTGCGTGACTTAAGCCTTGAGCTGGCTTCTCAAGGTGTAAGTATAAGCTTTACCAACAATTGCCAAAAACCAACGGTTTCAATATTAGATGTCAAGAGCTGTAAAAGAGCTCTGATGAATTTTGTCAACAATTCAATTAAGTATAAAAAGGCAGATGTCGACTGCAAACTCGATATTTGCCTTAAAGAGTACGACGATTCATCGTTTTTATTTATTTTTTCCGATAACGGTATCGGTGTTGATCCGGGTACCGAGCATCAGATTTTTGAAATGTTTTATCGTGGCGACAGTGCCCGCAGAAACATAAGTGAGGGTAATGGCTTAGGCCTTTATGTTTCCAAAACAATTCTTCTTGCAAAGGGTTTCAAGGTATGGGCAGAGAATAACAGTAACGGTGGCTTGA
>JAZPYF010000071.1:0-3248 GCA_045544055.1 Acutalibacteraceae bacterium | reverse complement strand
TAAGGCTATATGATTTTTCAAGAATAAAAGAGTACGCAAAGCAATTTGACGATTTATTAAAAATAATTAATTAAGTTGGTGGTTTTATGAGCTGGGAATACTCTGAAAATATACTTGTTCAGAACAGTGCGGGTAAGGTTTTGCAGGACAAGCTCGGTTGGGAGGTTGTTTTCGCATATAACGAGGAAAAACTCGGCGAAAGTGGAACTCTCGGCAGAAAAACATATAAGGAGATTATACTCACACGGTATCTTTGTGAAGCGTTGTTTGAGAATAACGACTGGATGACGGAAGATTATGCTTCTTCCGCCGTCAAGACCCTTTGCTCCTATACTGCCTCCGCTACCCTGATGCAGATAAACGAAGAAAAGTATTCCATGCTCCGTGAAGGTATTCCCGTTCAGATTAAGAAAGCCGACGGCTCATTTGAAATCCACAATGCAAAAGTCTTTAATTTTGACGAACCCGAAAAGAATCATTTCCTTGCAGTCAAAGAAATGAAAATCCATGGCGAGCTTTACCGCAGAAGAACTGATATTGTCGGATTTGTCAACGGTATACCTCTGCTCTTTGTTGAACTTAAAAAGCAAAGCGTTGATGTTAAGGACGCCTATGACTGCAACTATACCGATTATCTCGACACCATTCCTCAGCTGTTTCACTTTAATGCATTTCTTATGCTCTCAAACGGTCTTGAAGCAAAGGTTGGTACTCTTGGCTCAAAATATGAGTTCTTCCACGAGTGGAAGCGCCTTAAAGAGGACGATGTCGGTGCAGTTGATCTTGAAACAATGCTTCTCGGTATCTGTGACAAGAGCAACTTTATGGATTTATTTGAAAACTTCATTCTCTTTGACCATTCCGGCGGCAGAACAGCAAAAATCTTTGCCCGAAACCACCAATATCTCGGCGTAAACGAAGCGGTAGAATCCTATAAAGCGCGTAAACTCAAAGACGGTAAGCTCGGCGTTTTCTGGCATACACAGGGAAGCGGCAAGAGTTATTCAATGGTATTCCTCGCCCAGAAGATCCGCCGTAAGTTTACGGGCAGCCCGACATTTGTTATTCTTACTGACCGTGATGAACTCAATAAACAGATAAGCGATACCTTTGAATCCTGCGGTTGCCTTTCAGGCAAAGCAAGGCAGTATATACCCTCAAGCGGTAAAAACCTGCACGAAATGCTCAAAGGTAATCCGAGTTATATATTCACACTGATTCAGAAATTCAATAATGATTCAGCTGACCCCATCACGCCTGACCACGATATAATCATACTTTCTGATGAGGCTCATCGTTCACAAAACGGTATCTTTGCTGATAATATGTGCCGACTTCTTCCGACTGCATCCCGTATCGGTTTTACGGGCACACCGCTGTTTAAGTATGACAATATCACCGAGCGTACATTCGGCAGCTATGTTTCGATTTATGACTTCAAGCGAGCTGTTGATGACGGTGCAACTGTTCCGCTTTATTATGAAAACAGAAGCGATATGCTTGGAATCGAAAACCCTGAAATAAACGACGAGCTCCTTGAAGCAGTAGAAGCTGCCGACCTTGATGTAAGTCAGCAGGCAAAGCTTGAGCAGGAGCTTGCCAAAGATATACATATCATCACATCTGAGCCCCGACTTGACACTATCGCAAGAGATTTTGTCGATCATTATTCAGAACTCTGGACCACAGGCAAAGCGATGTTTGTTTGTGTTAATAAAGTCACTTGTGTCCGCATGTATAATCTTGCTCAGAAGTATTGGGCAGAAAAAATAGCAACGCTCGAAAAAGAAATTAAATATGTTTCACAGCAGGAAGCACAGGAACTTCAGCGCAAAATTGACTGGATGAAAGAAACTGAAATGGCAGTTGTTATCAGTCAGGAACAGAATGAGATTCAGACATTCGGTAACTGGGGTCTTGATATTATTCCTCACCGTGAAAAGATGGAAAAGCGTGAGCTTGATAAAGAATTCAAGGAAGCGGATAATCCGTTTAGAGTTGTGTTTGTATGCGCAATGTGGCTCACAGGTTTTGATGTAAAGTCCCTTGCAACAATTTATATGGATAAACCGTTAAAGGCTCATACGCTTATGCAGACAATCGCAAGAGCTAACCGTGTTTGCGACGGCAAGAGCAATGGTCTTATCGTTGACTATATCGGAGTTGTAAAAGCTTTGCGTCAGGCATTGGCTGATTATACATCAAGCGGTGGCGGTAAACCTGGTGATGATCCTGCACCTGACAAAAAAGAATTGCTTGAAAAAATAGAAAACACAATCAAATCTATTGATTCTTATATGTCCGATAATGGATTCTCACTTAAAGATCTTGTTGATTCTGATGATTTTGCTAAGCTTGCATTGGTACAAGCAGGTGCAAATGCAATGTGTACCACAAGTGAAATAAAGAAGCGCTTTGAAATTCAGGCACGTGAACTTTTCCGTATGTTCAAATATGTTGAAAAGAACGAGGTATCGCAGGAAACACATAGTTATAAAAACGCCATCAGCGAAATCTATGACCAACTTCAAGAAAAACGTAAGCACGCAGATAACTCTGCTCTTATGGCACAGATCAATGAAATCGTTAGTGATTATGTTACTGTCACAAAGAACAAAGGTACTGAAGAGAGCAAGAAGTTTGATATCAGCAGAATTGATTTTGACAGACTTAGAAAAGAATTCGAAAGAGTAAAAAACAAAAATCTTCTTTTCAAGGATTTACAGCAGCTTGTTGAAGAACGCCTTGAAAGAATGCTTTGTCAGAATCCCATGCGTATTAACTATTATGAGCGTTATCAGGAGATTGTTGAAGAATATAACAAGGAAAACAAAAAGGATGAAATTGCCGTCGTATTCGAAAACCTGATGAAACTTGTTGATAGCCTTGATGAAGAACAGAAGCGATATGTCAGAGAAGGCTTTGACAGTGATGAAGAATTAACGATTTTTGATTTGCTGTGTAAGGATAGAGTTCTTTCAAAAGAAGAAATCAAAGCTATCAAAAAGCTATCACAAGATATGCTCAAAAAGGTTAAGGAACAGATTCATAAGCTCGACCACTGGAGAGATAAGGAGGAAACTCAGTCAATTATCAGTGTTATGATACGTGATATTCTCTGGTCCAATCTCCCTGAAAGCTATGATGATAAATCAATTGCAAATTATAGACAGAAAATCTATGAGCATATTTAAAATACTTATCCTGCAGCATAATTGAATATTATTAAAGCTCCGATGAAAAATTTA
>JAZPYF010000070.1:0-29205 GCA_045544055.1 Acutalibacteraceae bacterium | reverse complement strand
TATATCTGCTCTTTCAATTATATCCCCTACCGTAATCTGATTGAAATCCTTTTCTGAAAGCAACTGAGTAAATGCACTGAAAATTGCCTCTCTGGTTTTTCTTTGGCGTCTGTCCATAGCGTTCTCCATACAATTTTATAGTTTTGTTCAGTAATGAATAGTTAAATAATATTGTATCTTGATACTGAACAATATGTTCGGTAATATATTAAGTGTACAGCAATAATGAGTTAATGTCAATGGAGGCACAGTATGAAAACAGAAAGAAATATTTTAATTGCATTTATTCTGAATTTATTATTCTCGATTTTTGAATTATTCGGTGGTTTTTTAACCGGCAGCGTAGCAATAGTTTCAGATGCAATTCACGATGCAGGTGATGCAGCAGGTATCGGAATTTCTTATTTATTAGAGAAAATGAGCAAAAGGCAAGCTGACAAAACACACACATACGGATATTCAAGATATTCGGTAATCGGCGGTTTTATAACAACAGTTATTCTTCTTATCAGCTCTGCTATAATGATATGCAACGCCATAAACAAAATCATAAATCCAACATCTATAAACTATAACGGAGTTATAGTTTTTGCAGTTACAGGCGTAATTGTAAGTGTTTGTGCTTCACTATTTACACATGGCGGAAAATCATTAAATCAGAAGGCAGTTAATCTTCATATGCTTGAAGATGCCTTAGGTTGGATAGTTGTTCTTATAGGCGCTGTAGTGATAAAATTCACCGATTTTGTTTTGATTGACCCTATTGTTTCAATCGGAGTATCATTATTTATCATGATACATGCATGCCTTAATTTGAGAGAAATAACAGTACCGTTGCTGGAAAAAGCACCTGGCAACATTAATACCGAAGTAGTAAAAGAGCAATTAAAAAACGTCGATGGTGTATTGAATGTGCACCATATTCACATATGGAGCCTCGACGGTCAAAACAACTGTGCTACAATGCACTTTGTCACAGATTCATCATCACATTTAATAAAAGAAACAATACGTTCAGAACTGAAAAAAATCGGAATTAATCATATTACAATTGAAACCGAAACACAAGGTGAAAACTGCCATGAAACTGTTTGTTCTGTTGATACCAATTTGTGCTGTGAACACATTCACCACCATCATCATAGCCATTAACAAAACTAAAACGCTATTTTCATTCAAACTGTTGAAAAATATCGGGATATTGTTTATAATTAAGTTAGCTGTAAAAAATCAATCAGCGAATATTACGCAGAAAAGGATGAACCAAAATGAACAAATTTGTACTTAACGAAACTTCATATCATGGTGCCGGTGCAATCAATGCGATTCCTGACGAAATCAAAGCAAGAGGCTACAAAAAAGCTTTTGTTGCATCTGACCCCGACCTTATTAAGTTCGGTATCACAAACAAGGTAACTGACCTTCTTGACAATGCAGGTATCCCCTACACTGTTTTCTCCGATATCAAGCCTAATCCCACAATCGAGAATGTTCAGAACGGCGTTGCAGCATACAAGGCAGCAGGTGCAGACTGCATCGTTGCTATCGGCGGCGGTTCTTCTATGGACACAGCTAAGGCAATCGGTATTATTATCACTAACCCTGAGTTTGAGGATGTTCGCTCACTTGAGGGCGTTGCTCCTACAAAGAATCCCTGCTCACCCATTATTGCTGTTGCTACAACAGCTGGTACAGCTGCTGAGGTTACAATCAACTATGTTATTACTGATGTTGAAAAGAAGCGTAAGTTTGTCTGTGTAGACGTTCACGATATTCCCGTAGTTGCAATTGTTGACCCCGATATGATGGCTTCAATGCCTGCAGGTCTTACCGCTGCTACAGGTATGGATGCTCTTACTCATGCAATTGAAGGTTACATCACAAAAGGTGCATGGGAGCTTTCCGACATGTTCCATATCAAGGCTATTGAAGTTATTGCAAGAAGTCTGCGCGGTGCTGTCAAGAACGAAAAAGACGGTCGTGATGGTATGGCTCTTGGTCAGTATATCGCAGGTATGGGTTTCTCAAATGTCGGTCTCGGTGTTGACCATTCAATGGCTCACACACTTTCAGCTTACTACGATATGCCACACGGCAAGGCTTGTGCAACTCTTCTTCCTGCTGTTATGGCATTCAATGCTCCAGCAACAGGTGAAAAGTACAGAGATATCGCAAAGGCTATGGGCGTTGAGGGTGTTGACGCTATGAGCCTCGAAGATGTAAGAAACGCTGCTGTTGAAGCAGTACGTCAGCTTGCTGAGGATGTAGGCATTGTTACAAGCCTCAAGGGTGTTGTCAAGGAAGAGGATGTCAAGGCACTTGCAGCCGATGCTTATGCTGATGCTTGCCGTCCCGGTAACCCGCGTGATATCAGCGTTGAGGAAATCGAAGCTCTTTACAGAAGCCTCATGTAATATTATTGGAAGCGATGAATTCAGCACAAATTTCGTTATAAAATTAGGTACTAAATTTTTTCTACTGTCAGCAAATATGAAAGTTGATTATTTTTTTGACACTTTAATATAATTTAGTAAATTAATATAATTGATGTTGAGGAGTGATTATTTTGAAAAAGTACTTATGCCTAATCTTAAGCCTGGTTTTTCTATTTTTGATCAACGGTTGCTCAAACGGTAACAAAAACCCTGAAATACCGATCACTTCATCAATCAAGCTTTCCGATAAAGAGATATATGTTGACGGTGAATTAATATCCTCCGATTCAGCTGATGCTGTTTACGCTGCTCACGATATCATCTTTTATTTGGAAGGACAGGACTTTACTTACGGTGCAGGTAAGCAAGAAGATGAGCACAGTCAAGCGGAAGCTGACAAGCATACTGTAATACACATTACTAAACCCGGCACATATGAAATTAAAGGAAAACTGTCTTTAGGACAGATCGCCGTTGATTTAGGTGAAGAAGCTGAAAACAATCCTAACGCCGTGGTCAAGCTCTACTTAAACGGAGTAAAGATAAATTGCGATATAGCCCCTGCCATTATTTTTTACAACGTATACGAGTGTGGTGACAAAGAAGTAGAAAACGCAACTCATAATGTGGATACAACAAATGCAGGTGCAAATATTATTATCGCAAACGGATCAGAAAATTACGTCAGCGGATCTTATGTTGCAAGGATCTACAAAACATATGAATTGAGTGATGACGGCAAAGAAGTTATCAGCGATAAAAAACTTCACAAATATGACGGTGCGATCCATTCAAAAATGAGCATCAATTTTGATGCAGAATCCGAGGCTGACGGTGTTCTCAATATTGAAGGTACTAACGAAGGTATCGCCGGAGAAATGCACATTACGCTTTATTCAGGAATCATCAATATAAGTTCACGTGATGACGGTATCAACGCCAACGAGGATGATGTTTCTGTTATAACTTTAGATAGGCCTAAGGTAAATATTGAAGTTTTCGGATACAGTAATGGCGAGGGAGACGGAATCGATTCAAACGGATGGATAGTAATCAACGACGGAGAGTTGACAGCTGTTTCACACGCTTCGATTGCTGATGACTTTGCCCTTGATGCAAGCTTAGGTATGTTTATTTATGGCGGCAAAATTAGCTTGAGTTGATTTGCATTGCGGCACAATAAAGAACCAGTTAAGCAGACGCAAAATGAACAAATTTGTGCTTAACGAATGCAGAAATACAATCAACTATGTTATTACCGACATTAAAGAAAAGCCTAGTTTGTCTGCGTAGTCGCTCACGATATTTCTATCGTTGCAATCGTTGACCTACAGCCGATGCTTATGCTGATGCCTGCCGTCCCGGTAACCCGCGTGATATCAGCGTTGAGGAAATCGAAGCTCTTTACAGAAGCCTCATGTAATAATATTTTAGACAATAAATAATAAGCGGTTTGATGTCTGCGCATTGCAGATATCAGGCCGCTAATTTTTTATTAAAAAAATCCCGAATGTTCAGCCTTTTACGGCGTTTTACATTCGGGATAAAACAGCAATATTTACTTTGCCTTGGTCTCACAGTAAAGACAGCGATAAACTCTATTTTCTTTATCGGTAAGATTAAAAATCTGAGGAAGCTCCTGCTCAGTAGATGTTATGCATCGAGGATTCTTGCAAGTAATAACGTTGGTAAGTCTTGCAGGAAGCTCAAGCTTTTTCTTCTCAACAATTACCTCATCACGTATGATGTTTACCGTAACACCGGGATCAACATAGCCGAGAATGTCGGTATCAATTGAGATATCAGCATCAATTTTTATTATATCTTTCTTGCCCATTATGCGGCTTGAAACATTTGTTATAAGAGCAACTCTGCAATCGAGCGAACCGAGACCTAGCAGCTTATAAATCTTCATAGCCTGTCCGGCAGTAATATGGTCAATAACAAGACCATTTTTGATTGAATCAATCTTCATATCACTTTACCTCCAGGAGCTTGAGAATAAGAGCCATTCGGATATACTTGCCGTTAAGCACCTGCTTGAAGTAGCAGGCTCTCGGATCATTATCAATTTCAACGCTGATTTCATTAACTCTGGGCAGCGGATGCATAATTGCAAGATCAGCCTTTGCATTGTTCAGCCTTTCCGGGAAGAGTATGTAGCTGTCCTTAAGTCTGAGATAATCCTCTTCGTTAAAGAAGCGCTCACGCTGAACACGTGTCATATAAAGAATGTCGAGCTCAGGCATAACGCTGTCGAGGTCAGTAGTCTGTACGTATTCAAGATTTTTTTTCTTAAGCACGTCCTTAACATAACCCGGAAGCTTCAACTCTTCAGGAGATACAAGAACGAATTTAATATTTTCATATCTTGAAAGAGCGGAAATCAGAGAATGTACAGTTCTGCCAAACTTTAGGTCACCGCAAAAACCGACCGTCAGGTTATCAAGTCTGCCCTTTTCACGGTGAATTGTAAGAAGGTCAGTAAGCGTCTGAGTCGGATGATTATGACCGCCGTCACCTGCATTGATAACAGGAACACTTGCGTTCATAGCCGCGACAAGAGGTGCACCCTCTTTAGGGTGACGCATAGCTATAATATCTGCATAGCAAGATGTAGTCTTTGCTGTATCGGCTACGCTCTCACCTTTAGCTGCGGAAGAATTCTGTGCAGCAGAAAAGCCGAGAACATTGCCGCCAAGCTCGTACATTGCCGCTTCAAAGCTAAGTCTTGTTCGAGTAGACGGTTCAAAGAAAAGTGTAGCAAGCTTCTTTCCGCGGCATTTTTCGCTGTATTTTGCAGGGTTTGCAATAATATCGTTTGCTACATCAATAAGCTCAGCTATTTCTTTGACATCAAGATCGAGTATATCAATCAGACTTCTCATTTTGCCTCACCGATCCAACTCTCATCTGAGGGATTGTTGCGGAACTTGATAAGTCTTGCGATATCTTCTGTTGCGATGTAGCCCTCTTCGGCAGCAACCTCAGCAATTGTATCAAAATCAGTAAGGCTGACATTCTTGACATTTGCAGCAGCAAGTCTGTCAAGACCCTTCTGCATACCGTAAGTAAAGATAGATGCAATACCAAGCACTTCAGCGCCTGCCTCACGAAGAGCGTCAACAACATCAATTACGCTGCCGCCTGTTGAGATAAGATCTTCAACAACAACAACCTTCTGACCTGCTTCAAGCTTGCCCTCAATGCGGTTCTGTCTGCCGTGATCCTTGCTTGAGCCACGGACATAGCCCATGGGAAGACCCATAATTTCTGCTGTAATGGCTGCATGTGCAATACCTGCAGTTGATGTGCCCATAAGAACTTCAACCTCAGGATAGTTTTCTTTGATGATTGTTGCAAGACCGTTCTCAACATCCTTACGGGCTTCAGGAGCGGTAAGAATAAGACGGTTGTCACAATAAACAGGGCTCTTAATTCCGCTTGCCCATGTAAAGGGCTCTTCAGGGCGGAAGAAAACTGCCTTAATTTTAAGCAGATCCTTAGCAATAAGTTTTTTCATTATTCTATCTCCTTTTATGATTAATCAACAAATTCTGTAACACAGCGTTTATATGCTGCAACAGGATCTTCAGCAGCCGTAATCGGGCGGCCTACAACAATGTAGTCACTGCCGATTTCCTTAGCTTGGGCAGGAGTCATAACTCTTGACTGGTCACCAATATCGCCGTCAGCAAATCTAACACCGGGTGTAACAGTCATAAAGCCCTTACCGCAGATTTCATGAACCTTGCCTGCCTCAAGCGGAGAGCAAACTACACCGTCAAGACCTGCCTTGGCAGCATTGCTTGCATAATGCATAACAACTTTATCAATAGGCTCTTTGATAAGAAGATCTTCTTCCATTCTCTCCTGGCTTGTTGATGTAAGCTGGGTAACGGCAATAAGAAGAGGACGGGTACCATCGGGGCGAGTAAGCCCCTCAAGACCTGCCTGCATCATTGTGATTGTGCCGCCTGCATGAAGGTTTGTCATATCAACATCAAGGCCGGAAAGAACAGCCATTGATTTTTTTACTGTATTCGGAATATCGTGAAGCTTGAGGTCAAGGAAAATCTTATGTCCTCTTGCTTTAATCTCTTTAACAATTGACGGACCCTCAGCATAGAAAAGCTCCATACCGATTTTTACGAAAGGCTTGCAATCTGTAAATTTGTCAAGAAAGGTCATAACAGCTTCCTTGCTGGCAAAGTCACAAGCAATAATTACATCTTTTCCCATTAGTGTGCGCCTCCTATTATTGAATTAAGTGAATCTATTTTATATTTTTCCATTACTCGAGGCAGGTCAGCAATAATATTGCGGCAGGCAAAAGGATCAACAAGATTCTGTGCGCCGACCTGTACTGCTGTTGCACCCGCAAGCATCATTTCTATAACATCTTCAGCTGTTGCTATACCGCCCATACCGATAATCGGCACTTTGACAGCCTCAAAAACCTGATAAACCATTCTCAGAGCAACAGGTTTGATAGCAGGACCTGAAAAACCACCCATTTTGTTAGCAATTACAGGCTTTCTGGTGCGAAGATCAATACGCATACCGAGCATAGTATTTATCATACTTATACCGTCTGCACCTGCAGCCTCACAAGCCCTGGCTATTTCAGCAATATCAGTAACATTGGGTGAAAGCTTGATAAACAAAGGCTTTTTCGTAACCTTTCTGACAGCTTTGGTAACCTGTGCGGCGGCCTCAGGTGATGTTCCGAAGCTCATTCCGCCGCCATGAACATTCGGGCAGGAAACATTAACCTCAAACCAACCGATCTGATCCTGAGAATCAAGCATTTCAACAGTATAGGCATAATCCTCAACAGAAAAGCCGCTGACATTAGCCATTACAGGCTTATCAAAGCAAGCCTTGAGCTTGGGAAGTTCGTCTGAAATAACCTTTTCTACGCCGGGATTCTGCAGACCTACGGCATTGATCATACCGCTGTCGCACTCTGCGATTCTCGGGCAGGGATTACCGAAACGTGCATCCTTTGTAGTGCCTTTGAATGAAAAAGTACCAAGGCAGTTAATATCGTAAAGCTCAGCAAATTCATAGCCGAAGCCAAACGTACCGCTTGCAGGGATTATCGGGTTATCAATAGTAATTCCGCACAAATCTATCTTTGTGTTTACCATATAATCTCCTCCCTTTCAAGTACAGGTCCGTCTTTACAGATTCGCTTGTTGCCGTACTTTGTCTTACAGCTGCAGCCCATACAGGCACCAAAGCCGCAACCCATACGCTCCTCAAAGCTGTACTGACCGCTGGTTACTGCAGCAGATTCAATAGCCTTAAACATAGGCATAGGTCCGCATGTAAAGAAATAAGTGTAGTCAATATCTTTCATGGCATCAGTAACAAAACCTTTAACGCCATAAGTTCCGTCTGCGGTTGCAACCGTAACATCAGCGCCCAGAGCCTTGAATTCATCTTCAAGGAATACCTCATCCTTTGTATTGAAGCCAAGAACAACGGAAACTTTTTTACCCTGAACAATGAGCTTTTTGCAAAGATTATAAAGCGGCGGCACACCTACACCGCCGCCGATAAGCAGAGGCTTTTCACCGCTCTTGGCTGTGTTGTAGCCGTTACCGAGACCGACAAGAACATCGAGCTCCTCCCCTGCTGCCATTTCACACATTTGCTCGGTTCCACCGCCGACAACCTTGTAAATTAAGGTGATTGTTTCATCATCATAGTCACAGATTGAAATTGGTCTGCGCAAGAAACGTCCGTCGAGCTTGATGTTGACAAACTGACCTGAAGCGGTAATACCTGATGTATCACCGCACAGGACCATTTTATAAACGTTCAAAGCAATATTTTCGTTAAATATAATTTTGTAAATACCTTGAGTCATGGTATCTCCTTTATATTAAGCATCAATTGTTGAAATAAAGAGCGTTGTTTCTTCAAGAACATCAAGCAGTACCTTAACAGTATCAAGCGAAGTGAACATTGTAACATTGTTTTCAACTGCACACTGTCTGATCTCGTGACCGTCAGAAAGAGCACCAACCGAGCTTGTATCTCTTGTATTGATAACATAGGTTACATAGCCCTGACGGATTGCCTGAAGAATTTCATCACTGCCATCGCTGATTTTGGGTAGTGTATGAGTTCTGATGCCATTCTTCTTAAAGAAGTTAGCTGTACCCTCAGTTGCCTGAATATTGAAGCCCATATTATAGAAGCGGCGGATAAGTGGAAGAGCCTCTTCCTTATCCTTGTCAGAAATTGTGGCAAATACGGTGCCGTAGTTCATAACGTTCATACCGCTTGCCTGAAGAGCCTTATAAAGCGCACGTGTAAGGCTGTTATCGTAGCCGATAGCTTCACCTGTTGACTTCATTTCGGGTGAGAGATATGCATCAAGACCCCTGAGCTTTGAGAATGAAAATGCAGGAGCCTTGACATACCAACGCTTCTTTCTTGGAGCAACAGTATAGTCTATACCCTGTTCCTTGAGTGATTTGCCGAGCATACAGAGCGTTGCGATATCAGCAAGGCTATAGCCGGTTGACTTAGAAAGGAAAGGAACTGTTCTTGAAGAACGGGGATTAACCTCAATGATGAATACATTATCGTCCTTGTCAACAATAAACTGAATATTGAACAGACCTACAATGCCGATACCGAGACCGAGCTTCTTTGTATAGTCAATAATAGTTTCCTGAACCTTTTCGGAAATGCTGAATGTCGGGTAAACGCTGATTGAGTCACCCGAGTGGATACCGGTACGCTCAACAAGCTCCATTATACCGGGTACGAAAACATCGGTGCCGTCGCAGATAGCGTCAACCTCAACCTCTTTACCGACAATATATTTATCAACAAGAACAGGCTTGTCCTCATCGATTTCAACGGCTGTGTTGAGGTATCTGCGAAGCTGTGCTTCGTCAGCAACAATTTCCATTGCTCTGCCGCCGAGAACAAATGACGGGCGCACAAGCACCGGATAGCCGATTCTTGCTGCAGCGGCAACACCATCCTCAATCTTTGTAACAGCCTGACCCTCGGGCTGAGGAATATTGAGTGACTGAAGAACCTTCTGGAAAGAATCACGGTTTTCTGCGCGCTCAATAGCATCACAGTCAGTACCGATAATTTTTACGCCTCTGTCGCGCAGACCTTCAGAAAGGTTGATAGCTGTCTGACCGCCGAGAGAAGCGACAACACCCTCGGGCTTTTCAAGGTGAATAATGTTCATGACATCTTCTACGCAAAGAGGCTCAAAATAGAGCTTGTCGGAACATGTATAGTCAGTTGAAACAGTTTCAGGGTTGTTGTTTATGATAATAGCCTCATAGCCGTTCTTCTTGATTGTTGTAACAGCGTGAACTGTTGAGTAGTCGAACTCAACACCCTGGCCGATACGGATAGGACCTGAACCGAGAACAACAATTTTCTTTCTGTCGGAAACGATTGATTCGTTCTCAGATTCGTATGTTGAGTAGAGATAAGGAATATATCCGTCAAATTCAGCGGCACAGGTATCAATCATCTTGTAAACAGGGAAAATATCGTTATCAACACGAAGCTGATATATCTCTTTTCCTGTAGTGCCCCAAAGCTGTGCGATAAAATCATCAGAGAAGCCCATTTTCTTTGCTTTGAAAAGAGTGGAAATATCGCCCTTATTAGCCTTAACCTCATACTCCATCATGACAATGTTCTTAATCTTTTCGATAAAGAGCATATCGATCTTTGTAGCATGGTAAATCATACCGATATCGGTACCTCTGCTGATAAGCTCAGCAATCGCATAAAAGCGGTCATCAGTACCGTTTACGATATATTTGAGAAGCTCCTCCTCAGTGTAGGAGTCGAATTTCTTCATATAAAGGTGATTTACACCGATTTCAAGCGAACGGGTTGCCTTAAGGAAGCTCTCCTCTATTGTTCGACCGATGCTCATTACCTCACCGGTTGCCTTCATCTGGGTAGAAAGCGTATTGTTGGCTGTTGAGAACTTATCAAACGGGAAACGAGGCATCTTTGTAACAACATAGTCAATAGTAGGCTCAAATGCCGCAGGAGTGTTAGCAATTCTGATTTCATCAAGAGTCATACCCATAGCAATTTTTGCAGTAACTCTTGCAATGGGATATCCGCTTGCCTTTGAAGCAAGAGCGGAGGAACGTGAAACTCTGGGGTTAACCTCGATAAGATAGTATGAGAATGAAAGCGGATCAAGAGCAAACTGAACGTTACAGCCACCCTGGATTTTAAGTGCGCGAATGATTTTCAACGCACTGTCACGAAGCATTGCATTCTCTTTTGCGGTAAGAGTCTGAGTGGGACAGACAACAACAGAGTCGCCTGTGTGGATGCCTACAGGATCAACGTTTTCCATATTGCAAATTGCAATAGCTGTATCGTTAGCATCACGCATAACTTCATATTCAATTTCTTTATAGCCCTTGATGCTCTTCTCAACAAGAACCTGGTGAACAGGTGAAAGAGCGAGCGCATTTTTAAGAATTTCGCGGCACTCTTCTTCATTATCGGCAAACCCGCCGCCTGTACCGCCAAGGGTAAATGCAGGACGGAGAACTACGGGATAACCGATTTCTTTTGCAGCGGAAAGGCCCTCTTCCATTGTGTTGGCAATAAGTGAGGGAAGAACAGGCTCACCGAGTGATTCACAAAGCTCCTTGAAAAGCTCTCTGTCCTCAGCCATTTCAATACTCTTGCTGCTTGTACCGAGAAGCTCAACACCGCATTCTTTAAGAATACCCTTCTTTTCAAGCTGCATTGCAAGGTTAAGACCAGTCTGACCGCCGATACCGGGAATGATAGCATCGGGACGTTCAAAACGGATTACCTTTGCGACATATTCAAGAGTAAGAGGCTCCATATAAACCTTGTCGGCAATAGTGGTATCCGTCATAATTGTAGCAGGATTCGAGTTGCAGAGAACAACTTCGTAGCCCTCTTCCTTGAGAGCAAGACAAGCCTGTGTACCGGCATAGTCAAATTCAGCAGCCTGGCCAATAACAATCGGACCTGAGCCGATAACAAGCACCTTTTTTATATCAGTTCGTTTTGCCATCTTAGTTATTCCCCTTCATAAGTTTGATAAATCTCTCATAGAATGTCGAGCATTCACTCGGCAGATACTGAACACCGTAAACATTGTCACGCTCGCAGCTGATACCTTCAACTGTCTTATCGAAGATATTAATATGTGTGACTGTAAGATCTGTACCTTCAATCGAATCAGCATCAACAGCATAACCGTGATTCTGGAGGTGATTGCGGAAAGTATTATTGATAAGTGATTTAACTGAATGATTACAGCCTCTGTGGCCGAACTTAAGTTTGTAGGTTTTTGCACCGTATGCAAGACCGATAATCTCGCAACCAAGCCCTACACCGATAATCGGACATTTACCCTTAAGAGTTTTTACAAGCTCAATAACCGGCTTTGCATCCTCAGGGTTACCGGGACCGTCGGAAATATAAATTCCGTCAGGCTTCATCTTCATAACCTCTTCAGCGCTTGTATCGCAAGGCACAACGGTAATGTTACAGCCTCTGGAATTAAGTGTACGGATAAGGCTGAGCTTAACACCGCAATCAATTGCAACAACATTGTACTTCATATTTGCTGTTCTTGAGTACCAGCGCTTTTTGCAGCTGACCTTTTCAACAGCATCGTTAGGAATATCTGTGCTGTTAAGAATCTCAAGAGCTTTCTCTTTGGGAGTTGCCGCATCTGTGAAAAGCACCTTGCAGGTACCGTTATCACGGATGAATCGTGTCAGCTCACGTGTATCAAGACCGCTGATACCGGGAATTTTATAATCTTCCATAACCTCTGCAAGAGTTTTGGTTGCGCGGAAGTTAGAGGGAATATCATTATATTCTCTTACAACAAGACCGCCGAGAGTCGGTATTTTTGTTTCAAAATCGTCATCTGCCGTGCCACAGTTACCAATCAGCGGATAAGTCATAACAACTGCCTGATAGGTATATGTCGGGTCAGAAATAATCTCCTGATAGCCGAGCATCGATGTGTTGAAAACAAGCTCACACACTCTGTCGCAAACATAGCCGAATGAATAGCCGTAATACTCGTTTCCGTTTTCAAGCACAATTTTTCTGTCATAATTCATAAAACTCATTTTATCCATACTGCTTTACCTCCGCATACTGTAAGTTCACATTCACCAAATACTGTTTCACCGGCAAAAGGTGTGCTTTTTCCTTTTGACAGGAAATCATTCGGGTCTATTATATAAGACTTTTCAAGGTCAAATACACAAAAATCTTCTGTTTCGGGCAAACCGAAACGCTTTCTCGGATTTATTGACATAAGCTCAATCAGCTTTTCAAGAGTAATTATCCCCTCTTTTACAAGCTTGGTGTACAAAACAGGAAACGCCGTTTCAATTCCGACGATGCCCATATTACTGCCTGCAAGCCCCTTGGATTTTTCTTCTGCGCTGTGAGGAGCGTGATCGGTAGCAATCATATCAATGGTACCATCAAGAATACCCTCAATGAGTGCAAGCCTGTCCTCTTCACTTCTAATCGGGGGATTCATTTTGAATCTGCCCTCGTCTTTAAGCATACCGTCATTCATTACAAGGTAATGAGGACCTGTCTCACAGGTGACATCAACTCCGCGTTTTTTTGCATCACGGATAATCGCTACACTCTCTTTTGTTGAAATATGACACACATGATATTTGCATCCTATTTCTTCTGCAAGCTTGAGGTCGCGTGCAATCGGGCCCCATTCGCTTTCACTGCATATTCCTTTATGCCCGTTAGTGCGTGCGTATTCACCGTCGTGAATATAGCCGCCGTGCAGAAGTGAATTATCTTCACAATGTGCAACAATTATCTTACCGAGCTTCTTAGCCTTAATCATCGCTTCACGCATAAGCTCTTCACTTTGCACTCCCCTGCCGTCATCGGAAAAACCGGCTGAAACAGGAGCAAGCCCATCAAAATCTGAAAGTACTTCACCCGCTTGTCCGACAGTTATCGAAGCGAAAGGATGAACATTTATCACAGCGTCACGCTCAATAATTTCAAGCTGTTGCTGCATAGATTCGACACTGTCCGGCACGGGATTGAGGTTTGGCATCGAAAAAACGTCGGTATATCCTCCCCTTGCACTTGCAGCAGTGCCGGTCGCTATGCTTTCCTTATAAAAAAAACCCGGCTCTCTGAGATGTACGTGAACATCACAAAAAGCGGGAAAAATAAAGCAATTATTAAAAGTGGAGTCAACACTATCTCCACCAAGAAATGAAGCGACAGGGAAAGAAGATTTGATGAATTGTCCGTCAGCATATTTATAGCAATTTTTGAAATACGCCTTCATACTAACTCCTTTCTCGAAAAAAGCCTTGCAACACAGCAAGGCTTGATTACAGCTTAAAAACCCTCGGCATAACACCGAGAAAATTATAATCAATCTCGCCGACATCGCAATATCGAACTCAAAGATTTCATTTCGATTAATAATAACATATCTATATATATTTTGTCAAGGTAAAACAGCCGCATTACTTTACAAAAATTGTCAGAAAAAAGAGTGATTATTCATCAAAAATACTGTTTTGTAAATCGAACAACTTTTTTCGTCTTTCAGCCTCTGCAGCTTCATCTATGAAATATACACCGTCATCGAACACAAGCACACTTCCTTCGTGCACATTTTGCGGTAAATCACACAGAGGAATCACAATAGTCTGTAAATCCTCGCTTTCGCAAACAGCTGTATTCTCTTCAATTCTGTCAACCGTGTATCTCATATCATCTCTCCGTTAACATAATAAGGTCAGTTCCGTCATGGTAAAAAACAATATTGCCGTAGCGGGCTGTGGAATAATATGGAATCTGCATTGATTCAAGCAAATCAACTACCTCATCGTGCGGATGTCCGTAAGTATTACCTGCCGCATATGACATAACAACTACGCTCGGATTAACAGCTGAAACAAACGCTTCACTGTTTGATGTGGAGCTTCCGTGATGAGCAGCCTTATATACATCAGCCTGAATATCAGCACCCGAAGAAAGAATTTGTTTTTCGACAGGCTTTTCGGCATCACCAGTTAATACAAAGCTGCAATCTTTATATGTCAGTTTCAGAGAAACAGACATATTATTAAGGTTACTGTCCTGCTCAAACGGAGAGAGCACCGTGAAATTGACTTCACCAAATGAATAGCTCTTTCCGGGAGCAGCGGCAATTACTTTGGCACCGCTGTTTTTTATTTCATTAAGCATCTGTTCATAAGTGGATGTTGTAGGTATGTTTTCAGCCGACAGACGCGGCATAATTATATTTTCAACATTCACTTCTCTGAGCACCTCTGCCACTCCGCCAATATGGTCAGAATGAGGATGTGTGGCAACCAGATACTTTATCGAGTCAATTTCATATTCGCGCAGATACTCAAGGATTGTTCTTTCATTACCGTTTTCACCTGCATCAATAAGCATGTTTCCGTATTCACTTTTAACAAGAGTACAGTCACCCTGTCCTACATCAATAAAATGTACGGAAAAATTGCTCGTATCCAGAGGGTTTACTTCCTCGGGAGGTAATGTGCTTTGTTCATTATAAAGCACAAAGGACACAAGAATTGCAGCAATCACAACGGCAATTACAAGCAAATGCTTTTTATCTGCGTTTTTTAACAGGTTTCGAATATCTCTTTCGGCTGACATTATTCTCTGTTTTCTCCCCTTTTATTAAGCAGTCAGGACCGTTTCCGATAAGATCGGTGCGGCCGCACTTACGCAGAGCTTCTGTAACAAGGGCTCTGTTTTTAGGATTGAAATACTGCAAAAGAGCGCGTTGAAGTGCCTTATCATGCTCATTGCGTGCGACAAACACTTCTTTCAGCGTGTATGGATCAAGCCCCGTATAGAACATACAAGTTGATACAGTACCCGGTGTCGGATAAAAATCCTGCACTTGCTCAGGCCTGATACGGTTCTTTTTCAGAAAAACAGCAAGCTCTACTGCATCCTTAAGAGTACTGCCGGGATGCGAAGACATAAGATAAGGAACAAGATACTGTTCCTTACCGATTTGCTTACTATACTTGAAATAGCGCTTGGAAAATTCAATATAGGTCTCAATATGAGGCTTACCCATTTTATCAAGAACGGAAGCCGAGCAATGCTCAGGAGCAACCTTAAGCTGACCGCTGATGTGATACTCAACAAGCTCACGGAAGAATACATCATCATTATCTGCAAGCAGATAATCAAAACGTATTCCCGAGCGGATAAATACCTTTTTGATTTTCGGAAGAGATCTGACCTCACGAAGAATATCAAGGTATTCCTCATGATTGGAAATAAGATTGGGGCAAGGCTTCGGAGCGAGGCACTTTTTACCTTTGCACAAGCCCTTTTCAAGCTGAATATCGCAGGCGGGACGGCGGAAATTCGCCGTCGGACCACCGATATCGTGGATATAACCCTTAAAGTTTGGCAAGGTAGTAAGAAGTTTTGCTTCTTTTATAACCGATTCTTTACTTCTTGAAGTAATGAATCTACCCTGATGAAATGCAAGCGAACAGAAATTACAGGCTCCGAAGCAACCGCGATTATGTGTAATCGAAAACTCAACCTCAGCAATTGCAGGAACACCGCCGTCACTGTCATAACAAGGATGTACGGCACGCATAAATGGCAAGCTGTAAACAGCATCAAGCTCTTTGGTTGTCAACGGAGGCATAGGCGGATTCTGTACAAGCATTTTATTGCCGTGTCTCTGCTTGACAAGCTTACCTCTAATATGGTCAGCTTCATCCATTTGAATCCTGCAGGAAACAGCGTATTCACGTTTGTTTGAAACAACATTTTCAAATGAAGGACATTCTGCGCCCATAAGCGGCGTTTCACGTACATCGCAAAGATAGCAGGTACCCTTTATATCGCGCATTTGTGATATATTTTCACCTAAATTGAGCCTGTCAGCAATTTCAACAGTCTGCTTCTCACCCATTCCGTAAGAAAGCAAATCCGCCTGTGAATCAATAAGAATTGAGCGGCGAACCTTATCATCCCAATAATCATAATGAGCAAAACGTCTGAGTGAAGCCTCAAGACCGCCAATAATAATCGGCACATCTCCGTAAATCTCACGGATTTTGTTACAGTAAACAATCACAGCTCTGTCAGGTCTTTTTCCGGACTTTCCGCCCGGAGAATAAGCATCGTCACTGCGTCTTTTCTTTGCAGCTGTGTAATGTGCAACCATTGAGTCTATATTGCCGCTGCTGACAAAAAAGCCGAGACGCGGCCTGCCGAACCGCATGAAATCCTCTTTTGTGCGCCAATCAGGTTGAGCAAGAAACGCAACACGATATCCCCTGCTTTCAAGCACACGGCAAATTATTGCCGCACCAAAGCTAGGGTGATCTACATAAGCATCACCGCAGACATAGACAAAATCGACGTCATCCCAGCCACGCTCACGCACCTGTTGCATATTTATCGGAAAAAATGCCATTTTTACTCCTCTGTTGAATCTGATGAATCACCAAGGCCAACAAAACCGCCGCCAAGAGCCATCATCTCATTATACTGTTGTTTGGACATAAGAACCTTTCGCGGCTTGCTGCCTTCAAACGGACCGATTACGCCCTTTTCCTCAAGTTCGTCCATAATTCTTGCTGCCTTTGCATAGCCGATTTTCAGCTTACGCTGCAATAGTGTTGTTGAAGCCATCTGGTGTTCAACGACTACAGCTATTGCACGGAGAGTTTCTTCATCAGCACCGCTGTCGGGAGAAGCATCGGCATCAACATGATAGCCTTCCTTCTTCTTTTCGGCAACAGCCTGCTTCTCAATCTCTTCCATAACATCGCTGTCATACTCACACTCGCCCTGAGTTTTGATAAAGTCAACAACTCTTTCAACCTCTTCATCGGATACATAGCAGCCCTGAAGACGCACAGGCTTTGAAAGTCCCACCGGACTGAAGAGCATATCACCGTTGCCCAAAAGCTTTTCAGCACCAGCAGTATCAATAATTGTTCTTGAGTCAACCTGTGAAGAAACAAAAAGTGCAATACGGCTGGGAATATTGGCTTTGATAATACCGGTGATAACATTAACCGAAGGACGCTGTGTAGCAATTACAAGATGCATACCTGCAGCACGAGCCATCTGTGCAAGACGGCAAATTGAATCTTCAACCTCATTCTGTGCAACCATCATAAGGTCAGAAAGCTCATCAATAAAGATAACAATCTGATACATTGGAGTCATTTCAGGGTCATTTGCAGCCATTTTGTTATAACCCTTGATATCACGGACTCCCTTTTCGGAAAACATCTTGTAACGCTTTGTCATTTCGGAAACTGCCCATGCAAGAGCGCCTGCCGCCTTTCTCGGGTCAGAAACGACAGGTACCATAAGGTGAGGTATATCTCTGTAAATCGTGAATTCTACCTGCTTGGGGTCAATCATAATCAGTTTAACCTCATCAGGTGTGGAATTAAAGAGAATACTGATTATCATAGCATTAAGACATACCGATTTACCCGAACCGGTAGTACCTGCAATAAGCAAATGAGGCATTTTTGCAAGATCTGTACACGTTACGTTACCTGAAATATCTTTACCCAGAGCAACATTCAGCTTGCTTGTTGCAGATTTGAACTGCGGTGAATCAATAATCTCACGCAGACTTACTGTAAGTCTTGTTCTGTTGGGAATTTCAATACCGACAGCAGCCTTATTCGGAATAGGAGCTTCAATACGAACACCTGATGCCGCAAGATTCATTGCAATGTCATCGGCAAGGTTAGCAATTCTGCTTATCTTTATTCCGGGAGCAGGCTGTATTTCATAACGGGTAACAGACGGACCTCTGGCAATATCAACAATTCTTGTTTCAATATTAAAGCTGCGAAGAGTTTCTACAAGCTTATTGGCATTTGCGGCAAGTTCATCCTTGATATCGTCATCGCCAGCACTGTTGGCACGAGCAAGACACTCAACATCGGGAAGAACATAAACATGCTCAGGTGCCGCTTCCATACCGTCACCGTCGTCTTCATCATCTGCAATATCGATAACAGACTGAGAAGCTGCTGCATTCTCATCGCCGGCTTTGTTAATAAGATCAATGACATCTTCAGCCGGCATTACAGACTTGCTTGGTATTTCATCTCCCGGCACAAAATCGGGTTCGACTGTTTCAACTTGCTGAGCAGTGTCAGGATCATAAGCAGGCATTTCTCCAAAAGAAGGTATTGGCATGGGACTAAAAACAGGAACATCTATTTCTCCGTCATCAGCAGGATTACTGTTTTCAGAAAAAGTATCTGTCATATCAACAGGAGCAGGAGGAACAAATTCTTCGGTTTTACGTTTTTTGCGTGAATGCTTATCAGTTACCTCAGATTCCTCATCAGAGAACACTTCTTCACTGGTCGGTGTACGGTAACTTGTACGACTCTTTTCCGACTTCTCACGTTTGATACGCTTGGGTTTTTCCTTATTTTCACCAGCCATAGCTATGCGATAGCTGATACTGTCAAAGAGCTTGATAAAGGGCCATGTGATAAAGCGGATAAAAGCACCAAGGCTGGTACCTGTAAGGAGCATAATCACGATAAAGACGATAATTATTAAAGTAACAATCGCTGCCGCCTTACCGAATAATCCTGCTATGCTTCCGCCAAGCAAAGAGCCGAAAAAACCGGGATTGAGGAAATTGAAGCCATTATCCCATGCAGCTTTTATCTGTTCTGAAAGAGGCGTGTTCTTCAGATACTCAGCAGAATTAATAAGAAGATGCATAAAAGAGCATATGCCGAGCATTGACGCAACAAGACCTGTAACCCTGGCAACAATGCCAGAAACAGGCTTCTCATTTGAAACCGAAATTGCCACATAACCAAGCACAAAAGGAATTACGCAGGCACCAAGACCAAATACTCCGAAGAAAGCGTCTTTAAGAGCTTGCCATGCGTTTGTCTCTCCAGCAGCTACTCCGCTCGGTATTATAACAATACATAGCAAAAAGAGCGCAACAGCAAACAGAGCATAACAGATTATCTGTTTATTTGCCACGGAACTGTCATAGTTCTTTTTTGCATTTTTTGCGCTTTTTGAATTATTTGTTTTGCGCTGAGTATTGGTACCTTTTTTCTCAGTACTGTTGCTTTGGCTGCGGTGAGCCGTTTTTTTGTTAGAGGGTTGTTTCTTTTTGGTTTCTGCCATTGTTTTATCCTTCTTTATATGATTTTTAAGTTACACATATATTTGAATAATTATATCATTAATTTCGCAAACAATCAACAAAATAATGTAATTTTTTATTATAACTTTACAATATACTGTATTTTTTAATATTTTTGATTGACAAATAAAGATTTAACTATTAATATTACAGTATATGTTTTTACGGAGGTACTTAAAATGGGTTATAATATCGCACAAAAGCTTATAAAAAGCCACCTTGTAAGCGGTGAGATGATTCCCGGTACAGAAATCGGGCTCAAAATTGATCAGACTCTCACTCAAGACGCAACAGGAACAATGGCTTATCTTGAATTTGAAGCTATGGGTGTAGAAAGAGTCAGAACTGAGCTTTCTGTTGCCTATATCGACCACAATACTCTTCAGACAGGCTTTGAAAACGCAGATGATCACCGTTTCATACAGAGTGTTGCAAAAAAACACGGTCTTCGCTATTCAAGACCTGGTAACGGTATCTGTCACCAGGTACACCTCGAACGCTTCGGCAAGCCAGGTAAAACTCTTATCGGTTCAGACAGCCATACTCCCACAGGCGGCGGTATAGGTATGCTTGCAATAGGCTCAGGAGGAATGGACGTTGCAGTTGCAATGGGCGGCGGAACATACTATATCCCTATGCCCAATGTTGTAAAAGTCAATCTCACAGGCAAGCTCAGCCCCTGGGTAGCTGCCAAGGATGTCATTCTTGAAGTTCTCAGAATTATGAGTGTCAAGGGTGGTGTAGGAAGAATCATAGAATACAGCGGTGAAGGTGTCAAAACTCTCTCTGTACCCGAAAGAGCAACCATTACAAATATGGGTGCTGAACTTGGCGCAACAACATCAGTATTCCCCTCAGATGAAAATACAAAGGAATTCCTCGCAGCTCAGGGCAGAGAGGAAGACTGGATTGAACTCAAGGCTGATGACGACGCTGAATATGAAAAGGTAATTGATATCGACCTTTCCGCGCTCACTCCCCTCGCAGCAATGCCCCATATGCCCGACAACGTAAAAGCCGTAACAGAAATCGGCGAAATCAAGGTTGATCAGGTATGTATCGGTTCCTGCACTAACTCTTCTCTTATGGATATGCTCAAGGTTGCAGCTATCCTCAAAGGCAAAAAGATTCATCCCGACGTCAGCCTTTCCATTGCACCAGGCTCAAAACAGGTGCTCACAATGCTTTCCCTCAACGGCGCTCTTGCTGATATGATTGCAGCCGGTGCCAGAATCCTTGAATCTGCTTGCGGTCCCTGTATCGGTATGGGTCAGTCACCCAACTCAAAGGGCATTTCACTTCGTACATTTAACAGAAACTTTGAGGGCCGTTCAGGTACTGCTGATGCAGGTATCTACCTTGTAAGCCCTGAGGTTGCTGCAGCAAGTGCAATCACAGGCGTACTTACCGACCCGAGAAAACTAGGTGACTTCCCCGAAATCGTTATGCCTGACAGCTTCCTTGTAAACGACAATATGGTTGAGCTTCCCGCATCGATTGAAGAAGCAGACAGTATTGAAATCAAATACGGACCTAACATCAAACCGTTCCCGACAAGCGTTGCTCTTGCTGACAGCATAGAAGCCAAAGCAGTCCTCAAAGTCAGTGACAATATCACAACTGACCACATTATGCCCGCAGGCGCAAAAATACTCCCCTACCGTTCCAATATACCTTACCTTTCTAATTTCTGCTTCCGTCAGTGCGATGAGCACTTTGCAGAAAACTGTAAGCGTGAGGGCGGCGGAATCATTATTGGCGGTGCTAACTACGGCCAGGGATCATCCCGTGAGCACGCAGCACTTGTTCCGCTCTATCTCGGCATCAAGTGTGTTATTACAAAGTCATTTGCCCGCATCCACTGTGCAAACCTTATCAACGCAGGTATTATCCCATTCACATTCAAAAATGCCGATGATTACAACAGGATCGACCAGAATGACGTTCTTTGCCTCCCCAATGTTAAAGCTGAAATTTCATCCGGCAAAGAAGTTAAGCTCATAAACAAAACCAAAAATGAAGAATATACACTCTGCTACGATTTATCTGCGCGCCAGCGTGATATCATCCTCGCAGGCGGACTGTTAAATTACACAAGAGAAAACGGAAAGGAAGACTGAAATGTACGAAGCACAAATCAAGGCAGCTGCTGAAAGATATGCAGATCTTCTGCGCGAGCAGCTTGAGAGAAACGAAAGAATCAAATCAATCGGTGATTTTACCGATTATGCAAATCTCGACAAAATTATTATCGGTATCTGCGGCGGCGACGGCATCGGTCCGATCATCTGCAAAGAGGCAGAGCGCGTACTCAGATACATGCTCGCTGATGAAGTAGCAAGCGGAAAAGTTGAGTTCAAAGAGATCGACGGTCTTACAATCGAAAACAGAGTTGCCGCTAACAAGGCAATTCCTGACGATGTAATGGAAGAGCTCAAGGCTTGCCACGTAATTCTCAAGGGTCCGACAACTACCCCTCAGGCAGGCGACCCGTGGCCTAATATCGAGAGTGCTAATGTTGCAATGAGAAAGGCACTTGACCTTTTCTGTAACCTCCGTCCCGTAAAGGTTCCCGAAGAAGGAATCGACTGGGCATTTTTCCGTGAAAACACAGAGGGTGCTTATGCAGTTGGCTCAAAGGGTGTCAACGTAACTGATGAGCTCGCAACAGACTTTGTTGTAACAACAACTGAAGGTACTGAGCGTATTGCCCGCCTTGCTTACAATTATGCAAGAGCCAACGGTAAGGACAGAGTTTCAATCATCACAAAAGCAAACATCATAAAAACTACTGACGGCAAGTTCCTTTCAATCTGCAAGAGAATCGGTGAAGAATATCCCGAAATCACAACAGACGAATGGTATATTGATATCACAACAGCAAAACTTATTGACCCCAAGCGTCGCCGTGATTTCAAGGTTTTTGTTCTTCCTAACCTCTATGGTGATATCATTACAGATGAAGCTGCAGAGTTCCAGGGTGGCGTTGGTACAGCAGGCAGTGCAAACATCGGTAAGAAATACGCTATGTTTGAGGCTATCCACGGTTCAGCACCCAGAATGATCAAGGAAGGCCGCGGAGACTATGCTGATCCCTGCTCAATGCTTAGAGCAGCAGTAATGCTCCTCTCTCACATAGGCTTTGTCGATAAAGCAAACGCTCTTGAAGCTGCACTTGACAAATGTATGTATACCGAAAAGAAGCTTGTTATCACAGGTCGCAGTGACGGTTGCACGTGCAGCGAATTTGGCGACTACTTGATGGAAACAGTTGAATCTCTTTAATTATATAAGCACACAAAAAAGATGAGGTTTGTAAAAACCTCATCTTTTTATTATGCGTTAGTATTTAATTCTGTATTGTTTTCTGTCTGAACTGCTTCAACCTTTTTCGTTTTCTTCTTTGTGAAAATCGGAATTTCATTTCTGGCTATACCAACGAGAATATCAACAAACATATACATCGTCATACCCGTAACCATAAAGGCAGCTAAGAGCTGATTTGGTGAACCGAGGTATGTGAGATTTTCCACGGCAATTCCGCTTTCGACTGTAAATCTCATTGCAACAATAACACTCAGTCTGTCCAGTAAATTGTAGTAAACAGGCGGTATTACAAGCAGCATAAGAATGAACATTACATAATACGGAATATCTCTTTTGCGGAATTTTTGTGAACAGATAAACATTACGAACGGTATTATGGCAAGTATCAGAATATACGTTCTTGCAGTTGAAGGACGGTTCATAATAATATAAGAAATCGCCCATACCTTCTGCCAATCCTTCGGGGCCAAGAGTATAATAACAACGGCAACAAGTGAAACGACCGTTGACAGGAAGCTGTATGCTGTTTCTTTATCCAGATCAAAAATAACATGTGCATACATTATAAGCACATCTATGCTGACAAAAGCAGGTGTGATTCTATTGCTCGATTTAGTCGAGAAAAGCTGAAGATTATTAATAAGATCAACCATACTCTCCACTCCGTCATAAAAGAAAAACGGAAGAACAAAGCAAAGAATACCGTAAAGCACCAAACGTGCCGCATGCTTGAATTTTCTGTCAGTTATCAAAAGCACACCGAAAGCTGCCGGATAGATTTTAATTCCTGCGGCAACAGCAAGCAAAATAAATGACAGTTCGCGCAGAACCTTGTTTTCACTGTTTCGGTAAAATATAAAAAACATAGTGAAAACCATTGATAAAAGAGCAATATTACCGCGCTGAATACAATAAATCATCGGATAAGAAAACAATAGCATAATAGGAATGCTCATAGAAAAGCGCTGTAGATTATGCTTTTCAAAATACTTTTTCACCATACCGATGAACATAATCATCATTATGATTACAAAAACAAAGTACAGGAAAAGACATACATAGTCACGCTGGAGAAGCATTCGCTTTGAGAAGGGTGCGCTTGCAAGCTCGGGGTTAATCATCCTTGAAAGAAGATAAAAGAACATATTTGCAAGCGGCGGGTAAATAATTCTGTTTTTGTAAACATCCATTCGGCTACCGTCTCTTATGGAATTGAAAAAATCCATAAAAAAGTCACTGCCGACCGAATTACGAAAAAGTGTTATTCTGAATGATTCGCCGTTTGATACAAACAGCATAATGAAAAATGTAATTGCAGAAGCGGCGAAGAGAAAATAATAAGTCTTCAGCAGCTTCACATTAGTCAACCTGTTGTTCATGAATTGCGCCTCTTAATTACTTAACTGAATTAAAATTCTTATCAAGCCAGACAAGAATATCGTTCATTACATCCTGTCTGTTTGTTTCGTTGAGAATTTCGTGCCTAAAATCTTTATAGAGTTTAAGCTCAACCTTCTCATGTCCGGTCTTTTTGAGTGTTGCGGCAACCTCTTTGACACCCGAGCCGTATTCACCTACAGGGTCAGCATCGCCTGCAATCATAAGTATCGGCAAGTTTTTGCGCACACCCTTGTACCAGTTTTTACCTGATACATATTTGAGAACGGAAAAAAGATCGCGGTATCCGCAAGCAGTAAACAAAAAGCCGCAATACTTGTCTGCAACATATTTATCAACAATTTCCGTATCTCGTGTGAGCCAGTCGAAAGCAGTTCTCTGCGGCTTGATTCTTTTATTATACGTACCGAATGCAACAGAATTTATAAATTCACTGCGGTACATATTGCCTTTGCTTGATGCAATTATATCAGCAAGCTTCACGGCTATTCCCGCAGCAGGATTCGGACCGCTTGTTCCGCAATAAACAGCACCGTCAAGAGTCATATCGTGAATCTGTGAATAAGCTCTTGCTATAAAAGAACCCATACTATGTCCAAAGAGAATTACAGGCTTATTGGGAAAAATTTCACGTGCATATTTTGTAACCGTGTAGCAATCCTCAACGAGTGTTTTCCAACCGTCTTCCTCGCCGAAAAAGCCAAGATAATCATCATTCTGAACGGATTCACCGTGACCGAGATGATCGTGGATAAAAACTGCATATCCGTTTTCGGCAAGAAATTCAACAAACTCGTCATATCTCTCCTTACGCTCTGCCATACCATGAGCAATCTGAACAATAGCCTTTGCGTTAGCCTTAACTACCGGAGAGCAAAAATAGCCGTGAATAAGGGTGGGTTTAAGTTGGGATTCAACGGTAAATAATGTTTTTTCCGTTTTCATTATTAAATCACCTTTGCACTATATTTTTATTAACATAAACTCAGTCTTTAACACTTATTCTGACAAAGCAGATACGCTTTCTGTTCCAAGTATACGATATAAGAAGCTCATCACCGTGAGCAACAATTGCAGGATATGAGTACTCGCCCGGCATACTTTCAAGCACGGCACCGAGTCCCCATGTTTTACCGTTATCGTCCGAGCAGACAACTGTAAGCGGTGTACGCTCGCCCCAATTTTCCTTGACAGGATTTGAAAGCAGGAAAAGGCGTCCGCTGTCAGTTCTGACAACATCAATACCGCTGTTATTATTAAAAAGTCCGGTTTTGTATGCAGGGCACCAGGTGTTTCCGCCGTCAAAAGAATCACTTCTGAAAATATATCTGCTGTTTGTACGAACAAGCATATGTACTATATTCTGCTCAGACTCCCAGAGAGTCGGCTGAATCATACCGACAGTTTTTCCGTAGCGCTTGGGGCGTTCGATAAAATCTGTTTTGTTCCATGTTTTTCCGTTATCATCAGATATATCAACAAAGCAGCGCCAATCCTTATTCTGCTCTGTTGAAGACGGTGCAAGAATGCGACCGCTCTGCAAACGAATCGCTTTATTCTTAACAGGTCCTCGGCCGCCGCTTGTGTCGCCCTCAACAAGCTCACAGGGTGTTGACCATGTCTTGCCGCAATCGGTGGATACGCTGTAATACGTCTGCCATTCGGGAATCTTCTTTCCTACCTTAAAGAACAGAGTCAAAGAGCCGTCATCATTCTTAAAAAGAACCGGATTCCAATGAGGAATATTGAGATCAGCAGTAATCCTGACAGGCTTGCTCCAGCCCTTTTTTCCCTTGCTTGAAAACCAGATATCAACATCGTCATGACTTTCATAAGTACCTCCGAACCAAGCAACGCCTACCTCACCGTTATCCATCATTATAACGGTTGAAGCATGACTTGATTTCGTCGGAGCATTATCATCAATTACAAATTCACGCTTAATATCAAACCGCACGCAAAATCACCTCATTTTTATTATAATAAGAAAGCAAGCAAAAAGCAAGTATTTTTAGTATTACAGCGGCATATTATTAGCTGAGGTGCTGTTATGCGAAATGCGAAATTACTGGCTGTCAACACTCTGGTACTGACCGTCGGATCGTTCATAATGCGTACTGTTGCAGTTGCTTTTAATGTTTATCTTACTAATCAAATCGGAGCCGCCGGTATCGGTCTTGTTCAGCTTGTTATGGCCGTCTATGGTCTGCTTGTTACCTTTGCAGGTGCAGGTGCAAAGCTTGGTGCAACAAGAATTGTAACCGACGAATTGAGCTTAGGTAAAAACCCCGAATCAATAATGAAAACATGCATTAAATATGCGCTTTCGGTAGGATGCTGTGTAAGTGCAGTATTATTTTTATCTGCAGGATTAATCGGAGAAAAGTGGATTAACGATGCTGCTAGCGTAACCTCGCTCAAAATACTGGCGCTCAGCCTGCCTCCGATTTCGGTCTCCGGCGCCCTGAACGGATATTTTACCGCACGAAAAACTATGCTGAAATATTCTTCCGTTCAGCTGACAGAACAAACCGTAAAAATCATCATAACTGTATTGGCACTTAAGATTTGCGGCACAAACAGCACAGAAAATGCCGCCACTGCAGTAAGCGTTGGTATACTTGCTTCCGAAATTTTTTCAATGCTTTGCTCATACATATTATATAAATCCGATACAAAACACAAAGAAAAGAACATAAATAGCCGAAACAATCTGAAATCTCTGCTCAGAATTGCCGTACCCGATGTTATCGGCTCGGGATTCCGCGGTTTACTTTTAACCGTAGAACACCTGCTGATACCAAAGGGATTTGAAAAAGCAGGCAACAGCACAGAAAACTCTATGAGCATTTACGGAATAATTCACGGCATGGCTTTTCCTCTGCTGCTCTACCCTTCTGCAGTACTTACATCATTATCTGCAATGCTGATACCCGAGCTTTCAAGATATAAACTATTAGGTAACACTCAAAAAATTACATTTGCAGTATCGTCTTCTTTGAAACTGACATTGATTTTTTCATTCGGTGTTTCAGCATTTATGTTTGTGTTTACTGATTTGATAACCAATGCTGTTTACGATAATAACGAAGCTGTGTTCTACATAAAGCTGCTCAGTCTGCTTGTGCCGGTTATGTATACTGATATAGTTACGGACGGTCTGTTAAAGGGGCTTGACCAGCAAAACGCATCAATGAGGTATAATATATTTGATTCCGGTATGTGCGTTATACTTGTAATTATTCTTTTACCAAGGCTCGCTATCAAGGGATATGTATTTATTCTGTTTTTGAGCGAAATAATAAATTTTGTGTTGAGCATGAATAAGCTTGCAAAAACCGCAACAGTAAAAATCAATTTAGCAAATGACATTATTAAACCTGTTTTCTGTTCATTGCTGAGCTGCGGCATTATAAAAATTTGGCTTCATAGAAGTTTTTACTACGGCAAATTTTCACTCGCACTTACTGTTATTGTTTTTTCAGCGTTATATATTTTCCTGATCTGTTTACTTCAAAGCATAAGAAAAGATGAAATTTTTACTTACCGTTCTCTGTTCAAAAAAGTTGCACTTGACTAACCGAATCAAAAGTAATAAACTCATCGTATCAAACTTCAAGAGGAAAAAGATATGACCAATCTGCTTATCAAAATGTTTGTCAAGGACTACTCGAACACATCATCACCTAAGGTGCGATCCTCCTACGGCTCACTGAGCGGAATTGTAGGCATAATTGTCAATGCGATTCTATCGGCAGCAAAACTGATAATCGGCACGGCAGCAGGAAGTATATCCATAACCGGTGATGCGTTGAATAACCTTTCCGATGCAGGTAGCTCTGCTATTTCTCTGCTCGGCTTCAGAATCTCTTCAAAACCCGCTGACGAAAAGCATCCTTACGGTCACGGTAGACTTGAATACCTCTGCGGAATGGCGGTAGGTGTAATCGTAATATTTATGGGCTATGAGCTTATAAAGTCATCAATAGAGAAGATTATCAATCCTGTCAGACCCGAATTCAGCATTGCTGCAGTTATTGTACTAGTACTCTCGATGCTTGGCAAACTCTGGCTCGCTTTTTTCAACAAAAAGATCGGCACAGCAATAAATTCCGATACAGTTGACGCTGTTGTAAAAGACAGCCTGAGCGATATGGCGGCAACTGCCGCTTCAATACTTGCGCTTATTCTTTCCAAATTCACTGCTATACCCTTTGACGGAATCTTCGGAGTTGCAGTTTCCCTCTTTATATTCTGGGCAGGAATAGGCGTTTTCAGAACAACGGTAGCCTCAATTATCGGTCAGGCTCCCGATCCAGAAGTTGTTCAGAATCTTGAAAACATGATTCTCGCATATGACGGCGTACTTGGTGTGCACGACATGATTGTACACGATTACGGTCCGGGCAGATGCTTTATAACTGCACATGCAGAGGTTTCGGCAAACGCCGACATAATGGAAAGCCATGACTTAATGGACATTATTGAAAAAGAGATTAAAAACAGTACGGGATATATTGTAACACTTCATATGGATCCGCTGATAATGGACGACGAGAAAACCAATTCCGCGAAGAAAACTATTGAAGATATCATAGCAGGAATTGATAAAAAGCTCTCAATCCATGATTTTCGTATGGTATCCGGCCCTCACCATACCAATCTGATATTTGACCTTGTTATTCCGTTTTCAACGGGTCTAGACAGCGCAGATGTCATAGAAAGAATCAATACAGAGCTTCATAATGTAAACTCAAATTTCTTTACAGTCATTACAGTAGACCAAAGTTA
>JAZPYF010000069.1:0-33375 GCA_045544055.1 Acutalibacteraceae bacterium | reverse complement strand
TTAAACGTTATTAAGATACCTGTAAATCATGCCGAAAAATAAAAATATTTTTTAATTTTGCTATTGACAATAAAAACTATATATTGTATAATCCGAATGTAATTAGTGTTATTAGTATGTCTATGTGTATGACTATTTGTTTGAAAGAAGGGCTCGGCAATGAAAAAGTACATCAAGCCGGATGCGGAAATTGTAAAATTTGAAATAACCGACACAATAACAGACGGTAGCGGCGTTTTTGATCCTTTCGCTGTCAATGCTGTTGATGAAGGCGTATACCTTGAGGCTGACGGTTACATGGCTCCCACATTAGAATAATCCTATTTTGGCCAATCAGTCGCCACTTCCCGTTTTATGCGGTGAAGTGGCTTTTTTTGAGATTTTTAATAGTAAAGGATGAATAATTTTGATAACTAAAAGGCTTTATGATAACGGACATGTAAAAGAATTTGATGCAGTTGTCTGTGAATGTAACAAATCGGGTGAGTTGTGGGAGCTTGTGCTCGATGCAACTGCGTTTTTTCCTGCCGGAGGCGGTCAGGCTGCTGATGAGGGTACCGTTGACGGTGTTAAGGTTACCGATGTTAAAGAAATAGGCGGTAAGATAATTCATATGGTAGAAAGCGAGTTTGCACCTGGTCAGACTGTTCACGGTGTTATTGATTGGGATATTCGCTTCAGAAGAATGCAGAACCATACAGGTGAGCATCTTGTCTGCGGTGTGGCCCACTCTCTTTTTGGCTATGAGAATATAGGCTTTCATATGGGTACCTTCGGAATTACAGCTGACATTAGCGGTCCGCTTACAAGTGAGCAGGTGCGCGAAATTGAGCTGGTTGCCAACAGAGCCGTTTTTGAAAATGTTGAGGTTACTTGTTTTTATCCGGATGCTGATGAAATTGAAAGTCTTGAATACAGAAGTAAGCTCGAACTTACCGAGGATGTGCGCCTTGTCAGGATTGAGGGCTACGATCTTTGTGCCTGCTGTGCTCCTCATGTGCTCCGTACAGGCGAAATCGGTCTTATAAAAATACTTTCTCACTGTCCTAATAAGGGCGGTACAAGATTGCTTCTCAAATGCGGCTATGATGCACTTGAAGATTACCGTTCACGCTGTGCGAGCGTCAGTGCAATTTCTGCTTCTCTTTGTGCAAAAGAGGATGAGGTTGCTCAGGCGGTTGAGCGTCTTAAAGAGGAAAAAGCAAGGCTTGATTATGAGATCGAACGTCTTAATAAAGAAAAAACTGAAAAATATATCAAGCGCCTTAAAGCCGCTGACGGTAATGTGTGTGTATTCGCCGATGATGCTGACGGTGACGGTCTGCGTGAAATTGTAAATGCAGGCAAAGTGCTCTGCAGCGGAATTTTCGGCGCGTTCTGTTCTGCAGGTGACGGATACCGTTACTGCCTTGGCAGCGAAAACGTAAATCTCAGCGCATTTGCAAAAGAGTTTAATGCTGCTCTGGGCGGCAGAGGCGGCGGCAAGCCTGAGATGATTCAGGGCAGTGTCAGTGCAGATAAAGAAAGAATACTTGAGTTCCTGTCTGCTCAGGAACAGTAAGGAGTGCGGTTATGATAAAACAGTGGTATTACGGTGCTGAAGGTCATAAGCTCAGCAAGCCTTTGCGCGATGAGGTTTTTGTTGAAGAGCAGGGCTTTCCCGCTCATCTTGAGGATGATGAATACGAATCTGTTGCCTGGCATTACATTGTCAGCGACGGTTCGGATACCGTTGCAACGGGCAGGCTTATAAAGCTCGAAGAATACGTATATAAGCTCGGCAGAATTGCTGTAAGAAAATCGCTCAGAGGTACAGGCCTCGGAGCGGAGGTTACTTCTGCGCTTATCTCAAAAGCTAAGGAGCTTGGCGCTAAAACAGTTAAAATCAGCGGACAGACACACGCCGTTCCTTTCTATGAAAAGTTTGGTTTTGCTGTTGCAGGCGTTGAGTTTATGGAGGAAAATCTTCCCCATGTCGATATGGAGATGAACCTCGTTTTTGATGAGTGCGACTGGGTCGGATTTGCTGAGGACAGCGTTGCCGTTTATGCACGCAAAACCTTTAATGTTACCGATACATCGAATGTTCTTCTCGTTTCCAGCGGACTTGGCTTTTCGCACATAACCGTCAACGGTCAGCCCGTAACGGATGCGATTCTTTCTCCTGCGTGGACTAACTATGAAAAGCGTGACCTTACAAAAATTAATATGCCGATTTACGATACGCTCGTTCACCGTATCCATTATGTTGAAAACGATATTTCTCACCTTGTAAAAGAGGGTGAGAACGTTATCGAATTTCATATCGGTGCAGGCTGGTACGGTCAGAATCAAAGCCGTAATGAAGGTATGTCTGAGTATGGACAACTTAAGCTCGCTTTTAAGATCCTTCAGGGCGAAACCCTTGTTTCAAAATCCGATACCGATGTTATGTGGCGTGAATCATATATCACACGCACCAACATCTTCTTCGGTGAAACACACGATGCACGCCGTATAAACTGCGGTGAATGGAAGAACACAGTAAAACTCGAACGCCCTCTCTCAATTCTTACCAGGCAGACCTGTCTGCCGGACAGAGAAATCAGAACAATTATCCCCAAGCGAATATATTCTTTCGGTGATACGGCAATTTATGACCTTGGTGAGAATGTTGCAGGCTATCCGAAAATTGTTTTCAGCGATAGGGCAATTACCGATGAGAGTGCTTTTGTGCGTTATGCAGAGGAGCTTAACGACGACGGCTCGCTGGAATTTGATACCCTCGGCAGACATTTTCGTATGCAGAGAGATGAGTTTATCTATTCGGATAAATTCAAGCAGCACCAGTTCTATCCTCAGTTCACATGGCACGCAGGCAGATACTTTGAGGTGCAGGGCAACGCATATCCCGTTGAATTTACGGTTGTTCATACCGATATGAAGGTCATCACAGACTATAAGAGCGATGACGATATGCTTCAGTGGATTGTTGATACATATATCCGCACTCAGCTCAATAATGTTCACTGCTGTGTGCCTTCTGACTGTCCTCACAGAGAGAGGCTCGGCTACACAGGTGACGGTCAGCTTGCGTGCGATGCGGTTATGACCTGCTTTGATGCAAAGGATATGTACCTTAAATGGATGCAGGATATTGCCGACTGTCAGGATATTTACGGCGGTCACGTTCAGCATACTGCACCGTTTTACGGCGGTGGAGGCGGTCCCGGAGGCTGGGGTGGAGCAATCGTATTTGTTCCTTATACTTTTTATATGCATTACGGCGATAAGTCAGTTCTGGAAAAATACTATCCCAATATGCTCAAATATCTCCACTATATGGAAAACCACAGTGAGGGCAATCTTGTTGTACGCGGTGAAGAGGGCGGCTGGTGCCTGGGAGATTGGTGTACCCCCGAAAGAATAGTTATTCCCGAGCCGTTTGTAAATACATATTTCTATATCAAGGCTGTGCGTACGGTGAAAGAAATAGGCAAGATTCTCGGCATAGATAACGCTGATGATATGGATATTCGCTCACAGACAGCCGAAAAAGCAATTACCGATAAGTATTTTGACAGCGCTACAGGCTCGTTCTGCAGCGGCGTTCAGGGTGCTGATGCTTTTGCGGCAGATCTCGGTCTCGGTGATGAGAGAACCTACAAAAATGTTCTTGACAAGTATTCTGCACTCGGTAAATTCGATACAGGTATATTCGGAACAGATATCCTTATCAGAATTCTTTGCGAAAGAGGGGACAAGGAGCTTGCAAAACGTCTGCTGACAAGCAGAGACGGTCTTGGTACCTTCAGCTATATGCGTGAGCACGGTGCAACCACACTCTGGGAAAACTGGAACGGTGACGATTCACATTCTCACCCCATGTTCGGTGCGGTTGTCGCATCAATAATCAAGTACCTTTGATTAAAGAAAGGGTGTATATAAGTGCTGATTATTATTTTTGCTTTGTTTGCAGCGTGTCTTGTTGGTGCGAATTTTGCAAAGCCCGGTGAATTTCACCGAGATTATCTTTCAAAAGAAGTAACTACCGCCGTTAACGGTATATTTGTTATGCTCGTTTTTCTTACCCATTTCAAGCAGTATGTTACTCTTTCGAACGGCGCTGTTGATTCTCTGTACCTGCAGTTTAACAAAGGTATGGGACAGCTTGTTGTAACTACATTTTTGTTTTATTCGGGCTATGGAATTATGTGCTCGGTCAAAGCGAAATCCCAAGCGTATGTGAACACTATACCGCGCAAGCGTATTCTGAGCGTATGGCTGCATTTTATTGCGGCGGTATCCTTGTTCTTGATAACCGCCCTCGCAATAGGAAAAGAATACTCGCTTAAGACCATTCTGCTTGCTTTTACCGGCTGGACGAGCATCGGCAACAGCAACTGGTACATATTTGCGGTGCTTTTCCTCTATCTGTTTGTTTTTATCTCTTTCAAAATATGCAAGGATCATTGCTTCTGGGCTACCGTTATTACATCTGTGCTTACGGTAGTGTGGGTTTATATTATGATAAGGGCAAAGCGCCCCCCGTACACCTACAATACGGTTGTGTGCTATCTCGCAGGTATGTTTTACGCTATGGCAAAGCCGAAGCTTGATAGACTGATTATGAGCAGCGATCTTGTTTATTCTCTGTTTCTCGCTCTTGCAGTCGGTGCAACGGCTCTTTTCTACACATACCGAAATACAGGTGTTGTCGCTCACGGTCTGTGGTCTCTGGCCTTTGTTGCTGTAATAGTGCTTGTTACTATGAAGGTACGCTTGTCCAACGGCTTCCTGGCATTTCTCGGCTCACACGTTTTCGGCATATATATTCTTCAAAGACTGCCGATGATTGTGCTTACTCACTTTGGCTTGAATTCCAAGCCGTATGTGCTGCTTATGTTGAGCTTTGTAATAACAGTTCCCATGACCTTTGCTTTCGATGCGCTCATGAAAATTCTTGATAAGAAGTTAAAGCTTGTATAACGGCTGTTTGTTGACAAAGGTATGTATTGCGTGATAAAATAATCTGAATAGTATATGATGTAAATGCAGCGTGGCTTTAATTTGTCACGCTGTTCCTGTAAGGATTGACCTCGGAGGTGTAAAGTAGATTTATATGGAAAATTATCGCTTTAAGTTTTCTGTTATTATCCCGATTTACAATGTTGAGGATTATCTTGCCGAAACGGTGGATTCGGTTATAAATCAGACAATAGGCTTCAAAGAGAATATTCAGATTATTCTTGTCAATGACGGCTCACCCGACAACAGCGAAAGCATTTGTCTTAAGTATGCATCTGAATATCCCGATAATATAATTTATGTAAAACAGCAGAATGCGGGTGTAAGTGCTGCTAGGAACAAGGGTGTCCCTTATGCTCAGGGTAAGTATATCAACTTTCTTGATTCGGACGATAAGTGGGAAAACGATGCGTTTGAAAAGATATACCGATTTTTTGAGGAAAATTATGCCTCTACCGATGTTGTTGCAGGCAGGATAAGGCAGTTCGATGCGAACAGTCAGTTCCATGTTCTTGACTATAAATTCAAGCCCGGTATGCGTGTGGCAGATCTTACCGATCCCGATGAGTACGATACGATTCAGCTTCATGTTACATCGGCTGTTATCAAAGCTGAGGCAATAGGTGAAAAGAGATTTGATTCTGCTATCAAGTTCGGAGAAGACAGCCTTTTCATCAACTCAATAATTCTTGAAAAGCTGACTCTCGGCGTTGCTTCCGAGGCGATGTATTATTACAGAAAGCGCAAGGATCAGTCTTCAGCTGTACAGACTCAGACGCTCAACAAGGAGTTTTATTTTCAGTCTCCGCAGAGGTATTATTATCCGTTAGTGGAAATGTCAAAGCAAAAATACGGCTGTGTAATACCTTATATTCAGAATGTGCTGGCATACGATATGGGCTGGCGTCTTGGCAGAGAGCTGCCCGATGATTTGCTTGATGACGATGAAAAAATTCAGTACCAGGCAATGCTTCACGAGCTTTATTCTTATGTAGATGACAGTTTTATTCTCAACAGCAAGGTGCATAAATCTGCTGTCAGAAAGATGACTGCCAAAACGATAAAGGATAATTCCGAATCTTTTTATGCCGATATGACGCTCAATGCCGAAGAGCAGGCTCTTTATTATAAAGATATAAAAATGTTTGCTTTTGCAGGCAATAATGCGGCATTAACGGTTAATGTAGCAAAGATAGAAAACAACGTTCTTTTTATTGAAGGACTTGTTTCAAAATGGATTATGAATTCGACCGTTCACAGTAAAAAGCTGATGCTTGCTGTCGGAGCTGAGGAGCTTGAACCCGAAATATTGGAGTATCCGTTCAAAACGGAGAACACCTTTTTCGGTACTCAGACTGCTTGCTATTGCTTCAGAGCTTCTGTGCAGCTTGAGGGTAAGTTTACCGATACAAGAAACATTACTGTCAAGCCCGTGCTGTATTTTGACGGTACTCCCTGTGAGCTTTCGATAAGCTACGGTAAATTTGTTGCAACTTACAATTCGTTCATTTTTGCCTGCACATTTTTCAAGCCTTATTTTATCAAATGCTATCGTACACACATAAGAGTTGCAAAGCCTGTATCGTCTGCTCTATCAAGAGCTGTCAATGAGGCAAAATGCCTTGCCTGGCTTTTGCTCAGAAAGCACCGTCGTGCTTTTCTCACAAGGCTTATTTATATTTTCCTTGGTGTTTTCCTCAAGGGCGGTAAAAAAATATGGCTTATTTCTGACAGAAGCGATAAGGCGAATGATAACGGAGAGGCTTTTTTCAAATATGTCTGTAAGAATGCCGATCCGAAAATCAAGCCGATATTTGTAATCGGTAAGGATAGTGATGATGCCGCACGCTTGCGTCAGTTCGGCAAGGTTATACATTTTGAGGATATGCTGTATCCCTATTATTTCCTTGCGGCAGATAAGGTTATATCTTCTTCGGGCGGTGAATATGCCATTAATCCGTTCGGCGCTGTTAACCGCAGATATCTAACGGACTTGATGAGGTTTGATTATGTGTTCCTGCAGCACGGAATCATAATGAATGACCTTTCATCATGGCTTCAGAAGTTCAACAAAAACATTTCTATGTTCGTAACTTCTACCGAAAAGGAACGCAATTCCATAATTGATTACAGCTATTTTTATAACGGTGATGAGGTGCGCCTGACCGGTCTTGCAAGGTATGATGAGCTTGATAACAAAACCGAAAAGCTGATCGTAGTAATTCCTACATGGCGCCGTTCAATTAAAGAAAGCTACGATTCTGAAACGAGAAGCGTGTATTTTGACGGCTTTAAGGATACGGATTATTTCAAGTTCTATAACAGCCTTATTAACAATCAGAGGTTGCTTGAAGCTATGCGCGCAAAAGGCTACAAAGGCGTTTTTTGTCTGCACCCCATACATAAAGAGCAATATATCGATTTTCAGGCAAATGATGTTTTTGAGGTTAACCACGGCTTTGTAAACTACAAAGACATTTTCTCAAGAGGTGCATTGCTTGTAACTGATTATTCATCTGTTGCTTTTGATTTTTCATATCTGAGAAAGCCGATAATTTATGCCCAGTTTGACAAGGAAGATTTCTTCTCGGGTCAGATTTTTGATGAAGGCTATTTCAGCTACACGAGAGACGGTATGGGTCCTGTCTGTGCTGACCTTGAAAGCACCGTTGATGAAATGATAAGCCTTATCGGTAACGATTGCGCACTTGCACCCGAATATGCAGAAAAGGTGGAAAAATTCTTCGCCTACGGTGACAAGGAAAACTGTAAGCGTATTTATGATGCAATACTCGATATAGATAAAAGAAAATCAAACCGATAAAAATTAAGCCTCGTACGCAGATGTGAACCGTACGAGGCTTTTCTTGTTTTTCAGTATCAGTTTATAAAGTCTGCAATAAGTTTTGCAAGCTCTTCATCGTGGTTTTCAATGCAAAGGTGACCGCCGCCGATAACATTGTATTTTGCGGCACCGGGGAATGCTTCATCAACCTGAGCTTTCATATCGTCTGTGAGGATGAGGTCTTTGTCGGCCTGAACAAGGAGTACGGGCATTGTGAGCTTTGAGATTTTTTCAAAGTCATTACCCATTGCCTTTGCCGATGTAATCATATTGCTGTAGCCTGTGTTATGTATCTGGAGCGGTGCAGAGAAAAGGTCGAGATTGTAGCTCATTGTGAAATCAAAGTCCATAAAAGCCATCAGCGCAACAATGCGCAGAAGGGGAGTTACCTTTGTGAGCTGCTCGAAAATGAAGTTTGCCATTGTGCCCATAAGTGATGATGACATCATATCAGCCATCATGCCGCTCTGCTCAACAATAGGGCAGGGGCAGAAGAGCATAAGTGAGCGGATTTCGGGAGCAAGGCAGGCTATGTTCATTGCAACTCCGCCGCCCATTGAGTGGCCTGCAACGTGCCATTCATCAATAGGAGCGATAGATTTCATAAGGTTGATAACAAGCTCTTCGCGTACTCTGTAATCAGCGTCAGCAACCTCAGTTTCGCGTGTGCTGTAACCGAAGCCGGGCAGGTCTACAAGCACGCAGGTGTAGCCGTCGTCAACAAGCTGTGCCGCAATCGGCTCCCATGTGCTGGTTGAGCAGCCGAAGCCGTGAATCATAAGTATTTTTTCTTTCTCGTTTTCCGCCTCAAAAACTCTGTAATGCAGGGTATAAGCACCCTCTGTGTAATAAAAGCTGTTATCAAAAGGAGCTGTGTAGGCTGCTGAAACAGTGAAAACCGACGGGAAGATAATTGCAAGTGCACAAATAATGCAAACCAGTTTTTTAGCAGCTAATTTCATTTTTATTTTCCTTTCTCTTATTCGTTTATTGTAGGCTTGAAGCCTTTGCCTATAATTTCGTTTGCTTCTGTGATGATTGTGAATGTGTTGGGATCAATCGATTTGATAAGCTTTATTGCGGGCGCAACCTCGTTGCTTCTGAGCACGCAGATAAGCATATTCTTTTCCTGGCCCGTAAAAGCACCCTTTGCAGGAATAATGCTGACACCTCTGGGTGAATTGTTTACAAGCTCCTGTGAGATAATATCGGCGTGGTCGGTGACAACCATAAGCATTTTGCTCTTTGCCATACCGTAGAGAATGTAGTCAATTACCTTTGAACTGACAAAAATAACAATTGCGGCATAAAGTGCGCTTTCTATACTGCGGAAAACAATTGCGGAAATCGCAATAACAACCATATCGCTGAACATTACAAGCTTTCCGTAGGAGATGTGCGGCAGAAGAAGTCTGAGTAGCTTGCTGAGAACGTCTGTGCCGCCTGTGGTTGAGCCTCTTGCCGCAACAAGGGCAACGCCTGCGCCGAGCAGAGCACCGCTGAATATTGAGGCGAGCAGCTTGTCGCCCGTGTATTCATACGGAATAAGTGCCACAAGGTCAATCGTAACGGAAAGCAGTACCGTAACCCAAAGGGTTTTGAAAACAAACTTCTTGCCTATGAATTTGAGCGCAAGAAGCAGAATAGGAATATTAAGCGCAAGATTTACCGCACCTACGGGCAAGCCTGTAAGATAGTTGATAACAATTGCCAGACCTGAAAAACCGCCCTGTGCAATATTGTTAGGCACATTAAAAAAATTGATTGCGGCAGCATAGATTATACAGCCGATTATCCATACGGCATTGTCTGCCAGAATGTTTAATACTTTTCGTTTTTTGTCTGAAACGGATTTATTCTTGCTCAAAAGTTTCACCTTCGCAAATGATTCTGAAAAGCTCACGCATACGCTCGGTCTGACCTGTGAGATACAGGTGACCGTAAAGGGATTCAAATCCGGTTGCGCTGTGATATTCGGCAACCGATGCACCCTTGGGTATGTGTGAAACCTTGGCGTTTCTGCCGCGTTTATATGCGGCAATTTCTTCTTCTGTCAGTATCGGCATGAGCTTTTGTGCAGCTGCAGACTGTGCGCTTGCGCTCACAAAGTTAACGGCAAGCCTGTGCAGCTGCTCGGGCGGTCTGTCACCGCTGAGAGCTAAATGCTCACGCACAATAATTTCATATACCGCATCGCCGATATAGGCGAGTGAAATAGGGTTGAGAGAGTTGGGTTTAACGGGAGAAGCGTTGAGTATTGTTTCCAACTTGATTCACCTCAGGGTACATAGTCAAATTCAAGGTCGTAGATAACAACGCTGTCACCCTCGTTGATGCCAAGCTCGACAAGGCGGTCAAGAATACCGCTTGTTTCAAGCACTCTCTGGAAATATTGGAGGGATTCATAGTCATCAAGATCTGTGCGCTGAAGTATGCGAAGCAGCCATTCAGCCTCAACGAAGAATACGTCATCCTCAACACGTACGGTGAAGTTTTCACCTGCCTTGAGCGGCATATCACGGTTGGTGATTTCTTCGCTCTCAAACCTTACAACAGGGGGGAGCTGAGAGAGCTTCTGAGCAACTGCGTTGATAACCTCCTGTGTGCCCTCACAAATCGGTGCGCACATACGGTAGAGCTTGTAGCCGTGCTCAGCCATATACTTTTCGAGCCTGTCAAGCTGTTCGTCAGTAGCAAGGTCAATTTTATTTGCAACAACAATCTGTTCTCTGGTTGAAAGCTCTTCGTTGAATTTCTTCAGCTCAAGATTAATTTTCTCAAAGTCCTCAATCGGGTCACGGCCCTCACTGCCTGCAGCGTCAACTATGTGTACAAGCATACGGCAGCGTTCAACGTGGCGTAAAAATTCGTGACCGAGACCAATACCTTCACTTGCGCCCTCAATAAGACCGGGAATATCGGCGATAACAAAAGAATTGCCCTCGCCCATACGCACAACGCCGAGTACCGGTGTGATTGTGGTGAAGTGGTAGTCCGCAACGATCGGTTTAGCTTCACTTACAACGGAAATAAAGCTGGATTTACCGACGTTTGGGAAGCCGAGAAGTCCCACATCGGCAATGAGCTTAAGCTCAAGCGATACCTCCCATTCTTCACCGGGTGCACCCTGCTTGGCAAAACGCGGTGCCTGGCGTGTAGGTGTGGCAAAGTGCGGATTACCCCAGCCGCCGCGGCCGCCTTTTGCAGCAATAAACGGCTTGTCATCGGAGAGGTCTGCCATTATTTTTCCCGTTTTTACCTCTCTTATTACTGTTCCGAGCGGAACGGTAATAACAAGGTCTTCTCCTTTTTTGCCGTTCTTTCTGCCGGATTGACCGTTAGCGCCGTTCTGCGCTGTGTATTTTCTTTTGTAGCGGAAGTCGGCAAGTGTTGAAAGGTTGGTATCAACCTTGAATACGATGTCGCCGCCTTTGCCGCCGTCACCGCCGTCGGGACCGCCTGAGGCAACATATTTTTCGCGGTGAAAAGCAACACAGCCGTCGCCGCCTCTGCCCGCTTTGATCGTAATTTTAGCAATATCAACAAACATTGTTTTTTTACCTTTCTTATGAAAGTTCGTGGATGAAAAGTCCGCTGAGGAGCTTGGGCTCAAACCAGGTGGACTTCGGAGGCATAATAAGACCTGCGTCAGCTATTTGTGTCAGGTCATCAAGCGTTGTGGGATACATTGAAAATGCAATTCTCATATCGGAGTTTGCACGTCTTTCGAGCTCTGCAAGGCCTCTGATTCCGCCGACAAAGTCAATTCTCTTGTCTGTTCTCGGGTCTGTAATACCGAAAATAGGAGCAATCAGGTTTTTCTGCAGAATTGAAACATCAAGCTGAGAAACAGGGTCGCTCGGGTCAAATGTGCCGTCCTTTGCGGTGAGCTTGTACCATCTGCCATCAATATACATTCCGAAAGTGTGCTTTTCAGTCGGTTTGTAAGGCTCACCGACAGGTGCAGGCTCAAAGCTGAAGCTCTCACTGATAAGTGTGAGAAGCTGGTTGCGGCTGTAACCGTTGGAGTTGCTGATAAGTCGGTTATAGTCCATAATTTCAAGCTCATCGCAGGGGAAAGAAACTGCAAGGAAACGGTTGAATTCTTCTTCACCTGTATAGTCGGGGTTTTCTTCTCTGCGCTTGAGACCGACCTTTACTGCAGAAGCACATCTGTGATGACCGTCTGCAATATAAAGACTGTCTATTTTGTCAAATTCGTCAGCAATAGCCTTGTTTACAGCTTCGTCATCAATTACCCATACCGTCTGTGTAACGCCGTCGGAATCGAAATCATATTCGGGCTCGTGTTTGCTCTGCCAGTCGGCAATAATTGCCTTGATATTTTCACCGCCTTTATAGGTGAGGAAAATCGGGCCTGTGTTTGCGTTGCAGGTGTCAACGTGGTTGATTCTGTCCTGCTCCTTATCTGCTCTTGTCAGCTCGTGCTTCTTGATTCTGTTTTCGATATAATCATCAATTGAAGCACAGCCTACAAGACCTGTCTGGCTTCTGCCGTTCATAATCTGGCGGTAAATATAGAAGCAAGGTGCAGTGTCCTTACTGCAGATTCCGTCAGCTACAAGCGCGCGGAGATTCTCTGCTGCTTTTGCATAAACGCAAGCGTCATAAAGGTAGGTGTCAGCAGGCAGGTCGATTTCTGCCTTGTCTACATGAAGAAATGAATACGGGTTGTCCTTAACCATCTCTCTTGCCTCTTCGCTGTTCATAACATCGTAGGGGAGAGCGGCTACCTTGTGAGCATATTCTTTTTTGGGACGGATTGCTTGAAAAGCACGGAAGTATGCCATTGGATAATATCTCCTTATAAAAGAATAAAATTATACATATACAAATTTACAACTTTTAATTCTTATTGTCAATAACAGAACCGAATAATAAATAAGATTAGATAAAATAATAAAAAAGTAGTGACATTTCACAAAAAGTATGCTATAATTCTGTAAATTTATACTATTTTATTTTGGGCTTGATAGGAGAATTGCACTTGTTTGAGCAAACGGTAAATATTGACAGAATGGAGCATGCCGTATCTCTTTTCGGCAGCTTCGATGAAAATATCAGAAAAATTGAGCATGAGTACGGCGTTAACGTTGTCAGCCGAGGCTCCGAGCTTAAGGTTACGGGCGAAGCGGACGGTGTTTCAAAGGCGGTGCGCGCTATCAACGGCTTGCTCACCCTTATCAATAAAGGTGAAGCTCTGACTGAGCAGAATGTCCGTTATGTCATGACACTTGTTGGCGAGGGCAACGAAACTCAGATTTCAACTATGGGTAACGACTGCGTTTGTATCACCTCAAAGGGCAGACCGGTCAAGCCGAAAACGCTCGGCCAGAAAAATTATATTGAAGCGATTAAGAATAATACCATTGTATTCGGTGTAGGTCCTGCAGGTACCGGTAAAACCTACCTTGCCGTTGCTATGGCAGTAAATGCTTTCCGTGCAAAAGAGGTCAACCGTATAATCCTTACCAGACCTGCAGTTGAGGCGGGAGAAAAGCTCGGCTTTCTTCCTGGTGACCTTCAGCAGAAGGTTGACCCTTACCTGCGTCCGCTTTACGATGCGCTTTTCGATATGCTCGGCGCTGAAAATTTCCAGAAGTACCAGGAGCGCGGCAGTATTGAGGTTGCGCCCCTTGCGTATATGCGAGGACGTACGCTTGATGACAGCTTTGTAATTCTTGACGAGGCGCAGAATACTACGCCCGAACAGATGAAAATGTTCCTCACACGTCTCGGCTTCAACTCAAAAATGGTTATCACAGGTGACGTTACACAGATCGACCTGCCTGACGGAAAGCGTTCCGGTCTGGTTGAAGTAATCAGAATCCTTAAAAATGTTGACGATATAGAAACAATAGCCTTTAACGATAAGGATGTTGTACGCCACAGGCTTGTACAGGATATTGTTAAGGCTTATGCAAAATATGAAGAACGCAAAAAGAACAAAGAGAGGAGTTAAGGAGAAGTGAAAAACAAGGTAATTATTACAGATGAACAGACAAAGGTGAAAATTCCGACAGGCTTACGCCTGCTTGTAAGAAGAAGCTGTACGGCCGTACTGGTAAGCGAAGGTTTTGAAGGCTCTGCTGAGGTTAGTGTAACCTTTGTTGACGATGAGAGAATACAGGAGCTTAACAGTCAGTACAGAAATATTGATTCTTCTACCGATGTGCTTTCTTTTCCGCTTGGTGAAAACGGAGTTTACGATGAAAACCCCGAAACCGGCGCAAAGATGCTCGGTGACATAGTAATTTCAATGGAGCATGCCGTTGCACAGGCTAAGCTCTACGAACATACTCTTCAGCGTGAGGTTGCGTTCCTTACGGTTCATTCAATGCTGCATCTTCTCGGCTATGATCATGTTAACGGCGGCCTTGAGCGCGTTCGTATGAGAGAAAAGGAAGAGGAAGTGCTTATTAAGCTCGGTCTTCACCGCACAAGCAGCTACTATTTCGAGGATGAAGAGGAAAAATAAGTTATGCGTGCTTTTCTGAAAAGCTTTGTCTATGCTTTCAAGGGTGTCGCTTTCGGTCTGCTCAATGAGCGTAATATGCGTGTGCATTTCACTTGCCTTGCGTATATGGTGTTTTTTCTGCTCAGGTACGATTTCTTTACGGTCAGCCGTACTCAGGCTGCAATTCTTGCCGTTGCGGCGGCACTCGTTATTGTTGCAGAGTATATAAATACCGCGGTTGAGCGTGCTGTCGATACTGCTGCTAAGGGTGAAATCAGTGAAAATGCGCGCATTGCAAAGGATACGGCGGCAGGCGCAGTGCTGATTGCGGCGCTTTTTGCCGTTGTTGTCGGTGTGATTATTCTTTACCAGCCGGAAGCATTCAAGGCTCTTTTTGCATACTATACAGCTAATCCGCTCAGCGCAGTACTGTTTGTACTGAGCTTTGCCGTTGCGGTGCTGTTTATGTTTATAAGTCCCGAAACCTACCTTAAAAAATTCAGGAGAAAATAAATTTATGGATCAGCAGAAAACTGCATTTATAGCAATAGTCGGTTGCCCGAACGTCGGCAAGTCATCCATTCTCAACAGACTTCTCGGCGAAAAAATCGCTATTGTTTCCGATAAACCGCAGACTACCCGTACAAGAATCATGGGTGTTCTTACTCAGGATGAAACCCAGCTTGTTTTTACCGATACACCTGGTTTTCACAAGCCGAAAACAAAGCTCGGAGAAAAAATGATAAAGGCTGTTGACGAAACTATTTCGGGTGTTGATGCCTGCCTTTTCGTTGTTGAGCCAAAAGGAGAGCTTCGCCAGACGGAGGAGGAGCTCCTCAAAAAATTTGCGCAGCAGAAGATGAGAGTTGTTCTTGCGATTAATAAGGTTGATACAATTCCCGAAAAAGAAGACCTTATGAAAAGGATTCTTGAGTTTTCTCAGCTGTATAATTTTGAAGCGATCGTACCTGTTTCAGCCGTAAAGGGCGACAATATGGAGCCGCTTCTTGAGGAGCTGATGAAGCTTGCTGAGGAGGGATATCACTTCTTCCCTGAGGATACGCTCACAGACCAACCTGAGCGCGTTCTTGCCGCAGAGATGATAAGAGAAAAGCTGCTTCGAAACCTTGACAAAGAAATTCCTCACGGCACAGCAGTAAGCATTGAAAGAATGCGTGAGCGTGACGATGCGGAAATTATTGACATTGAAGCAATTATCTATTGTGAGAAAGAGAGCCACAAGGGCATAATTATCGGCAAAAAGGGCGAAATGCTCAAGCGCATTTCCACACGCGCCCGACAGGATATGGAGCGTTTTTTTGACTGTAAGGTCAACCTTAAATGCTGGGTTAAGGTCAAGGAAGACTGGCGCAACAGAGAGGGCCTTATTCATAATTTCGGTCTTGACTGATATTTATTTCCAAGCATATTTTAACTTGCTTTTCGCACCTTAATTTACAGAGGAGTGAACAGCATGGACAAAAACGAAGCGTGGAATATTTTTACCAAAAGCGGAAAAATTACAGATTATCTTAAGTATAGGGAGATAGCCAATGAGGCTGAACACAGACGGATTGATAATAAGAGAAACCCAGACGGGTGAAGCGGACAGACTTGTTACGGTTTTGACCGCCGATATGGGCGTTATCAGGGCGTTTGTAAGGGGAGCGAGAAGTATCAAAAGCCGCTCCCTTTCGGCAACTCAGCTTCTGGCATACTCCCGCTTTTCAATTTACATGAACAGAGATGTTTATACAATAGACGAGGCTGAGCCGATTGAGGTTTTTTTCGGCTTGCGAGGTGATCTGGTGAGAACATCGCTGGCAATGTATTTTTGTGAACTGATTTGTGAGCTTGCACCTGAGGGAGCGGATTCAAAAGAGATTCTTTCGCTTACTCTCAATACCCTTTATAAGCTCTCTGTCAATAAAACACCCACTTATCAGCTCAAGGCGATTTTTGAGATGCGCCTGCTTAGCCTTACGGGCTATATGCCAAACCTTATCGGATGTGCCGAATGCGGTGAATATAGCGACGAAACAATGTTTTTCGATATGGAGCATTCGCAGCTTTACTGTACAAAATGTACCCGTACAAATCACGCACATCCGCTTTCAATCGGCGTTGTTTCGGCATTGCGCCATATATGCCTTTCCGAGCCTGAGAAGGTGTTTTCTTTTACGCTTTCTCCCGCAGGGCTTAAAAGCCTTTCGGATACTGCGGAAATGTACCTTCTTGCAACAACTCAAAGACGTTATAAATCACTTGAACTGTATAAAACGCTTACATAAAGGATAATAGTTATGGACAGAAAAGGAAGAAAAAAGTATCTTATCAACCGTTGCTATTCTGCTCAGTATGCCAAGCTTCCCGAGGCTTTCAAGCAGATTAACGCTCTGCGTTATCCGGGGCTATGGCTCAGCATTGCGGCAAACAGTGAGCTTTTTAATATTCAGAATCTTACCCCCGATTGTACGGATGTTTTGCTTACAACAAAATCGGGCAACGGTACTTATTCTGCCGATTTCGATAATCTTGAATATACGCTAAGAGTTTTTTATGAGCTGAATTATACGATGTATAAGCTGAGATTTGTCGGCGATGATCCCTTTGCTTATGAAAAGCTTACGGATATTGCAAAGATTATTCTGCGTGAAATGCCGAAAATCAAGCACATTGAAATTGTAACTTCAGGTAATATTATTCCCGGTGATGAAATAATCGATATACTTCGCAACCCCGGAATGACCGCTATAGTTTACAGCTCCGGCGAAAAGACAGAGGAAATCAGGGCTCTTTTTGAAGAGAGAGATGTCAACTATGAAATCTGTGATAAGCCCGAAGTCTGCGATTACTGTACAAATACGCACACACTCTTTGTTGAGGGTAAGATTTTCCGCTGCCCGATTGATGCTTATTCTTATGCAAACACAGGCAATGCCGACGAAAAGACCTTTGTCGATATCGTAGCACGAAAGCTCGAAATAAAGGATCTGAGGCTTGCCATGTTCGATATTACAAATGATCCTCCGCCGGCAGAATGCGGCAAATGCAAATACCGTAAATAAAATAATCCGCTGTCCGTTTGGTACGGACGGCGGATTTTTTATTTGGTCAGTTTTATGCCTTGACGGATTCTGCTGCTCTCTTTGCAGCAAGCTCGTCAACGATTCTCTGCTTTTCTTTGCCTGAAATTTTGTAGAAGAACATCGGGATTGAGCAAAGCAGCATGCTTACACCGGGTACGATTGAAACGAGTGAGAACATAGCGAAATTCTGTGTTCTGGTAAGCTCTGTTGCGGCAACGACAACCTCGTTGCTGAGCATGAGAGAGGGGTCAATGTCAATGAACATATACATCAAAATGATTCCGCTTGTTGCAAAAGCATTACCGAGCTTGTTTACAAAGCCCTGGCAGGCGGAGCCGAGACCGTTATCTCGGAAGCCTGTCTTAAGCTCAAGGTAGTCAAGACAGTCGCCGATCATAGCGTTTGAAACAACGTTAAGAACGCCGAGCGGAATGCAGGAAACAAGAATAAAGGGAATGCAGATGTAAAGATTTGCTGTAAACCAACCGATAAGTGTGGTGAAAATACTTGCAACAAAGCCTGCAAGGCAGGTTGTTATGACAATCTTTTTGTAATCAAACTTTCTCATGAGCTTGGGCATAAGCAGCATTGCACCGAACATACCGACAATAGCGCAAACCTGGAAGATTGTCTTAACTGAAGAAACGCTCTGTGAAATATACTTTGTTCTGTCGGCAAGGCTCATATCAGGTGTGAGCTCGGGACCGATGTAGAAAGCGTATCTTGCAACGTGAACAGCCGCAGCCTGAACCATATATCTGCCGCTGGAAAGCACGCCCATTGCAACAACAAGCATAAGAGGCTTGCAGGTGAAGATTCGCTTAAGGCTTGAGGGCTCACCGGGCTGGCGCTGCTTGACAGGAGGAATAACACGCTCGTTGATATGGCGGTAGGAGTTTGCATACATAACCGTACCTATTACAACAGCGACAAGAGCTATGATAAAATATCTCTGCTTTTCATATTCAATACCTGTTGTGCCGAGCAGGGTGGGAAGTGTAAAGCCTGCAACGAGGAAGAGTACCTCAGGCAGGGCAGAGCCGATACCGTTGAGGTTTTTTGTGTATGAAATAACATAGCCGCGTTCTTCTGCATTGGGTGTCATTAGGTTTGGAATACCCCAAAAAGGAACGTCAGCCATTGTGTATGCCATTCCCCAGAGTGTGTATGTAAGAGCGGCATAAATCATAAGGCTTGTCGAACTGAGGTTCGGTGCAAAGTACATCAACATTGTGAGCACTGCGATAGGCGGTACTGCGTAGATAATGTACTTTTTCATTTTGCCGAGCTTTGTAGGCTCTCTGCGGTCTACAATCATACCCATAAGCGGGTCATTGATAGCGTCCCATATACGTGCTGCGAGCATAAGGATAAGAACGAATGTGAGAGGGAGCTGAAGAACATTTACATAATAGTCGCTGATGTAGCTTGACATCATCGCATAAATCATGCCCTGTCCCATTGCACCGATAGCGAACATATTCAGTTCTTTTTTTGGTACAACATAGCCTTCTCGTAATTCTTTGGTTTTAGCCATTGTTTTTGCACCCTTTCAATAACGGATATATTTATTAGTTTAGCATATAAATGTGTTAAAGTAAAGAATAATTTATTTATTTGATTTCTCTTGAAGTAAAATGTCGGTTGTTGTATAATTATAAAAAATCAAACTTGAAGGTGTGACATATATGGAAAAATGGATGTGGGTATCGTTATGGCTGGCTTTGTCTTTACTGTTTGTAGCGGTTCCTTTTGTTTTTTACGGCTTCTTGTTTTTTAGGCAGACCTTTACGAAGGGTAAAAAGCTGTCTTTACACAGACGAAGTGAAAATGAATGTGAGCTTTGCAAACATAAAAGTTTCAGCATGATATGGTTTTCCGGTTGTCTTATTGTTTCGATATGGCTGCTGCGTTTTGTTGTTGATTATTTCGGCGAAGCAGCAAATTTGTCAGGTTTTGAGCACGCTTTCAACAGCTTTGTCCATGCCTTGCAGACCTTCAGCATGGATGAAGAATATACCGAATATATAAAAAATGGTAAAGAAATGATAAAAACCGTTTTTCCTGACTTCGAATGGGTTGAGGAACTGATGTTAGGTTACGGTGTGTATGCATCTTTACTTAACGGTGTTGCTCCTGTTGTAGGAGGCGCTATTGTATTTGAGATTATCGCAAGTGTATTTCCAAAAATCAGGCTTTATTTTTCTAAATGGAAATTCTGGAGAGAAAAGCTGTTTTTCAGCGAGCTTAACGAAGCGTCGATTGAATTGGCAGGAAATATGCTTAAAAGTGCATATAATAAAAGAGGCTTTCTCAAACCGCTGGTTATTTTTACAGATTCATACATTGATAAAAAAGTTGAGAGTGAAGCAGAGCTGATACAGCGGGCAAAAGCCTTGGGCGCAATCTGTGTTGATCAGGATCTTTCGCACATCGGTAAACCATGGCTCTGTACAAAAAAGAATAATTATTTTATAATTGATTCTTCTGAGAATTCTACTCTGAAAACATTGTCAAGTCTTGCCACACCTGACAATTACAGATTTATCAAGAAATCGCAGATATTTTATTTTGTTGAGAGCGATGCATATATTCGCGTTGAAGCAAGTATACGCGACGCTTTTAAGGGCAAAAAAGAGTCAAAAATGCCTACTTTCGTACCTGTCAGAAGTTACCGTAACCTTGTTTCGAATCTTCTTTGGGATATTCCGCTATATGAGCCGATTGTCGAAAAGAAAAAAAAGCAAATAGCAGAAAAAGCGGAATCGGAGAAACCGGCAGAGCAAAAAGTACAAGACAATGAAAAAGATACGAGCAATAAAAAGGTTACTCCGATTGATTTGAATGTTACTATTATCGGCTTTGGCAATATAGGTAAAGAGATGCTCCTTTCTGTCTATTGGTTTGGTCAGATGCTCGATTGTAACCTGCGAATCAACGTCATTTCTCAAAAATCCGAAGAGGATTTTTATGGTGAACTTGATTTTGTCAATCCTGAAATCCGACGTACCTTTGACCCTGCAGACAGCATTCTCAGATATAACAGAAAAGGTGGTATGTCGCCACGCTACTGTGAGGTCAAATACTATTCGTACGATGTTAAGTCTGTCGATTTTATGAAGCTTTTGCAGTTTCAAGAAAAAGGAGATAATACAATTCTTGATTCAGATTATGTGCTGGTTTCACTCGGCTCTGATGAAGACAATATGTCAGTTGCCACAACACTTCGCAACTATATCGGCCAGTATCATATTGAGCAAAAAAAAGACAGCAAAACAGTTATTACTTATGTAGTTTATAATTCCGATATTTCCGAAAAGCTTAATCAGGAATGCAGATATTTCTTTATCCCCGATAAAGATGATATGCCGAAAAGTTTGCCCGATATATATATGCGAGCGGTCGGAAGTTTGCGTGATATTTATTGCGTGCGCAATATTATGATGACAGATCATATTGAAAGTGCACGGGATCAGGATATTTCGTATCTGTCAAGTGAACATTCGGAGGCTCTTCGAAAAATACATAAAGACAGAATGAAAAACCAGTATGAATACTGGGCGAGTATGGCGTGAAGCCTGCATATCAAATATAAGATTTTATCACTTGGCTTTATTGAGGAGTCACTTTTTACATTGCCGGGTGAAGATACCGATATTGACAGTAAGGAATATATGGATGCATACGAAAAGGCAAGAGCAGCGTTCAAGGATTATGTATCCGGCGATAAGGCTATACAGCGGGTAGATGGTAATCCGTGTGATCTTGACCGTCTTGCATGGCTGGAGCATCGCCGCTGGGCGGCATTCCTCAGAACTCAAGGATTCAGACATTCCGATGCGTATGAAACATATTCAGGTCCTGTTATCAGGTCTACTGATGAATGTAAATCGGATGATGATGTGGTAGGAATGCACAAGCGCGGCGCACATAAGCAGATGATTGCCAAGCTGCATCCTTGTCTTGTTGAATGTGATCCGTTTGGCATAAAATGTTCTGAATTCGGTTCGGATGAAAAACCTGAAGAATATCCGAATAACAAACCGCGTAAACTTATCGGTTCCGATAAAAAAATGATGGAACCTGCCAATAAGGATCTTCTTGATGAGCTTACTTATACTCTTTGCGAAAAACACTATATTCCCGGCGATTTCAAGGTGAACGATTATCCGTGGAAGGATATCGATGCAATGAAAACCAAAGATGGCAAATCCAAAGAAAATAGGAGAAAGAAAAAATGAAAAAATTACTTTCTGTTACGGCAGTATTTCTCGCATTCGCACTTATTTTCTGTGCGCTTCCTGTAAGTGCCGCAGGTGAAGTACCTGAGCCTAAGGTATATGAGGTTGTAAATCTCAATGGTGTTAATATTGAATACGGTATTTACGGCGACCTTAATGCCGAGCCGCTTCTTCTTCTGCCTCCTAACGGCGGAGATATGCACTCGTTTGACGGAAGTATTCTTCCTGAAATGTCAAGGCATTACAAGGTTATCTGTGTTTCTCCCAGAGCAACAGGTAAGTCCGACTGGGTAGAGGGCGGAATGACATTTGAAGCAATGAGTGATGACCTTGAGGCTCTGCTTGACTATTTGAAAATTGAAAAGACACACATTTTCGGTTTTAGTGACGGCGGCAACCTTGGCGTTGTCTTTACTCTGGCTCATCAGGAGCGCGTCAAATCACTTGTTATTATGGGCTCCAATATTAACACATGGGGCACAAATACTTTTGACCAGATTCAGATAACATATCAGTACATTATTCTCTGCATTGAGGCATGGCTCTATGATGACCCTGAATACGCACGAAAACGCGATATCAAGGGAATGATGGTTGGTCAGCCCAGCCTTACATTTGAAGATATTTCAGCTATTAAAGTGCCTGTTCTCAATATTTTCGGTGAGCATGATATGATTCAGCGCTGGCACTCAAAGAAGATTACAGCTTCAATTGAAAATGCACAGGAGCTTATGATTATCGGCGGCGGTCACAGCTCATGTTTTGATCAGACTGATACGGTAATTAATCCTGCTTTGCTTAAGTTCTATGCAGAAGTATAAGTGCGAATAAAAATAAAAGCAGCATTGTTTGAACTGTGCCCCCAAATTGTGCGGACAGTAAAAAAGCCTCTATGGCAGAAATATTAAATTGAGCGACATACTGAGAAAAGGTAGTTTTATTATGAAAAAAGTGTTATCTCTTATTCTTGTAGCGGCAATTGCGGTTGCTTTTTCTGCTTGCGCAAATCAAAAAGGGAACGATATGGTTTCTGAACTCGGTCTGAATTCCGAAACCAAAGCGGCAACTCAGCACACTGTTGAGATTAATTCCGCTGTCTTTTCCGGCCTTGATTTTGAAGACAAAACAGAATACGGGTTTGCGACAAAGGGGCTCATTGATGCGCCCGAAGAGCTTGAAATCAAAAGCGCTGACGGCAGAGTTATCTGGAGTCAAAAGGCGTATAGCTTTGTTGATAATTATGAAAAATGTCCCGATACCGTGAACCCCAGCCTTTGGGAAAATACGAAGAACAACCATGCTTACGGACTTTTTGAGGTTTGCGAATCAGTCTATCAGGTAAGAGGATATGATATGGCAAACCTGACGCTTATCAAGGGCGATACGGGTTGGATTGTTTTTGACCCGTTGATGAGCGTTGAGTGTACTCAGGCAGCAATGCAGCTTGTTGAAAAGAATCTCGGTAAGCTGCCCGTAAAAGCTGTGGTTATTTCTCATCCCCACGTTGATCATTACGGCGGAATAAAAGGTGTTATAACCGATGATCAGGTTGCCGACAGTGCTCTCTCTCTTGATGAGCAGCTTGCGAGCGGATTGATTCCGATTATCGTGCCTGAGCATTTCACCGAGCACGCAGTGAGCGAAAATATTTATGCAGGCAAGGGAATGGGCAGAAGAGCATCTTATCAGTACGGTGTTTTTCTTGATCAATCAGAAACCGGCAAAATGGCAATGGGCATTGGAATGGGTCAGTCAGTCGGCACGGTCGGCTTTATTAAACCGACGTATGAAATAAAAAACACGAGAGAAGTTTGCGAAATTGACGGAGTCAGGATGGAGTTTCAACTGACCCCCGGTACGGAAGCTCCTGCAGAAATGAACACTTGGTTTCCTGAACTGAAGGCTCTCTGGGTTGCAGAAAACTGTACCGCTACGCTTCACAATCTTTACACGTTAAGAGGTGCACAGATCCGTGACGGCAATATGTGGGCTAAATATATAACCGAAGCAATTGCTCTTTACGGTAATGACGTGCAGGTTACGTTTCAGTCGCACAACTGGCCGCATTGGGGTAATGAGTTTATAAATGATTATCTTGCAGATACTGCTGCCGTTTATAAGTTCATCAACGATCAGACTCTTACATACATAAACCAGGGATTTACATCTGATGAAATTTCAAATATGATTAAATTGCCCGATGAGCTGGCAAAAAATTGGTATACCCGTCAGTATTACGGTACGGTTGCACACAATTCAAAAGCTGTTTATCAGAAATATATGGGTTGGTACGATGCAAATCCCGTTAATCTTGATCCTCTCGAGCCTTCAGAAAGCGCAAAGAAATGGGTCGAATACCTCGGAGATACAGATGAGGTTCTCCGCAAAGCCAAGGCCGATTTTGACAAGGGTGAGTATCAGTGGGTCGCCGAGGTTACGAATGTTCTCGTTTTTGCTTACCCCGAAAACACAGCAGCAAGGCTGCTTTGTGCAGATGCTCTTGAGCAGCTTGGCTATCAGGCAGAATCGGGCACCTGGAGAAACGCTTATCTTTCCGCTGCGATGGAGCTGAGAAACGGAAATGCCGCACAAAAAGGCTCCAATGCATTGTCTGACGGCAGCGTCCTCAGAAATATGACTGCGGAAATGATTTTCGATTATGTTTCCATTCTGCTGGATAAGGAAGCAATTTCTCAAGAGAACTTCAAAATAAACGTTTTTATTGCGGATACAAAGGAAGAAATAATGCTTCACTTCAATAACGGTGCTCTTCTGCAATACGCAAACACGAAAGCAGAGGATGCGGACCTGACCATAACTTGCCCGCAGAAAGCTCTTCCGCTTTTAATACAGAAAGATATGGATAAAATAAGCGCATCTATGATTCTTGAAGGCGACGTTTCAAAGCTTGAGTTGATTATCCGCAATCTCAATCAGTTTGATCCGAAAGATAATGCCGGATTCAATATCATAGAACCGTAATTTGCAGTTTCTTCTGAAAAGTAAACATCCGGAATAGTAAAAACGCCCCTGAAGCCTTCGGTAAGATAAGGCTTTCGGGGGCGTTCTTGCGTTAATCCTGCTGTATAAAAAGAGCCCGGCGTTAATCAACGCCGGGCTTAAGAAAGTTTTAATTTACTAAAAACCGTTGGGCTTATTTGAAGATTCTATCAAAAGTATTGCACTTAGTTTGACAAATCATCATCAGGTTAAACCATAAGGGAAGCCAGAAGAACAATTATTGCAAATCCGCCGACATAGGGGAGAATGAGTGGCCAGAAGGGGAGAACGGCAAGAGAAGAGAGAATACCGACGCCGACCTTGATTGCCATTGTGCTTTCTGCCTCAGAGATGTTTTGCCAGATGAGGTAAACATCGTTTCCGTCAGTAGCGTATTGGTCAAGCCCTACCTTGTCTTTTGAATTCTTTTTACCGAATCCGCATTCGTCAAGACCCTGTGTAAAAAGGTCTCTCATCGTCTGGTCCTTGAAAGTGATTCTTGCTTCGAGTCTGAGCTCATCTGCAGGCTCTTCAACACGGATATGACCGTTTTTGAAGCCGGTACACCACCAGTATTTGTCATACTCTCTGGTGAACTGACGCACATATTCACCGTTGATTTCTTCCTGCCAGTAGAGAGTCATTTCCATTTTGAGCCAATCCTCTTCGCCGGGACATTTGTACATAGTCCATTCATTTACGCCTTCGTCGGAATGCGTACGGTTATAAATACCGATCTCACCGCCGAAGAAAATCATACCGTACTGACCCTTCCACATCTGGATCATCCAGTCTTTGCCCTCATAGGTGAAAAATACTCGGATATAATCATATTCAAGCAGAAGGTAAGGGGAGGCAAAATCGTAAATCTTTCCGAAACCGAAATTGTGCTGCCATGCCTCTTTGTCGTTTGTGTAATAATAATCGTCTATATAGCTGTATTGGTAGCTGAGAATCTGTCTTTCTTCGAGCAATTCCTGAACAAAGTTGCCGCGCTTTACAACATTCAGCAAAAATTCACCCTTGAGTGTTTCGCCGTCAACAACTGCGGTAGCGGTAATCGTTACCTGACCCTGGCTTATACCTCTTACAGTACCGCTGACATTTACGGTTGCAATATCGGTGTCTGATGATGTCCAGGAGATTTTGGGCTGTGTTTCAACATTTGAAACCGTTGCGGTAAGCTGTACATATTTCTTTTCTTTTACAGATAAACTGTCGCTCTTGATAACGAGCACATGGCCTGTGCTTTTGCTGCTTGGTGTATCAGCAGCAGATACGCCTATCATTGTCATGCTGAAAACAGAAATGATTACAAGCATAACTGATAAAAACTTGATGCTTTTCATTTTCATATTCATTGGAATCTTCCTCCAAAATAAAATATACATTAGCTATTATATGACTTTTTTTGAAAAAGTAAAGTTTTTTACGGTGTTATTTCATTTATCATGGAGATAATTGTCCAGAAAATTCGAACTATTCCGTAAAAAGAAGGTGTTTGAACCAGCTCTATAAGAGTCTGAACTCTACTTTCAAGCTTTTTCGCTTCTTCAAGATCATCTCCGCCGAAGGTACCTTCGCTAATCAATAAACCTATTCTTCCGCAAAGGTTTTCGAGGTGCTTTTTATCGAAAATATTAACTCTGGTTCTGTCTATCTGTTCAAATTCAGCTTGAAGCTTGGTGAGTTTAATGCGTTCTTCTTCAAAACTATCAAGAACTGAAAGAACATAGTTTTTTGCTTCTTTAAGCTTTGACAGCTGCTCCTCGGTCAATTCAAGTGCAAGCAGAGCGTCAATTTCGGCAATGAGTTCGTTTATTGCTTTCTCATTGTCTGTTGTAGGCTTAGTGCTTGTAAATCTATCCGATTTTTCAAGAACTTTGTCAATTGCCTTCTTTCTTTCGGTAAGCTCAACGATAACTGAATCGAGCTTTGCTTTTGAAGCTTCAATATCGCTCCTTTCGTTGCTCGTCAGATTGTTGCCGTTGAGCAGGTTACTTGCCTGCGCAGCAACAGCTTCAATTTCATCAATTGCATCGGTTGTTGCTTCGTTTGCGTTTAATTCGTTTGAAAAAGAATTTATGTTTTCGGCTTTTTCTTTAACAGAAGCGATGACATTAAGTAAAGCGTTGCATTTTTCTTTTGTCTGTATGATTTTTGTCGCAATTTCTTCGCTGTAATCTTCCGGCGCGTATTCGCTTGCCACAGAAAGCTCAGCACTAATTATATCAACGTCGTCTGATGTGACGTTGTTTTCATCGATGTTTACAATACTTGCACCGAAATCCGGCAAGGATTTGATATAATAAGAACCGTCAAGCATAGTGGTGCTGTCATCAAGCTCTACAGCTGAATCATCTTTTGCATCGTAAAGGATGTAGTCATCGGCTATAAGATCTTTTATAGTGTATTCTGTTTCACATTCTTCGTTTGTCACCACATAAAAACCATGCGGCAAGGTGCTTTCATACAGCTTAACCGTACCGCCGTTCATATTGAATGTAGCTTCATTGCCGTATAAGTCTATCGGGTCATAGTCCCAAGAAAAATCAAAGCCCTCAATGGTGGCGTTTTTAATTGTGGCTGTTCCGCCTTCATCCATATAAGCAGCAAGGTCACCGTTGATAAGTCCATCCTCAAAGTAGAAATCGCCGCTGTTAAAAATGGCGTAGGATTCACTGTAACCCCATTGTAAGTTGTTTATATCGGTTCCTTTAAGATTAATAGTACCGCTGTTACCTACACCGTAGCCACCGATTATATCACAGTTTTCAACAGTCATTTCACCGCCGTTAGAAAGACCGTAACCGTTGTAACTGTAAAATCCGCCGCTCATACTGGAATCAGTTATTTTTGCTGTGCCTTCATAAAGACTTAAACCGTCATAACCTCCGTCTATGATGCAGTTTTCAACCGTAAGTGTACCGGAATGACCTATTCCGGTTAATCCGAACTGCGAAGATATGACGGTTGAGTCCTTGATATGCAGAATGCCGTTGCTGCTTATACCGGATCCGCGTTGGTATGCTGATATTTCGCAGTTTTCAATATATAATTCTCCGCCGTTACTTGTTAATGTGGCTCCGTATGTAGCATAAATCGTACCGTTTTTAAGCGTCATTTTACCGCCTTCGTCTTCTAATCCGCTGTTGTAGCCATAGAAGTAGAAATCGTCTGCATTTATTGTGCCGTAGTTTACAAAGGCACGGCCTTCCGAACTTATGGAGCCGCCGTTGATTATATTTAGTATGCAACCTTCTTCATTGTATCCGCCGGCTGAATCACCTCTTAAAGAGACTCCGTCAAGAGTTAAGGTGCCACCGTCGCAGTTGCGTACGGCTGTAGACTCGTAACTGGTTATATCAATTAAAGTGGCATCGCCGCCGGAATTTTTGAAAATACATCTGAGTTCTATTTTTCCTTGTATAACTAATGTACCATAATTTACAAGTTCACGGTTATTATATTCTGCGCGAGTTGATATGATTGTTGATTTTATTGATGAAGTATTGATGATTGACAGCCTGCTTTTTTCAGGAATAACACTGATATTCAGGCTGTTGCCGTATAAGTCAATTGTAAACTCTTTTTCCGGTATATCCCGGAATGAATTAACCGATTCAAAAAAGCGTAATGTAATATTTTGTGCATCGGATTCTTTGATGCGGTTTACGGCATTTTTTATCTCGCTGAACCATGTAACTTTTCCGTCCTCGATCAATGCGAAGTTATCGAGGATAGGACCGCTGTTTTCTGTTCCGTCAAAGGTGTTGTGGTAGAATAATTTCCCGTTGACAATAAGCGTACCGTTGCCTTCGTGTAATCCTCCGCCCTCGGCAACATCTACGGTTGTGCCTTCGGGTATGATTACGGTATGTCCGTCAGGTATTGTGTAGCTTTTTGTAATGGGATTTTTAGGCGTATATGTACACACTTTGTCTTTATAGATGAATGATTCGGGAAAAGCAGACATTTGGCCGCCGAGTACAAATATTTCCGAATTTGTGATTGTATTTGAGCTTGCGGTTATTGCAAAAACCGAATCGGGAGATTTTACGGTAACTGAGCTGTTTTGGATTGCTGTTGCTTTATTTATAGCTGTGTTGCCTGCTGACTCGGCATTTACAACAGAATTTGTTATCGAAACACTTTTGCCGGAAATAGCTATGCCGTTTCCTGGTGCTTTGGAATTTACACATGCATCATTGATTGTTACAGTATCTGCATGAATGGCGTTGCTGTCCAAACCGCTCTCACAGTTGAGAGTTGCGCCGGAGTTTACCGTAATGGAGGTGGCTTCTGCTGCGGAGAGTTTACCATATGTATTGACCGTAGTGTTGTTTCCGTTTATAAATACAAGTTGGCATATGCTTTTTCCGTTGCTTCTGCCGAGGGCAGCAGAGTTGTTTCCGCCGTACAAATTGACAGTACCGTATTTAATTCTGATTTTTCCGGAATGAAGATTTGCATTTGCACCTATAGCTGAAGCGTTATCTCCGCCGTAAACGTTAATTATGCCGCCATTTCCCGCTGCAGGCTCAATAATATCAAGCGAAGAAGTGGTTGTTACCTGTATGCCGGCACAGTTTTTGCCACTCTTAATAGTGGAATCGGACATAATGCCAAGGCTTAATTGGGATTTATTTTGTACAGTAACGGCACAGGCATTGTCTGTGCCGCTCAAATCAATATTACAGTTGTCAAACAAAAGTGTTACAGCACCGCCGTTGACAGTTATGGTTTTTTTATCGGTTGTGCCTGTTACCACGTAAATGGCACTGGAATCGTATTTGGTTAATGTTTCTCCATCCGAAGTGTGACCCCAGACGCTTCCGTTTGATATTTTTATTGAGCCTTTGCTTATATCAAGGTAAATCAGGTTCGGCTCTTCGGCAAAGGCGCCAAACGGAAACACCGTCAGCATTATTACAATTGCTAACAAAAAAGAAACAATACTCTTTTTCATAATTCTTACCTCGCTTTGTCTGAAAATTTGGTATATTTATCCACATATATTTTATTACAAAATATTGCCGCTTGCAATCATTTTATTGGATTTTTAATAGACAAAAGTCCCATTTTATGTTAACATAGTACTAATTTACTAAGGGAGTTGTACTTATGTCGGGTTTTACTTATTTCTTTTGTTATTTGTTTTCGCTTTTGATCGCTCTTCCCGGTATTATTTTTTCCGGCGGTGAATCTGTTAACGATTATTCGTTTAATATTGATTCGTCACAGCTTGGCACGGTTCTGCCGAATAGTGTAAGCAATATCAATATCTGGGATATGCAGAGCGGTGAACAGTTTTCAAACCCGAAGCCCAATGAGAAGTATAATATCTTTGAGTTCGTTGAGTATGTACAGTTTATGCAGTGTACAGGCGGCAACGCTCAGCGCGATCTTTTTGTTGATCCGTTGAATTTCGATGTGCTTGATGACTACGATTTTTCTTCTCTTATCGCTAACTGCAGAGGGGTTCTTCAGCTCGGTGCAAAGCCGCACCTCAAGCTCGGCAGTGTACCGCTCAAATATTCGCAATACGCAATTCAGGGTGCTGATTTCGGTACAAACCTCTATCCGCCCGATGATTATGATGTTTATTACAACTATATGGCAGCTATGGCTCAGGCACTTGTCGATGAGTTCGGTGCAGAGGAGGTTCTTACCTGGCGTTTCGGCGTTATGACAGAGTACGAAAACGCTCAGTGGTTTACGTCGCCTGACGGTGATCCTGATAAATCCGCACAGGCTTATTGCAAGCTTTATGATTATACCGTTGCTGCTCTGCAGGAAAAAATCGGCGAAAACGTGTTTGTCGGCGCACACTCAATGACCGTTACAGAAGGCCTTTGGGACGAAAGGATATTTATCGAACACTGCGCAAAGGGTACAAACTATAAGACAGGCAAGGTAGGTACACGTATCTGTTTCCTTTCAGCTTCGTTTTACGATGCAATCCCCGGTGAGTTTACCAGCGGTTACACTTTGCCCGAATCAATTGAATTTCTGCAGAAATGTGCCGCTGATGCAGGTCTTAAGGATTTGATTTTCGGCGTTGACGAGGGCAGAATCCTTTGCGGCGTTTCAAGCGGTTCTATCAGTGATCAGCTCAACACCAGAACCGTTGGTGATACATTCCAGGCAGCATATGATGCCCGTATAGCAAAACAGCTTTTCGATTGCGGCGGTGATTACTTCTCAGCCTGGAGCTATCTTTCCGGCGGATTTTTTGACGGCTTCCCGACGGTCAGCTATCATGTTGCAAAGAATGTTGCTGCTTATGCAGGCAGCAAGCGTGCAGCTGTCGAGCCTGTTGAAAAGGGTGTACTCTATAATACAGAGGTTGATGCTGTTTCCGCTTATGACGCTCAGAGCGGTACGCTTCGTATAATGGCTTACAATTTTAAGAATAAGCTTGATTATGACAAGAGCGTTGACCTTAAGCTTAATGTCAATGTACCTCAGTTTAACGGTAAGGACGTTAAGATAACCGCATATACCGTTGATGACAGCTGTAACTATTTTGATGAGTGGCGACGCGACAGAGTAACATATAATATCACAGATAACTGCTTTAGCTGGTCACCCGATGATCCGCAGATCGGCTCGTCCGTTACTCTTTCCGACCCGATTGCACGGGAGCTTTATTTTACAACTCTCTACGATAAATATGAGGAGTGCTCCAAGCTTGTACCCAAAACTTCTTCCGCAAAGGTAGTTGACGGTAAGCTCGTGCTTGAAACCGAATTGGCAGCAAACGGTGTTATTTTCTATGAAATAACACCGGCTGAATAAATGAAAAACTAAAGGAGGCACTTACTTATGAAGAAAATTATCAGTATTGTTTTGTGTGTGGTTTTGTCGTTTTCTGTTTTGTGTGTAAATGCCATTGCAGCAGATACAAAAACTGAGGCTTTACTTGAAGAAATTAAAACGACCAAATCGTATTATGTCGATTTCGGCGATGTGTTTTATGAGGAAGAAGGTGCGCCGTTTAGAGATGTCAAGGGCTTTGTAAAGCTTTACGAATATGAAGACGGAAGTAAGGATTTGAAATTTGCGGCGACTGCAAAACTTTGGTTTTTCAATGTGAAGTTTCTTATATCTGATGGTGAGTTTAATGCTTATCTTCCGCTTTTAAGCATTAACTTAAACAGCCTTTTGGGCGATGATATGATTTTTTATGAATTGCTTTATGATATGATAAATTTTTATGACAGCTTAGATTCAGACTTTATTGACTGTATGAAGCTTAAGTCGTCAGGTGAAAAAGACACAGAAGAATACGGTACTGTCTATGTAGAAGAATTTGTGCCCGATATGCGAAAAATGCTTGATTACGCCGATGAAAACGGTCTTATTGAAATCCCGGAAGAATCAAAGCTGGCTTCTATGACTGAGGCTGATATAATAAATTGGCTCAAATCGCTTGGTGAAAAGGGCGAGAATGTATTGAGAATGTTAGAATCCAATGCAACTTTTTATTATAAGAGTGACGATCTTATTGCGTTTAAGGTTACACTTTATGATGCTGCAGACGACAATGCAATTCTTAATTCTGAGGATCTTATGATAAAAAGGGCTGAAGCTATCGGCTCAGGCGTACCGGACAGTGCTTTCAACAAGCCTCTCGCTCTGTTTGATATCACTTCACTGTTTACAATGCTTCTCGGATCGCTCATTTAATTTGTGCTTGACAAGAAAATTTCACGGTGATATAATACACCTAATTTAATAAACCAAACCGTTGATGCGGAGATAACGGCGAAAAATGCCTTTACAGAGAGCCCGCGATGCTGAAAATCGGGCAAGAAACAGTTCGTCAAATGGACCGCGGAGGGTGCAGTCAAATGTGCTTTCGGGCGCAGAGTATTCTGCAACGTGGCGGCATACGTTAGTTGTCGGGGATATGTCGGTATCCTGCAAAGCGTACACTTTTTGTGTAAATCAAGGTGGCACCGCGGATAAGAAAGTTTATTCGTCCTTGGCAGAAAATACTTCTGTCAAGGACTTTTGTTTTTATAAGGAGAAAATGTATGGTGCTTCTGACAAAACGATGGCGTCTTTTTTAATCGCTTCATCTGAAAACAATATTTCTATTTTTTTATGGAGGAAAATACAATGATATATAACGGAATTGATTTTGAAAATTATTTTAAGAATTACCCCGATGAGAACGGTTATTTCGGCAAGTACGGCGGAGTTTTCATTGATGAAAAGCTCAAAAACGCGATGGCTGAAATCACTCAGGCATATTACTCGATCTGCCAGTCAAGAAAGTTTATTGCAGAGCTGAGAAGAATCAGAAAAGAGTTTCAGGGCAGACCTACTCCCGTAACTCACCTTGAAAGACTCTCCGACTATCTCGGCGGCAATGTTCAGCTCTATGCAAAGCGTGAGGACCTCAATCATTCGGGCGCTCATAAACTCAATCACTGTATGGGTGAGGCTTTGCTTGCAAAATATATGGGCAAGAAAAAGCTCATCGCCGAAACAGGTGCAGGTCAGCACGGCGTTGCACTTGCTACTGCTGCCGCATATTTCGGCCTTGAGTGCGATATTTATATGGGTTCTGTCGATATCAAAAAGCAGGCTCCAAACGTTGCACGTATGAAGATTCTCGGCGCAAATGTTGTTGAAGTTACTCACGGTCTTAAAACCCTCAAAGAGGCTGTTGATGCGGCTTTTGATGCATACAGCAAGGAATAT
>JAZPYF010000068.1:0-4187 GCA_045544055.1 Acutalibacteraceae bacterium | reverse complement strand
TGACTCTCTTTGAGCCCTTGACCATAAGCACGTCGTTTTCAAGCGACTCACAGTAGAAAAATTCCTTCCACTGGTCTGCAAGTACACCGCCGAGTGCGCCTATTCCTGCTTTAATAAGTCCCATATAAAATTTCTCCTTTCGGAATTAATTTATAAATCTTTATAACTTCACCAGAGGTTATTTTACAATAAGTCTGCCGCTAACTTCACGGTCAAGATTCTGATGAATTGAAAGATATTCATCAAAAATGCTTCTGCATGAGGTTGAAACTACAATCGGCTTACCGTTCTGAGAAACTTCTTCGAGTGAAACTGAAAAGAATTCTTCAAAGTTATTGATATGAAACCGCTGAAGACCAATTTTATATACTTTTTGATCATCAACAGGTTCACCGTTGAAATCGAAGCGGTTAAATGCATGTGTTGCTCTGTCATACTCAACCCTCATGCCTGTTGAAAGCTGATAAAATTCACAATGTGCACCTTCCCACACTTCATCACGAATCATATATTCAATCATTCGTTTTAATTGTAGACCTGAAACTTTGAGCATATAAACAGAATCATCATACGGAAAACATTCGCAAAGGTCAGAGAAAAGAACAATCGGTCCTAATTGAGTGCTTCTGATACTGCCTGAACCTAAAAGCACTATATCAAGTCCAAGAGCCTCACACAAAATATCAGCGAACAAGCCCCCTAGAGCTGTTTCCTGAGTTCTGCACGGATGTGTAAGGACTTTCTTGAACCTCGTAACAAGTCTGCTATACTTTTTATCCGTCTGCTCTTTATAGTGCCTAAGTATATTTTCGAGATCTTTATCTCTCGGGCAATGCTCTGCATTAATCGGAACAGTATGCCAATTAAAACTATCGATACAGTTATTATCCGTATCAACCATAATGTCAAATCTGCCTATCTGATCTGTACCGGTACCTGCCTGAACAACAACAGTATTATTTACAACTGCGGGTTTATCAATAAAGGTATGTGAATGTCCGCCGATAATGATATCAACACCCCATGCCGGGTCAAGAACTGCCGCCAGCTTTTTATCTTCCTCAAAGCCGATATGAGTAAGAAGAACGGTAAAATCAATATCTATAGCATTATACGAATTACAGATGTTACCGACTTCTGCTGCAGCCTCATTAATATCAACAAACGTACCGATTATGCCATCGTTCTTTGTCTGAGAAAGAACTTCTTCGGTAATAAGACCGATAAACAGAATCTTCATCCCGTCAATTTCAGCAATATAATGTGACTTAAACAATCTTGCGCCATTTGTTTTAATATGTAAGTTTGCGTTAATAATAGGGAATTTTGCACATTTTTCAATAAAAAGAAGATGAGCAACACCGTAGTCGGTTTCGTGGTTGCCAATGGTAACAACATCGGGTGAGAGCATATTCATTATCTCAATTGTTGAAACTCCCTGAAACTCCGAATCGATAACCGAACCTCTGAACATATCGCCTGCAACACAGTAAATAGTATTCTTTTCTTCGTTTCTTACTTTGTTGACATAACCGGAAAGCATCGACACACCGCCGACAAGGTTGCTGTCAATTTCTTCAGCGAGAAAATCTCCATGCAAATCATTTGAATGTAAAATCGTAAGCTTCTTTAAGTTTTTCATATCAAATTACACCATTCTCAGTATATTTTGCCACCGTTGAGGTTTTCGCCGCAAACAGTGCAATCCCCACAGACCATGCTGCCGCATATTTCACATCTGTTGATTTCGTAACTGCTTTAAGTATAGAACCCCTTTGCTTTTATTTATAATTAAAGTTTAATATCAAACCTATATAAAAATAAGTAGACCCAAAGGCTACTTTTACACAAAAAAGGCTACCTTTAGGGCTACCGTGTCAAAAAACAGTATGCGGATTTGTAGCTGTTGCACAAACAAATTACTGTTTGACAGTTATATTTAATTGTGATAAAATTTTAAGTAATAATTTTAGGGAGGGATAATATGTCAACCGTTTACGGCATTGCTATGGCTGTTTCGCTTGTTATGATTGGCGTTTACTATTTTGTTGACCGCAAGCATGACAAATGGCTCGGGCTTCTTTTTGCTTCGGTTGCCGTTTGTGACATAGGTTATTTTCTGTTATCCCTTTCCAATACGCTGAACATGGCGCTGTGGTCAAACAGAATAGCGTATCTAGGAAGTGTCTTTCTTCCGTTTTCACTTCTGATGATGATAATGACTCTGTCACGCTTCGCCTATCCCAAATGGTTACCGAAAATTCTTGTCGCAGCAAACACAGTTATGCTTTTAATTGCTGCAAGCGGCGGATTTTTGCCGATTTATTATAAGGATGTTTCACTCGGGTTTGATAACGGCTACCCCGTGCTGATTAAAGAATACGGTCCGCTTCATCCGGTTTATAAGGTTTTTCTTTTTGCATATTTTGTCGCAATGGTTGCTGTAATTGTTCATACAGCGATAAAGAAAACCGTTGTTTCAAGCAAGCATACCGTATTTCTTGCATTTGTTGTAATCGGAAATATTGCAATATGGCTTGTTGAAAATATGATTCATTCAAGCTTCGAATTTCTTTCGATTTCATATATCGTAACCGAAGGAATGATACTTTTCCTATATTCGATACTGCAGGATTACGGAATAACCGACACACCTAAAGAAACTGTCACAGTAACCGAACAACACGCAGAAGCGGCAAAAGCAATCAAAGCATTCAGCAACGAACAGATTGAAAGTATAATGAATAACTGGAGTGCGGTAAATACCCTTTCTCAGCGTGAAAAGGAAGTGCTCCGTTTCCTGCTTGAAAACAAAAAGCGCAAGGTTATTGCCGATACACTTTTTGTAACTGAAAGCACCATCAAAAAACACACCGCAGCAATATACCGCAAGCTTGAAACCGCCAACAGAGCAGAGCTTTTTGAAAAAGCAAAAGAGTATTGCTGAGTTGCGAAAGTCTTTATGAATACAGCAAAAAACAAAAGCCGACGGAGGTTATCCGCCGGCTTTTGTCGGTATATTATGTAGCATTATTTCAATAAACTATATATATCGGAGAATGGCTGACGGTCAGCTTTCTGCCGATTGTGATTTCATTGCCGTACATATCGAAGGCCTTGTAATCGCCTTCGGGTGCGGCAATTCTGTTTTTTTACCAAGGCTGTAATACACCTGTGCTTTTTTACCGTTTGCCGAGTATTCATCAAGGCATTCAATAACAACCTTAATTTCTTGTCCTGGCTCAAACAGATTGCCGTCGCCGACAACACCAAAACGAAAGCAATCGCTTTCACCGTTTATGTAGTATTCGGATTCGGTTTTGGTTTATGCGATAACAAGCTGTTTTTCAGGGAACAATCCGACAAAAAGCATATCAAACTAAAATATAACGGACAGAAAAAACGAAATGATTTGTATCATGTTTACTCCTTTTATGTCATTCGTTTTATTTATTGACACAACGGAGAATTGTGTTACCGTCGCGGCAAAAATCCACAATGCTGACAGAAGTATTATCAAGAGAAAACCTGAATATATGCGGCTTGACGCCTAAAGCCGTGGGAATAAGATATTCAAGAAATCCGTGGTGGCTGAAAACCGCAACACGTTCACCGTATGAAAACCTGTTTTTTATGTAAGAAATCACCTTCTGAGCACGAATAACATTATCTTCAAACGCTTCACAACCGAATTCATATTTCTCGCTACCGAAAAGCTTCTCACACATTTTTGTATTTTTATAATATTTTTGAAGATACTCTTCACTGCAGCCGAAATAGCCCGGTGTACATCCGCATTCTATAAGCTCGGGACATATTTCAAGCAAGGGCTTATCGGGCTTTGCAGCGCAAACACCGACAGCGGTTTTGAAGCTGCGCAGCAGCGAGCTTGTAATATACGCATCTATCGGCAAGTCTTTAAGTTTTTCTCCCAGTTCAATGCACTGCTGTTCACCGTTTGGCGTAAGCTCTCCGTCACAGTTATCACGATCGCCGATATCTTTATAATCCGTTTGAGCATGTCTTATGAAAAGTATTTGCAAAGTGTCGCGGTTTTCCATATATGCACCTTCTAGATCTAAATTGGTTTGATAGTTTAATTATAGCATACATTATTATAAATTTCTATAACTTGTTTTACACGAATGTAAAACAGAATCGTAATTACCGTATCATGTTACAAGGTG
>JAZPYF010000067.1:0-1620 GCA_045544055.1 Acutalibacteraceae bacterium | reverse complement strand
CCTGTTGAAAGTGTTGATAACTGCCTCAAAAAAGCTTGATTTATCAAAGTTTTCCACATTTTTGCGTCAAAAAATCAAATGTTCGTTATATTTTTAACAATCGATGTTGTTGCGTTGTCAAGTCTTTTTTAGTAATATTTTGCACAAAGATTTGCAAAAATTCTATCTATTTTTTCTATTCAAAACTGTCATAAAACCACTTGACAAGCATTGTTACAAAAGGTTACAAAATGAATATTCAGTATTTTGCAGGTGATACAATGAAATGCTTTTTTGACAAAAACACAATAATTTTTTCATCAGTTGACACGCTGAGCATTCCCCTTTCTCTTGACTGCGGTCAGGCATTCCGTTGGAGTGAAAATTCTGACGGAAGCTGGCACGGTGTTGCGTGCTCAAAAGCGGTTGATATTTCTCAGAACGGTGACACAATCACGATAAAAGGCGACCTTCGCGAGGATGATATTGAGCTCTGGAAAGAATATTTCGACCTAGGCAGAGATTACGGCAAAATCTGTGAAGAGCTAAAGTCCGACAGCCACCTGAAAACCGCGATCGAGGCATATCCCGGCATCCGTATTCTCAAGCAGGAGCCGTGGGAGGCGCTTTGCTCATTCATTATTTCGCAGAACAACAACATTCCGCGCATCAAGGGCATAATTGAGCGCCTGTGCCTTAATTTCGGAGATGACCTCGGCGGCGGTGATTTCACCTTTCCAACCGCTGAAAGGCTCGCAGAGCTCACCGTGGACGATCTCGCACCGCTTCGTTCGGGCTTCCGCGCCAAGTACATTATTGATGCCGCACAGAAGGTTACAGGCGGTGAGGTTGACCTTGAAAAGCTTCACACCTGCGACATTGACGAGGCTCGCGAGGAGCTGATAAAAATCAAGGGCGTCGGCGCAAAGGTTGCAGAATGCGCCCTGCTTTACGGCTGCGGTCGTGTTGAAGCCTTCCCCGTTGATGTGTGGGTGCGCAGAATTATGGCTGAGCTTTACCCCGAGGGACTGCCCGAATGCTGTGACGGCGTTGAGGGCATTGCACAGCAGTATCTCTTCCATTGGAGAAGGAATGTTTAATATGAGCATAAAAAAGCCGGTACGGAAGCCCGTACCGGCAAAATATGTTTTTAAGCGTTAATTACCACTGAACATTAGTAAGCTTAACTGTTGTTGTAGCGTTACCCTTAGCCTGCTTGATACCAACGATTGTGTACTTAACGTTTGCAAGCTCAACATACCAATCCCAAGAAACTGTGAGTGACTGGAGCTTACCTGTCTTTGAGTCGATAACAGCTGTGATCTTTGCGTTTGTTACCTTCTCAAGTGCTGACTCTGCTGTACAATCATCAACACCGTTGATAGCTGTATGGATGTTTTCAGAGTTCTTGTAGTCGTAAGCCTTCTTATCGCCCTTACCTGCAAAAACGCCTGATCTCTGGAGCGGTGATGTGTCAGAGTTGCCTGAAGCATTAGCTGAGCTGTTACCGTCCTTAAGAGTCATTGTGATTGTGTAGATACCGTTCTTGTCTGCGCAAGAAGCCTGCTTAACATCAGCTGCTGAAAGTGAAGCCTTGCTGAGGTTATCCTGCTTGCCCTTAGCGTTATCCCAGTTATCTGT
>JAZPYF010000066.1:0-18301 GCA_045544055.1 Acutalibacteraceae bacterium | reverse complement strand
AAATGAGACAGGCTGTTGATTTCAAAGCGAAAGCTCATGTCTTTCGCAATACTGCTTTTATGATAAAGTGCGGCCTGAAGTGTTCACCGCTGTCGGTAATATTGATTTACCTTGCATATATCGGTGAGAATGTCTACTACGCGGTTGTGTTCAACGTTATGTTTTTGCAGACCGCTCTGTCAATTATCGAGGGCAACGGCACTTTCAGGGAATTTGCAATTAAAATAGGCCTGATTATTTTCGGCAAAATAGTAATCGACCTGTTTTCCTACTACGTTTTTCATCCCGTCAGAGAAAAGTTTGAGATTAAGTGCGAGAGCTACCTCAATTCGCTGATTTTCAAAAAGGCGCAGGAGGTTGAGTTGGGCTGCTATGAAGACCCCGACTTTTTCGATAACTATAACCGTGCAACCTGGGTTGTCGAGCGTGGCGGCTTCAAACGCATAATCGAGGGTACGGGCTGGACTCTCGGCTCGGTTGTGAGCATAATTTTTCTTGCAGCCTATCTTTACAGCCTTGATCCTTTTTTGCTCGTGTTCATCCTTTGTCCGTTGGTTGTTATGTTCTTTCGTGTTAAACGCAATCAGGTAGAGTTTGCAAGAGAAAAAGAGATGACTCCTTTTGAGCGGCAAAAGGATTATACAAAGCGAACTGTTCTGCTCAAGGATTTTGCCAAGGAAATCAAAACAACCGATATTTTCTCTGTTGTCAAGCGCCGTTTTGCAAAGGCAATTGATGACAATATTAAGGTTATAAAAAAATACGGCTGGCGCGTTGCTGTGCTTGAATCTCTCAGCGACTTTTTCGGTGAGGTTATTCCCGTTGCAGGCGGTCTCGGCTACGGATGCTACCGTCTTATTGTTCTGGAGAATATAAGCATTTCGGATTTTTCGGTGCTTGTCTCAGCTATAACTAACTGCCGCAATAAGCTCAATCAGCTTGCCTACTATTTCACAATGCAGCAGAAGCACTGCCTGTGGGTGCAGAACATGCGTGAGTTCCTCGCCTACGAGCCGAAAATCAAAGGCGGCGAGCTTATCCCGGGTGAGTTCGAGAGCATCGAATTCAAAAACGTTTCTTTCCGCTACGGCGAGAACAAGGATTATACACTCAAAAACATTTCTTTTAGAATCAACAAGGGTGAAAGCATAGCCGTTGTCGGTCATAACGGAGCAGGCAAAACAACTCTTTCAAAGCTGATGATGCGCCTTTACGATGTGAGCGAGGGCGAAATTCTTTATAACGGAGTGAATATCAAGGAGTATGACCTTGCAAGCTACCGTGAGCGCTTTGCAAGCGTTTTTCAGGATTACCGCATCTTTGCCATGACTGTTGCGGAAAATGTGCTTGTAGAAGAAACTGATGATGAGAATACTGTCAGAGCAGAAAAGGCTCTCAGACAAAGCGGCGTGTACGAAAAAATTGAAACTCTGCCGCAGGGAATCCACAGTATTCTCACGCGCGAATTTGACGATGAGGGTGCGCTCCTTTCGGGTGGAGAAAGCCAGAAGGTGACAATTGCAAGAATGTTTGCAAAGCACTTTGATGTTGCAATTCTCGATGAGCCGTCCTCGGCACTTGATCCCGTTGCAGAATCAAAAATGTATGAAAACCTTATGGAGGGCACAAAAGATAAGACGGTTATTTATATTTCTCACCGTCTTTCAAGTGCAACTCAGAGCGATAATATCCTTGTTTTCTCACACGGTGAGCTTATTGAGCAAGGCAGCCACGAGCAGCTGATGAACCTTGGCGGCGAATACTGCAGGATGTTTACCCTCCAGGCCTCAGGCTACAGAGAGGAGGTGGCGGATGATGAAGAATAAGCAGAAAAAGCAAACCGAAAAATCGCACAGCATAAGAAATTATATTTATATGCTTCGGTTTATCAGCAAGCATTCGCCGTTCCTTATTTTTCACTATATCCTTGCTGATGTGCTTACCAACCTGCCGTGGATTCTCTCTAACGTGGTTTTGCTCAAGTACATAATTGACGTAGTAACGCAGGGCAGGGACTATGAACGCATTTTAATTGCTTTTGCCGCTTTTGCCGTGCTGATTGTTGTGGGCAATCTCTATAACACTCTCGTGTATGAGGTTTACGTGCCAAAGCAGAAGGAAAAGCTGTATCATAAGCTCTATACCGCGATTTATGAGAAAGCGGTAAGAATGGATTTTGAATCCTACGACAATCCTGAGTTTTATAACGATTTTGTTCTTGCAATGAACTCGATGAGTGACAGAACGGAAAGCGTAATCAGCAGCACACAACGCATCTTCGGCAACCTTTTTTCAATTTTCACAATCACCGCCGTAATTGTTACGATTGACCCTGTCAGTTTTATTTTTGTTCTTGCCTGTGTTGCGATTATGATTCCTATCGGCAGGCAGATTGCCAAGGTCAATGTCGGTAAAAAGCAGGCGATGACTCCTCTTGACCGAAAGAATATGTATTTTTCGCGCGTGTTCTATCTTCAGGATTATGCCAAGGAGCTGCGTCTCAATCCTGCAGGTGAAATGATTGAGCGAAGATACGCCGCCAATGTGTTCGACAGACTAAAAACAATTTCGCCCTATCTTTTCAAGCAATGTATGCTCTATTTTTCGCAGGACAGCCTGCCGCTGACAATAATTATCAGCTTCGGCGTTACGCTCTATATGGGCTACAAGGCTATTGTCACCAAGGAAATCAGTATGGGTGATTTTGCCGCAACCTTTAACGGTGTCAGCGTTGTAAGCGCAAGCACCTTTGCACTTACTACCTGGTTTGCGGTGTCATTCCGTGAAAACGGTCTTTATGTTGAAAAGTTCAAGCACTTTATGAGCGCTGAAGAAAAGCTCAGGGACGGTACGCTTGAAACAAAGCTGGAAAAGCCTGTAACAATAAAGCTTGAAAATGTAAGCTTTACCTATCCCGGCAACGATAAACCGACGCTCAGAAATATTAACCTTGAAATCAAGCCTTACCAGAAAATTGCTTTGGTCGGCTATAACGGAGCAGGAAAAACAACTCTCACCAATCTGCTCCTGCGCCTTTATGATGTTACCGAGGGTGCAATAACGCTCGACAGTGTGAATATCAAGGATTGGAAAATCAAATCCTACCATGAAAACTATGCGGCTGTTTTCCAAGATTTCTCGCTCTTTGGCGCAACCCTCGGCGAGAATGTTGCAATGCAGGAAAGCCCTGACAGTGAAAGGGTGCTTGCCGCCCTGAAAGAAAGCAGCTTTGATAAAGCGTTGCCAAACGGTACGGATTCAATTCTGCTTCGTGAGTTTGATGATGAGGGTATGAGCCTTTCGGGCGGCGAGGCGCAAAAGGTTGCTGTCGCACGTGCGTTTTATAAGGATTGTCCCTTTGCGATTCTTGACGAGCCGAGCGCAAATCTCGATCCCGTTTCGGAGTATTCGCTCAACGATGCAATGTCGAGAGCGGCACAGGATAAAACGGTTATTTTTATCTCCCACCGTCTTTCCACCACTGTTATGGCAGACGTGATTTATATGCTCGAAAACGGTGAAATTGTTGAAAGCGGAACACACGAAGAGCTGATGGCTATGAACGGCAAATATGCCTATATGTTCAACCTTCAGGCTGAAAAGTATAAGGAAACAGAGTGAAGCAAATGAAAATCACAGCACTTACGGAAAATATATCTCTTGACCCGAATATTGCGGCAGAGCATGGGCTGAGCCTTTATATCGAAACGAAAAATCATAAAATACTTTTCGATATGGGGCAGACCGAACTATTTGCCGAAAATGCAGAAAGGCTCGGCATTGATTTGTCGCAGGTCGATCTGGCTGTGCTCTCTCACGGGCACTATGACCACGGAGGCGGAATGGCGCACTTCCTCGAAATAAATAAAACTGCACCGATTTACCTCAGCCGTTACGCTTTCGGTGACTATTACAACGGTACGCAGAAATATATCGGTCTTGATAAAACGCTGCAGAGCAGCAAAAGACTCATTTTTGTCGGTGACGAGCTGAAAATCGATGACAGCCTTAGCCTCTGGTCGTGCAATACGAGGGAGAGAAAATATGACCTTGGCAGCTTCGGCTTGAATATGAAAGCTGACGGCGAGTTTCTGCCTGACAGCTTTGTGCACGAGCAGTATCTACTTATTGAGGAAGATGGCAAGCGTGTGTTGATAAGCGGATGCTCGCACAAGGGCGTTATGGATATTGTCAGCTGGTTTGAGCCTGATGTGTTAGTCGGCGGTTTTCACTATTCAAAGCTGGCTCTTGACAGTGCGCTGAAAGAATATTCTCAAAGGCTGTCCTCGCACAAAACGGCTTATTATACCTGCCATTGTACAGGTGCAGAGCAGTTTGAATTTATGCAAAAATTTTTGCCGCAGTTAAGTTACCTTTACTGCGGCACGGAAATTGAAATATAAAATTCAGAACATTATGTTGCTGATAAATAAATCGGAAAAGAATGCATCGGCCGAAAGGTCGATGTATTTTGTTTTGCTTACAAGTGCGGTGAGGTCATTTTTTTCGCAGGCATATTTAACTGTGCCGAGCAGAGAGGAATTGCCTATGCTTTGGCACTTTTCTTTAAGCTCATCCGGCAAAAGACCTGTCCTGACTGCACTCTCAAAGCTTGTTGCGCACGAAAATCCGCCTGAGATGTACACTGTGTCAATGTCGCTGTGCGTAATGGTGCTGTACTTTACAAGCGTGTCGATTGCCGAGCGTACGGCTGATTTTGCAAGCTGAAACCGACGCATATCCTCCTGCGTTACGGTAACGTTTTTTGCAACCTCAAAGCACTCATTTTCCATATATCCGGTCTTGTCCATAATGCCTTTTTGGAGCATATATGCTGCTGCATCAATCAGCCCCGAGCCGCAGATTCCCTTTGGCTCTGTGCCGCCGATAGTTTGTGCTTTGCCGTTTCGGTAACTGAAAACAGCACCGTTTACGGCACTCATTCCGCAGCTTATATTTGCCCCCTCAAAGCACGGACCAGCCGCCGCAGACGTTGATACAGAGCCGTTTTTGCCAATTAGCACAATCTCGGCATTTGTGCCTAAATCAACCAGCAGAGAGAATTTACCGTCTTTAGGCTCACCGATATAATTCATGCCTGCAACAATGTCTGCACCCATAAATGCGGCAATGCAGGGCAGAGTTTCTATTCTTTCAACACCGCTTATTCCGATTGAATAGGCAGCAATGCTTTTGGCCTCAAGAAAGGCTGGCGTGTATGGAGCAACGCCGATTCCTGTGCAGTCCTCACCAAGCAGCAGGTGAAGAATGGTTGTGTTGGCAGAAATGTAAAGTGTATCGGCTTTACAGGTGTCAAATTGCTCCAGCATACTGTTGATTTCTTTGACAAGCACATGCTGCAGCTCTTTTTGCGGATTATTACGGCAATATTCAATTCTTGATATAATGTCTGCGCCGAATATTCGTTGCGGATTTGTTGCGGTTACGGTTTTTATTATTCTTTTTTCATCTGTTGCAACAAGAGCGAGCGCAAGCGTTGTTGAGCCGATATCAAGAGCGAAGCACAGCTTCTCCGAATCGCTTTTACCTGTGTCAATATCATCGGTGCAGTAAACCTTATCGGCATAAGTTGCGGTTACGGTGATGTCCGAGCAAACTCTGTATCGGCAGGAAAGCTCGTCCTTACCGTTTACCGTTACCTTGCATTTGCCGCAGATTCCCTTACCGCCGCAGGGATGCTCAACAGCCTTGCCGTAGCGCATAAGCACATCCGACAGCAGCTCGCCGTCATTTGCAAATAGCGTTTCACCGTTAAACTTTACTTGCTTCATTCTGCTGCCCTTTCATTTTGTTCAGTACAGTGTATTCACGAAGATACAGGCTCATGTGGTCTTGTCTTTTAGTGGGGTAAGCAGAGAAAATTTCAATCGCCTTATCAATATCAATCCAGACGGGCGTTACACCGTGGTCAATCTCGGTTTGGGTCAGGCTCTGCTCACATTCTCCTGTAATTTCGCACAGAAAATAATGGCTTCTGTACAGTGTTTCAAAGCTGTATTCTTCAATTATTATAATCGGCTCAATCGGCTTTACTTCATAGCCCGATTCTTCTCTCAACTCTCTTATACAGCATTCTTCAAAGCTTTCGCCCGGCTCTACTCCGCCGCCGGGGGACATATAAACGCCCGTGTTGGCCTCATAGGTCAGCAGAATCCTTCCGTCTTTTATAACAATTGCTCTGCTTGAATCGCGTACTCTTTCGGGCGGAGAAGAGTATATTTCCATATACTGTGTTACGGTTTCGACAGGTTTCATTTTAATTGCTCCGTTTTTTTATCTTTACAGTAATAATTTAGTACATATTTTTTCTTCTGTCAATAAATTGCGGCTTTAGTGGATATACTTAATAAAAAAGGAGGTATATTTATGAGTGAATCAAGGTTTTATCTTTGTCGCATTTGCGGCAATATGGTCGGACTTATTGACGGTGCAGGCGTGCCGATAATGTGCTGCGGAGAAGAAATGGAGCATCTTGAGCCGCAGACCGAAAATGAGGGCGGCGAAAAGCACAGCCCTGTTGTGAGCGTTGAAGGTGACAAGGTCAAAGTAAAGGTCGGCAGTGTGCCGCATCCGATGGAAAACAGCCACAGAATAATGTGGGTATATCTGCAGACGGACAGGGGCGGTCAGCGTAAATGTCTTGCACCAGGCGAAAATCCTGAACTCGAATTCTGTCTCTGCGATGAAAAGCCGACTGCTGTCTATGCCTATTGCGATACTCACGGTCTTTACAAAACAGCCTTATAAACTTAAAAGAGATGCAGTCATCATACTGCATCTCTTTTTTATCCAAGCAATATGTCTGAAATAAGCATCACACAAAAGCCTGCAAGCAATGCATAGGTTGCGCCGCGCTGGCTGCCGTGAGCGTGGGTTTCGGGAATCATTTCGTCGCTTACAACATACAGCATTGTACCGCCTGCAAAGCTGAGCGCAAAGGGCAGAATTGCGGTTGAAATGCTTACTGCAAAATATCCTATCAGCGTGCCGACAACTTCAACAAGACCCGTTATAAGTGCGCTTATAAAAGTCTTTTTAGGGCTTACGCCTGCGGCAAGCATCGGGCCTATGATTACCATGCCTTCGGGGATATTCTGCAGAGCAATGCCGCCGGCAATAAGCAGAGCCTGGCTGGTATCACCCGAGCCGAATCCGACGCCTGCGGCAATACCCTCCGGCAGGTTGTGTATTGCAATAGCTGTGACAAAAAGCAGCACCTTGTTCAGGTTTGCGTTGTTGTGCTTTTCGGTATCTGGTCCTGCAAGCTTATGCAGATGAGGCACGAGCCTGTCAATAAGGTTAAGACACAGCGCACCTGCAAAAATGCCTGCAACCGTAACAATAAGCCCGTATTTTCCGCCGTGTTCTATCGACGGAAGAATCAGACCGAGCACAGCGGCGGAGAGCATAACACCTGCGGCAAAGCTCAGCACAATGTCGGAAAATCTATGTGACAGTTTTTTGAAAATAAAACCGATAACTGAGCCGAAAAGTGTAGCACCGCCGACTCCGAGAGCGGTTAATAAAACCATAGTCATATTAAGTACTTCTCTTTAATCAGATTTCGGGCTTGAAGCAGGGCATAAGCTGAAGCTTGAAGAGGTTAGCCTTGTGCTTTCTGTCAATAAGCTCTTTTTTAGCCTTGTCTTCAATATAACCTGTGCGGATATAAATATCCAGCTCCGCATAGGTAAAGCCGAGATTTTCTTCGTCTGTTTTGCCGCAGAGTCCGTCAATCGGCACTTTATCCACCAGCTCTCGCGGCAGACCGAGCTCATAACCGATCTGCTTGACTTCTGTTACCGTAAGGTTTGAAAGGGGAGAGAAGTCGCCGACAGAATCGCCGTAACGTGTGGAATAGCCTACCCAGTCCTCAGAGAGGTTGCAGGTGTTTGCTACTCTGCCGTTGCAGCTCTGCGAAACAGCGTAGAGTGTGGACATTCTGATTCGTGGCGGCAGATTTATGCGCGACATATCTGTTATTTCAAGGTTGTCGGGGAAGCTGTTGAATATAGCGTCAACAGTATCCTTTATATTTACTACATAGTGCTTGATGCCAAGATGGTTTACAAGCATATAAGCCTTGTCAATATCGTGCTGCTCACCCTGCGGCATAAGCACACCGATTACTCTGTCCTTACCGAGCGCTTCAACACACAGCGCAGCAACAATAGAGCTGTCCTTACCGCCTGAAATGCCTACAACTGCGTTGCAGCCCTTGCCGTTTTCTTCAAAGAAATCTCTTATCCATTGCACACAATCATTTTTTACTTTAACTGCGTCAAACATTTTTATCACCTCATGTGAAATTTACCTTTTTTATTATACCATACAAAAAACTTTATGTAAATAAAAAATCGCTCCGTAATTGTACGAAGCGATTTTTAATGCCGATTAGGGTATATGTCTGTTTGCAGAGTATACTACGTCAACACTCTTTTTGAACAGCATATAGTCGTATTGCGGTCGCCAGCTGTCACCTGTTTCAACCTCTGCCTTGAAGCTGTCCTCGTTTCGTGCAACGTTAATCTGCACAACGCCGCAAAGCTGACCGTCAGACTTGTATACATTGTCCCAGAATGCGTGGTGACCGATTTTCTTAACGCTTTCGGGGATATAGATATAGGTCAGAGCCTGGTTGTAGCTCAGCGCATCGGAGCCGATATATTCAAGTCCCTCGGGCAGAGATTCATAAACTATACCGAGCGACTCGGGACCGTAGTATCTTGTGTCGGTAACAACCTTATCACCCACCGTGCGGTATGAGAAGATGTTGTCGAGCGAGGGTGTATTTCCCCATTCATCTTTAGGCTCGTGCAGCTTGAAAACAGAAAGCGTTTCCATTCTTTTGAGTCCCTCGGGCAGGTAAATATTCCTTAGGTTTACATAGCTGAAGCAAAGCTCACCGAGCGTTGTGACAGTTGAGGGCACAACATAGGTCTGAATGTCAATTCTGTACTGCTCAGTTGCATCCCCACGGTACATTTCTTTTTCGTAGCCGTACTTCTTTCTCAGATACTCGTCGTGGTTGCAGGGGTAGTTGATAAGTACGGTTTTGTCTTTGCTGTAAAGCACGCCGTCAATATCGCAGTAGTAGGGATTGTTCTCGTCAACCTCAATGTTTTCGAGTGCCCAGCAGGAATAAAAAGCCTTGCTCTGAATAAGCTCAACATCGGGACCGATATAAATTGTTTTGATCTTATCGTCGCAATTGAGTGAGTATTCTCTGATTTCGGTTACCTTTTTGCTTTCATCCTTTGTGAATACATATTCTTTTGTGATCTGGTCATAGTCTACCGTTGTGACGAAGTCTACGGTAAGCTCTGTCATTTCGCCTGTGTTGCTGAATTTTGAAAGACGGTATGAGCCGGAATCAGTTGTTTCGTACTGGAAAGTGTCTTTGTTTGCTATTGCAAGAATACTGAAATAGCAGGAAAGAGTGACGGCAATAACAATTGTTACAATGAAGATTATTTTCTTGAGAGTGAAATGCTTATACGGTTGGTTGATATGCGGAGCGGCAAGACCCGGCACGCGGTAGGTCCATATTTCGTCCTCGGGAATATCGAGAGTAATGTTTTTCGCTTCGTTTACGGGAGGCATATTCATATCTTTCTTTGTTCTTTTACTCATAAGATTTCTGCCTCCTTTCTTAACCCTTATAGCCGCCGGAAACCTTTTCGTTGGCTTCTTCGGCTCGTTTTTCGGTTACTTCAGCACGTTTTTTCAGTACTTCCATAACAAGATTTTGCTTTTTGCTGTCATAGTCCCAGAAGATGTACGGTATTGTCATCAGCACAAAGCCTATAATATCAACAATCAGCGGTATGGCGATAATGTTTCTTCTTGAAGCGTCAACAAAAAGAATTTCCCAGTTGCTGTTGAAACCGTAGCGAAGCAGGAAGAGCGGAATCAGCAGACCGATAAACGAAACCACAGGGCCTGTGAACCATCCGAAAACTCCTGCAAAGCTCTCGAGTCTTTCACCCGATATGTACATCTGGTAGTCGGCAATACGTACGTCCATATCGTGTCCCGCAGTTGTGGGTACGGTTTTTGTCATTTCCATAAAGAACAGTACAACAACGCAGATTGTACCGCAGAGTGTGAGATTATCGCCGCAAAACCAGATGGCGGCAACAATGGCAGCGTTGCCCAATGCGCGAGAAAGCTGATAGAAAATCATTATCTGCTTGTATGAGAAACGCTTGAGGAAATATGGCGAGAAGAAATCGGGCGGAGTGCCTGCAAAGGATATCAGCATAACAATAAGGCTGTATGGCAGACCGCTGAGGCGGAATGTGTAGAAATAGAGAACCGTAACAAACGGCAGCATACCGTTGCCGAGTGCGTCAATAAGACCGACAACGTTTTTGATTAGCAGATATTTGTTCTTCAGAACGCCGAACATACCGTCCCAGAACTTGATCTGTACCTTTTTTTCAACAGGGGGCTGGGGTATTCTTTCCTGTATTCTGCCGGCAAAAAACATTGTCATTGCGGCAAGTATGATGAAGGTTATCGGAATTACATAACGGTAAACGTTGATATCAGCCCATTCGTTGCGCAGCATACCGATTGCAATGGGCATAATAATACCGACGATCGTGTTGAAAAAGTGCGAAATCTTTACGGGGTAGCTGCGCACATATATTCTTTCCTGCAGGTTGGGGCTGATGCTCTTTGTGCAGGTTTCAAGGTTGTTTGCAAAGCCGAAAACATTGTATGTTGCAAACAGGAGGTTAGCAACCCATACTCGTGTTGCAACATCGGGAATTTTGTAAACAGGCAGCCAACCTATGAGTACGACCATTATGCACTTGGGGATAACGTCGCAGTAGAGTGAATACTTGTATCTGCCGTATTTGGGCAGTAGCTTTTTGCGCCAGAATATGTTTCGTGCGCCGACCCAGCCTGTGTAGAGAAAATGTGTGCCGAAGGTTTTGAAGCAGGCGGTTGCATTCATACCCTCAAGGCTGTTCAGGTAGCGTATTATTCCGCTGCTCGGGTCAAACAGCCGCGAGTAGTCGAACAGAATTGTCGATATGCCGAACAGTATCATTGCAAAATATACGCCGTAGAATTTGCGTTCGGTCTTCTTTGGCAAAAAGCCAAGGTTGTCACAGACGAGCCACCACATAAGTGCCGATATGTAGCCCAGAGGCATATTGATAATGCCTATGATAGAGAACGTCAGGTACGGCAGCTTGTAGTGGTGCATGATGAGGTAGCAGGCTGAGAAAAAGCCGATGTACTCAAGCACCTTTGAACCTGCATAGTTACTGCCTACCGCAAGTACAACGTCCTTGTATTCCTTGTACGGCACATACTTACCTTCTGCAGGGGTGTTCCAATGGGTTTTGATTTCCGTAAAAAACGCCTTGACCTTATCTATTGACAAGGTCTTACTTTTGTCGCTCATGGAAACAGCTCCTTAAATAATATTATACAGTAGCATTATACCATATTTGGGTGCATCTTTACAAGAGAAATATTAATTTTGTACAGTTTTTTCAACGCATTGTTAGTTTGGTTTATTGAAATTTACCTTAATGTGATAATAAAAGATTGACAAAAGCCCTGCCGACAATATATTATTAAATAGATTGGATGTATAAACTTAGGCGGAGGATTATTATGAAAATAGCAGTTGCAGGTACCGGCTATGTCGGACTTTCTATCGCGATTCTCCTCGCACAAAAAAACCGGGTAACGGCTGTTGATATCGTTCCGGAAAAGGTTGATATGATAAACAGGCGTCAGTCACCTGTACAGGATGATTATATTGAAAAGTATTTTGCGGAGAAAGAGCTTGATCTTCGTGCGACATTAAACGCTGAGGAGGCTTATTCCGATGCGGATTTTGTCGTTATTGCCGCTCCGACCGATTACAGCAACGAGAAGAATTATTTTGATATTTCGGCAGTTGAATCTGTTATAGAAACCGTTGCAAGGCTCAATCCCGATGCGGTAATGGTTATCAAGTCTACGGTTCCCGTCGGCTTTACTGCACATATCAGAGAAAAAACGGGTGTCAAGAATATATTGTTCAGCCCCGAGTTTCTGCGTGAGAGCAAGGCACTTTACGATAATCTCTATCCCAGCAGAATAATAGTCGGAACAGATATCAACGATCCTTACCTCAGCGAAAAAGCACGCGAGTTTGCATCTCTCCTGCAGGAGGGCGCGCTCAAAGAGAATATAGATACCCTGTTTATGGGCTTTACGGAGGCGGAGGCTGTCAAGCTCTTTGCCAATACTTATCTTGCCCTGAGAGTAAGCTATTTTAACGAGCTGGATACCTATGCCGAGATGAAAGGGCTTGACACAAGGGCGATTATCGACGGTGTCTGTCTTGACCCGAGAATAGGCGACCATTATAACAATCCGTCGTTCGGCTACGGCGGCTACTGCCTGCCCAAGGATACAAAGCAGCTGCTCGCTAATTATTCCGATGTTCCGGAAACGCTTATCAAGGCAATTGTCGAATCCAACAGAACCCGTAAGGATTTTATTGCTGACCGTGTTTTGCGACAGGCAGGCTATTACGGCTATGGGGAGTACAGTGAGTATGACCCTGAGTGTGAGCGGCAGGTAGTTATCGGCGTTTTCCGCCTTACGATGAAATCCGGCAGCGATAATTTCCGTCAAAGCTCGATTCAGGGCGTTATGAAGCGCATTCGTGCAAAGGGCGCAACAATTATTGTCTACGAGCCTTCGCTCAAAGAGGGCAGCACTTTCTTCGGCAGCCTTGTTGTGAACGACCTTGAAAAATTCAAGTCGATGAGCGATGCTATAATCGCAAACCGTTTTGACCCCTGCCTTGATGATGTAATTGAAAAGGTTTATACGCGCGATATTTTTAGAAGAGACTGAAACAGTTAAAAGAATCTGACAGACTGCTTTGCTTTTATGCAAGCAGTCTGTTTATTTGTATCGGATTATACATATTGAACAAATTCTGCCTGCGTTTTTTGCAAGGGTGCATTAGGTGATATGTACTTTATTTTTCTTCAAAATTATAGTAAAATATTATATTATCTGCAAAGCATCAATGCTTTCGGGAGGTAAAGGCTTATGAAAAAAATGTTTATTAAATCCTTGTCTGTGGTTTTGTGCGTTGTAATGGCGCTGACTGCGGCACCGCTCGGCGGCTTCGTCGGGCTTGATTTGCCGAGCCTTTTCGACTTCAAAGTAGAGGCGGTGTCGTACAGCGGTACCTGCGGCGATAACGTTAATTGGTCACTTGATACCGAAACAGGTGTGCTCAATATATATGGTACGGGTGCGATGAAAAGCTGGTCATCAGATTCATCTGTGCCCTGGTATTCATGCCGCAGCAACATCAAAACTGTGAATATCGCAAGAGGTGTAACAAGTATAGGTTATAATGCGTTTTACAATTGCAGCAGCCTTGAAAGCGTAACAATACCCGACAGCGTAACAAGCATAGCTCATAATGCGTTTTTCGGATGCAGCAGCCTTGAAAGCGTAACAATACCCGACAGCGTAACAAGCATAGGTTCTGATGCGTTTTACAATTGCAGCAGCCTTGCAAGCGTAACAATCCCCGACAGCGTAACAAGCATAGGTAATTATGCGTTTTACGGTTGCAGCAGCCTTGCAAGCGTAACAATCCCCGACAGCGTAACAAGCATAGGTTATGATGCGTTTTACGGTTGCAGCAGCCTTGAAAGCGTAACAATCCCCGACAGCGTAACAAGCATAGGCTATCAGACATTCAGGGATTGCACGAGCCTTACGAGCATCACAATCCCCGACAGCGTAACAAGCATAGGTTCTGAGGCGTTTAGGAATTGCAGCAGCCTTGCAAGCGTAACAATCCCCGACGGCGTAACAAGCATAGGTTATTATGCGTTTTCCGGATGCTCAAAGTTAGTGTTAGAGCTTAAAAAAGGCTCTTATGCAGAAACCTATGCGAACGATAACAGTATAATTTATTGTTATATTTATGATGGCTCTGAAGGAAAAACTGTTTCGGTTACGGTAACAGCTAAGTTCAGTTTTGAAATTGACAAAGAGACACAAACAATGACTGTAAATTGCTCGGGCAATATGCTTTCGTTTACCGATGGGGACGCACCCTGGATGCCCTACAAAGCATATATCAGACATATAATAATTAACGACGGATGTACGAGCATAAGCGATTACTCATTTATAAATATGGGCGGAGTAAAAAGCATTACTATCCCCGACAGCGTAACAAGCATAGGTAATTATGCGTTTTACGGATGCAGCAGCCTTGAAAGCGTAACAATCCCCGACAGCGTAACAAGCATAGGTTCTGGTGCGTTTGAGGATTGCACGAGCCTTACGAGCATAACAATCCCCGACAGCGTAACAAGCATAGGCGAGTATGCGTTTTCTTATTGCAGCAGCCTTGCAAGCGTAACAATACCCGACAGCGTAACAAGCATAGGTGATTCTGCGTTTTACTATTGCAGCAGCCTTGCAAGTGTAACAATACCGGTGTCTGCAAATATAAATAATGCTTTTATTAGTTGCAGTAATATTAAAAAAATAACTCTCACAAAGGGCAGCGGTACAGTTCAGAGTTACTCCTCTGTATCGCCGTGGAATGATAGCCGAAACAGTCTGAAGGAGCTTGTAGTTGAAGACGGTGTTACCGGCATCGGTGATTATATGTTCTATAACTGTGCTGAGATTGGTGATATTGTCCTTCCGTTCAGTGTTGAGTCAATCGGCACCAATGCTTTTGCCGGCTGCCAAAAGCTCGGAAAGCTGAAGGTATATAACCGCAACTGTGTGTTTGAATCAAACGCAACAAGTTATTATACAACTATCGTCGGCTATTCAGGCTCAACTGCAGAAGCTTATGCCAACGAAAACGGCTTTAGTTTTGAACCGATTTCCGATGATGACCACGATCACACCTACAGCAATTCCTGCGATAATGAATGTAATATATGCGGTTATATAGATCCTGACAGAAGTCATAGCTTTGACAACGGCTGTGACCCCGATTGTGATGTATGCGGATATATAAGGTCCAACCCTGAGCACAAGGATGAAAACGCTGACGGAAAATGCGACATGTGCGAAACATATATTTCGGATATTCAGGTCGGAGTTGCACAAAATGTAAAGGTTGACGCAGGTAAAACTATACTGCTGAAGTTTGTTCCTTATCAATCTGGTGTGTATACCTTCACTGCATCGAGTAGCTCCGATACCTACGGTTATATCTACGATGCCGATAAGAAACAGCTTGCAAGCAATGACGACGACGGAGAAGGAAACAACTTCTTAATCACATACACTTTAAAAAGAGAAACAGTATATTACCTTGGTGTAAGGTTTTACAATTCATCTGCGTCGGGTGAAATCCCCGTTAAGATCACCCTCGATCAGATAATCTGCGATCATATTAAAACTCACACGGAGCATATGGACTCCACATGCTCACAAGAAGGCTATGATAAGGTTATATGTGATGACTGCGGCGAAACGGTATCTACAACGGTAATAGCGACAATTCCCCACACATACAAGACGATTGTTGCTGAGCCGACCTGCGTTGACGAAGGCGTTGTGGTTTGTCTGTGCTCAGCTTGCCGTTATGCGTATATTGACGAAATCCTCGACCCTCTCGGCCATTCCGAGCCGGTATGGAAAACAGTTGTCAAACCGACAACAGCAGCAGAGGGTACAATGAATTATGTTTGCCCCGCGTGCGATGAGGTCTTTGATACGAAGTCAATCCCTGCAATCGCACTTTCGGGTAACAGCACCGCGGTTGTTGATTTTACAACAAACACAATCACTGGCTTTGATGCAGGCTCAACCGAGCTTGATGATTATTTGTCTGCTACCAATAACGGCTATGTGTTCACCTGCTTGTCGGAGACAATCTGCACAGGTGCTGTTGTTGAACTCACAGACGGTGAAACGCTGATAAACAGCTACACCGTTGTCATCTTCGGCGATATCGACGGCGACGGCTGGTACGATGCAAACGATGCGTTCCTTGTCAATATGATCGCAAACGGTCTTATCTCTGCTGACAGCCTCAGCGAGGCACAGTTCAAGGCAGCCGACTGTAACCACGACGGTGTGGTTGACAGCGCTGACTTCTACCTGCTCAACCAGGCAAGCATAATGCTTGATGATATCGACCAGTCGGCAACACAGCAGGAGCTTACAACAAGTTCTGTTTACATCAGCTATTGCTCACTGATTGACCAGACAGCAGGGGAGGAAACTCATATTCTTCCCATACCCGAAACCCAGCCCGAATCAGACAGCGAACAGCCGACAGTTCAGTTCGATTTATTTGTGTTTATCAACCGGATATTTGAACTTTTCAAAAAGCTGTTCACACTTCTTGTAGCTTAATCAGGCGCATATCAATAAAAACCCGTCGGAGTGATTTTCGCTCCGACGGGTTTTGCTGTATTGTTCAATTCAAATCGGATTTATCCTTCTTCCACCTGCCGGATAAAAAGAAGATAAGACCTATAACCAAGGGCATAAAGCCTGCAAGAGCATCACCGTACCAGAAACCCTGGCAGCCCATTCCGACCGCAAAGCCGAGCAGAGCCGATATGCCGATACGGCTTATCATACCGTCGATTATGGCAACGGCAAAGTTCAGCTTTGCATTGCCCGAACCGTTCATAAGCGAAAAGCTCATAGAGCGTGTGGCAGAGCCGTACATATTCAGAATTGCAGGAATAACGACTATGGATGCTTTGGCGAGCACTTCCTTGTCGCTTGTGAACATTCTGAAGATAGGCTCGGAGAAGAAAAATAATGCAACAGCAAGAGCTGTGGAAACAAGAACACTGCTGAATAAAACCACTTTCATGATTTTAGGTACACGTTCATATTTTTTTGCGCCGAGGCTCTGACCTACCATTGTGCTGCCTGCGGTGGTGAATGACTGGGAAACAATGCCGATCATCATATTGATTTTGTTGTAGAGACCCGAGAGTGCCGAAAAGACAACACCGTAAAGATTGATCCACGATGTAAGAACAATCTTTGAAAGGTTAATGGCCGCAGATTGGATTGCCATAGGCACGCCCAGAGCCACCAGCTTTCTGAATGCCTGAGGGTCGATTTTGAAAGAGGCAGGTTTGAAATCGAACCCGAAGCTCTCTTTTTTTATGTACAGATATGTAAGCGCGATAACGAAGCTTAACCCCTGCGAGATTACAGTTGCCAACGCCGCACCGAAAACCTCCATTTTTAAGCCCGCAACCAACCACAGGTCAAGCACAATATTAACTACTGCGGCAATAGCAATGAACACAAACGGTCGGCGGCTGTCGCCCATACCGCGAAGAATTGCGCTTACAATATTGTAACCGTAAATGAAGAACAGTCCGAAAATACAGGTAACGGTATAGTCCATTGTGAAAGCGTAGGATTCAGCAGGCGTGTTGAGCAAATCAAGCATTAAGCTGCGGATAAAATAACAACCGACGGATATAACAACCGATATTCCCAGAAGAAAGGTAAACATCGTGCCTATTGTCTTTTGTACTGCGTCCATGCGCTTTGCGCCAACGTCCTGCGATATGATTACCTGTCCCGCAGACGAGAAGCCCATAGCCACAAAGGTAAGCAGATGCAGAACATCACCGCCGATAGAAACGGCCGACATACCTTCTCCGCCGATATACTGACCGACAACGATCATATCAACAATGTTATATACAGCCTGAAGTGCGTTTGAAACGAATAACGGAAATGCGAATTTGAGCAGCAATTTAGTAACGCTGCCGTTTGTAAGGTCGGTGACCATAGTGGATTTTTGTCCGGGCATATGCTTTCCTCTTCTTTATAAAAACAATGATTTTCTTTTGCTAATTATATCATAAATACAGCAAAATACAACCTGAATTTTGTATTGATTACGCTAGTGCATAACAGGATAATATGCTTTTCTTAAGGTTAATATATTGCCGGTAAAAAAGCAAAAATCATTATATCAAAACAAACATAAAAAGTAAATCTACGCAGTATAAATCTCCTTGCTTTACATATCCTAACAACACGAATTTCAAAATTTGTGCTGTAGGGGCGGATATTATCCGCCCGAATTAACGCAATGCAAAACAAGGAGAAAGATATTTATATGAAAACAACAGGAATAGTTAGAAGAATTGATGCTGGTGTTATAATAACACCAAAGCCTATAAAACCGCATAAATACTGATTTTTCGCTAATTTTGTCCAACTCAATTTGCACAAAAAACCGTTTAAATCGGTTTTTTAATCAAAAAAGCGA
>JAZPYF010000065.1:0-5981 GCA_045544055.1 Acutalibacteraceae bacterium | reverse complement strand
TGTTAAAACGACCGTCAAATTGAATTCCTGTACAACACTCCATTTGCTTTACCTCCTGTTAAGCCCAAGGATTTGCGCTTTCGGGCTGACGGATACCAACAAGGATAAACTGCTCCCAGAGATACCATTTACCGTCCTTTGCTTTGCGCATCTGAACGCTTCGGGGACTGTCTGCACCGCCAGAAGTGATATAAAGTGTTGCATAACCCTCATTCTGGTATGAATAAGGACTTTCACTGACAACTATTGTGTAAGGCTCGGCAGGAGTATAGTCGTTCGCAGGGGTTGAGCCCTCAAAATATGAACGGGGAACGTAATCGCCGTCACGGAATCTGTCCGCAATAAAAGATATATCTCCGCCGCTCAAAGGTCTTGGACCTCTGAGGTAATTAACCATCTGCAAAGCAAGGTCTTTATTCTGTGGATAATAGCAAAAAGCAAGAACTGTCATCGCAGCAGTTTCAAACGGAGTTGACAAAGCAGCCTGAGGCAGAGAAGAAAACTCTTCAAACGATGAGGGCAGAGAAGAAAATACAATTTTTTCCTTCTTGTTGCCCAAATTACTGACTGCCGAAGTCGCCTTGTTAAAACCCTGTGTTACTGCGGAATTTACACCTTTCTTAATTGCATTTTCCGCTTTGCTTTTGTACAAATCAAAAAGTGCCATATTGTATCACTCCTTAAAATTTTGCGCCGGAGCCGCTGTGAGTTCTGCCCGAAGAGCTTGTGTGCGTTGAGTCATCGTCGCCGCTGTTGCTGCTTGTCTGCTTGGGCTTTGTGTCAACGAATGAATATGCATATACATCCTGAGCGCCCGTAACAACCATACTGCCCTGACGGGTATAAACCTTGGCGTGATTCTGAGCAACAACGCTCTTGTTCTTTGAAGTCATTGAGCCTGTGATAAGCAGACCGACAACCGCACCGACAGCTGCAAGAACAAAGAGCCAGATAACGGGAGTGCCGGGCTTGAGCTGTTCTTCTGCTCTGTCAAGATAAGTATTGAATGCTTTATCATAGTCTTCCGCAATGAGGTGATCCTTCATATCGGTAATGATGCCTTCACGGATTCCCTGGAAGAAAACAGAAGAGCCGTTGCCGTGAGTTGTGATATAAATTTCTCTTTCGCCCTCTTCACCCGGCTTGTAAACAACAAGCATACCGTCGTCGTTTTCGCCGTAGCCGTAGCCGTTGAAATCATAGAAATCGTCGGCATAAGCCTCGGCAATAAGACCGCCGAAATCGGAAGCTGTAACAATGGCAACCTCCATTTCGTATTCTGCCGCTATTGTTTCACATCTTTCGATAAGTGCGTTTTCAACGTCGTCGGGAATGATGCTTGCCTGGTCAACAACTAAAGGCAGAGTTCTTTCAACCTTTTCAAACTCGGTTACGTAGGAACCGGGTGCGTTTGTGACCGCATTGCCGCCTATGGGTGCGGTGTTATAAGCGGGAGCTTCAAGTGCAGTTTCGGCAGCCGCATAGAATCCCATAATACCGCCGTAGTAGCTTTCGTTTGTGTCATAGGCTGTCTTCATTGCAGAAAGAACATCGTTTGTGAATACACCTTTGGAATCGCCCTCAATGTAATAGTCATATACCTTTTCTGTTGTGTTATGAACATAAACAAGTGCATTTTCAGCATCGGTGTATGCATAATATGCTTCTTCAGCATAATCGGCATTTGTTTCGCCGAAATTATCGCTTATGATGCAGAAGATAACCGCATAGCCACTTTCATTTTCAATACGCTGAGCATATGAACTGATTTCATAAAGCTCATCGTCTGTAAGATGATAATCGGGGTCGTAAACATACTGCTGAGTATTAGCCGATGCGGAAACTGCCATTGAAAGGCAGACCATAACCGCAATAATTATTGCCAAAATCTTTTTAGTCATAACTTTCCGCACCTCCTTAAAGCGATGAAATAATGTTGATAATTAAGTAGATAAGAATACCTGCCGCCGCACCGCCGAGACCGCCGATGAGCTTGGCTTTCTTTTCTTCCGTGGGTATATTGCCGACGAATTTACCCGTCTGACCGTTCATAGCGAAGGTGTGATTCTGACCCTTCCACTTTACGTTGAGAATCCACACGGGGTAAAGGGCATATTTGTATGAGCCGTTTGCAACCTGCATTGCCGCCTGCATGGGGGTTACGGAATTGTAGCCCTCAACGGTATCTTCAAACGCATCAAGTGCGCTTGCCTGAATTCTCTCGTTTGCTCTGCCCATACTCTGGCTTACGTCAACGTCGTATTTATCTGCAAGGTAGCCTGCAAGATAAGCTGTATTAAACGGAACAGCTTCGTTGATGTTGAACGGTTCTATTGATTCCATAAGGTCATCGGGCATTTTTGTTGAGCCGTCAACAGGAACATTATCAAAACCGATTGATCCGCTTCTGTAAATATTGAAAGCGGTGGTTTCGGTGTAGTTGTTCTTACTGTCAGACCAATGTCTGTATTTTTCAGCCTGATAGGTTGCGTTGACAACTGCATCACAGCTGAAAAGCCAATGCGGAACATAAACACCCTTGACTTCATCAAGCTTACTATCAGATAAAAATGCCTTTGGAACAAACTTCTTACCCTTGAAATGCTTTTTGAGCGCTTCCTTTGCGGCTTTTTTATCAAGCTTGAAGGGAATAACAAGATCGGGCTTGAGAGCACCCGAGAACTGACCCTGCATAACGACCTGATTGCCGCAATAGGGACAGCTTGTTGCACCGGTTGTTGCATCGGCAACAATTTCACCGCCGCAGGATTTACAGGCATAGACGTTCATTCCGTCTGTTTCGCCTGCACCCCACTGTGAGCCCTGTGAGTTCCAGTTAATCTGTTCAACCGTATTGGCTGCAAATTCTTCTGCCTGCTGTATAGCAGCAATATCAAACTCTGCATCGCAATATGGACATTTAAGTTTTTGTGCGCCGACATTGAATTCGACTGCACCTCCGCAATGCGGACATTTCTGTTCAGTTATTGCTGACAAGGTTAATTACCTCCTTGCGTATTGTATTCATTAAGAATATCATAGAATGCCGTGAAAAAACCGGTTCCTTTTCTTGGAAGATCATAGATTGAGCTGACGGAATAATATTCGTTATCACCGTAAGCAAAGCTCACGGTTGTTGTGGGTGCATCAAGAAGCTGCAATTCGCTCGGTCTGAGTTCACCCCAACCGAGAACACCGTATTCACTGCATTTCTGCCTTATTTTAAGGATCGCGTCATACTCAATCTGAAAACTTGCGGATTCCTCATCGGCACCGACATACGGCTGATTATAGTATTCAAACCATACCTCGTTTTTTTCGTTGAGATAGATTCTCATACTCATTGAGCTGCCGTCCATACCGCCGCCCGTTGAATATGAGCAGGATATAACACTATCTGCCATATCACGCACCATACCGTCTTTATCGGGCACGTAGAATTTTGTTTTGTAATACCACACACCGACTGCGGCGGCAATGGCAACAGCACCGACCAAAATCACGATTATCGCAACTTTCATCTTTTTATTCATAGAAATATCAAAGCATTAATCAGTTAGCCTTGGGAGAACCACAGCAAGCGCAGAATGCACCACTTTCATTTGCTGCATTACAAGCGGGGCAAACCCAGCTCTGTGAAACGGGAGCCTGTGCAGGCTGCTGCGCATAAGCATTCTGCTGTGCATAGGGATTTGCCTGCTGAGGCTGTGCATAAGGATTCTGCTGTGCATAGGGGTTAGCCTGAGGCTGACCGTAGGGATTGGGCTGTGCATAGGGGTTAGCCTGCTGCTGTGCATACGGATTGGGCTGTGCGTAGGGGTTGGGCTGCTGTGCATAAGGATTCTGCTGTGCATACGGATTGGGCTGACCGTAAGCATTTGCAGGAGCATAGCCCTGATTCATAGGCATACCGTTATTCATACCCATATTCATACCGCCCATATTCATGCCCATACCGGGATTCATACCTGTATTGGGCATTGCGCCTCTGCCTGGTGTGAGAGTGTTGATAACCTCCATAGCCATCTGCTGATATTTGTTGTATTCCATTGTGCCCATACCTTCAATACGGAAGTTATTGAGCTGAACTCTGAAATCATCAAAATAGGGGTTATTAACATTAAATTCAAGGATAAAGTTATAGTAGAACTTATATCTGGGTGGATTGTAGCTTACTCTCTGACCATCCTTACCCTGAGTAAAGATTTCGTCCTTATCCTCATCAATCTTGAGGTTGCAGCTCATAATTGTTGAAAGAGGCATAACATCAGGATTTTCTTCATCCCAGTTATTGGGGCTGTAGTTGGAAACAACAAAGTTGCCGTTAATTGTATCTACATAGATTTTCTTGCTGTCGCCGAAAGTGATGTTCGGTCTGAAGGATGCAAGAGTCTGTTTATTCTGCTCTCTGTAGGCAAGCTGCTGCTTAATTTCTTCAAGCGTAGAGCTTCTTCTGTCGCTGAAGAAGGGTGAAAGCTTTTTTGCACAGTCCTTACACATATTGCCGTCCTCAAGCTTTCTGTTGCCGAGAAGGCCTATTTTCTCACCGCAGATGTCGCAAAATTTCTTATCAAAAAGTCCCATAGTAAAAATCTCCTTTATAAATTAATAAATTGTTTTCAGTTACTGAGCGTCATTCGTATCGAAGATGTCGCCGCATTCGGGGCAGAACTTCGGCGGATTGTGGGGGTCTTCAGGCTTCCAGCCGCACTTGTCGCACTGGTAAAGAGGTGCGCCTGCAGGCTTTTTCTGACCGCAATTCGGGCAGAACTTGCCTTTGTTTACTGCACCGCAGGAGCAGGTCCAGCCTTCTTCTGCAGGCTTCTTTGCGCCGCACTCTGTGCAGAAGTTACCGCTTACGGTTGCACCGCAGGCACATTTCCATCCCGTTGCAGGTGCTGCCTGAGCAGGTGTGGGTACTGCCTGCTGTTGAGCCATCTGCTGCTGTTGCTGTACTCCTGCCGCATACATCTGTGCAGCATTGAAGCCTCCATTAGCACCCATTGCCATATTCATTCCCATAAAGCCCATCATTGCACCGTTGGGATTATTTGCTGCTGCTTCCATTGCGCTTGCCTGTGCATCAGTCATTCTGCCTGCCATCATAAACGGATTTGAGCCCATCGTTGCGGCATCTTCCATCTGATTAATCTTCTGCATATCTTCGGGAGTAAGAGTAATCGGATTAAGAGCAATGGATTCAACGGAGATACCTCTGCGCTGTGTCCAGTCAACAGCAAGAGCCTTGTTAAGAGCATCCTTCAGTTCAGTTGTGTGCGCAGGAATCTGTGCAGGACGAAGCTCAAGCTCTGTGAGCATTGCGAATGCAGGCTGAAGAGCTGAAATAAACTCTGTTTTGAGCTGATTGTCTATTTCTTCACGTCTGTACTCGTCACTTACGTTACCTGCAATCTTTGTATAGAAAAGAAGCGGGTCTGTAATTCTGTAGGAATATACACCGTTACATCTTACCTGTACGGAACGGTACATATTAAGTCTTTTGTTGGCAACCTCAAACATAAAAGGATTGGGTGTGCCGAACTTGTTATCGAGAATTTCCTTTGTGTTGAAATAATAAACACGCTGGTCCTTGCCTGTGTCACCGCCGTATGTAAATCTCTTACCTACCTGCTTGAAGGTTTCCTTGATTGTGTCGCCGAGCTTACCCGAGAAAATTGAAGGCTCTGTTGAAGAATCATAGGTGAATTCACCGGGCTCTGCACAAACCTCAACAACCTTGCCCTGCTCGACGATAATCATACACTGACCGTCTGCAACAGCAATACCAGAACCGTTGGAGATTATATTGTCGCTTGCCTTTGTGTTTGAGCTTCTGCCGCTGACTCTCTTTGAGCCCTTGACCATAAGCACGTCGTTTTCAAGCGACTCACAGTAGAAAAATTCCTTCCACTGGTCTGCAAGTACACCGCCGAGTGCGCCTATTCCTGCTTTAATAAGTCCCATATAAAATTTCTCCTTTC
>JAZPYF010000064.1:0-61068 GCA_045544055.1 Acutalibacteraceae bacterium | reverse complement strand
GTGAACGTTTTTAATCTGAATGTCGAGCTTCGGACCGTAGAAAGCAGCCTCACCGATACCGATTTTGTAATCAAGACCGATATCGTCAAGAATGTTCTTCATAATGCCCTGAGCTTCATCCCACTGCTCGGGAGTACCGATGTACTTTTCTTTGTCCTCGGGATCCCACTGTGAGAAGCGGTATGAAACATCCTCATAAAGACCGAGTGTTTTGAGCATAAATACGCAAAGCTCAAGACAGCCTCTGAATTCACCCTCAAGCTGTTCGGGTGTACACATGAGGTGACCCTCGGAAATTGTGAACTGACGAACACGGATAAGGCCGTGCATTTCGCCGGAGGATTCGTTTCTGAAAAGCGTTGATGTTTCGGCAAGTCTCATGGGCAGGTCACGGTATGAGCGTGCTCTGTTGAGATATGCCTGATACTGGAACGGGCATGTCATGGGACGAAGAGCAAAAACCTCATCATCCTTTTCCTCGTCACCGAGTACGAACATACCGTCTTTATAATGATCCCAGTGACCGGAAATCTTGTAGAGGTCACTCTTTGCCATAAGGGGAGTTTTTGTTCTCAGCCAGCCTCTTCTTGCTTCTTCATCCTCAACAAATCTTTGGAGAGTCTGAACAATCTGAGTGCCCTTGGGAAGAAGAATGGGCAGACCCTGACCGATGCAGTCAACCGTTGTGAAGATCTCAAGCTCACGTCCGAGCTTGTTGTGGTCACGCTTCTTGGCTTCTTCAATTGCTTCAAGGTGAGCATCGAGGTCAGCCTGCTTTGTAAAGGCTGTGCCGTAAATTCTCTGGAGCATCTTGTTGTTTGAATCGCCTCTCCAGTAAGCGCCTGTTGAAGATGTGAGCTTGAATGCCTTTACCCTTGATGTGTCGGGAATATGAGGACCTGCGCAAAGCTCATCAAACTCGCCCTGCTTGAAGAACGAGATACTTTCGCCCTTGTCAGCGTGCTCTTTAATAAGCTCTACCTTGTAGATTTCGCCCTTTGCCTCCATAGCGGCAATTGCTTCGTCGGGAGAAAGCTCGTATCTCTCAAGAACGAGACCCTCCTTGACGATTTTCTTCATCTCAGCCTCGATTTTCTCAAGAACTTCGGGTGTGAAGGAAACATCACAGTCAAAATCATAATAAAAGCCGTTTTCGATAGAAGGACCGATTGCAAGCTTTGCCTGAGGGAAGAGCCTTTTAACAGCCTGAGCAAGAATATGGGAGGCTGTATGGCGGAAAGCTCTCTTGCCTTCTTCATCATCAAAAGTCAATATTTCAACCTGAGCGTCTGCGTCAAGAGCGGTGCGAAGGTCACATACCTCACCGTTGACTCTTGCGACGCAGGCAGCTTTGTAAAGACCCATGCCGAGGCTTTTTGTAATCTCAGCAACAGTAGTGCCCTTGGCGTACTCCTTAACGATATTGTCTTTGAGTGTTACTTTGATCATCTTTTTCATCCTTTCTAAAAAAATAAAAACTTCACCCTGTAAATAAAATACAGGGTGAAGTACATTGCAATACTCCACGGTTCCACCCGTGTTGCGTAAATTAAATTACGCCGCTTTAAGCAACTTTAACGCAGTTATACGGCACAGCTTATCCGACTTTATGTCGGCTTCGCAGGCACTCGGCAGTGGTCGGAGCTTGCGGCAATGTTTATCTGCCTTTCAGCACAGCGGACAGACTCTCTGGAAACAGCCTTTGCAAGCACACATTCTGCTTCATCGTTTTAATTATTATAATACACAGAATATATCACTTTTATTCTGATATGTCAAGGAAAAATTAGCTTCTGTAAACCTTTATTGCCTGCTTGAAACAGTCGATTTCAGCAACCTTGAATGCACCGCCGTATTCACCGTCGAGCGTCCAGGGAAGCTCTTCGCCGAGACTTTCAATAACGAAATGACTGCCTTTTGAAAGTGTGAAATACTTTTCCAGATAATTTCTGTGCAAAAGGGTTTCACTTGCAATCTCTTTCCATTCATTGAAACCGTGAGGCATTTTTGCAAGGTTAAGCTCAAATTTACCGTCATCAAACTGAACGTCTTCACGGTTGTATTTGATAAGACCGCCGATAACGAGTGAGCTGGAAACAGCACCGAATGCATACTCGCCCTCATAGCTTTCGTTATCGCACTGTACACGCACTGCAAGTGGCTTAAAGCCCTTGATTTCTGAAAGACCGTCAAAGAAATATGCAGGATAACCGAATGCGTTTTTCTTTGCCTGTGAAACAGAGTAGGAGCTCTTGGTAAAGATTCCGAAGGAGGCGATGTAGTTGAAAAATCTGCCGCCGTTGAGCTGACCGAGGTCATGACCCTTGGGCTCAACCTCACAGATCATATCAATTGCTTCCTTAACGTTTGTCGGCACGCCGATGCTTGCGGCAAAATCGTTGGTTGTGCCGCTGGGAATGTAGCCGATAGGCACATTGACACCTGACTGCATAACACCGTTTACCGTTTCATTGAATGTTCCGTCGCCGCCTCTGCAAACGATAAGATCAAATTTATCTGCAAGCAGCTTTGCGTATTCTGTTGCATCGCCGCGTTTTTGTGTTGTGTAAACGGTGGTTTCAAAGCCTGCCTTTGAAAAATCGTCGGCAATGTGCCAGAGCTGATGCTTGAGAGTGTATCTGCCGGAGCAGGGATTGATGATTACAAGTGCCTTCTTTCCTAAGTTGTTACCCATATATTCTGTTCCTTACTTCAGTTATTTATTATCATAAGTTCTTTCGGTGTGGAGGTAAGGTTCTCGTTTCCGTTTTCTGTTATGAGAATCATATCCTCAATTCTTACACCGAATTTTTCGGGGAGATAAATACCGGGTTCAATTGTTATTACGTTTCCGCTGCGGAGAACGTAATCGCTTGACGGAGAAACTCTGGGATCTTCATGGATTTCCACACCAACGCCGTGACCGGTTGAGTGACCGAAATTCTTGCCGAAGCCTGCTTCTTCGATAACGTTTCTTGCCGCTGCATCAACATCTTTTGCGGCAACTCCCGGTGCAGCTGCGGCAATTGCAGCAAGCTGAGCCTCAAGTACAGTGCCGTAAACCTCACACATAGTGTCGCTTGCTTCACCTATGGCGACAGTACGAGTCATATCGCTGTGGTATCCGTTTACGACAGCACCGAAATCCATTGTTACAAAATCGCCGAATTCGATTTTCTTATCGGTCGGTACGCCGTGAGGAAGTGAGGATTTTTTGCCGCTGACAACAATCGTTTCGAACGAAACCTTTTCTGCACCGTTGCGCAGCATATAAAAATCGAGTGCGAGAGCAACCTCTTTTTCGGTCATACCGGGGCGGATGTATTTGATTGCGTTGTCAAAAGCTGCCTGTGCAATTTCCTGAGCGGCTGTAATGCTGTCAATCTCTTCTTTTTGCTTTATGCAGCGCAGGTGGCGGATATATTTGTCAAAGCGGCTGTCAAAAACAGCCTTGAAATCTTCAGCCTTGAACATTTTGCTGTATTCACGCAGACCGCTTACCGTAACATGGTCTGCCTCAAGAGCAATGCTTGAGCAGTTGAACTTCTTGAGGTATTTGGGAATCTGCGTTTTTGCATCGGTGAGAAGTACTACGTCACAGCAGTCCACCTTAGCCTGGGCGGCTTCAATGTATCTGCTGTCTGTAAGGAATATGCTGCCGTTTTTTGAAACAATCAGATATCCGCTGTCAGCATCAAAGCCCGTAAAGTACTGCCTTGCAGCAGGGCTTTCGATAATGCCGCCGTCAATATCCTTTGCAAACATCTGTGTAAGGTTATACAATTCCATAAAAATCACCGTTTTTCCTGCGCTCAAATTCCTTGAGCAGCTCTTTTTCGCCGTCTCTGGCTTTTTTGAAGTAAAACTTGAATATTTTTTCGTCCTGCGCTCTGTCGGTAAAAATCGCAACAGCTCCCGCTGTGTTTGCGGAAAGCATATCGGTTTTAAGCTGGTCACCTATCATTGCCAATGAGCCTATCGGCAGACCGAGCATATCGGCGGCTTTCAGCAGCCCGTCGGGGCGAGGCTTTTTTGCGCTGTATATATAATGCCTGATGCCGAGCTTTCTGGCGGTGATGAATACTCTGGGGAGAATTGCGTTGGACACAATTGCAAGCGGAAAGCCTGCCTGCTGCATTTTGCTCACCCATTCTCTGACGCCCGGCAGGGGAGTCAGCGTTTCATCATATATAAGGGTGTTATCAATGTCGAGCAGCAAACCCTTAACACCTATTGCTTTCATATCATCTGCCGTAATATCACATACGCTTCTGAAGCGGTATTTCGGCATATATCGGTCATCAAGCATAAGTTAAGTTCCTTTTGAAAATATATGTAGCAAATAATGAAAAAAGACGGGCGTAGTTGCCCGTCTGTCTTTCGGTTTCTTACTTGTACTTGCGCTTACGAGCAGCCTCTGACTTCTTCTTTCTCTTTACAGAAGGCTTTTCATAGTGTTCTCTTTTGCGAACCTCCTGAATAACACCGTCTCTGGAAGTCTGTCTCTTAAATCTTCTGAGTGCGCTGTCCAAGGATTCGTTTTCTTTAACTTCTACTTTACTCATTGTCTATTCCCTCCCTCCGCAATTTGCAGGGGCAAATTTCTCATTGTATAGATAGCATTATACAACAGACACTTGCGGCTTGTCAATAAGTTTTTTTAACTTATTGAAATTATTTTATCTGTTTGAAGCCTATTTTTTTCATACACTTGTCAAGCGTGCGCTGAGCGAGGTGAGAAGCTCTCTCTGCACCCTTTGCCATACACTCGTTAAGGTATGCTGTGTCTGTGATAAGATGTCTGTAATTCTCCTGAAGAGGACGAAGCTCTTCAATTACGGCTTCTGCAACGGCAACCTTGAAATCGCCGTAGCCCTTGCCTGCAAATTCATTCTCAATTTCTTCAAAGCTCTTGCCTGTGCAGCAGGAGTAGATTGACATAAGGTTATTGATTCCGTCTTTGCCGTCAGCATAGCGAACGCAGGCTTCAGAATCGGTAACTGCACTTTTGAACTTTTTCATAATCTGTGAAGGTTCGTCAAGAACGGAAACAGAAGCTTTCGGGTTGGGGTCGGACTTGGACATTTTTGAAGTCGGATCCTGAAGTGACATAACCCTTGCGCCTGCCTTGCCGATAAAGGGCTCAGGCATTGTGAAGGTGTTGCCGTATATACCGTTGAAGCGGTCTGCGATATTTCTTGTCAGCTCAAGGTGCTGCTTCTGGTCAGCACCGATGGGAACGAAGTTTGCCTGGTAAAGCAGAATATCCGCCGCCATAAGTGTGGGATAAGAGAACAGACCTACGTTGATGTTGTCAGCGTGTTTCTGGCTCTTGTCCTTGAACTGAGTCATTCTGGATGCTTCACCAAACTGAGTGTAGCAGTTGAGCAACCAGCCGAGCTGAGCGTGCTGCGGCACCTGGCTCTGCATAAATACTATGCTTTTATCGGGGTCAAGACCGTTTGCAAGGAGCAGAGCAAACATTTCTGTTGACTGCTTTCTGAGTGCAGCAGGCTCTTGACGGACAGTTATTGCGTGAAGGTCAGCAACGCCGAAAAGGCAGTCGTAATCCTCGCTCATTGCTTTCCAGTTTTTGAGCGCACCGAAATAGTTGCCGATTGTCGGCACGGCTGTGGGCTGTATAAGACTTAATACACGGGGCTTGCGCTCCGGAGCTTTGTTTTCCATTTTTATTTCTCCATTAATCAGTATTCTTTTGCAATATCTGCAAGAATATTTACACCCTTTACAATGGCTTCATCGCTCGGTGTAGAGAAGTTCATTCTGAAGCACTGTGTTGAGGCTGTCATATCGCCGAGAAATGCCGAGCCGGGTACGATAGTAACCTTGTTCTCGAGTGCCTTCTTGCAATATTCCGCCATAGGGATATTGTCATTCAGCTTGCACCATACGAAAAGACCGCCTTCGGGACGGGTGTATGTAACATAGTCAAGCAGCTTTTCTTCAACAAGGTCGCACATGAGGTTGAGCTTTGAGCGGTACATTGCTCTGATTTTTTCAATGTGCTCGTTTATATCATATCTCTTCATCCACTCGTCAACGAGTATCTGTGAAAATACAGGTGTGTGAACGTCGGAAACCTGCTTGCCGACAATCATCTTTGCAACAACGGGCTTAGGACCTACACAGTAGCCTACACGAACACCGGGAGCGAGAATCTTTGAGAAAGAGCCTGCATAAATGACTATGCCGTCTTTGTCAAGGCTCTTTATCTGCGGAACGTCTTCACCCGTAACGCGAAGCTCGCCGTAGGGGTTATCCTCAAGAATCATAACGCCGTATTTCTTGGCAAGCTCATAAACAGCCTTGCGCTTTTCGAATGACATTGTAATGCCTGAGGGGTTCTGAAAGTTGGGAATTGTATAGATGAATCTTACATTCTTCTGTGTCTTGAGGGCTTCTTCGAGCTTTTCAATGTTGATACCGTCACTCTCAACCTCTACTCCGCAGAGGTTTGCGCCGAATGAGCGGAATGCATTGAGTGAGCCGACAAAGGAGGGTTCTTCACAGATTACCGTGTCACCGGGGTTTACAAGCACCTTTGTTGTAAGGTACATTGTCTGCTGTGAGCCGGATGTGATGATAAGCTCATCATCGTCTGTTCCGATTGAGTATCTATCTTTGCTGAACTGACGCAGAGTTTCTCTGAGGGGAGCGTAGCCCTCTGTGATTCCGTACTGCAGAGCAGCCATAGCGTGGTTTGCAAAAATATCGTTTGCAATTTCAGCTATTTCGGCTGCAGGGAAAGAATCGGGCGAAGGGTTACCTGCCGAGAAAGGAATGATACCCGGCACGCCGTTGTATTTGAAAAATTCTCTGATAAGTGAGGGCTGCAGAGTTGATATGCAGTCTGCAAAATTGTATTCCATTGCTTGAACACTTCTTCCGTTAAAGATTTCCATAATAGTGTAATTATAGACTATATAACTTTTCTTTTCAAGTGTTTTTTTATTTGAATTATAATTGTTGCATTCGGCATATATAATATGTTAAAATATAATAAACCAAAAGGAGGTTTGTATTATGAAAAGAATCATATCAGTTCTTTCCTTGATTTTTGCTCTTGCTGTGTGCTTGTGCTGCTTTACCGGCTGTGCCGAAAAGCCAACCGCACCTGAAGATCCTTCTCAGGCAGGGGATATTAAAATTGAGGATGTTGAAGACGCAGGCATTGATACGGGCAAGGTTACGCTCGTAAATCTCAGCGGTAAGGATGCTGTTGAGCTTCTTGCAAGAAGAAACGGCGAAACAGAGTGGAGAAAGGATATTTTCTCTGCAGACAGCCTTCGCTCAAATGTAACCTGTGAGGTTACATACGTCAAAGCCGACAGTGATATTTTTGATATCCGTTTTGTATATGAGGACGGCTCAACACAGGATTTTACTCAGATGGATTTCTCAAAGGCTCAGGGTGCGATTTATCTTGGTGCTGAATAATAGTTTTCAATAATTAAAACGGCTGTATCATCGTAAGGTGATACAGCCGTTGTTTATTTTGCTTGTTATTCGTCTTCTTCACTTTCGGTTGTTTCTTCCGTGCTTGCCTCGGTGAAATCGGGGATTGTAGCAGGTGCTGTTGTCTGCAGAGTGATGCCGGGCTCAGCATTTTCGGGAGCGTCGGTAGCCTGCATAGCACTTATGTAGTAACCGCTGTTATTTTCACGAAGAGTGATTTTTACATATTTGCTCGGCTCGGGCTGAATGAAATTGCCTGCAGAATCCTGTGCCCATGCTTCAGCGGCAAGGTAGCCGACAGTCAGCACAACCGTGTTTGAGGTTTTGTCAATTTCAGTTACCTTGGGTGTGTAAATCGGCACAGTACCTGCTGATGTTACAAGGTAGCATCTGCTCTGCTCGTTGAATGTAAATTCGTCAAAGTTACCCTTGACTCCGATATGAGTAGGTACAACATCCGTGCCGAAAAGCTCGGCAAATTTCTTTTCTACATCCTGAGCGGGAATCATAATATTACCCTGGTCGTCTGTTTCGTATCTGCCGGGATAGATATCCTCATCCTTGATAACGCCCCATACGGCACAGACGGTGAGCTGGTCAATATTAGCTGCGGAAACATCGTCAAACATATTGGGGTCGTACATTACGACGGGTATGAGCATTGTTTCGTATTCAAGTTTTTTGCCGGAATTGTCAGTGAGCTTTTTAACGCCGTCAACACCTGCACCGACAGCAAATATCACGCCGACTACCGCAAAAATAATTATCACAAGTCCGAGAGGGAATGCAAATTTATTCTGACCCTTTCTGGTTTTGTTGTTTGACATTTTTCTCTTCCTTTCTTATGTTGCGGCAAGCGCAATCATTACCGGCATTGTCAGCACTGAGAAAAAGCTGACAAGTGCAACGGTTTTGGAGGCTACACCTGTATCGAGGTTGTATTTTCCTGCAAAAATAACTGTATTGTTTGCACACGGAGCAGAGGCGGAAACCGACATTGCCGTTGCGAGCAACGGGTCGATTCTGAGCCCTTTGAAAAGTGCAAGCATAATAAGCGGTATAACAATCAGCTTTATTGCGGCAACACCGTAAATGTTTTTATCGGTGAACATTGTTTTCAGGTCTGTGTGTGCGATGTATGTGCCGAAAATGAGCATTGCAATAGGTGTGTTAAGTGAGGCAAGACTGCTTATCGGGGTGGAAAGAACATCAGGCAGCTCCACGCCGAGCAGATAGAGGGGCAGACCTATGGCAACACCGATTGCACCCGGGTTTACAAACATCTTCTTCAAATCGAATTTGCCTTTGTGTACACCCATAATATATATGCCGTGGGTGAAGCAGAAAATGTTAAAAACCATAATAACTGCCGAACAGTAGAACGCACCCTGTGCGCCAAGCACGGCGTTTGCAAGCGGCAGAGCCATGTAGCCGCAGTTGCCGTACATACTTGCGTATTTGTAAATGCCTGCCTTGCTTTTGTCCGTTTTACGGAACAGAGGAATAACAAGTATTATTCCGATGACGTGCAGTAAAACTCCGCAAAGTGTAGCTATTCCGAAGTTTTTAAGGTTTTCGGGTGAATTGTCAATTGTAAGGAAGCTGTTTACTATTACGAGCGGTGTAACAATATAAAACAGCAGATTGGTGTTGAGCTTTGAGGCTTTTTCTGTATAAAGCCCTGTTTTGTCAGCAAAGTAGCCGACGGCAATCAGAATGTACAGTATCAGCACCTGTTGTGCCGTTGTCCACAAATTTTCTAAAAACAAATGAAAGCGAACCCTTCGTTGCTTATTTTAAGCGGATTTTTTTGCTGTTGCGGTATTGTAAAGGAAAACGGGAATGAATACAGCAAGTGCAAGGTCGCAAATTTCAATTCCGTAGCCCTCAACAATAAGCTCGGGATGTCCCGTAAGAACAAGGAAAACTTTCGGAACGCAGATGAGAAATGCGGTCAATGCGGCAGGAAGACCGCAGCCGTAAAGTCGCCATGCGAAGATTTTTGAATTTTCTTTCGATGATGAATCTGTGACAATCTGCGCAAAGGCGAGCAGGAACATTATCAGGAAAACGAGCATTACAAGCTCAAGTAAAAGATCCGAAACGTTTACAAAGCTTATTTTTTCAATAAATCTGTAAACTATTCTGCAAATTGCCCAGATAACCGGTGCAATCGAGAGCAGACGGAAAGATGAAAGATCTTTTGTTTTTGAAAAACAGGAAACAGCATATATACAGAAGAAAAATGCTGTAACCATTCCGAAAACTGCCTCAAGAATCAGCGCGGCAGCTCCAGACTGTGTGAGGTAAGTCGTGAATTTTGTGCCGTGAATCAGCATAGAGTATTCACCGCTGATTTCAAGGAATCTGATTGCGCTTACAACGGAATTGTACATTACCGAAACTGCGGTAATGATTGAGATAACGCCGAGTGCTTTGCTCTTTACAACACAGTCTCTGGTGCGGTTTGCTTTATCGTTGAGAAAACTGAGCAACATCAGCGCAAGAATCACAACAGCTCCGAGAGCATAGAAAAGAGGAACGGTAAAGCTGTCCTCGGTAAAGAAGCCTGTTTTCGGGTCAATTATAGATGTTGCCTGATACACTCTAAGCGGCAGCAAAACACAAAGGCTGAGTGCGGCAAGTGCAACGAGTGAGGCAGGCGCGGGCTTTGAAAGGCTGCCTTTAATCTTTTTCATTTTACTTAACACCTCTTATAAACATAAATGTGGCTGTTTCTTACTTTAGTACGGCACGTGCCTCGCTGGGGATGTACTTGTCTGTGTGCATAACGTTTTCCTCGGTACGCTCGCTCAGAGCAATATAGTGACCGGGAAGTGCAACATTCTTGTACGCAGGTCGGATAATGCGTGAGCTTGTCGTAAGCTCTTCAATTCGGTGTGCTGCCCAACCTGCAACACGTGAAACCGTGAACAGAGGCGTAAACAGGTCCTCAGGAATTCCGAGCATATCGTAAATAAGACCGGAGTAAAGGTCGACATTTGCGCAAATCGGCTTCATATCGCCCTTGATGGAGCGGAAAATGTCGGGTGTGAGCTGTTCTATAAGCTCAAGCTGACGGAATCTTCTCTCAAATTCCTCACTGAAGCAGAATTTCTTTGCTGCCTCCTTGAGAAGCTCTGCACGGGGGTCGGACATAGTATAGATTGCATGACCCATACCGTAGACAAGACCAGAGCGGTCGCCTGCTTCTTTTCTGATGAGCTTTGCAATATAGTCGGCAACCTGCTTTTCGTCTGTAATGTCGGCAATTTCCTCAGCCATAAGCGCGGTCATTTCCTTAACCTTAATGTTTGCACCGCCGTGTCTGGGACCTTTAAGTGAGCCGATACCTGCCGCAATTGCTGAATAAGTATCCGTGCCGGAGGAGGTGAGTACTCTTGTTGCAAAGGTAGAGTTGTTACCGCCGCCGTGCTCTGAATGAAGAATCAGGCAAAGGTCAAGCAGCTTTGCCTCTTCATCAGTAAAGAGTCTGTCGGAACGGATTGTTCTGAGTATTGTCTGAGCGGTACAAAGCTCACGCTTGGGCTGGTGAATGTACATGCTCTTTTTGTAATAGTGTCTGCGCTTTACCTGGTAAGCATAGCTCATGATTGACGGGAGCTGTGCAATGAGCTGTATGCACTGGCGAAGAACGTTTACGGTTGATGTATCATCGGGGTTGTCATCGTATGAATAGAGAGCGAGAACAGAGCGTGAAAGCTTGTTCATGATGTTGGGTGAGGGAGCTTTCATGATCATGTCTTCGATGAAATCCTCAGGCAGTTCGCGGCACTCTGCAAGAACGTTGCTGAATTTTGCGAGCTGTTCGGGCGTTGGGAGCGCACCGAAGATAAGGAGCCACGCAACCTCTTCAAAGCCGAAGCGGTCTTCTCTGCGGCAACCCTCTACAATTTCTTTAACATCAAGTCCGCGGAATTTGAGCTTACCGGGACGGGGAACGCGCTCACCGTCTTCGATATAATAACCGTCAACGCTGCATATTCTGGTAAGACCTGCCATAACGCCTGTACCGTCAGCGTTTCTCAGACCTCTTTTAACGCCGTATCTGTTATAGTCGTCAAGCTGTATGGTGTCATTTATTTTAATTTCGTTGCATAAGCTGATAAGGGAATCGTTGCTGATAGGGGACATATACTTGGACATTTACTCGGATCTCCTTCTTTGAAGATATAATTATACTTATAATATTTGAGAATACATTATACTATAAAAATATTCTAAAAGTCAATCATTATTAAAAAGTGAGGAATAAAAAATGGGTATTTACAAGGTTATCGCTGTTGCAATTGCTCTCTCAATGCTTCTGATGCCGCTTGCGGCGCTTGAAATTGACACAAGCGAAAAAAACTCGGACAGCCAAACACTTCAAACTGAAACGGCAAAGGCAGAAAAAGATGATGAAACGGTAAAGGTTTTTATGTCGCAGGAGCAGCTTGTGCTCAAAATCACCGTCGAGGAATATCTTGTGGGTGTGCTTGCTGCTGAAATGCTGCCGACCTATCACGAGCAGGCACTCAAGGCACAGGCGGTTGCGGCTTATACATATCTTATCTACAAAAAAGCCGAGCAGGAGCAAAACCCCGATGCTTCGCTCGAGGGTGCATATCTTTCGGATAATTCGGCCACACATCAGGGTTATATGCCTGAAGAAGTGAGAACAGAAAAGTGGGGAGAGAAAGCCGAAAGTTATGAAAAGAAGCTGCAGAAAGCGGTAAAGGATGTTGCAGGTAAGGTGATAGTTTTTGAGGGCGAGCCGATTATAGCCGCCTTTCATGCCAACAATTCGGGCGTGACTCACAGCGCCAAAACCGTCTGGGGCGGTGAGGTGCCTTATCTGCAGAGCGTTGTCAGCGTCGGCGATAAGTTGTCTCCCGACTGTGTCAAAACGGTAGCGATGACTGCGGCTGAGTTTTCATCACTTGCAGGTGAGCTTAAGGGCTGTGAGCTGAGCGGCGAAGCTGACGGCTGGATAGAGGATATCAGCTACGATTCGCAGGGCTATGCCAAAACGGTTAAAATCGGCGGCAATGAATACAGCGGTATTGCAGTGCGTGATGCATTGGGGCTTCGCAGTGCCGTTTTCAGCTATGAATTTAAGGATGGCAATTTTATTTTTACAACCGAGGGCTACGGTCACGGAGTAGGAATGAGCCAGTACGGTGCCGACTATATGGCAAGACAGGGCAGTACATGGGAAGAAATACTGAAGCATTACTATACCGGTGTTGAGATTGCATAAATAAAAAAGCTATCCTCGGCTGAAAACTGAGGATAGCTTTAATGCTGTTATATTAACTTATTTGAGGTTAGCTCTGAGAGTTGCAAGCTCGTCAGAGAGTGTCTTGGGAAGCTTGTCACCAAACTTGCTGTAGAACTCTTCGATGCCTGCTGTTTCTGCTGTCCAGAGTTCCTTATCAACATCGAGCATAGCCTTGAGTGTGTCGATTGAAACCTCATCCTCAACGCCCTCAAGGTTGATGTCCTCTGCCTTGGGAACGTAACCGATAGCAACCTCGTCAGCGTCTACCTTACCGTCGCAACGGTCAAGGATCCACTCAAGAACACGAAGGTTGTCGCCGAAACCGGGCCACATGAAGTTGCCTTCATCATCCTTACGGAACCAGTTGACGTTGAAGATCTTGGGAGCCTTGTCAGCATCGAGTGTTTTGCCGATGTTGATCCAGTGCTGCCAGTAGTCACCCATGTTGTAACCGCAGAAGGGAAGCATAGCCATGGGATCACGGCGAACAACACCGACAGCGCCTGCTGCAGCTGCTGTTGTTTCGGAAGCCATGATTGAGCCTACGAATACACCGTGGTTCCAGTCGCGTGACTGATATACGAGGGGAGCAAGCTTTGCGCGTCTGCCGCCGAATACGATAGCGGAGATCGGTACGCCTGCGGGATTCTCAAACTCGGAGCTGATGCAGGGGCAGTTAACAGCGGGTGCTGTGAAGCGGCTGTTGGGATGTGCACCCTTCTCTTCGCTCTCCTGGCCATTCCAGGGGTTGCCCTTCCACTCAATTGCGTTTGCGGGCGGATTCTTGTCGAGACCTTCCCACCAAACTGTGTTGTTGTCAAGGTTGTGAGCAACGTTGGTGAAGATTGTGCCCTTCATTGTAGCTGCAAGAGCGTTGGGGTTAGACTTGTTGTTTGTGCCGGGTGCAACGCCGAAGAAACCGTTTTCGGGGTTGATAGCGTAAAGTCTGCCGTCGTCACCCTTGCGGATCCAGGAGATATCGTCGCCTACGCACCATACCTTGTAGCCTTTCTCAAGATAGCTCTTGGGAGGAATAAGCATAGCAAGGTTTGTCTTACCGCAAGCTGAGGGGAATGCAGCGCAGATATACTTAACTTCGCCGTCGGGTTTCTCAACACCGAGGATGAGCATGTGTTCAGCCTGCCAGCCTTCCTTCCAGCCCTGGTAGGAAGCGATACGGAGTGCAAAGCACTTCTTGCCGAGAAGAACGTTTCCGCCGTAACCGGAGTTAACGGAAATGATTGTGTTGTCCTGCGGGAACTGGCAGATATATCTCTTCTCTTCGTCGATTTCGCACTTGCAGTGGAGACCGCGAACCCAGTCGTTGCTGTCGCCGAGAGCCTCGAGAACCTTTGTGCCTACTCTTGTCATTATAACCATGTTGAGAACAACATAGATTGAGTCTGTAAGCTCAATACCGATTTTTGAGAAACGGCTGCCTACGGGACCCATTGAGTAGGGGATAACGTACATTGTTCTGCCCTTGTATGAATCCTTAGCGATGCTGTAGAGCATATCGTATGCCTCAGCAGGATCCATCCAGTTGTTTGTGGGACCTGCCATCTCCTTTGTGGGAGCGCAGATGAATGTTCTGCCTTCAACACGAGCAACGTCGTTTACAGCTGTTCTGTGAAGGTAGCAATCGGGAAGAAGGTCCTGATTGAGCTTGACCATTTCGCCTGTTGAGCAAGCTTCTGCTCTGAGAGCATCAATCTGCTCCTGAGAACCGTCGATCCAGACGATTTTCTCGGGCTTAACAAGCTCAACCTTTTCTTCAATCCAGGAGAGAACGCTTTTGTTATTTGTGAGATTTGTCATTTTTGTTGACTCCTTTCGATAAACACTTGAATAGTATTCCGCTTATAAATATATATTATTTTGCACCAAACTGCAACCGAAAATACGCCAAACATTTCGGCTTGTTTTGGTGATTTTTGGTTAAATTTGCTTAAATCGATTTGAGCAGCGGACCGATTCCCTTTACAGCTCTGGGAATGTCCTTGACGATGAGACGAATACCACCCTTTTCGCCACTGAGCCATTTTACAAGTCCGTCTGCCATCTGCTCGCTGAATACACCGCCGCTCATGCTGATGAAATCGCGGAAAGGTGTCTGCATGGCGATTGCCTGAGCGAAGCCTGCGGGAATAACGGTTGTAAGCACCTTGTGGAAGCGCTTGCCGTTCTTTGTGTGGCTGCAGCTCTCAAATGTGTCCTGAACACCGAGCTTTCTGTCTGCAGGATAGTTTGTGGGCGGAAGCTCTCTGCCGAGAACCGCAACGAACTGATCGGCAGGTACTGACTGAACATCACCTGTGTAATAAACGGGAGCAGATGCTGAATAGTCGGGAATGTTTTCTGTTGTGCCTGTTACGTTGACGGTTGCGCTGAGTCTGATGTCTGCGCTTGAAGCACCAACAAGAATATCAAATTCACCGCTCTCAACGCACCAATCGCTGATGTTTACGTTGTAGAAAGCAAAGGCTCTCTTATCGAGCTCAATTTCAACCTCCTTGCTCTCGCCGGGGTTGAGCCATACCTTCTTGAAGCCCTTGAGCTCTTTGACGGGACGGAAGATTGTGCTTACCTTGTCTGCGACATAGAGCTGAGTGATTTCGTGACCTGCGACAGCGCCTGTGTTCTTGACGGTGAAGCTGACCTTGAGAGTTTCGCTTTCGCTCATTGCTGTTTTGTCAAGCTTAATGTCCGAATATTCAAATGTGGTGTAGGAAAGACCGAAGCCGAAGGGATAGCGTACTGCCTTTGCGGCTTTGTCATAATATCTGTAACCGATGTAAACGCTTTCACGGTATTCAACGGAAGCGGGGTTGCCGGGAAAATTGTTCTTTGCAGGTGTATCGGCGTATGCTACGGGATATGTTTCGGGGAGCTTGCCGCTCGGGTTTACTGTGCCGCTAATAATGTCGGCAACAGCACCTGCGCCTGCCTGACCGCCGAGATATGAATTGAGGATTGCTGCAACCGAATCGTTCCAGGGCATTTCAACGGGTGAGCCGCCTGCAAGTACAACAATTACGTTTTTGTTGACCTTGAGAATTTCGTTTACAAGGTTGTCGTGAGCCTCGGGCAGATTCATGTGTGTTCTGTCGTAGCCCTCAGCCTCATACTCGTCTGTAAGACCTACGAAAAGCACAACTGTTTCGCATCTGGAAGCGAGCTGTGCAGCCTCGGCTGCAAGTGCCGCATTCTTCTTAGCTTTTCTTCTTGAAAGCTCATAGCCCTGTGCGAATTCTACGCTGTAGCCGATATTTTTAAGCTCTTCAAGAGCATTGTCGAGCTTTGTCGGGTTGATGTGAGAGCTGCCTGCACCCTGGTATCTGGGTGTTCTTGCAAGCTCACCGATAACAGCGATTTTAGAACCCTTTGCAAGCGGAAGAATGCCGTTGTTCTTGAGCAGAACCATTGAGTTGGCGGCGATTTTTCTTGCAAGACCCTGGTCGTCAAGGTCATTGTAGGGGTAGTTTTTCTTTGCACCTGCTGCAGCCTTTTCGATAAGGCGAAGCATATTGAGCGCTCTTTCGTTGACAACGGCTTCGTCAAGAGTGCCGTTCTTTACTGCATCAACAATCTTTTTAGCACCTGCACCTGCGGAGGAGGGCATTTCAAGGTCGTTACCGTTTTTGAGGCCGAGCACTCTGTCGTTAACTGCGCCCCAGTCGCTGACAACAACACCGTCATAGCCCCACTCGTCACGCAGAATTTCAATCTGTGTGTGTCTGTTTTCGGAGCCGTGCATACCGTTGATACGGTTGTATGAGTTCATAACCGTCCAGGGCTGAGCCTTTTTGACGGCAATTTCAAAAGCCGTGAGGTAAATTTCGCGCAGTGCTCTTTCGTCAACAACGGAGTCGCATGTCATTCTGCGTGTTTCCTGGCTGTTTGCGCAGAAGTGCTTGAGCGATGTGCCCACGCCCATACTCTGAACGCCGTTGATAAAGCCTGCGGCGAGCTCACCTGCAAGAATCGGGTCTTCGGAGAAGTATTCAAAGTTTCTGCCGCAGAGAGGAGAACGCTTCATATTGACACCCGGGCCAAGAAGTACGCCGACCTCTTCCTTGAGGCACTTTTTACCGAGAGCCACACCCATTTCATAGAGCAGCTCAGGGTCCCATGATGCAGCGGTTGTTGCCGCTGTGGGGTAGCTTATGGCAGGTACGCTGTTGCTGAGGCTGTCACCGGTTTTGCTGTAATCCTTTTTACGGAGTCCGTGAGGGCCGTCGCAAACCATAATTGACGGGATGCCGTATTTTTCCATTCCCTTAAGGTGCCAGTAATCCGCACCGTCACAAAGAGCAGCTTTTTCTTCGAGAGTCATCTTAGAAATAAGTTCACTGTACTTTGACATAGTTTATTCTCCTTCAAAAAATTTTTCTTCTAACATTGCAGCGGCGGCATCCGACGGGTCGACGGATTCAACGCCTTTGAGTTTCTTCTGAATAATTCGATTTCTGTTCTGTGCTTCGCCGAGTGCCTTGCCGGCATCGTCAATCCGTTTTCTTGCTTTTTCAAGCAGGTCGCCGAATTTGTCATACTGCGATTTTGCAACAGAGAGCAGCTGACGCACTTCATTTGCCTTTTCGTTTATTGCAACTGCTTTGAATCCCATTGAAAGGGATGAGAGCAGAGCGGTTATTGTTGTAGGTCCTGCAATCATAATGTTGTACTCGCTGCGCAGCTTTTCGGGCAGACCGTCGGGAGAAGCCGCAATTTCGGCATAAAGCCCTTCCGTTGCGAGGTACATGATTGCATAAGGCGTTGTCTGCGGAACGACGATGTACTTTGTTATAAGCTTTGCCTCATCCTTGACCCTTGCCTCAAGTGCTTTTCTTGCAGCGGCAACCGCAACAGGGTCGGCATTTTCGGCGGCGGTGCAGAGCCTTACATAGTCCTCCATCGGGAACTTGGAGTCAATCGGCAGATATGTAATATTGCCGCTGCCGTCACCCGTGGGAATTTTAACTGCAAATTCAACCTTTGCCTGACTGCCTTCAATGGGTGAGTAGTTCTTGACATACATTCCGGGTATGGTCTGGTCGAGTATGTTTTCAAGGTAAACCTCAGCCCATGTGCCTCTTGCTTTAACGTTTGTCAGCACCTTGTTGAGCGAGGTTACGTTTGCTGTTACTCCATTTGAAAGCTCCTTCATTTCACCGAGCGATTTGTTTACGTTTTCAAGCTGGTCGGAAACGGTTTTGAAGGATGAGTTGAGCCTTTCGTTTAGTGTTGCGTTGAGCTTTTCATCAACGGTTTCACGCATCTGGTCAAGCTTCTTTTCGTTGCTCTCCTGCATCTGGCTGATAGCCTGTGCAACCGTTCGTGATATACGCTCAAGCTGTGCGGTGTTGTTTTCACCGATTTTGCCGAGTGACTCAGTAATGAACTGAATCATCTTCTGTCTGCTCTCAAAGTCAGAGCGTGTCATTTCTTCAAGCTTCTTTGCCATTTCGCCGAGGTTGAGCGAGGTCTCGCGTCTGTTGCGCTCAAATTCGTCAGCCATAAGTCGCTGGAGCCGCTCACTTTCGGTATTGTCCTTATTGCCGCTCTTTTTTATCAACACGAATATTGCCGCAATCACAACAATAAGCAATGCAATTACTGCCGCAAGAAGAATGACCGTAATATTGTCGCTTGGCATAAAACACCTCCGTAAAGCATAAATTTATCCATTATTATCACTATTATATCAAAAATATATTATTTTCACAAGTATATATCTATAAAAAAATCAGCAAAAAACAGTAACCGTCGGCAATATAACGGTTACTGTTGATTAAAGCGTTATTTCATTTTGTACAATCTCAAAGCGTTTGTTACGACAAATACGGAGCTGAGGCTCATTGCTGCCGCACCGATCATAGGCGAAAGCGTTATTCCGAACGGAATAAACAGCAGACCTGCGGCAACCGGTATGCCGATAATGTTATAGAAAAATGCCCAGAACAGATTCTGTTTTATATTCTTCAATGTCTTGCGTGAAAAGGCTGTTGCCTTTACAACATCGGCAAGGTCGCTCTTCATGAGAACAATATCTGCCGCTTCAATCGCAATGTCAGCGCCTGCACCAATTGCGATTCCGACATCTGCCTGAACAAGTGCAGGCGAATCGTTGATTCCGTCACCGACCATAACAACTGTTTTGCCCTGTTCTTTCAGCTTTTTGATGTGGTCAGCCTTTTCTGCGGGAAGCACCTCTGCGATAATACCGTCGAGATTAAGCTCACGGCCTATTGCCTGCGCCGTTGCCGCATTGTCGCCCGTTAAAAGTACGGCTTCGGCTCCGAGCGACTTCAATGCCTGAACAGCATTACTGCTTGTGGCTTTTATTCTGTCAGCAACAGCAATTATTCCTATCAGCTTTGTGCCGCGCACGAAGAATACAGGAGTCTTTCCTTCTTCGGCGAGCCGTTTGGCATCTGCCTGAGCAATGGAGATGTCAATTTTTTTGTCGTTCATAAGTGCGGCATTTCCGCCGAGGATTCTCATGCTGTCAATTACACCTGATACGCCTTTTCCGGGAATATATGTGAAGTTAACAGCCTTTACAGTATCACCGACATAATTCTCACAGATTGCTTTTGCGAGCGGATGCTCGCTTTTAGCTTCAATTGATGCGGCGAGCATTGAAAGCTCTTTTTCTTCAAACGAATAGGTGATAACATCGGTTACGGTGGGCTTGCCTGTTGTTACGGTGCCTGTTTTGTCAAAGACAAAAACATCAGCTTTGCCAAGTGTTTCAAGAGCTTGAGCGGATTTGACAAGTATTCCGTTTGAGGCACATTTTCCCATTGATACAGTAATCGCAACGGGTGTTGCAAGTCCGAGCGCACAGGGGCAGGAGATAACAAGCACGCAGATTGCACAGGAAAGTGCAAATTCAAGGCTTTGTCCTGCTATAAGCCACGCTGCAAAGGTGATAGCCGCAACAGCCATTACGGCAGGAACAAATATACCTGCAATTTTGTCTGCAATTCTTGCAACGGGAGCCTTGCTTGCACCGGCATTCTCTACAAGCTCGATTATCTGGGCAAGCGTTGTTTCGCTGCCTACTTTGACGGCTTTCATGGTAAATGCACCGTCAATATTAATGCAGGCGGACATAACGTTACTTCCAACAGCTTTTTCAACAGGCATACTCTCTCCCGTAAGGGCTGATTCATCAACGCTCGAGCTGCCTTCGGTTATAATTCCGTCAACGGGAATTTTTTCGCCGGGTCTTATGATAATAAGGTCATCACGCACGATCTGTTCAACGGGAATCTGAACCTCTTTGCCGTCACGCAGTACGTTTGCTGTTTTCGGCGCAAGGTCAATCAGCTTTTCAATCGCTGAATTTGTTTTGCCTTTAGACCGCTCTTCAAGGAATTTTCCGACGGTTACGAGTGTTAGAATCATTGCCGAGGATTCAAAATAAAGGTTTGAAACATATTTTGCGGCAAGCTCTGTTTTACCGTTTCCGAGACCGTAGCCAATCATAAAAACAGCGGCAATTCCGTATATCAGAGCGGCACCTGAGCCTACTGCGACAAGCGTATCCATGTTAGGTGCTTTGCGTCGCAGGGCAGAGAAACCGCCGATGAAAAACTTGCGGTTTATATACACGATAGGCAGAGTCAGTAAAAACTGAACAAAGGCAAACTGAACGCCGTTTTGTACTCCGTGAAGAAACGACGGCAGCGGCAGACCGACCATATGGCCCATGGAAATATACATAAGCACAGCCAGCAGAGGAACGGATACTGCGAGCCTTGTCTTTTCACTTGCAAAGCTGTTTGCAGAGGATTGTTTTGCAGGTTCGTTCCTGGTTTGCGGCTGTACAGCATGTGCTTTATCCCGGCGAAGGCTTGCCGTAAATCCTGCTTTTGTCACGGCGGCTATAATTTTTTCGCTGTCCGTTTTGTTCTCGTCAGCTTCAACCGTGAGCAGCTTTGCGGCGAGATTTACCTGCGCACTTTCAATTCCGTCAAGTTTTGAAACTGCACGCTCAACAGCCGCAGAGCAGGCGGCACAGCTCATTCCTTCAATATCAAATTTCAGCTTCATTTTATCACCGTTAGTAAATATTTATTACGCTATTATTATATCAATATCTCTTTTTAAGTCAATAATACAAAACATCGTTTGCTGTCAATTTTTTACGGTTTTCTCTGTGTTGACAATGCAGTATAAGATGTAGTAAAATTTATATTAAGGAGTGATTTTATGAAAGAGGTAACTGCAATTATTTTTGCGGCGGTACTGTTGTTCGGCAGTCTTGCCGTTAGTGTCGGTGCTTACGGCGGTAAGTACAGGCTTGACGGTCTGGATACCGAGTATTATCTTATGCTCGAGACTGATGATGAGGCTATGAAGCTCGGCAGTCTTTCTGCAAAGTATGAATCGAACGGAAATCCCGCTACGATTTCATCTGGTAAGGATACGGGCGGTGTTTCTTACGGCGCTTATCAGTTTTCAAGTCGCTACGGTGTGCCGCTTGAGTTCGTCAAATGGTGTCTGACTAAAGACGACAGCAAAGAGGTTGGCGAAAGGCTCAAGGCCGCTTATGAGCTTGACGAAAATACATACGGTGAAAACTTCGATTCCGAGTGGAAAGCGATTGCACAGGAATCTCCCGAGGGCTTTCTTTTTCTTCAGCATAGCTTTACAAAGGCTCGTTTTTACGATGTTGTTGTAGCCCGTCTTGAGTCTGAAATTGAGGGCTTTGAGGTTGATAATTACACAATTGCTCTCAAGAATGTTATCTGGTCAAGAGCTGTTCAGAACGGTGTGAACAGCAGGGTGATCAACGAGGCATTCAACGATCTCGGTGGCTTTGACAATCAGCCTGAGGACGTTTTGATACGTGCAATATATGCTCAGTGCAGTAAGCTTGTCGATGAGCCGCCTTACCCCAATTCAATTCCGATTCAGCGCAGCTCTGCGGAAAAATACGGCATTGATGTTGAAACGGTTGAGGGTAAGTATCTTTATTATCACAGCCTCAATTCATCCGATATCCAGGTTTCTGTTTACAGAAGACTTGCTGTAAGAGAGCCTGCTGAGGCGCTTGAAATGTTTGTTGCCGCAGGCGGTGTACTTCAGCCGCAGGAGCCTGCCGTTCCGCCGCAGGAAGATCCTACCGTTCCCCCCGAAGACCCGACCGAACAGCCCACTCAGCCCGATGACGGTGGGGTGAATGACAGTCCGTTAATTCCCATTGATCCTCCGAAAGAGGAAGGTACAACAGGCGATGAGGGAAGCACAGCTCCCGAAGAACCTCCGACCAAGCCTGCAGGAACAAACTGGTTTACAACCTTTTTGCGATCGATAATGGATCTGTTTGAAGCATTTATCACTATGATTACAAACCTTTTCAGCTAATCAAAAAGCCATCCTGAATTTTTCAGGATGGCTTTTTTCATAGGTGTATTAAAGCTGGTAAAGACCCGATTCGAGCTTTACAAATTCCTGTCCGCCTGCAATAAAGTATTTCAGTACAGGCTCGTCAAATTCGAGATAGTTATCTACTGCATAGTTGCCGAGCGTTATCGTGCGGACTTTGTTTGAGCCTTTGTTGCATATAAAAAGTCTGTCATTGTAGCGGATAATGGAAACAGGGTCAACAAATGCGGTGGATTTTCCGCCGCCGATTCTCATCTGTACACGCTTTTCTTCCGTAGCGTAGCAGATAACAGCGTTAAGCTCGGGTACAACGCTCCAAAAATTTTTTCCGTCGGGAGCTATTCCTCTTGCGGGAACATCGTTGTATTTGAGGTTGCCTGTCCATACCGCAACACCGCGTGCGTTGAAAATACCTACATCACCGTCAGGGTAAATGAGTACGGTGTGATTGTTGGAAAGCGTGCCTGTTTCGCAGTTGACATAGTCCTCAATCTGAGAGCAGATTTCTTTGTAAGCAGGGCCGAACTTACCCTCAAAATATGTCCATTTTGTAATTGGCATGGTGCGCTGTGTGGCGGCTTCATAGCCGAAAAAGTCGGCTCTTGTTCTGCCGTCGGGCATAATTTCGGGCTTTATGTAAAAAAATCCGCCGTCAACAGGCAGCAGACCGAATATTTTGCTGTCAATAATTTTTTTCAATTCTCTCACCTGATAATTCTATGCAGCCCCGCCAAGCCGTTGCACGGCTAATAATAACCTGCGTTAAAAAGCAGGTGGGTGGCCTCCCGCAGGTTCACGCTCCCTTCGTCCGCCGTAAGGCGGGAGGTCTGCAATCCGCTGATCGGAGACGGCTTCCCTTGTAAGTGTGTGTTGGGTTAGTATTGCCGAACTTTTATCGCACAAGGCAGGGTGCATATTTAGTAGTTTGCTGTTAGTGCGGGATTATTCCTCTTCTTCGCCTTCTTCAAAAAGGTCAATAAGTCTGTCTTCAAAAAGTGTACCGACTTCTTCAAATTCCGCATCGTCTTCGATTGCGGAAAGGTAGATTTCACCGTTTTCTTCGGTGACCTTGAGGATGATGATTTCTCCGCTGTCCTCGAGCTGTTCTTCAGCATCGTCAAAAATCGGGAGAAGGGCCACATACTTGCCCTTGTCTGTTTCGATCCTGTCGAGCTCCTCAAACATATGCTCTTTACCTTCCTCGTCAACTACGCTGACTATATCGGGATCATACTGATTGCTCATAATTTATTACTCCGTTTCTTTTTCATTTGTTTTCTGTATGATATTTTACATTGATTTTGCCGTTTAGTCAAGAGCGGCAGGGGTGTTAAATAGTTACATTTATATTAACACGGGCATATAATGCTTTCGGGGGTGTCTGCTTTGCGTTATTACAGACCCAAACGGTTCAGAAAATATGCCTTTGCCGCCGTGTGCTTCATTATGGCGGGGCTTACGGTTTTTTTACTGCTTGATGCAAGGTTGAGACCCATTGTGAGAAACACGGCTGTAGTACAGGCACAGAACTATGCCGCATCCGTGGCGGGTGCCGCTGCTTCTAAAACATTGCACAGCCTTGGAACTGACTATTCTTCGCTTGTTAAAATTGAACGTGACAGCTTTGGAAATATTCTGTCATTGCAGACGGATGCAATGCGGATAAACAGCATTAAATCAGGCATCAATTCTGCTGTCGCAGGTGCTCTGAGCGGTCTTGACGGAAAAGAGCTCGGTGTGCCGCTCGGCACGCTTACAGGTCTGGCTCTGCTTAACGGCAGAGGTCCGAAACTGAATGTTATAATCAGCCTGACGGGCAGTGCGCAGACACATTTTGTCAACGAGTTCAGCGATGCGGGAATAAATCAGACAAGACATCAGATCTTTCTCAAAACAACTGTCACCTTGCTCATAGTATTTCCTACTGCGACCGTTACAACCGCTTATACATCAACAATGCTCGTTGCCGAAACCGTAATTGTCGGAAAGGTGCCGCTTGCTTACGGCGGAATTACGCAAAAATAATCGGCAGCACAGTTTTGTGTGTGCCGCCGTAAAGTTAGATTTATTTATACATTTCGCTGTACTTGAAAGGTATTCTTTCACCGTTTTTGACTATGTGGAAGCAGTTTTCGCCCAGTGAAAAAATCGGCCTGTCACTTTTAAGGCTGTCGGAGCTGACGTTGATTACCTTACAACCGCTGATTTCTTCGTTATAGCGGCGAACCTTTTCTTCATCCTTGCAGTTGAGTCCGATAATTGCACCTGTTTTACTGCTGTGCTTTGAACAGATCAGCTTTTCTACCTCAAGCCTTGAGCAGATATCTTTCAGCAGAAAATCAGGGCTTGCGCTGATTACTACGGCCGGTCTTTCACGCTTTTCTTTTCTAAACCAATCAAATACATCTTTTTCGTGCTTATCCCAGAAGCCCTTGACATTTTTTTCAAGATTTATGAGCGGAACATAGCAGAACAGATACTTCTTTGCGTAGGTGAGACCCTTGATTCTGAGGAAAAACGGTATCATCATTACAAAAATATAGGGTACACATATGACAATCCAGGGGTTGTGAATAAGACAGTAAAACCAGAAAAGGGAGCCGCTGTCAAAGGGGACAAGCGTTTTGTCAAAATCAAAAATATCAATTTCTTTCATAGTGTTTTCACCTTACATTTCAAAGATACCTTCCGCTCTTACGGGAAGATTTACGCTGTATAGGTCACCGCCGTTTTGTATGAACAGCTCATAAAGCTCCTGCTTGCGCTCGTCGGTATAGGTGTAGCCCCAAAGACGCTCGATTTTTCCGAAATCCTCAAAGGTTTCGTCGGGGAGCTTTTCAACCGTGTCAAATGAATACGGCAGAGGAATTTTAACTGTGCCGTCGGAGGTGATATAGTAGGCTTTGGCAAGCTCGATTGCTCTGCGGTTGGCTTCGATTCTCGGCAATTCTTCGTCGAACTTGATTCGTGTTATCGGGAAAACGGCAATTTCGGCATTGAGCAGCTCGTAAGCCTCTTTGTAAAGTCCGTTGTGACCGTGGTGAGCAATCTGAACAACATCGCACCTGAGTGTTTTTCCGTATCGCTTGACAAGCTCAACACTTGCAAGGTTGCTTGCATCGCCGGGTATGAATATGCGTGTGTTTTCTGCCGTCAGCATCACCATACATGAGGAATCGTTATAATCTCTAACTGTCTGCGGATAGATATCCTCGTGTGTGCCGAGCACGTCAAAGCATAGGTTGCGTATGTAAAAGCGCTGACCGGTATGTATTTTGTAAGTGGGAATATCCGTTTCGGCGAGCATTCTGAACAGCTTTTTTGAAAGCAGATTTTCTTCAATGCTCCAGTATTTACTGCTGCAGTTATTGTCGGGTATGAGGTTTGAGTAGATGCCTTCAATTATAACGTTACTGCGGTTGTAACGCAGAAAGTCCATGAACTTTGAAACGTGGTCGGAGTGAGCGTGGCTGAGAAGCCAGCCGTTTATAACAACCTTCTGTCCCACCGGTGTGCGGTCACGCATGAATTTATAAATTCTGTCGTTATCGTTTATCTGAAAATAGTGGCCGCTGTCAACAATAAAAAAGCTGTAATCGGGACACTGAATCATAAGGCACATACCGCAGTCGATAAGTGACTGATCGTTTTCAAAAGCATAAAACGCAGTTTCGCCGTTACCTGCACATTTCTGCTCTTCAAAGCAGGGAACTTGTTTGTTTTCTGTTGCGGCAACACGCAGAATACCGTCGCACGGGGTAAATAAAGCGTTGATAACAGCTTCACCCGAAAGACAGGTGTAAAGATTACCGTTGATTTCTGTTTGCTGCAAAACCTCGAATCCGTCACTTTCAAGAGTCTTTATCCATTCGGTATATTGCTCAGCATCAACGTTTCTGTAAAGGCGCATAAAGCAGCCCTCACGGCAATCGTAATCCGGCTCGTCGGCAGTTTGTTTGAACTGTCTGAATTTATCAAAAACCATATTCACCAATCCTTAATATTTTGAAAAAGGCAAGGTAAAAAACTTCACCCTGCCTTTTTGTAAATTATTCTTCGTCGGGATTTTCCCAGTTGTGCCAGACTTCCTGGACATCGTCATTATCTTCGAACATTTCAAGCATTTTTGTCATGTTCTTGATATCGTCCTCACTTGTGAGGGTTGTGTATGTTGAGGGAACATACTGTACCTCTGCAACAACAAAGGTGTATCCTGCGCTTTCGAGCGCATCACGTACTGCGCCGAGATCATTGGGCTCGGTACGGATTTCGAATACGCTTTCATCCTCTGCGATGAAGTCGACAGCGCCTGCCTCAAGAGCTGCATCCATCAATGTTTCCTCATCAACATCCTCAGACTCAATGAGAATAACGCCGTAACGGGTGAACATAAAGGAAACGCAACCGCTCTGACCCATGTTTCCGCCGTACTTGTCAAAGTAGTGGCGAACGTCGCCTGCGGTTCTGTTTCTGTTATCGGTAAGAGCCTCAACGATAACTGCGATACCTGAGGGGCCGTAGCCTTCGTACATAATGGACTCATAATCTGCTCCGCCTGCTTCACCGCTTGCTTTCTTGATGATACGGTCAATGTTATCGTTGGGAACATTGGCAGCCTTTGCCTTTGCGATAATATCCTTGAGCTTTGAGTTGGAAGAGGGGTCGGGGCCGCCGTCACGAACGGCAACAGCAATCTCTCTGCCGATTTTTGTAAATACCTTTGCACGTGCGCCGTCGGTCTTTTCCTTCTTGCGCTTGATCGTGCTCCATTTGTTATGTCCTGACATTAAATTCACCATTCCTTGTTTTGAACTGAATCTAAAGTATTGTATCATAAGTATTCGGAATTTTCAACACTATTCAATGTTTTTTTGATATAGTCTGCTTTTAGATTAAAAACAAGTAACATAAGTTGACTTTATTTGGAAAAAAGTGCTATATTTATAGATGAAAAGAATAGAAAATCATTATAGATTTTTAGGAGATGATTTTGATGAAAACCGATATGACAAGAAAGATAATGTGCGTTTTTACAGCACTTATTCTTGTTGTGTCAGCTATGGCATTTTCTACCTCTGCTGAGGATGATACCCTTAAGAATTCTATAAAAAGGATAGCCACGGTTGATGCGTACGATAACGATATTCTGCCTTACGATGCAGGGCTTGATTACGGCTATCCGACAACAATAAACGCTGTTCAGAATCCTGACGGAACATACTGCATTTGTCTGGTTATGGCGGATAACTCTTTGCGTATTCTTGAACTTAATGCGGATTTTACCGTTAAATCAAGCTTTGATGTAGCGCCTCAGCTTGAATGTTTTGTTGCTTTTTGCAAGGGTGAAGACGGCTATTATTATGTTGTGTTTAATCAGAGCCTTACCGTCAGTACACGCAACAACACTTCACTGCGCCTTCTGAGAATAGGCTCTGACGGCAAAATTCTCAACACTCTTGATTTCAGCGGTATGGTTACAGGCTCCTGGCTCGGTATAGGGTCGCTCAACTGCGGCAATCACTCTATGGTTGCCAACGAAAGTTACCTGACTCTCTTTATCGGCAGAGATATGTTCCCTGTAAAAGATAACCCGATAACCGGAAAAGATGATTTTGACCCGAACGGTGAGGTTCACCAGGCATCATATGCGCTTGCGGTAGACCTTGAAACATTCAAGGTTGTTCAGGTCGAAAGCTCAAACGACATTCCGTATGCCAGCCATTCATTCCACCAGATCGTTCTCAAGGACGGCAACGACTTCCTTTATGTCGAGCGCGGAGACGCTCTGCCTTACAGAGCGCATCTTCTCACAAAAATGTCCGGCGGTCTCCAGTGGAAAATGCTGCAGACAGGTCATTCATTCGAGTTCAAGGCAGAGGAGGTTGCTCCGGGTCTTGCCGATAACGAAACCTACGGTCAGCTCGGCGGCGTCATCAGAAGCGGCAAGAATTATATGATGGCGGGTACTTACCAGAATAAATCGCTCAGCACAGATCCCACATCCGCTAATGTCTTTGTCCAGCTTTTTGATGCTGTTACGCTTGAAGCCCAAAAAGAATTTTACCTGACGGATTATTCCGATATTCAGGATAGCGACAAGGGCATTAACAGTGCAGCAAATCCGAAAATTGTGCGTGTTTCCGATAAATATGTCGCAATTCCATATATGCTGTGTAATATAAAACAAAACACGCAGGAAATCCACGTTATCCTTACTGATAATAGCGGCAATAAGCTCTGGGACAAGGCTGTTGAGTATAACAGCGATAATCCCATGCTCCCGAAATACGGTCAGGTATTTTACGATGAAGCAAGCGACAGTATAATCTGGTTTGCAATTGTTAACGGTAAGCTCTTTGTCAACAGAGTTGCAATCGGAGTACCTGAGGAGGAAACAACAGTTACCGCTACACAGCCGGTTGTACCGTCTGAGCCTGTCACAGGCGAAGAAACAACAACTCTTCCTTCCGAATCAACTTCTGCACAGAAGCCTGAAGAAAGCTCAACCCTCCCGACTATAACAACTGCACCGAACACTACGGTACCTACTACTTCTGCTCCCACTACAACAGAGAAAGAAACCACTACTGCGGCTTCGGGCGGCTCATCGGAAACAAAGCTGACGTTATGGGACCGAATTGTAAATTTCTTTATGGGAATTTATAACTTCTTTGTATCTCTGTTTGCAGGCTGATATAACAGATTAAAAATAAAAGAATCAGTGATTATTTGCAATGAATTTTCACTGATTCTTATTTTATTTGCTTATTATTTCGGTCAGCGTGTCTGCAATTTCATACAGCTCGTTAGCTCTCTGCGGCTCGGCGCATCGCATATTGCCTGCATCTCTTGCATATCTGTCTGCAAGGCGCATAAGATATTCGCATGCAAGAGGGGATGAGCTTGACGGAATTTCGCCGTAATATGCATACCATTTCGGATATGCAGCTTCTTTACCGTCAAAATATACGCTCATCACGCAGTATATTCTGCCTGCATCCTCGCATATTTCCTCTTTTTCAATGCGATAACCGTTTTTTATAAGAAATTCACGCAGGACCTCTGCATGGCTTTGTGGCTGAAGCACAAGGTGCTTATTCTTATCTTTGAGCCATTCCGCTTTTTCGAGCAGCTCGGCTATGAGTATGCCGCCCATTCCTGCTATGATAATATCATCTGCTTCATCAGGAGCTACTTTATCGAGTCCGCTGGCAAGGCGGGTGCTGATTCTGTCGCTCAGCCCTGCATTTTCTATGTTGATTTTTGCATTTGCAATAGGACCCGGTCGCACATCTGAAGCGACAGCTTCGGTGCATATTCCGTTTTCTGCCAGATATATGGGCAGGTGAGCGTGGTCTGTGCCGATATCGGCAATTTTTTTGCCGCAACGGACCATATCCGCTGCGGCTTTGAGTCTGGGTGAAAGCTTCATGGGTTTATTTTGCAAGGGCAGCGTTGAGCTTGCCTACGAGCTCGTCAACGTTTACGCCGTGTACTCTGCAAGCCTGCTCAATGCTTTCGCCTCTTGCAGAGGGGCAGCCGAGGCAGTGCATGCCCATTTCGAAGAAAAAGGGTGCAAGCTCACGGTGTGCGTCAAGAACATCGCCGATTGTCATTGTTTTATCAATAGTTGTCATTTTGAATCATCCTTTCAAATATACTATTATTATTTTATCAGCGTTTATGTCTTTTGTCAACTTGACAATGTTTATCAATGTAATATAATATTTACAATAAAAATAAACGGACGGTTAAAAATATGAAGCTTGAATTCAAAAACGGTAAATTTAAGATTCTTCAGGTCAGCGACCCGCAGGATATGCACTATCCCCGTCGTTCAATGCTAAAAATGCTTGACAAAGCATATGATGAATTGAAGCCTGACCTTGTTGTTTTTACGGGCGATAATGTGCTGAGTAATCATCTTCTCGATGCTCGCTTCGGTAACAGTCATGTTGCCGAGGGCTTTGAAGCAACGCTGGTGAGAATGAAAGAATCGCTCAGGATAATACTTGAGCCGCTTGAAAAACGCGGCATACCCTTTGCAATGATATTCGGCAACCATGACGATATGTGCTGTATGTCAAAGGAACAGATTATTGATCTGTACAGAGAGTATTCGTGCTTTGTCGGCCTCAGAGATACCTACGGCTACGGCGATACCGGCACGCATAACGTGCTTATTTATTCGGGAGATAAGCCGAGGTTCAACCTCTGGATGATGGATACCTCACGCCAGGACAGAGAGCCGGGCAACGGTCAGGAGTGTGTTAATGCCGAGGCTGTTGAATGGTATGTAAAGACAAGCAATGAACTGAAAGAGAGTAACGGCGGTAATCCTGTTTGGTCACTTATGTTCCAGCATATTCCCGTTTCGGAAATAGAGGAATGTATTGAAGAGTGCAGTCCGTCGGAATACGGTGCGGTTAACGCAGGTGACGGCAAATATATCCGCCTCAGACCCGAAAAGGTGAACAGCGGCAGAATTTATGAGCCGACACCCGGCTGCAAGGAGAATTACGGACAGTTTGATGCCGTAAAACAGCAGGGCGATGTGCTGAGTCTTGTCTACGGTCACCACCATCTTAATATGTTTGATATAACTCACGAGGGTGTGCGTATGATTCAGACTCCTGCGGCGTCATTCCGTTGCTACGGTAACAGCCTGCGCGGTGTGCGTTTGTTTGAGCTTGATGAATCAAAGCCTGAGGAGTTTGAAACAAAGCATTATACATATTTTGATCTTGTGGGCAAAACACCCGCAACAATGATTAGCTACTTTATTGATGCTGATGACCTTGAAAAGCCGAGACGTGCTGTCGGCGCAGCACTTGCCGCAGGTGCAGTTATTGGTACGGCGGCGCTGATAATTAAAAAGAAAAAGTAAATTTGCGCTATTTGTTAATGAAATGTAAAAAGATAAAAATTTCATATTAATTTTCTCAAAAGGCTTGCTTTTTGAAAAAAATCAGGTAGAATATGGATTAGCACTTGAACTTGTCGAGTGCTAAAACAAACTTGTTAATACTTTTTAGGAGGAGTTATAAATGACAATCAGACCCCTTGCAGACAGAGTTGTCGTTAAGGCATCAGCTGTAGAGGAAACAACAAAGAGCGGCATTATCCTTGCTGCTTCTGCTCAGGAAAAGCCCCAGTACGCTGAGGTTGTTGCTGTCGGTCCCGGTGGTGAGGTTGACGGTAAGAGCGTAGAGATGTACGTTAAGGTCGGCGAAAAGGTTATCGTCGGCAAGTACGCAGGTACTGAGGTTAAGCTTGGCAATGAAGAATATACAATCGTTCGCCAGAGCGATATTCTCGCAGTTATCGAGTAATTAAAGGGAGGAAACGAAAATGGCAAAGCAGATCATTTACGGTGAAGACGCCCGAAAGGCTCTTCAGGCGGGTATTGATAAGCTCGCAAACACAGTTAAAATCACACTCGGCCCCAAGGGCAGAAACGTTGTTCTTGACAAGAAGTACGGCGCACCCCTCATCACAAACGACGGTGTTACAATCGCCAAAGAGGTTGAGCTTGAGGATGCTTTTGAGAATATGGGCGCACAGCTCGTAAAAGAGGTTGCTACAAAGACAAACGATGTAGCAGGTGACGGTACAACAACCGCAACTCTTCTTGCACAGGCTCTTGTAAGAGAAGGTCTTAAGAATGTTACCGCAGGTGCAAACCCGATGGTAGTCAAGAAGGGCATCAAGCTTGCAGTTGAGGCTGCAACAGCAGCAGTTAAGGCAAATTCAAAGCCCGTTACAAGCTCAGCAGATATCGAGATGATTGCTACAATCTCTTCTGCTGATTCCGAAATCGGTAAGATTATTGCAGACGCTATGGAAAAGGTTTCTGCAGACGGTGTTATCACTGTTGAAGAGAGCAAGACTGCCGTTACAGATTCCGATATCGTTGAAGGTATGCAGTTTGACAGAGGTTACATCTCTCCCTATATGGTAACAGATACCGATAAGATGGAAGCTGTTATCGATGACGCATTTATCCTCATCACAGATAAGAAGATTTCCAACATTCAGGAAATTCTTCCTCTTCTTGAGCAGATTCTCAATGCAGGTAAGAAGCTTGTCATTGTTGCTGAGGACCTTGAGGGTGAGGCTCTTTCCACAATCCTTGTCAACAAGCTCCGCGGCACATTCACATGCGTTGGTGTAAAGGCTCCCGGTTTCGGCGACAGACGTAAGGAAATGCTCCGTGATATCGCAACTCTCACAGGCGGTGAGGTTATCACAGAGGAGCTTGGTCTTGAGCTTAAGGATACTCAGATCACACAGCTTGGCCGCGCACGTCAGGTTAAGATTTCAAAGGAAAACACAATCATTGTTGACGGTGCAGGCGATAAGGCAGAAATCGCATCAAGAGTTGCACAGATCAGAACTCAGATCAGCACAACAACATCCGATTTCGACCGTGAGAAGCTCCAGGAGCGTCTTGCAAAGCTCGCAGGCGGTGTTGCTGTTATCCGTGTAGGCGCCGCAACAGAGACCGAGATGAAGGAGAAGAAGCTCCGCATTGAAGATGCTCTTGCAGCTACAAAGGCAGCTGTTGAAGAGGGCTGTGTTGCAGGCGGCGGCGTTGCTCTTATCAACGCTATTCCCGCTGTTGAGGCTCTTCTTGAAACAACAGAGGATGCCGATATCAAGACAGGTATCAACATCGTTCTTAAGGCTCTCGAAGCTCCCGTACGCCAGATTGCAGCAAACGCAGGCCTTGAAGGCTCTGTTATCGTAAATGAAATCCGCACAAGCGGTAAGGTCGGCTACGGCTACAACTTTGCAAGTGACGGTTATGTTGATATGTTCGAGGCAGGCATTCTTGACCCGACAAAGGTTACACGTTCTGCTCTTGAAAATGCTTCTTCCGTTGCAGCTATGGTTCTCACAACAGAATCTCTTGTAACAGATAAGCCCGACCCTCAGGCTGATGCAGCCGCTGCAGCAGCAATGGCAGCACAGGGCGGCGGAATGTATTAATCCGTAAAAGCTGAACAATAAAATCAACAAGGCTTTGATTTTCGTCAAAGCCTTGTTTTTCTTTTTATTTCCATTGTTATTTGAGTTTTGATTGTGCAAATTATATCTGCGGCTTACTTTTTCTCCTTTTGGAGGTGAGTGATGCAAAGAACAGTAAAGTTCATCGCTGCTGTTTTTTCTTTAATTTGTGTTCTTGTCTTTTGCTTCATCGGCTACGGAACGCTTTATATTCCGGATTCTTATATCGCAACCGATATGAATTCTGCAAATACCGGTAATGCGATTTTTACCTGTGAATGTAAAGGTGAAACCGTGCTTGCCGACAACAGCAATTTTGCGCGGAGTTATCCTGCTCAAATCAAGCTGTTTAATGCAATTCCCGTAAAAAATTCCACTGTTACGGTGGTTCATCGCCGATATGTTACCCTTGGCGGAAGCGTGTTCGGTCTACGCATTTTTGCAGACGGTGTAATTGTAACGGGTGTCGGTGCTTCGGGCGCAGGCGGCTCAGCGGTTTCTCCTGCGGCTAAGGCAGGTATCAGACAGGGTGACATAATCAAAGAGATCAACGGCAAGGCGGTAACCTCCAATCACGAAATTTTACGGTTGGCTCAGGATAGCCATGGCGAAAAGCTGACCGTAAAGTTGACAAGAGACGGTAAAACAAAAACGGTAACGCTGACTCCTGTAAAGGATGAGCAGGACGGGCTGTATAAGCTCGGAATGTGGGTAAGAGATTCATCGGCAGGCGTAGGAACGGTTACCTTTGTTGATAACCGTACAGGCACAATCGCCGGTCTTGGCCACGCAATCTGCGATACCGATACGGGCGAAGTGTTGCCGCTGAAAAGCGGAGATATAATGAATGTAGTTATCCGCGGCTGTGTCAAGGGAACATCCGGAACGCCGGGTGAGCTGTGCGGAGTTTTCGGGTCTGATATGCTCGGGCGTCTGTATATAAACGGACCTACCGGCGTTTACGGACTTATAAGCAAAAAGGACAGCTCCGCACCCGAGATCCCCGTTGCGCTCAGTAGTGAGGTCAAAACGGGTAAGGCGCAGATCGTATCATCCGTTGACGGTTCTGAACCGAAATTTTTTGACATTGAGATTACCAGAATCAACCGCTCGGACGGTGAAGAAAAGAACATGGTAATAAAAGTTACGGATGAAGATTTGCTGAAAAAAACAGGCGGAATAGTGCAGGGCATGAGCGGAAGCCCCATTGTGCAGAACGGTATGCTTGTCGGTGCAGTGACTCATGTCTTTGTCAATGACCCTCAACAGGGCTATGCGATATTTGCACAGAATATGATTTCAACAGCTGAAACGCTGGAGAAAGCGCTTGTTGATGACGCAGCCTGACTGAACCTGAATCGGTCGGTTATAAAGCCGCATCGACCGTTAAAAAAATCAGCAGTATCCGAATTGTCGGATACTGCTGATTGGTTTTTGCAATGATATTAATTAGCCGCCGATGATCATAAGGATAAGGTTGTAGATAAGTCTGAGGGGAGCAATGATAACCATAAGCCAGTTGGGGATAGGAGCTGTAACGGTTACTGTGCACTTGTCTGTGTACTTGCCGTCATCGGTTGTGATTGTAATTTCTGCTGTACCCTCAGCAACGCCTGTAACCTTACCGTCAGCATCAACTGTTGCTACTGCGGGGTTGCTGGATGTGAATGTAACCTTGCTGTTTGTGGGGAAAACATTTGCAGGAGCTGTCTTGAAGGTATATTCAGCCTTAAAGTTTTCATTTGCTCTGACAGAAGCGGTGTGATTATTGAAGCTGACACCCATTACTGTTGAGTAGTTGTCGGCAACAACAACGAGGATTTCACGGGCTATACCCATGCCTTCAATTTCTGCCTTGACCTTAACCTTGCCTACGCCTGTTGCTGTGATCTTGCCGGAGGGGGATACTGTTGCGATGTTTTCGTCAGGGCTGCTCCAAACAATGTTCTTGCCCTTGACGTTTGTTGTAGCAGAAATGCTTCTGTATGCACCTACGCCAAGCTTGAGGCAGTTGCTTTCGGAAGCACCGTAATAGGGATCAAGGAAAACGTTTGCAAGAACGGCTGTGATTACACAGCTCTTTGTTGCCTCTTCGTTGTTGTAATATGTTACAGCCTGGATTGTGACGTTTGTATCCTTGTTAAAGAAGCTGCTATTGTTCTTGATTGTTACAAGACCGTCTGCTGTGACGGAAGCAATTTCGTTTTCGTTAACTGCTGTTTTGGGATCGTCATAGACTCTCCAGAAGAAGTTGAGGTTATCAACTGTCGGGTCGAGAGTAAGCTGGAGGCTTTCGCCTGCGACGAGTGTAGCTTTTTTGTAGTTGATGTCAACGCCAAGAGGCTTAACTGTGTCTGTTGTTGCACAGAAGTAGAACTCTGTTACAACGGGCTCATCGCTCTGAACGCTCATAAGAGAGAGACCGCCAAAATCGTTGCTGCCTGCCATCGAGGATTCCTCTTCTGCAGTCATATCGGTTGAGGATTCTTCTTCTACTACTGTTTCTTCGGTTGTGGATTCATCTGTTACGGTTTCCTCAGTTGTGGGTTCTTCTGTTGTGGGCTCTACATAGTTTTTGATGATTACAGTATAGTTAGCTGAAGCGAGTGCTGTGAGCTGAAGGTTGCACTCTTTGCCGGAAACTGTATTGATTACTGTTCCGTCGGACTTCTCTACTGTAATGTCGAGGATGTTGTTGGCTCTGACGGAGAGAAGAACGTCTTTTGTTTCTTCTACAAAGAATTTGTAGTAGGAAGCAGAGTCGCCCTCGACAGTGCCGTAAACAGTTTCGGAGAGGGCAAACTTAGCGGCGTTTCCGCTGTTTGTTCCGGCAGCGAGCTGGAACTTGCCGTCTACGAGTGAGTCATCTGCGCCTGCTATTGAAATGATTGCAAAGGTACTGAAAACCATGACAATAGCCATAATGACCGGTAAAAGTTTTTTCATTTTTATTCCTCCCGGATATAATGATTTTTCGTGGCGGAAAACCGCATTTCCACCCGATTAAATAAATAATACCAATATTTTTACATAAAGTCAACTGATTTTAACCTTAATAACTGTTTTCGGCTTTTTGAAGTGAAGTTTGCTTGTGCAATTTGACAAGGCGAAAAAGCCGATTTTTTGCGCCTGTTTTTGGCAAAAAACACAAATACAGCCGAATTTTTTCAACAACATAACAAAATTAAACGAAAAAAATCATTAAAAAGTATTGCAAAATGCTTGAATATTGTGTAAAATGTACATTGTCATTATGGGCATTTTGTCCAAAACATCGTTATGGAGGTTTTCCGGATGTCAAACAGACTTTTTCAAGGTATAATTCACCAGATGCGTGACGCTATCGGCAGAGCCGTAGGTGTTATTGATGAAACAGGCACTATTATTTCCTGCAGTGAATTAGGCAGAATCGGTGAGGTTTGCTCTTTCTCTTTCGATGAGCATCTTATCCGCAGCGAAGCTTTCGCGATTGACGGCCAGACCTACAAATCATTCGGTTCGGCTCTTCATCCCGAATATGTTGTTTTCGTTGACGGTGATGACGATCTCTCAAAGAAGTATGCAGACATTATTGCTCTTTCTCTGAGCAACGTCAAAACTCTCTATGACGAGAAATACGACAGGGGTAACTTTATCAAAAACGTCGTGCTCGATAACATCCTGCCCGGCGATATTTATCTCAAGGCAAGGGAGCTCCGCTTCACAACAGATACCTCCCGCGTCGTTCTTCTCATCCGAATCCCCGAGCACAACGATATTTCGATTTTCGATATTATTCAGAATCTCTTCCCCGACAAGGCAAAGGATTTCGTTATAAATATTAACGAAACCGATATTGCTCTTGTCAAAGAGGTCAAGCCCAATATCGAAACGAGAGATCTCGAAAAGCTTGCCCGCTCAATTGCTGATTCACTCAACAGCGAGGCGTTTATCCATTGCCTTATCGGTATCGGTACCGTTGTTGACGGAATCAAGGAGCTTGCAGGCTCATTTAAGGATGCTCAGGTTGCTCTCGAGGTCGGTAAGGTATTCGATACCGAGAAGGAGATTGTCAGCTACGATAACCTCGGCATAGCACGTCTTATATATCAGCTTCCCACAACACTGTGTGAGATGTTCCTCCGTGAGGTTTTCAAGCGCGGCTCAATTGACACGCTTGACCACGAAACTCTTTTCACAATCCAGAAGTTCTTCGAAAACAATCTCAATGTTTCCGAAACCTCACGTAAGCTCTTTGTCCACAGAAACACGCTGGTATACCGTCTTGAAAAGATTAACAAGCTCACAGGTCTTGACCTCCGTGAGTTTGATGATGCTATTGTTTTCAAAGTTGCCCTTATGGTCAAGAAGTATCTCGACGCCAACCCCGTCAAATATTAAGCTTGAGCCACATAAGCGTTGCGGCGCGCAATTGTCGGCACGCAAAAAGGATAGGACATAAACTTTGATTGAATTTAAGAACGTATCAAAAAGCTACAGTAATGGAACAAAAGCGCTCGACGGAGTAAATCTCCGTATTGAGCAGGGCGAGTTCGTTTTTATTGTGGGCGATTCGGGTGCGGGCAAAAGCACCCTGCTCAAGATAATGATGCGCGAGGAGGTTGCCTCCGAGGGCTCAGTTGTTATCAAAAATCTCTCGCTCAATTCAATGAAAAAGAAAGATATACCGTATTTTAGGCGTCATCTCGGAATCGTTTTTCAGGATTTCAGGCTGATTCCGAATATGACCGTATATGATAACGTCGCTTTTGCGATGCGCGTTATAGGCGCAAAAGAGAAAAAGATCAGTAATCGCGTCCCTCATGTTCTCAGCCGTGTTGGCTTGGCGGATAAGGCAAAGTGCCTTCCCAACGAGCTTTCGGGCGGTGAACAGCAGAGGGTCGCGTTAGCGCGCGCAATTGTAAATAATGCTGATATAATTATTGCGGACGAACCTACAGGTAATGTTGATGCTAAGCGTTCCTACGAGATTGTGGAAATGCTCAGCCAGATAAACGCTTCGGGTACAACGGTAATTATGGTTACCCATTCCGAGGAGCTTGTGCGCCGTTTCGGTCGCAGAATTATCACGATCAAGGACGGTAAGATCCAGTCAGACGATGTTTCAAAGGCTACGGCAGAGCCTGTGCAAGCTCCTGTATTTACTGACCTTGATATTGCAGGCAAACGCGCTGTAAGAGAGGCGGACGAATTTATCCGCAATTACGGTACGCAGACCGAATCGGACGGGGGTGAGAGCGATGAGCAATAAAACCGAAAGGGGCGGCTCAGCAAGCCTCTCATATCTCACTAAGGAAGGCTTCCGCAACATTCGCTCCAATAAGCTTATGTCGCTGGCGAGCGTTGCCGTGCTGATGTCATGTCTTGTTATGATAGGCGTTGCCTTTCTTCTCTTTGTCAATATAGACAAGCTTCTCGGTGATATATCGCAGGAAAATGTCATTATGGTTTTCATCGAGGATGATGCAACCGATGATGAAATTGTTGAAATGGGTCGCAGTATAGAAGCTCTCAGCAATGTGCTGACAAGTGAGTTTGTCCCGAAGGAGGAGGCTTTTCCCGAGGTTATGGAGTCGATAGGCTCTGCGGCTGTCCTTTTTGAGGGCATGGAGTCAGACCTTTTACCCGATGCGTACGAGGTAACTCTTGTCGATATGGAAAAGTATGACGATACTATTGAAGAGCTTTCACGGCTTGACAATGTAATTCAGCTCAGACACAACCGTGACTTTGCAAAGCAGCTCACAAATCTTCGCACAACAGCAGGTTATATCAGCATAGCTGTTATCATAATGCTGCTTGTCGTTTCACTTTTCATTATTTCAAATACGGTCAGGGTTACAATGTTTAACCGCCGCCTTGAAATTACTATTATGAAATCCGTCGGCGCAACAAAGTGGTTTATCCGCTGGCCGTTTATAGTCGAGGGTATTGTGCTCGGAATTATTTCGGGCTTGGTTTCATTGGCGATTGTGTTTGGTGTATATCAGCTTGCATCAAGTGCTGTGGGCGATATGCTCGGCGTGCTTTCGGCAAAGCCGGTGCCGTTTAAGGATTATGCACTTATTATGCTCTGCGCATTTGTAGGCACAGGCATTGTAACAGGTGCTTTCGGCAGTATAGTTTCAATGAATAAATATTTGAAGGAGCAGGATTATGACAGTGAAAATGTCAGCAATTGATTTGCGCCGTCGCCTGCTTAAAGCGCTTGCGCTTTTCCTTGTGCTTGTAACCGTTTTCAGCGTTACGGTATACGCAACAGAGGAAGAAGGCGGCACGCAGGAAGAAACATCAGCGGTTGAAACAACCGTTGCAACAGAAGAAGAATCATCAAAGCTCGCTGAAGAAACAACGGCAGAGGAGTCCACAACGGACGATACCTATAAGGAGCTTCAAAGCCAATATGATGCGCTCGAAAACCAGATGGCTGCCAATCAGGACAAGCTCGATAAGGTTCAGAGCGATATGAATAAGCAGGAGCAGATTGTTGACGGCCTCGGTAACAAAATCGACAACACTCAGAATCAGGTTAATCTGCTTATTACTCAGCAGCAGATTCTCAATTCCGAAATCAACAGCACAGAAAAGCAGATCGGTGTTATTACCGCTCAGCTCGGCTCACTTTCGGAGCAGATTGTCGCAACTAAGCAGCTTGTAGGCGAAAAGCAGAGAATGCGTGATGAAACCTATGAGCTTCTCAAGCTTCGCATTCGTGCTATGTATATGTCGGGCAACGGCTCTACTATTGAGTTTTTGCTCACATCGGAAAATTTCTCAACCCTCCTTATCAGAACAGAGCTTGTTCTTCGTGTTGCAAAGCACGATAACGATCTTATGGAAACATTTGCTTCGGATATCGAGCTTCTCGAATCACTCGAAGCAACTCTTATTAACAGCGTAAACGAGGAGGAACAGAAAAAGACCGACCTCAACAAAAAGACTCAGTCACTTGCCGCTAACAAGGCAGAATCAATCAAGAACAGCAATCTCCTTGCAGAAAAGCAGAAGGAGCTTGAAAAGGAAATGCAGGCGGCTGAAAAAGAGCTTGCAAGCCTTGACAAGGAAAGCGATGAGTATAAGGCTCTTATCAGCAAGCAGGAAGATGAACTTATTGCTCTGTCCAATCAGATGGAGGAGTTCATTAAAAACAACGGCTCATCAACAACAGATAAGGTTGATCCTCCTTCAGAGGAGGAAAGCTCAAAGGCTGAAGAAGATGAAAAAGATAATCCGTATGCAGACCCTGACGCTCCTGTTTCTTCAAGCGGAATGATATTCCCGCTCAAGTGCAGCGGTGTTTATATTTCATCTCCTTATGGTATGCGTACTCACCCTGTAACAGGTGAGTATAAGCTCCATACGGGTACGGATTTCTGTGCCGCAGGCATTAACGGCAAGACGGTTTATGCCGTTAAGGACGGTGTGGTAATTTACGCAGCAAAGCACAAGGCTTACGGCAACTTCGTAATCATTGACCACGGAAACGGCGTTTCTTCATGCTATGCTCATATGCAGGACGGTTCAATGAAGGTTGCCGTCGGTGATAAGGTACAGCAGGGCCAGCCGATAGGCAAGGTAGGCTCAACAGGCTACTCAACCGGTCCGCATCTCCACTTTGAAATCCGTATTGACGGTAAAACAACAAACCCGATGAACGGCTATGTTAAATTGCCGGGCTGATAATTCCAATGCAGAAAGGCCGGTGTGACGGCAAATGAACAGGAAGATTTCTTTAGGTCTTGCAATTGCGCTGATATTTATCAGCATTACTGCAACCTTTGCCATTACAATGACCGTTTCGCAAAGCATCTACAACGGTCTTATATCAAGGCTTTCAAACCGCTTTGAACTCTACGAGGGCATTTCGGCAATAGACAATTTCGTGCGTACAAACTTTTACGGCGATTTTGATGACGATGCGCTCCTTTCTGACAGCGCAAGCGGCTATATGAAAGGTCTTAACGATTCGGGCAGCTTCTTTATGACCGCACAGGAGTACATTGAGTACACCCGCAGAATGAAAGGTGAGGGTGGAATCGGTATTGCCGCTCAGTACGATACTGAAAAGGGCAAGCTGGTTATAACAGAGGTTTACAGCGGCTCATCTGCAGAAAATGCAGAGCTTAAAAAGGGCGATATGATTGTTGCTGTTGACGAGGAAAAGGTTTATTCGCTCAACGCTATGGGTATGATTGAAAAGCTCAGCTACGGAAGACGCTTTGATTCGGTAACAATCACTTATGAGCGTGACGGAAACGAAAAAACAGTAACTGTGCTCAGAGGCTATACCAAAACAGTAACATCCTCATACATGGGCGATATCGGTTATGTCAATATCAGCGGCTTCTATGCAAATACCGCAGAGCAGTTTTCGCAGGAGCTTGACTATCTCAATTCACAGGGTATAACCTCGCTGATAATCGACTTAAGAGGCTGTAACAAAGGGTCGGTAGACTATGCTGCCGCAGTTGCTGACATTCTTCTTCCCAGTGGTGTTGAGAGTGCAGGTGCTGTAGCTTCCGCAATCAAGAAAGACGGCAGTACCTACAAAAACTTCACTTCCGACACAAATGCGATGACCTTCCCCGGTGGCGTGATTGTTCTTGTCAACGGCTCAACATCCGGTGGTGCTGAGCTTCTTGCGGCACAGCTCAAGGATTTCTCCAAGGCTCAGCTTTTAGGTGTTGCAACAGCAGGTGAGATGACTCTGCAGGAGGTTTATCCGCTTGAGGACGGAAGTGCTATTTCTCTTACGGTTGCAGCTGTTCATTCTTACAGCGGCAAAACCTACAATGCAGGCAACGGTATCGAGCCCGATATTCTTGCCGAGCCTGATCCGTCTTCAACCCTTGCGACTTCACTTGACGGAATTGCAAACGATTCCCAGCTTCAGGCCGCATATGCAACATTAATGCAATAATTAACAAAAAATTAAATCCGCTGATAAGGCTTAATTTGCCCTGTCAGCGGACTTTTTTATTTGCTCAGTTTGTTTACCAGATCTCTGTCGGGAGTTACGTAGAGTGTGTTATAAACGTGATATATAACCTTTCCGGGCTTAGCTCCCTGAGGCTTTTTGAGATTCTTTACCTGTGTGTAGTCTACGGGTACGCCCGAGCTTTGCCGTGCTCTGCTGTGATATGCGGCAATTATCGCCGCTTCAATCAGCGTATCCTCGGGCACTTCATTGCCGTTAGTAACGATTATTGTGTGCGAACCGGGTATCTTTTGTGTGTGAAGCCAGATGTCACCCTTTGCGGCAGTTTTGAGCGAAAGACGGTCGTTCTGTTCATTGTTTCTGCCAACAAGGATTGTGAATCCGTCGCTTGATTCATATTCTATCGGTGCGAGCGGCTTCGGTGCTTTTGTGCCGGGCTTTTGCTTTGATTTCAGATATCCCGTATGGCTGAGCTCTGCGCGTATTTCAGCAATCTGAGCGGCTGTATCCGCTCTCGTCAGAGCGTCTGCAACCGTGTCGAGGTAGGCAAGCTCCTCCTCACCCTGTGCAATAAGCGTTGTGAGCATTTGCTCGGCGGTTTTTGCCTTGCGGTACTCCTTATAGTAGCGTTGTGAGTTTTCATTGGGGCTGAGCGCAGGATTGGCGTGTATCCTTATTGTTTCGTTCGTATAGTAATTGAATACCTCGTAAAACGGTGCACCTTTTTTGAGCTGATAGATATTTGCCGCAATAAGCTCGGCGTTGATTCTCAGTTGCTCTCGGTCTGCACATTGCTGAAGCTCGGCACGCTGCAGGTCGAGCTTTTTTGCTGTTCTCTGAATCAGATTTGATACCAGCTTCTGCAGCTCGGATGAGTTCTGCCTTGTGCGCTCTATTCTGTCTTTTTCATAGTAAAAATCATCGAGCAGCTCGGAAAACGTGTCAAATCTTTTCAGCTTTACGCTGTCGCCGTATTGTGTTATTTCGGTGAATGAAAAGTCAAGCGGTTTGCCCGATGCATCAATTACGGCACAAGGGTTTGCGTCACAGGCTGTCAGTCTGTCAAGCTCTGCGGCAATACGCTCTGTATCGTTGTCGTTAAGAATCTCAGCCCGCTTGTCTTCACCAAGGGCTCGGCTTACAACCTCACGGCAAACAATAGGGGAAAGACCCTGTACGCTTGCAAGTATTGCGGAGCTTGCGGTTTTTCCGCTCATCTGAGCGGCACTTTCTGCAATTTCAAGTGAGCTTACTGCACCGAGGTCGGGCTTATTCTGTTTAGGCGGCATTTTGTAGAGCATACCGGGCAGAATCTGCCTGCGTGATGATGTTTCGCTGTCAACACGTTTGACTGCATCAAGAATTATTCCCTCCTCATTTATGAGGATAATATTGCTGTACTGAGCCATAATCTCAATGCAGAGAGTGAGCTTTACACGGTTGCCGATTTCATTTGTTGCATCGAAATCAAGAAACAGCGCTCTTTCAAGTCCCTCCTGCCTTATGTCTGTCAGTAGGGCAGAGGTGAGGTGCTTGCGAAGAAGCATACAAAGCATAGGCGGCTTTGCAGGGTTTTCGGGCGGAAAAGCCGTGAAATGAATCTTCGGTGAGTTAGCACCTGCGCTGAGAAGGAGCTTGTGCGCTCCGTTTCTTCCGCGCAAAACAAGCACCAGTTCCTCGCGTGAGGGCTGGTGCACTTTTTCAACACGGCAGCCAACCGCCGTATCGGCAATTTCTTTTCTTAAAAAGCTGAGTGTAAGTCCGTCAAGAGCCATTTTTTACTCCTCAAAGAGTTTTGCGAGTTTTTCAAGGTCAGCCTTGTCAAAAAATTCTATTGTGATTGAGCCGCCCTTTTCGCTTCCCTTTACGCTTACCTTTCTGCCGAGTGTTTCACAAAGGGAAAGCTCAACCTCGGTGATATATTTATCCTTTTCGGCTGCAGGCTTTACTGCTTTTGCAGGTTTGAGAAAATCCTTGACCCATTTCTCGGTCTGACGTACGGAAAGTCCTTTTTCAATTATCTCTTTTGCAAACTGTGCAATAAGGCTTGCATCCTCGAGCGGAAGAAGTGCCCTTGCGTGACCGGGGGAGAGCTTCTTTGCTCTTACAAGCTCAAGTGTATCAGAGGGAAGTGAGAGCAAGCGCATAAGGTTTGCAACGGCAGAGCGTGATTTGCCTACACGCTGTGCAGCCTCCTCCTGTGTAATTGCATAAGTGTCCATAAGGTAGCGGTAGCCCTCAGCCTCTTCAATTGGATCGAGGTCTTCACGCTGTAAGTTTTCAATAAGTGCAAGTGCGGCAGCATCTTCATCGCTGAGTTCACGTATAACAACGGGTACTTCAACCAGGCCTGCCATTCGTGATGCTCTCCAGCGTCTTTCACCTGCCACAAGCTGATATGTGCCTCCGGGCAGCGGTCTTACAAGGAGCGGCTGGATTACGCCGTGCTTTTCTATGCTTGCCGCAAGCTCGGAGAGTGCCTCATCATCAAAATTCTTTCGGGGCTGATTTTTATTGGGTTCAATGTCATTGAGCCTGAGCTTTACAGCTGAGGACGATGAGCTGTTTTCAATTGAATTATCGACAAGGAGGGCGTCAAGTCCGCGTCCGAGTCCGCCTTTCTTTGGTGCCATTTTATGTATCCTCCTCAGTTTTTATTGTTGTTTATCAGTTCTGTTGCAAGGGCATCGTAGGCGATTGTACCCTTGGAACTGCGGTCATAGTACATTACGGGCTGACCGAAGCTGGGTGCTTCGGAAAGTCTGACCGTACGGGGAATGACAGTATTGAATACCTTGCGAGGGAAGAACTTTTTTACTTCTTCGACAACCTGCTGTGTGAGGTTGAGTCTGCCGTCATACATTGTGAGCAGAACACCCTCAATATCAATCAGCGGATTGTAAAGGCGTTTGATGTTGCGAACGGTTGAGATAAGCTGTGAAAGACCCTCGAGTGCGTAGTATTCGCACTGAATCGGTACAAGCAGAGTGTCTGCCGCACAAAGTCCGTTGAGTGTTATCAGACCGAGTGATGGCGGACAGTCAAGGAAAATAAAATCGTATTCGGATTTTATCAGCGCAAGGCAGGTACGCAGCTTTGCCTCACGCTTTTCAACGTCTACAAGCTCAAGCTCTGCTCCCGCAAGGTCCATTGTTGACGGAATTACGTCAACGTTTTTGAAAGGGGAGTGAATAATCGTCTGCGAAGCAGGCACGGAGTTGATGATGTTATGATAAGACGAGAGTCTAACATCACGCTTGTTGATTCCGAGTCCGCTCGTGGCGTTGCCCTGGGGGTCAATGTCAACAAGCAGAACCTTTTTGCCCTGAGCACCGACCGAAGCGGTGAGGTTGACGGCGGTTGTGGTTTTTCCTACTCCGCCTTTCTGGTTTACTATTGCTATGATTTTACCCATTGGTTTTCCTCCGCAAGTTACTCAGTTTATAGGTGTAAGCATCGAGCCGTTCTGTGTTATAACAGACTGCATGGATGACTTGTAGTGTTCGTATATCATAATTACAAAGAATACAATGCTGACGAGATAAATCAGCACGAATGAGGCTGCAAAAGCGGCAACGAACAGAATGTATACTGCCGTAGCAATAAACTTCGGGAATGACCAACCGCGTTTTTGCATCAGTACAAGAAGTGCGAAAGCAAGTATGCCTGCAACGCTTGCAATAAGTCCGGGGAAAAGACCGGGTGTAGTGCGGCTGAGCTTTACGCTGCCGCCGGCTTCGGGCAGACGAACGGCAATATATGCGCCCATAGCCTTGAGAACCTCTGCCTTTTCGCCGTTGATTTCGCATCTCCAGCCCTCATCGTAGGTGATGGGAATAAACATAAGTTTACCCTTTGCCTGCTCATTGTCATAGTCAAAGCTGAAGCTTGTTCTGCCTGCTTTTGCATTGGTTACGGTGCCTGCGGAAATTGCTTCGAGCTCACTCATTCTGTCAAGTGACATATAAGCAAGCTGAACAGTTTCATTGCCGTAGGTCTCATCGTTGATGTTCATAATCGAAATCTCAACGGTTTCACCCTCCCGGTAATTGCCTATTGTAAGAATTCCGTTGACAGCCTGAGAGGGGTAGTAGCCATAGTTCGTTTGCTTGTAATACGGTGCATATATTCTTTCACCGTTGGCAAAAATCTTTACCGATTTTTTTGCGAAATCAGCAACATTAAGATAGAGTATCTCGTTCTTACCTGCTGTGTAGGTGAAACGAAGCTCTTTGGGATCGCTGTATGTGAGTTCAAGTCTTTCAGCAGTTTCACCCTTGTTGGAGCAGACGCTGAACAGAGGTTCGGCAGAGCCTGTGAACATTGCGTACAGCTTGTTCTGCACTTCAAATCTTTCTGCAGGCTTTGCACCGGTGATGTCATCAAGCAGCTGATCATCTGCGTAAAGACCGAGATCTACCGCACAGGTGTTTTCGTAGAGGGTGAAGTTTTCTGTGCTTTCGAGCTTTTTGAAGTGGTTTGCAACATTGTGGTGGCTTCTGAGAACAAATTTCTTTATTCCGAGTATTCCGTCGGTAAATACCGTACCGCCCGAATCAAGAATACGTGTGTACTGTGTGCTGTATCCGAGCGCAGAGGCGGAATCCTGCATATATTTCGGAATGTTGTGTGTCCAGTTGGAAAGTGCTTGTGTGCGAAGAATAAACGGATAGTTTGTGTTGAGTGAGGTGTCGGGATTTTTGATTCTTCCGAGCTCACCGCAATCAAGGTCCATTTGTGCGACTTCCTCACAGTATTCAAGGTAGGATGCGCTGTTGTAAAACAGCACTTCTTCATCTTGCTGGTGGGTGTTTGCAATACCGGCATAGCAGGTGCCGAGCGTCTGCGCTATGCAGAGCATGAAGCAGAAAGCTCTTGAAATATGCTTTTTCTGGCAGAGAAGAAGCGTGAAAAGCGGAAGACCGGTAACAAATAAAATTGCAAAGGCAACTGCTTTTACATAGCTGTATGTGTCCTCTTCTCCGAATTTGCCTAGTGCTTTTTCGGCAAAGAAAACAATTCCTGCCACAAAGCCTACAATCAGTAAAATGGTGATTGCGATAATAACAGCTTTTGTAAATTTCTTTTTGGGGGTAAATACGGTTTCGCCGTAGTTGTTAATGCAGTAAAGAGCAAGGCAGAGAATTACAAAAACTGAGCAGAAGAAAAAGCGCATTGTGAACTGGATGTAACTTCCGCCGTGCCAGAAAAGGTTTGTGTTTTCGAAGATTACGGGTGCAAACATTACGAAATAGCAGCCCAAAGCAAACAGCGATTCTTTATACTTCTTTTCTTTTGCAAGCTTGAAAACAAGCACTATTGTAAGCACAATTGCGAGCTGAAGACCAATCAGCAGCATAAGCTTTGACGGCATGGAGTTAATCTGCTGAACCTTGAGGATTTCGAGCAGAGGGTTCTTTTCGGTAGCATCATCAAAGCTCGTTTCAAGCCTTTGTGAGGCGAGAGTCTGAATAGCCATGGGTACAGAGTGCCAGGCAGAGAGCAGAGCACCTGCGAATGTGCTCAAACCCAGCAGACAGGTGCGCTGTCCGCGCAATGGCTTTTCGCACATGAGCAGAATGTAAAGTGCGCTGAGGAAGAATATGCTGAGCGTTACCATAAAGCCGATATATACGGAAAGGTAAAGCGTGTAGGCAAAAAAGAGAGTGTAAGCTATCGGCTTTCCGTCAACGAGCAGCAGCTTGAGTCCGTAAATTACAAGCGGGAAAAGCACGACGAAATCAAGCCAGAATGAGTTGGTGTAGTAGAACATCGAGTATGCACTCATTGCATACAAAACGCTGAACAGTATTCGCCATATTTCGTTTGCTTTGGTAAACAGCTTGTCAAAAACAAACTTTGCCGTTACGGCACTTGCCATAACCTTGACAATTACAAGAATACCGATTCCGTAGAGCAGCTTGCTTCTCGGGAAAAGACAAAGCACAAGATCGAGCGGCGTGAAAGTACCTGAGTTGACAATGTTTGTGCCGAGCCCCGTAAACCAATCAAAATGGGCTGTTTTGAGTCCGTGCATCCAATCGTATAGATGGTAATAAATCGGGAGCGTTCCCTGCGCCATATCGTCATAGGTTATGTCACCTGTGCCGAACGGCCATACACCTTTTAAGGCATAAACCGCCAGCATCAGCACCGCACAGATAAACGCACCGCTGAGCAGAGAGGGCAGCTTTTGTAGTTTTTCTTTCATTTTTGATGTTTCCTTCCTGAAAATGCGTGTCAGTCTTCTTCGCTTAGCTTTTGTGCGAGGATCTTTGCCGCGGCTGCAACGTATTCAGCACAGGGGCGTCTGCGGTAATACTCGGCAGTACGCTCCTCCGGTATCGGAGATTGTGCTCCGGGCAGCTCAAGCAGCTCACGGCAGATTATGTTGCCGTTTTCTTTTCTGAAATCGGAGGCAAGAGCCTGGATGAGTGTGTAGTGAGCGGCTTTTTCCTCAACTGCCTTTGGTGAAGTGTAGCCCTTTACCGCTCCTGCAACCATAAACATTCCGCTTACTGCACCGCAGACCTCGCGAAGCCTGCCCATACCGCCTCCAAAAGAGGAGGAAATTGCGGCGGCTGTTTTTTCGTCAAAGCCTGTAAGGTCATCAAAAGCGAGCAAGACAGCCTGTGCGCAGTTATAGCCCTGTTCAAAAAGTGATTTTGCTTTTGCTGAGTATTCTTCGGGTGTGAAGTTGAGTTTCATTCTTTTCATTCCTTCTTAAATCATATTCCAATCGGGCACATAGCTGCTGTCGGCAGCTTCGTGCTCTTGGAGATAGCCGTTTTCAATGCCGAGCAGCATCATATAGCTGCTGACGGTGTCGTATTCATCTTGGGTTATTTTCCGACCAAGCTCAGGGTGAATCTCATTGCCCGTCGGGAAGTACTGAGCCATAAGGCTTACATAAATATCAGCAGGCAGTTCGTCAGCGATTATATCGAGTACGCCGAGCGAGTTTTCAATGTTATCGGGCAGAATCAGGTGGCGTACCATTACACCTTTTTTCATTATTCCGTCATCAGAGTGAACGGGGGTGCCGACCTGTCTTATCATTTCTTTTATTGCCGCAAGCGCAACCTGCGGATAATCTGCTGCGGCGGAATACTTCCTTGCTGCTTCTTCTGAAGAGTATTTGAAATCGGGCAGATAAATGTCTATCAGCCCTTCAAGCTGTCGCAGTGTTTCCACACGCTCGTAGCCCGAGGTGTTGCAGACAATCGGTATCTGTGGACGGTATATGCTGAGCGCATCAATAATCGTCGGGTAGTAGGGCGTAGGACTTACAAGGTTGATATTGTGCACTCCGTCAGCCTCAAGTGATTTGAATATGTCTGCAAGTGCGTTTGCGTCAACAGGCTTGCCGCAGTACGAGCGAGAAATAGCGCTGTTCTGGCAGTATTCGCACCGAAGCACACATCCGCTGAAAAATACCGTGCCCGAGCCGTTGGTTCCGCTGATGTCGGGTTCTTCCCACATATGCTTTTCCGCTCTGCATATTCCGGGCAGGGCAGGCAGACCGCAAAAGCCTTTTCCTTTTCCATTTTCGGGGCGGTATGCACCGCACATACGTGGACAGAGCAGACAGTTATCCATTAAAACGTACCTTAAGCAGAGCGATGAGTGTGTCGGTAAGACCCATTTCCTCGCTCTTGTTCATCTCTCTGTAATCTTCACAGGCTGTTTCTTCGCAGTCGTCTGAAATTTTGCGGATACTCAGCGACTTTATGCCGTATCTGTCGCATACGCTTGCAATCGCACCTGACTCCATATCGAATGCACAGATTCCGAAGCGCTCGTGGAATTCAGCCTTTGTCTGGTTGCTTGTCAGGAACATATCACCTGTGCCGAGTGCGCCTGTATAAAGTCCTATTGACTTGCACTGCTCAATAAGCTCAGCATCGGTTTCATAAACATATTTCTGGTCGGGCTTGACTCCAAGCTCGTAGCCGAGGGGAGTGAGGTCAAAATCGCACTCTGTGCAGCTTGTACCTGCCACAAGGTCACCTCTGCGTACACCTTTTACTGCACCGGAGAAGCCGATGTTGTATATCTCTTCAACTGAATATCTGAGAATAAGGTTTGTCGCAGCAATGGCGGCATTTACCTTACCAATGCCTGTCATCATTGCAACGAGTTTGCAGCCGAAAATCTCAGCCTCAAACATTTCCATTCCGTTTTCCTTGAAGGTGCGTGCGCCGTTTTCTGTTGCCCATTTACAGAAGGGGTTGTATTCGTGAACGTCTGCTATAAGTACGCCTATTGTTTTCATTTTAGTTTTCCTTTCTTTGTCAAAAACCGCTTTGGCGGCATAGTATGGTTTGGGAGCGGACCTCCCGGATAATATGCGGTACGCTCGGAGCGTGCGGTGGCGGCATACGGCAGCAGCCGTGTTCTGCCCTCGGGGAGCCGCAGGCTTAGTACCGCTTGATATATACGGTGTGCTCGGCTCAGAGCACCTGCTTGCCTTTGATGAATACGTGCCTGAGTCGGGTGTCACCGTCGATTACTGTGAGGTCTGCTCTTTTGCCAACCTCAACAGAGCCTGTGACACCGTATACGCCTATAGCCTTTGCGGGGTTTGCTGTGCAGGCCTTGAGGGCGGATTTGAAGTCGATCCCGAAGCGGAGAAGATTTTTGAATTCTTCAAAAACATTTGTTGTGCTGGCGGCAATGGTGCCGTCAGCAAGGGTTGCTTTGCCGTCTCTTACATAAACGGTCTGTCCGCCGAGTGAATACTCACCGTCTCCGTTGTCAGCGGCAGACATAGAGTCGCTTATAACACAGACCCTGTCTTCACCGAGCTGACGGAAAGCGGTACGCAAAATTGCAGGGTGATTGTGGAAGCCGTCGCAGATAAGCTCTGCAGTAACATCGGGTGTATCGAAAACCGCACCGGGTACGCCGGGCTCACGGTTTTGTATCGGAGTCATGGCGTTGAAAAGGTGAGTTGCGTGAGAAAATCCGTTTTCAAAGCCGCACTTTGCCTGAATGTATGTTGCGTTTGTGTGTGCTGCAGAAACAGTGCAGATTTTGCTTGCCTTTTGCGCAAATTCAATTGCACCGTCCTCTTCTGGTGCGATATCTACCAGTTTTATCGGGCAGATATCATTGAGCTGCGCAAACTCATCATAGTCAGCTTTTCGGACGTGCTCTGCTGCCTGAGCTCCTTTTTTAGCCTGAGAAATAAAGGGACCCTCCATATTGATTCCGTGGATGTAGGCACCTTCTTCTTTGCCCATATACTCAGCAACAGCCTCAAGCGCTTTAACGAGCGTTTCGTGTGGCAGAGTCATTGTAGTAGGACAAAAAGAGGTTATTCCGTGAGAGGCGAGAGCCTCGCTTATGGTGGAGATTTCCTCAACATTGCCGGACGAGCTGTCAGCAAGTCTTGTGCCGTGAATGTGTATGTCGATAAATCCCGGAAGGATAGTAAGACCTGTGTAATCTTCGCCGTCCTTTTCGGTTTTTCCTATGCTTTTGATAAGCCCGTTTTCTATTTCAATATCGGTTATCTGCGGCTCAAAATCAACTGTATATACGGTTGCATTTTTCAGTATCATTGCGAATATCTCCTTAAAAACCATTCCACCCCATATTAAAGTGTATCCCTTATTATACTTTGTTTGTATAACTATTTCAATAAGAAGTAATAAATTTTATTATTTTTTGAAAATTTATAATTATACCCTTTAACTTGACGAAATGTTGTGTTATAATGCAACAGTTAATATTTTGATTTTGCCCGATATGCAAAACGCAGAACGGAGATCGTAAAAATGGACAGGATTGGTTTTGACAACGAAAAATACCTAAAAATGCAGTCTGAATGTATCAGACAGCGTATTGAGCAGTTTGGCGGTAAGCTCTACCTTGAGTTTGGCGGCAAGCTTTTTGACGATTATCATGCCTCAAGAGTACTTCCGGGCTTTAAGCCTGACAGTAAGCTTAAAATGCTTCTCGAGCTCAAGGACCAGGCTGAAATAGTAATCGTAATAAATGCGGCAGATATAGAGAATAACAAAATCCGCGGCGACTACGGCATAACCTACGATGTTGACGTGCTAAGACTCATTGACGAGTTCAGAGAAATCGGTCTTTATGTCGGCAGTATAGTTGTTTCACAGTTTTCGGGTCAGCCCTCTGCAGAGGTTTTCACAGAGCGCATGAAGAGCCTTGGCGTTAAGGTCTACCGCCATTACAAAATTCCGGGCTATCCCTCAAATATTCCGTTCATTGTCAGCGATCAGGGCTACGGCAAGAATGAATATATCGAAACACAGCGTGAGCTGGTTATCATAACTGCTCCCGGTCCCGGCAGCGGAAAAATGGCAACCTGCCTTTCTCAGCTCTATCACGAAAATAAGAGGGGGATCAAATCGGGCTATGCCAAGTTTGAAACCTTCCCGATCTGGAATCTCTCTCTTACTCACCCCGTAAACCTTGCATACGAGGCGGCAACGGCAGACCTCAACGATGTCAATATGATTGACCCGTTCCATCTTCAGGCTTACGGCGAAACCACGGTAAACTATAACCGTGATGTTGAAATTTTTCCCGTTCTCAATGCAATATTTGAGAGCATTTACGGCTCTTCTCCCTATAAATCTCCCACAGATATGGGCGTAAATATGGCAGGCTACTGCATTTTTGATGATGAAGCTGTCTGCGATGCGGCAAAGAAAGAAATCATCCGCCGATACTATACAGGCCTTTGCGAGCGCCGTGACGGCAAGGTTGACCAGGATGTAATCTATAAGCTCGAGCTTCTTATGCGCCACGCAAAGCTGAGTAAGGATGACAGGCCCGTTGTCCCTGCGGCACTTGAAAGAGCGCAGAAAACAGGCGCTCCTGCTGCGGCGATAGAGCTTGACGACGGCAGAATCATCACAGGCAAGACCTCTTCTCTTCTTGGCTGCAGCGCGGCTATGCTTCTCAATGCCCTCAAAGCGTATGCGGGAATTGACGATGAGCTTCACCTTATTTCACCCGAGGTCATAACTCCGATTCAGCGTCTTAAGGTTGAGCATATGGGAAGCAAGAACCCCAGACTTCATACGGACGAGATTTTGCTCGCTCTCTCAATTTGTGCCGCAACCGATAGAAATGCGGCAATGGCAATGGAGCAGCTTAAGCGTCTCAAGGGCTGTGAGATGCACGTAAGTGTTATGCTCTCTCCCGTAGATGAACGTCTGCTCAAAAAGCTTGGTCTAAACATCACCTGCGAGCCTGAGCATCAGGACCAGAAACTGTACAGAAAAAAGTAATCTGAAAATAAATCACTAACTAAAAGGGAGTGTCAGAAAATGTTGAATTTTATTCTCACCGGATTTGCTGATGAGGCTGCAGTTGACCTTGACGGTCAGATTGCGGCACTTAAGCGCAACGGAATGACTTATTTTGAGCCGAGAGGTATCGACGGCAAGAATATTGCCGATTTCACTGTCGAAGAGGCTGTGGCTCTTAAAGAAAAGCTTGATGCTGACGGTATCAAGGTTTCTTCAATCGGTTCACCCTTCGGAAAAATTGAAATTGATGACGATTTTGAGCCTCATTTTGAAAAGTTCAAAAATACTGTTGAGGTTGCTAAGGTTCTCGGAACAAAGTATATCCGTATGTTCAGCTTCTTCTTCACAAAAGGACAGAGCTATGAGGATTACCGCGAAGAGGTGCTCCGCAGAGTAAAGCTTCTTGCGGATTATTCGGCAGAGCAGGGTGTTTATTGCTGCCTTGAAAACGAAAAGGGTATCTACGGCGATACAGACGACAGAAACCTTGAGGTTCTTCGTTACTGTGCACCCAATCTCTATGCTATTGTTGACCCTGCAAACTATATCCAGTGCGGTGTTGATCCTCTTGCCGCCTATGAAAAGGTTGCAGGATATGTCAAATACCTTCATGTCAAGGATGCTTATTTTGAAAACGGCGAGGTCGTACCTGCAGGCAAGGGCGACGGTAACGTTGCTCAGATAATCAAGCGTTTTGCACGCAACAGCGGTGAGAAATTCCTCTCTCTTGAGCCTCATCTTACTGTTTTCAAGGGCCTTGAAGACCTTGAGGCAGATAACGGCACAATCAATTCCATAGCAAAGAAAAACAGCTATGTATATAACTCCACAGACGAATCGTTTGATGCTGCCGTTGCAGCTCTCAAAGAGATTCTTGCTTCTCTCTCAAAGGGCGTAATCCGCCTTGGTATAATCGGTTGCGGTAATATGGGTACCAGCCATATCAGCAATATCAAAGACGGTGCTATGCCCGAATTTGAGCTTACTGCTGTTGCTGACCTCAAGGAGGAGCGCAGAAACGCTATGGCTGAGCTTTATCCCGGCGTTAAGATTTACTGCGACGGAAGTGAGCTTATCCAATCGGGTGAGGTTGATGCAATTCTCGTTGCAACACCCCACTATCTCCACCCGACTTATGCGATTGAGGGTCTCAAAGCAGGTCTTCACGTTATGATTGAAAAGCCCGCAGGCGTTTATACAAAGCAGGTTGAAGAGATGAACGATGCCGCCGCAAACAGCGATAAGGTGCTTGCAATTATGTTTAACCAGCGTACAAACCCCTGTTACATAAAGCTGCGTGAGATTATTCTCAGCGGCAAATTCGGCGAAATCAAGCGTGTCAACTGGATTATTACAGACTGGTTCAGAACACAGTCTTACTACGATTCGGGCGATTGGCGTGCAACATGGTCGGGCGAAGGCGGAGGAGTTCTCCTCAACCAGTGTCCCCATCAGCTTGACCTCTGGCAGTGGCTCTGCGGTATGCCCTGTAAGGTGCGCGGCTTCCTCCACGAGGGCAAGTGGCACAACATCGAGGTTGAGGACGATGTGACAATTTACGCTGATTATCCCAACGGCGCAACAGGTGTGTTTGTTACCACAACAGGTGACTATCCGGGCACAAACCGCCTTGAAATCACACTCGACAGAGCGAAGATCGTCTGCATGAACAATAAGCTTGAGATTACAGAGCTTGAGCAGTCCTGCGCAGAATTCTGTGCTAATTCCGAAGCAGGCTTCGGCAGAATTGAAACAAAAACATACTTTGAGCAGACTGATCCTGCACCCTGGTCACAGCACGTACAGGTTATGACTCAGTTTGCTGACAATATTCTCAGAGGTGAGCCTCTTGTCGGCAGAGGCGAAGAGGGTATCAACGGCCTTACAATTTCAAACTGCGCTCATCTTTCAAGCTGGCTTGACAAAACAGTTGAGCTTCCGATTGATAAGGAGCTTTACTTCAAAATGCTTCAGGAGAAAATTGCCGGTTCCAAATATGTAAAGGTAACAAGAGAAAGTGTTGAGCAGGATATGAGCTCGACTTTCGGATCTTAAAAATAAATTTCTCCAAAACACTTGACAAACAGTCTGATAGCCTATAAGATAAGAACGAAATCTTAGGTTATTAACATCTTATTCATAGTTTAACAGAGAAGGAGGAAAACGAAATGCCTTTCGAGCAGGTACGTGAAATCATCTGCAAGCAGCTTGAGCTTGAGGAGAGCGATGTCACCATGGAGACAAACATCAGAGATGACCTTGGTGCAGACAGCCTTGACCTTGTTGACCTTGCAATCAGCCTTGAGGACGAATTCGAAGTCGAAGTTCCGGACAGCATTCTTGAAAAGTTCGAGACAGTCGGCGATATCGTCAAGTTTATCGAAGAGTTATAATTAAAAATCAATATTAATGATTTTGAGAGCGTTGCGCTTTGTGCGTTGACGCTCTCTTTTTTTGAATATTTTTCTCTTTTCGGCTGAAACTAAAGGCGTAAGGAGATGAACTGCAGAATGGATTATTTTAAGGCTTTTCTCGTCGGCGGCTTGATCTGTGTTGTCGGTCAGGTGCTTATGGATACAACAAAGCTTACCCCTGCACGCATACTTGTTTCTTTTGTTGCGGCAGGTGTTGCGCTTGGCGCTTTCGGCTTGTATGGTCCTCTTGCCGAGTGGGCGGGGGCAGGTGCAACCGTACCGCTTACAGGCTTTGGCTATACCCTTGCCAAGGGCACACGGCAGGCGGTGGAGGAGCAGGGGCTTCTCGGTGCGCTGACAGGACCTTTGACATCGGGCGCGGCAGGTATAACTGCGGCGGTGCTGTGCGGACTTGCGGCATCATTATTTGCTAAACCAAAAGAAAAGTAAATCTTGACGGATAATGTTTCTATATGTTAAAATAATATAATTATTATGGGAATATAATCAAGCAAGGTGCATTTCTATGTATATAAAAGTGCTGAATAAGGGCTTTAATTATTCGCAGGATGGCCCCGGCAACCGTCTGGTATATCATCTGCAGGGCTGCAATCTTCACTGTCCGTGGTGCTCAAATCCGGAAAGTATGAAGCTGTCCGAAGGTGACACTCATATTGATGAGCTGTTCAGGCAGGCAGTTGCCGCAGAGCCTATGTTTTTTGACGGCGGCGGAGTAACATTTACGGGCGGTGAGCCTACGCTGTGGTTTGAACCGCTCAAGGATCTTCTTTCTATGCTGAAAAATCACGGCATCAATACGGCAATAGAAACCAACGGCACAAATCCGAGCCTGCCTCAGCTTTTTGATCTGGTTGATTTTCTTATAATGGATTTCAAGCATTACGATTCCGATAAGCTCAGGCAATATACCGGAGCAGGGAATAAGAATGTTATAACTAATCTTAAAGAGGCGAGCCGTTCACGCGGTCAGCTCCTTGTAAGAATACCGCTTGTCAACGGCTTCAATGCTTCTGCCGAAGATGCACAGGGTTTTGCCTCAGTGCTCAGCGGAATTATGAAAGACGGCTTTGCGCTTGAAGTACTCAGGTATCATGAGTACGGCAAGGATAAGTGGGAACAGAACGGTATGCAGTACACCATGCAGAACGCCTTTGTGAGCGATGCTCAGTTTGAGGAGTTTTGTGACATATTAAAAAGCAATTCAATACAGTTAGTCAGAACCTGAATGGGGGATTTACATAATGTCAGTTAAAAATGTATACGCAAAAGGTGAAATTACAAAAATGGCAAAGGAGCTGTTCCGTGAAGAACGCTCCAAAAAAAGACTTGACGGTTGGTTCTTAGCACGTGAGCTTGCTTTCAAAGCAACGGGCTTTGGCGGCAACGGTATGACTGAGGAGCTTCAGGCTGCAAGAGAGCTTAAAATGATTCTTGAAAAGCTGCCTCTTTCTATTAGCGATAATAATGTTTTTGCAGGCACACAGAGCGATTCGTTTGCCAGAAGCTATGCTCTTATCAACCCTGCATTTCAAGTTGAAACCTTTTCGGGATATTGTGACCCGACGGCTGTTTTCGGTGATATAGAGCCGAATGAAGATATTACGGCAGAGCGTATCGAGCTTATGCGTGAGCGTACAAAGCGCGGCAGCTATGTGCGTGATCTTACGGCTGTTTATGACAAGTTTTCAAAATACACAAGCGAGGTTGCTTTCTTTGTTGAGCAGGTCACAGGTCATCTGATTCCCGATTTCCGCAAGGCGATTGCCGTCGGTCTCAACAGCATGATATCAGACCTTACCAAAAAGATTAACAGCGAGAAAAATGACGAGCGTAAGGATACGCTTGAGGATATGAGAATGGTGCTTGAGGCTACGGTTGTTCTTGCAAACCGCTATGCCGATATAGCTGCCGAGCAGAAGAAAACAGCTTCTCCCGAGCGTGCCGCTCAGCTTGAGCTTATGGAAAAAACTCTGCGCAAGGTGCCTGCAAACGGCGCAGAGAGCCTCTATGAAGCAATTCAGTCCTTCCTCATCCTCTGGGAGGTTATGACTCTTGAGCAGGCTCCCAATCCGTTTGCTTTCTCGGTCGGCAATGCTGACAGAATTTTTGAGCCTTACAGAGCAATGTCGGGCGAAACACGCGAAGAAGCTGCTGAGCTCTTCCGTCACTTCCTTGTTTTCTTCAATGTCGGTGACAGAAGCTGGGCAATTTCTCAGAATGTACTCATCAGCGGCAGAGATGTTGAGGGTAACGACCTTACAAATGAGATGAGCTATGCCATTATGGATGCTTATTACGATATGAATCTGCCTCAGCCGATTCTCTCTGTCAAGCTCCACAAAAATACACCCGAAAAGCTCTACCGTGAAATGGGCAGATTTATGTTCACTCCCGGTGTGCTTACTCCCTCTTTCTTTAACGATGATACTGTTTTTGAGGTGCTCAGATCGAGCGGTGTTGATGAGGCAGACCTGCCCGATTATTCCGTAGCAGGATGTCAGGAGCCGCTGATTATGGGCAAAGATAACGGCAATACTACCAACAGTTGGTTCAACCTCCCTAAAATTCTTGAGCTTACTCTCAACGGCGGTAAGTCAACGGTAACAGGTGAAGAAATCGGTACATTTGTTGAGTATGCGGACAGTAAAGCCCTTCTTGAAAATATCCGTGAAGCATTTTATAAGAATACAGAGGCTTATGCCGCCCTTATGGCAGAAGCCGCAAACGGTGCATCTGTTGCTCTTTCTCACCTGAGAGTGCCTTTTCTCAGCGCATTTATGGGCGGCTGTGAGAGCGCAGTTGATACACGTCATCCCTCAAAGCAGGGCACAAAATACAACGGCAGCGGTTGCCTGATTCACGGCCTTTCCGTTATTGCAGACTCATTTATGGCTATCGATAAGCTCCTTGTCGAGCGCCCTGAGGATTGTGATACGCTTATCGAGGCACTCAAGGTCAATTTCGAGGGCTATGATGAGCTTCGTGCATTCCTCAAATCTGCTCCCAAATTCGGCAACGGCATCGAAGCTGTTGACAATGAAGCTGCAGAGATTGCAAATAAGGTTTCGGATATTGTCCGTTCACAGAAAAACTACCTCGGCAATTCTTTCCGTGCTGACTGGTCAAGTCCCTCAACACATCTGCTCTACGGCTACTGGGTTGGCGCAACACCTGACGGCAGAGCCGCAAGAGATATGCTCGGCTACGGTGTTGACCCGCTTTACGGTGAGGCAGGAAACGGTCTCGGCTTCCGCACTCTTTCCGCAATGAAGCTGCCCTACGGTAAGTTCAACGGCGGCTATGCTTCACATCTCGGTATCGACCCCAAGTATTTCAAGGGTGCGGATTATGAGGAGAAGGGCAGCGAATTCGGCACAAAGGTTCTCAAGCCGATTTTTTTCAACGAGAAAAACAAAAATCTTTCTCCCTCGTATCTCTATTTCAACATCACAACGCCCGATACGCTCCGCAAGGTTCTTGCCGAGCCCGAAAAGTATGCTCCGAGCGGCGTTTATATAATGAGAATCCACGGCACCTTTGTCAATTTCCTTGACCTTTCTCCTGCAATTCAGAATGATATTATTACAAGGCTTGACCTTGAGTCCACTAAAATCTGAGGTTGAAGTGAAATGAATGTTATTGGTCTTGATATCGGTACCACGACGATATGCGGCATTGCGGTTGAATCCGGCACAGGCAGGCTTCTCAAATCCGTAACGCTTGATAATGACAGTTTTATTGAGGGAAAACCGTTTGAAAAAATCCAGTCTCCCGAAGCTGTAATCAAAAAGGTTGTCACACTTGCAAATGAGCTTTTTGCAGAGTTTGCCCCTGTATGTGCGGTCGGAATTACCGGACAGATGCACGGCATCGTTTATCTCGATTCTGACGGCAGTGCCGTAAGTCCGCTCTATACATGGCAGGATGCAAGCGGCAATCAGCCCTGTGACGGCGGCACTTATTCTTCGGTGCTTTCATCGCTTACGGGCTATAATGCGGCGAGCGGCTTTGGCGGTACGACTTTCTTCTGCCACAGCAGAAACGGTCTTGTTCCGCAAAATGCTGTTAAATTCTGCACGATTCATGACTATGCGGCAATGGTGCTGACGGGCAGAAAAACTCCCCTTACTCATTCGTCAGACGCGGCCTCATTCGGGCTTTTCGATATTGAAAACGGTTGCTTTGATAAGGAAGCTGTTGAAAAAGCAGGGCTCGATTTCTCGTTTTTCCCGGAGGTAACGTGCGATCTTGAGCCTGTCGGCGAGTTTAACGGTGTTCCCGTTTGCGTTGCAATAGGTGATAATCAGGCAAGCTTTATAGGCTCTGTGCGTACAATGCAGGGCTGTGCTCTTGTCAATATGGGTACGGGCGGACAGATTTCAATGTTGACCGACCTAAAAAAAGCTCCTGAGGGTATGGAGATAAGACCGCTTTGTTCTGATAAAAATATACTTGTCGGCTGTTCACTTTGCGGCGGCAGAGCCTTTGCGGTGCTGGCCGATTTCTTCAATGCCTGTCTTGAAATGGCAGGTTGTGGAAAGGCCGATAATATATACAAGTTTATGGATGCCGCACTTGAGGCTGCTGAGGAAGAATCGGAGCCGCTTGTTGTTTCAACAAAGCTCTGCGGCACAAGAACTCAGCCTCAGCTCAGAGGCTCGGTAACCAATCTCGGAGTTGATAATTTCACTCCGTCTGCTCTGATGAAAGGCTTTCTTGACGGTATGGTAAGTGAGCTTACCGAGATGATAGAGCCACTTGGCTGTGAGGTGACGTCGCTTGTCGGCTCAGGTAACGGACTGAGAAAGAACATTCCTTTGCGAAAACGCTTTTCTGCGGCACTCGGCGCACAGATGATGATTCCGCTCAACCGTGAGGAGGCAGCCTTCGGTGCTGTGCTGACCGCACTTGTTGCCTGTGACGCAAAATCAAGCATAGAAGAGGCACAAAAGCTCATCAGTTATGAACTGTAAAAAATAAAATCGCAAAAAACACTTGACAAATTATTGGAAATAAGATAATATATCGTAGTGCTCAGCACAAGCGTGCAGAGCCTATGTGATCCATTAGCTCAGTTGGCAGAGCACTTGACTTTTAATCAAGGTGTCCGGAGTTCGAATCTCCGATGGATCACCAGAAACGCCTGTTGTGTTAAGCAACAGGCTTTTTTAGTTTTATTACAGGTAAACGAGGTGACCTTTTTTGACCTACGAGCAATCATTAAAATATATACAC
>JAZPYF010000063.1:0-7982 GCA_045544055.1 Acutalibacteraceae bacterium | reverse complement strand
GGATTTAATCCGTCAATATCTTTGGCTGCATTTATGATTTGCTACGGTAATCGTACATCTCTTTATGAAGAAATCATAAAAGAAGGGTTTGAGTATCTTGAAAATGCAGAGGAAGTCAGCGGCGATTCGTTAAAATGTTTTCTGCTTACATATGAGCTTTTGAAAGCAAATAGTATCTGCGATATAATTGATTTGGAGCATTTCAAACATTTGTTGTGTAAAGCTATTGATAATTCCCTTTGCAAGGATATTAAAAAATACGGTGTTGAATATGTACCGATGCCATCCGACTTTTTCTCCGGTATATATTCGAAATTTATCACACCTGAAATCAAACCGTTGATTGCTGCCGAAAAAGATATTTTAGGTAAGTTTCAAATGGAAGACGGCGGGTTTGATATCACTTGGAAATGGTACACTCCATATCCCGATGAATATGAACAAGCAAGAGCTTGGTGGCGACCTCGCATTACTATTGAAAAGCTTCTTTTTAATGAGGTACAGATATGAAACCTGAAATATTAAAACAAAATGAAAAAAGTTGGAATGCGTTAGCTGAAGATTTCTTCGGGGTAACAGCTTTGCCCATTCTCGGCTGTTCAATTCCGACAGAGGATAAGCTTCATCTTTTCCCCGACCTTAACGACAAAGCTGTGTTTGAAATGGGTTGCGGTAGCGGTCATTCGCTCAAATGGTGTGCCGAACACGGTGCAAAAGAGCTTTTCGGTCTTGATATATCCGAAGAACAGCTTCGAGCCGCAAAAAAACTGCTCGGTGAAAACGGGTATACATGCACACTCTTTCACCAGCCTATGGAAGATAACACAAATATTCCGCAAAATTATTTTGATGTTGTGTATTCAATCTATGCAATCGGTTGGACAACAGACCTTGAGAAAACAATAAAAAATGCAGCATCATATCTGAAACAAGGCGGCGCATATATTTTCTCTTGGGACCATCCGCTTCTGCATTGTGTTGATTTGGAGAGCGTTGCTATTTCGGGCGGTAACAGAACCGTTGCAACCGAAGAACGCATAATTTTCAGCGGCAACTATCTTGAGGAAGATTATTATACATTTGAGAAATACGGCAACCCTCTTACTCTGCAAAACCGTAAACTTTCAACATACATAAACGCCCTTGCTGATGCAGGCTTTGCCGTTGAAAGAGTGATTGAAGAAACAAGTGAAACCGTTCTTGAAAAAACAGCAGACTTCAGTTCAGGTTATTACGCCGATTTCAAAGCAAAGCATTTTCCGTTATCAATAGTTATCAAGGCGAGAAAGCTCTGATTTTTCACAAATCATCATAAAAAACGGCTGTCTTATAGCAAATAAGACAGCCGTTTTTTATTGCGGGTTATTTTGTGCTGAACATAATTATAAACGCTTTTTCACCTTCGGGAAGGGTGAGTTTAACGCCTGTGTCCATAAGCTCTTTACCCGTCATTTCAAACACGTTTTCGGGCGAATCGTAATCGTAAACGCGGTAAACAGCATCAGAAACAAGTCCGTTGAGCTTTACGGTATACTCCGAATCCTTGACATCGGCACGCTTGTAGACAAGAGCCATACCGCTGTCTGCACCGTAAGAAGAATACTGCATTGCGAGCATTCTGTCAGAAAAATATCCACCTGACGAAAGAGGATAGTAATATTCATTCATCATTGAGCGATGCTCAATATATTCGCCGTAATGCTCACCGTGAACAGTACCGAAAGTTTCAAGTCCGAGCGGCATTATACTTGAGCGTGCTGCATACTCAGATTCACTGTAAAACAGCGTACCCGTAAGAGGAAGCCAGAAAGAAAGACCGTAGGTCTGCGACTGCGTTGCCTCAAGTATATCCTCATGAGGATTACAGTTATAGTCACTACGCCACACAGGTACGCTGCGGCGTGCCATTTCAAGGTCAAGCCTTCTGCCACCGGAGGCGCAGTTATCTATAATAAGACCGTCAACATTTGCAGTCAGGCCGTCAAGATACCTGTAAAGGTTTGCAACATAGTGATTTTCGGTTACACCTTTTCTGCCATCATAGAAATCTTTATCGCCCTGTGCCCAATAAACATCGGGTGAAAAATTGAAATCCTGCCTGTAGACAGAGATTTTATTATCAACGAGGAAATCTGAAATATAATCAATCAAATAATCTGTTGCACCGTCTTCTGCAAGGTTCCACATAAGATTATCTTCATCTTCAATCCCGATGAGCCAATTTTTGTTTTCGGTTCCTTTAAGATAAAAAGCAGTATCTCTGCATACACGCTCGGGTTCAAACCACAGCACCAGACCGCAGCCCTTTTTTGCGGCATACTCCGAAACCTCAACAATACCGTTGGGAAATCTATCTGGATTAGCTACCCATGAGCCTAAGGAATCGTGCCAGCCCTCGTTGTATTTATACCAACCTGCATCCATCCAGAAACAATCGATTTTTCCGTATGTTTCCTCACCGAAGCCGTCTGCACCGGCATAAAGCTCCGCAGCAGTCTGAGTGTGCATAGGACCCGAAAACTCAAGCATAGTCATAGTATCGGGAATATTCTCGGGGTAAACACAGTTGCTTACCCAGCTTCTGAAGGTATTGAAGCCTTTAAGCGGATTTGATCCGCTGTAAAAGCTGAGAGAAACAAGAGGTGACCTCACCTCTTCACCCGGAAGAAGATAAGCCTTGAAACTTTCCTGTTTTGCCTTTATTTCAACGTTTTTGCCATTCTGACTTATATCGGCCCGCCACAAACCCGTCCATCCTATACCGAGGATTACGCCGCCGTTTTTACCGCTGATATTGAAATAAGGGAGATAGTTATCCGTAGACCTGCCGTCGTGGCTGTCAAACACAGACGAGAAAAAAGAAAGTTTTTTCTGCATGAGAGCAAAATCGTAAGGCTCATCATAGCTGCCCTTTGAATAATAAAGCTGAGCATTTTTTATATCGAGAACAGTTCTGGCAGCATAAAAATCACTTATGACGGGAGAATTATCACTACCTTCGTTTTCAATGTATACAGTCCACTCGCACGTAGCATTATCCTCATAAATCGTAGCTTCAACCGTTGCTTTCAGCCCGCTTGATTTATGCGTAAAAGTTATGTATGAGGTTTTACCGCCTTTATATATTGCACCTGTTTCGCTTTCGGTGCTTACACTTATATTCCACTGCTCAATGTTTTTAGCGACAGATTCACCGCCGACCTTGAAATCAAACGGCAGCATATCCGTCCCTTGTGTCAGACGAAGATTTTTGTCAAACCAATCGCGACAGAGCTGTTTTTCTTTCGGGCTGATTGCGTTTTCTTCTGAAGTTATATTCTCAAAACAAATATCACTGTTATATTTGTTTTCCGGCAGTCTTTCAACCTGTGTAACAAGACCACTGAAAAAATTAGAAATAAGCAAAAAAACAGCCATTATAAATTCAAACATAACTACACTCTCCTTTTACTGTTTTACAAAAATGAGAATTTCCGTTAATATCGGCACAAGGAGCCGCTTCAACCTTGAAACAGCCCCTGTTTGCACAAGAAATATTATAAATCCTTTGAGATAACATCGTCATAGGTTTCACGTCTGACGACAAGCCTTGTTTCTCCGCCGCTTACCATTACTACAGGCGGACGGGGAATACGGTTATAGTTTGATGCCATTGAGTAGTTATATGCACCGGTAGAAAGAACAGCCATTATATCTCCCGGCTCAACCTGCTGAACAAGTGCATCCTCCTGAATCAGATCTCCGCTCTCACAGCAACGGCCTGCAAGCGTAATCTTAAAATCGCGCGGCTTATCCGCCTTATTGGCACAAACAAGCTCATAGGTTGACTGATAGAGAATATATCTCGGGTTGTCACCCATACCGCCGTCGACAGAAACATAGGTTCTTATATCGGGAATTGTTTTGATAGCTCCGACCGTATAAAGAGTAATACCTGCAGAGCCTGCTACGGATCTGCCCGGCTCAATTACGATAAACGGAGTTTTGAGAGAATTTTTCTCACAGCAGCTCTTTATAACACCTGCAACCTTTGCCATATATTCGGAATACTCAAGCGGATTATCGTCGCAGGAGTATTTGATACCGAAGCCACCGCCAAGGTCAAGCTCCTCGCACTCAACACCTGTTTCGGCCTTGATCTGAGCCATAAAGCCGATCATAACCTCTGCTGCATGCTCAAAGGGATCAACATCAAAAATCTGTGAGCCTATATGGCAGTGTATGCCCTTGAACTCAATGTTCTCAGCAGAAATTGCCGCTTTTACACCCTGCATAGCCTCACCCGTTTCAAGGGCAAAGCCGAACTTACTGTCAATCTGACCCGTAAGCACATAAGAATGTGTATGAGCATCAATACCGGGCTTGATACGAAGCAGCACGCCCACTGTTTTGCCCTGCTTTACAGCCGCTCTGCTGAGATTTTCAAGCTCAAAAATATTATCAACAACAACCCGTCCCACACCTGCGGTAACAGCCTCATCAAGCTCCGCAAGAGTTTTGTTGTTGCCGTGGAAATAAATACGCTCTGCAGGGAAGCCTGCCTTAAGCGCTGTATAAAGCTCGCCGCCCGAAACAACATCGAGACCCATTTTTTCTTCTGCGATTATTTTGCACATAGCCTTGCAGTTGAATGCCTTTGATGCATAAATTGCAAGACCGTTGCCGCCGTAATTCTCTTCTATAGAGCGCACGTATGCACGGCAATTTGCCCTTACGGCATCCTCATCAACAACATAGCACGGCGTGCCGTATTCTGCGGCAATCTGAGTAGTATCAACGCCGCCTATTGTAAGGTGACCTTTTTCATTCACCGACAGACAATCCGAAACAAACATTATTTTTCACCTCTTAATTCTGACCTAAAGCCTTTTCAAGCTCTGCCTTAACTGCTTCAATACCGTCACCCTTGACGGCAGAACACGGTATTTTTACAATATCGCGGTAATCCGCAAGCTCGGTATCGAGCGCTTCAAGCCTTGCGTTAAACTCGGTTTTATTGAGCTTATCACATTTGGTCAGAGCAATCATAAAATTAAGCCCCATTTCACGCAGGAAAGAGAGCATCATCATATCATCCGCAGTAGGCTTGTGGCGCATATCTATAAGCTGAACCACAAGGCGGATATCACGCTCGGTTTTGAAATAGCCCTCCATAAGGTCTGCCCAACGGCGCTTTTCTCCCGGAGCGGCCTTTGCATAGCCGTAGCCCGGAAGATCCACAAGGCGTACATCGCCGACGGAATAGAAATTGACCGTAATGGTTTTACCCGGAACGGAGCTGACACGCGCAAGCGACTTGCGGTTGAATATTTTATTGAGCAGAGAAGATTTACCGACATTTGAACGGCCTGCAAAAGCAATCTCAGGTTTTGTTGATTTGGGTAACTGTCTGAGCGTACCGAAAGCCGCTTCAAACTGAGCAGAATTATAATTCATCGTAACACCTCGTTACTGTGCATAATCGTGGACGGAAACCTTTTTATCCTCAAGCGGAGCCTTTACCTTTTTGCGGACAGGCTCTCCCTCGGGCATTCTGACAAGTGCGGTTTCAAGCACCGTCATAACATCCGAAACAGGAACAAATTCGACATTTTCTTTTACAATGCTCTCAACCTCATCAAGGTCAGAAACATTGCGCTGAGGTATGATAACCTTTTTTACGCCCGAGAGATATGCCGCCATTGTTTTTTCCTTCAGACCGCCAATCGGAAGCACTCTGCCGCGCAGAGTAACCTCGCCTGTCATAGCAACATCGGCTCTGACGGCAACACCCGTAAGAGCTGAAACAAGTGCAGTTGTTATAGTAATACCTGCAGACGGACCGTCTTTGGGTACTGCACCCTCGGGAAAGTGAAGGTGAATATCCTTTGTTTTATAGAAATCGGGAGCAATTCCGAGCTGAACGGCACGGCTTCGTATGAAGCTGACTGCGGCATGAGCAGACTCCTTCATAACGTCACCGAGTGAGCCAGTAAGCTCGAGCTTACCCGTACCGTCAAGCACAGCCGCCTCAACATCGAGAATTTCGCCGCCGACAGCAGTCCATGCAAGACCGTGAGCAACGCCGACCTCATCTGTTTTGCAGGCATCCTCCTTGCGGTACTTCCTTGTGCCGAGAATGCTTTCAAGGTCAGCAACTTTAACACTGAAGCATTTTGCACCGTTAGCAACGGCAACAGCAGCCTTTCTGCAAACAGCGGCAAGCTCTCTTTCAAGTTTACGCACACCTGCTTCTCTTGTGTATCCGTCAATAATCTCCCTGAGAGCCGCATCTGCAACACGCAGAGTTCTGCCGTTTAGACCGTGGCGCTTTGCCTGCTTTGGCAGGAGATGCTTCTTAGCAATATTGAACTTTTCTTCAGCAGTATAGCTACCAAGCTCAATTATCTCCATTCTGTCAAGGAGAGGACCGGGAATACCGTCGCGATCGTTTGCGGTAGTAATAAACAGAACACGGCTCAGGTCGAACGGCAGCTCGATATAGTGATCGCGGAAAGTATCGTTCTGCTCGCCGTCAAGCACCTCGAGCAGTGCGGATGAGGGATCGCCCTTATAGTCTGAACTGAGCTTATCTATTTCATCAAGCAGGATAAGCGGATTACTGCTGCCTGCCTGTGAGATTGCATTGATTATTCTACCCGGCATTGAACCGATATAGGTCTTTCTGTGGCCGCGGATTTCAGCCTCATCACGCACACCGCCAAGCGAAATTCTGGCATATTTTCTGCCCATAGCCTTGGCTACGGAGCGTGCAATTGAGGTTTTGCCGACACCGGGAGGACCGACAAGACAGATAATTTGACCCTTGATATCGGGAGAGAGCTTACGAACGGCAAGCATCTCAATCATTCTTTTCTTGACTTTTTCAAGACCGTAGTGGTCATCATCAAGGATTTTTTCTGCTTTTTTAAGGTCGAATGAATCCTGCGTATAAACTCCCCACGGAAGAGCTATGCAGGTTTCAAGATAGGTGCGGATTACCATAGCTTCGGGAGAGGATTTTGAGGTTTTATCAAACCTTGAGCATTCCTGAAGCAGCTTTTTTCTTGCCTCATCGCTGATATCTAAGCGCTCAATCTGCTCACGCAGAACAGCAGCTTCGTCAGCCTCTTCACCGTCTAGCTCAAGAGAAATTGCCCTCATCTGCTCACGCAGATAGTATTCACGCTGGTTCTGGTCAATCTGCTCCTGAACCTTGTCCTGTATTTCTTCCTCAATTTTGAGGATTGCGGACTCCTTGCGCAAAAAAGCACAGAGAAGCTCGACACGGCGCAGCGGATTAAGCTCTGCAAGTATCATCTGCTTTCTGTGGAGCTCAATCGGAATATTGCTCGCAATCAGGTCAGCCAGAGCGCCCGGCTCTTCCTGTGAAAAAATTTCAAGGAGCAGGTCGGTCTGTATTGCCGGGGTATAGGAGGAATACTCCTTGAACTCGTCATAACACACACGAACAAGACCCTTTGCATAGTCCTTATCCTCGGGCTTGACCCTTGTTGTTGTGCGCTGTTGAACGAGCGAAACAAGGTGAGGCGACGTGCGCTGAATTTCGAGAACGCTTCCTCGGCTGACACCCTCAACCACAACGCGGATTGTATCGCTGCCCGGAGCGCTGAAAATCTGCTGAACATCGCAGATAACACCCATTGAATAAAACTCTTCGAGCTTTGTAGGCTGCTCGGTGCGCATATCCTTCTGCGCAATCAAAAAGACCTCTCTGTCGCCTGCCATTGCCGCTTTAAGTGCAGCTATTGACTGCTTGCGGCTGACCTCAAAGTGAAGCTGCATATTCGGAAAAGCAGCCATACCTCTGATAGCGACCGTAGGTATTGAACGTAAAATTAAATCTCTTGCCATTTCTTCTTTTGTTTCCTTTCGTTTCAATACGGCGATGTGCCGTATGTAAAACACCGTTGATAGCTTGTTATTTTAACATATAGAATTATTTAAGTCAACTGTAATATATGGAACAAAAAATCATTTTA
>JAZPYF010000062.1:0-14338 GCA_045544055.1 Acutalibacteraceae bacterium | reverse complement strand
TTTTCTAAAAAACAATAGTTTTTACAAAAAAGTTAATTTTCCCCTGTAGTAGCTCCGGTTGTATCTTCTTCAGGGGTCTCTGCACCGTCACTCTCCGGCTGACCATCCTGAGAAACATCTTCTTCTGATGTTTCCTCTTCTTCAGGTGCTTCAAGCGGACGGAAGAACGCCTTACCCTCTACCGAGCCGAGGTCAATGCTTCCGTACTGCATCGGGTCAATTTCATTTTCGCGCTCAATTACCTTTGCGCCGAGCGCAAGCTTGCGTTCGAGCATACCCGTATCGCCAAGCTCAAGAGTGAGCCTGCCGTCATAGACAGCACTTATATCGTGGATATCCGTAATATCTATTGATGTCACCGCTGTGATACCCACCGCTTCGAACTGTGCCGTAAGGCTTTTCAGCAGATCCAATGCACCCTTATCAGTCAGTTCGACGGTATCACCCGGAACTGCGGTTGCAATCTGAGCACCCTGTACGACCGTGTGGTTGACCGCAGCTTCGATTGCGGCAATCTCAAGCACCTTTCCACTTTTATCAGCAATAACAGCAGTATCTCCGTAGAAGAATGAGTAACAACCGGGAGTGAGTTTGAGAGTTATTGTTACTTTTCCGCTGAGCGAACGCTTAACCTGCGCACTTCCTATATACGGAAGTGCCTTTGCAAGCTTACCGCTGACACCGTCGGCATTGCATGTAATAATATTTTCGTCAAAGCTGATTCCGCTTGCGGCAATTATCTGCTCATCGGAATAAGGAGATTTATCTCCATCTATGACGATTTCATCAATCTTGAAAAAAACGGTAAGAGAAAGCACAACCATTACAGCCGCAACGACCAAACCGATTCCGATATACTGCAGAATCTGCTTTTGTCTGCGCTGAGCCTTTCGCTGACGCGAATGCATCGCATTGCGTTCGTTCTGAGAAAGAGAACGTTCCTGCGCAGGCGTTTCAGGTACTGGTCTTCTTCTCTCCTGCTGTCCTGCAGGGCGCCTTTGTTTCACCTGCGGCGGTTTTCCGTGACGTTTTACGCTCGGTCCGCTTTTTTCAGGTACAGGCTGTGAAGATCTGCCGCTGAAGAAATCGGGCTTCTTTGCAGGTCTTCTTGAATTAGGCTGTCTTGCACCGCCCGATCTGTGGGATGTTCCCTGTGCAGCAGGCTCCTGCGGCTTTTTCTTATGGTCGGCAAAAAGATCAAGATCATAATCCGGCGTACTGCGTCTGTATCCGTCAGTATTGTCGCCGAGCTTGAACTTGCCGTTGTTTTCGTCCATATTTTACTCCTCCCGTTTTATTTCTGCTCCCAGACTTCTTAGCTGTTTATCTAAATCCTCGTATCCTCTGTCAATATGGCAGATTTCATCTACTTGAGTCACACCGTCAGCACAGAGTGCCGCAACAACAAGCGCACTGCCGCCTCTGAGATCGGGTGATGTTACGCTTGCCGCACCCAGTCTGTCAACACCCTCTATGACAGCAACACGGTTTTCAACTCTTATATTTGCACCCATTCTGCGAAGCTCTGCCGCATATTTGAATCTGCTCTCGAATATATTTTCAACAACCGTACTCGTGCCTTCCGCTACGCTCGCCATAACGGTAAAATCCGCCTGCGAATCGGTAGGAAAGCCCGGATAAGGCATTGTTCTTATCATTCCGAATTTACTCAGTTTCTTCGGGGCTTTTATATAAATACCATTGTTTTCCTGTTTTATTATGCAGCCTGTTTTTTCAAACGGCTCAATTATAGGTATAAGCAGCTCTCGGCGGTTCATCCGCAAAAAAAGACTTCCGCCCGTAACTGCCGCCGCAGACATATAAGTCACAGCCGCAATTCTGTCCTGCCATACGCTGTGTTCACACGCAGACAAAGAGCTGACTCCGCTTACACGAATCACGCTCTCCCCCGCTCCGCTGATTTTCGCACCGCAGCGGTTGAGAAATTCCGCAAGCTCTGCAATTTCAGGCTCACGCGCCGCATTGACAATAAGGGTATCCCCTTTTGCAGTACAGCTTGCAAGCAATATATTTTCTGTGGCACCCACGCTGGGAAAGGATAGTGAAATCCTTGCGCCGCAAAGTCCGTCGGGACAGGAGCAGACCAGCCTGCCGCCCGTCTCGTTTATCTCAGCGCCTAGCGCACGCATTGCATCAAGATGAAGATCAATAGGTCTCAGCCCGATTTCACATCCGCCGGGCGAGGTTATCTCAGCCCTGCCGAATCTGCCAAGAAGCGCACCGAGAAAAACAATTGACGAGCGCATCTCACGCATCAGATTATCGGGCACATTATAAATCGAAGCACCGTCGCTGCTCACGGTTACAACACCGTTTGCAGAATCGACCCGACAGCCGAGATATGTAAGAATCTTCTCCGCCGCCCTTGTATCCGTCAGCTTCGGACAACCTTTGAGCACCGATTCACCTTTAACAAGCACGCAGGCAGAAAGCAACGGAAGCGCACCGTTTTTGGAGCCCTGCACCGTCATTTCGCCCTCAATTTTATGTGAGCCTTCAACAACATAGCGACTCATTTTTACACCCCACAAAGCATATTACATACGCCATAATATGCCGGGGTACATTATTTTGTTATTTTACAATTCCCTCTATTACCTTAACTATTCTTGCGGTAGCATCGGTTACCGCCATTTTCTTTGCGGCAACGCCCATTTGTGTGAGCTTACCGGGACTTTCAAGCAGCGTATCGATATGCTGCATCAGAACAGCACTTGTAAGGTCTTTTTCTTCAACAATTATTGCTGCACCCTTGTCGGCAAGTGCCTTTGCATTGTGGTACTGATGATTTTCGGTTGCAAAGGGATAAGGAATGAGGATTGACGGCTTACCCATTACCTGAAACTCGCAAAGTGAGCTTGCACCCGCACGGCATATTACAAGATCAGCCGCCGCAAGGCAACGGTACATATCGTCAATGTAATCACGAATTATTATATGTTTATTATTAAGGTCAACGCCCTTTGCGGAAAGTCTTTCAGGGAAATCCTTGCAGTCTTTGCCTGTTGCGTGCATAAACCAGCAATCATTTTTCTGAGTACGGTTTGTAATCACTTCAAGCATAGCTTCATTGATCGCTTTTGCACCAAGGCTACCGCCCATAGAAAGAATAAGCGGTTTGTCATCAAGACCGAGCTCAGCACGAGCAACCTCTCTGTCCGCCTCGAGCAGCTCACCTCTTACGGGAAGACCCGTCACAACAGGAGGATTTTTCGGCTGCATATACTGAGCAACACTCTCCTGAGTGAGCATTACAGCGTCAACCATTTTTGCAAGAGTTTTATTTGTAACACCCGGAAAAGCATTTTGCTCGTGAATTGCAGTAGGAATACCGAGCTTAGCCGCAGCACGCACAACGGGACCGCTGACATAGCCACCAAATCCGATTACTGCATCTGCATTGAAATCTTTAATTATCTTTTTTGCCTGAGAAGAAGATTTGAGCAGATAGCTTAAGGTTTTTATATTCTGTTTAATTCCGTTGAGATTGAGAACACGGTTAAAGCCGCTTATCTGAATCGTTTTGAAATCGAAGCCTGCGGCAGGAACAAGACGTGCCTCCATTTTTTCTGCAGTGCCGATAAAAAGAATATTAGCCTGCGGATAGTTGCGACGGATTTCACCTGCCACCGCAAGTGCAGGGTTTATATGACCGCCCGTACCGCCGGCGGCAAAGATAATGTTTTTTCCGTTTAACATTTCTATCACCTATTCTTTTATCATATTTGAGCTGCGTGACACAGAAAGCACAATGCCTATTTCACACAGCAGAATTATCAGAGATGTGCCGCCTGCGCTGAAGAAAGGCAGGCTGATGCCCGTATTCGGGAAGAAATCGGTTACAACAAAAACGTTGAGCACAGTCTGCAGACCGATCTGAATCATTATACCAAGAACGAGGAGCATACCGAACTTTGTGTTGCAGCGCATTGCGATTTTATATCCGCGATAAATAAGGTAAGCAAAAAGGCAGAGGATAAATGCCGCACCGACAAAACCAAGCTCTTCACAAACAATAGAAAAAATAAAGTCACTCTGTGCCTCAGATACATAGAGGTGCTTCATTTTGGAATCGCCCAGCCCCTGACCGAGCAAGCCGCCCGAGCCTATTGCGTAGAGCGAATTATTAATCTGCCAGCGTGCGCCCGAAGGATCGTAACTTTTATCCTTCCAGGCGATAATTCTCTCCTGCTGGTATTCGTCAATAATGCCGAGAAAATCCGGCTTTGAGACAAACACCGCAACAATAACAACAATAAGCGGAATAAGAATTGCAAACCACCATTTATTAAAGCCGCCGAGATAGAGCATTGCCGCAGTAATAAGCAAAAACAGAATAGTACCCGACAGATGATGCTCTTTATATACAAGGAAAGTAAATACAGCACCTACACCGCCCAAAATCAAAGCCCATTTGATTGATGTGGCGCGGTCGTTGCTCGAAACCTGCCTGTGCCATTTTTCACACGCCCATGCATAGAACGCAATCAAACCGACCTTTGCTATTTCCGACGGCTGAAACTGAAAGCCGCCAGGCAGAGGTATCCATCGTCCGAACTCCTCACCGCCTGTCGGATTCTGAGCCTCTGCAATTTTTGCAAAGACCAGAGCCGCGATAAGCAGCAAAACTGAAGCACCCGTTGCGGGGATTATGAGCCTTCTGAAAAAGTTATAATTGAGCTTTGAGATTCCGAACATAAACAGCAGACCTATACCTGCAAATATCACCTGGTCGCGGATATAGTCGTAGCTGTCCTCTTTCTTGTAATAAGCCAGCGAGTAGCCTGCAGAAGCGAGCATAACAAGACCTATTGCAAGCAGAGCAAACACCGTAAGCAGAAAGCCAATATCAATATTGCCTTTTGCTATATACTTGCTGTTCTGAAACCTTTTGCGAATATCGGCAAGAGCGCCCACATTCACCCCTCCTTATAAATAAAACAAGTTTTGCGAAAGATCAGCCAAACCACACAAGTGCAACACCTGCGGCACAGCCGATGATATTAACCAGAGAAAAAACAGTTACAATCTTTTTTTCGCTCCAGCCGCTCATCTCGAAGTGATGATGAATCGGAGCCATTTTGAAAATACGCTTGCCATGGGTCATTTTGAAATAACCTATCTGCACTACATCGGAAAGCCCCTCAATAAAATAAACTATTCCGACAGGAAGAAGAATTAGCGGACAGTCAACCGCATAGGCGAGAGTAACTATGACTCCGCCAAGGAACATTGAGCCTGTATCGCCCATAAATACTTTTGCGGGATTCCAGTTCCAGACAAGAAAACCTGCACAGGCGCCTGCAAGCGAAGCGGCAAGAACACTTGCACCGAGGTTATTGCGAACAAAGGCAATAACAACCAGGGCAGCGGCTGTTGTAAGCGTAACCGATGAGCAGAGCCCGTCAATTCCGTCAGTAAAATTAACGGCATTTGTTGCGCCGTAAATAATAACAATACCAAAAAGGAAGAAGAATATTCCAAGCTCTCCTGTAGAACCGTAAAAAGGAATATACATAAATGAACATCCTGCAAGCTTCAGGCTGCCGATATAGGCAATTATTATAAGAAGCTGCATAAGAGTTTTCTGGCGGATGGTAAGACCGAGATTACGCTTTTTGACAACCTTGATATAGTCATCCACAAAGCCGACCAGACCAAGCGACAGTGCCATAACAATGCCTGCAAACAGCTTGGTATACATAGCAGAGCGCACAGGATTGTCACCTGCAATTATATCGCCGCCCATAAACCTGTCTGTCAGAAAAACAACAGCAAGTGAAGCGAGTGTACCAATTGCAAACATAAGACCGCCCATAGTCGGAGTGCCCTGCTTGCTCTTGTGCCATTTCGGGCCGATATCAAGAATTGTCTGCCCGAATTTCAGCTTACGAAGCCACGGAATCATTACAAAGCCGAGCAGAGCAGTAACGCCGAAGCCAACAATTGCACCAAGACCCAGAGCTGCATAACTGTTCATTCAATGCACCTTAGCCTTCCTCTGTAAAATTCTTTATAACTTCCTCAAGCTTCATGCCGCGGCTTGCTTTGAACAATACGGCATCGCCCGAAGAAAGAACTGATTTAAGTTTAAGAGCAAGCGCCTGCTTGTCGCTGAATGCTTCAGCACATACAGCACCTGCAGCAACTGCAGACTGAGCGGAAATTGCCGCCATGTCACCGTAGGTATAAAAGCGGTCAATTCTCTTTTCGGCAACGAGTCTTCCGACCTCGCGATGAGCCGATTCTGAAATTTCGCCCAGCTCAAGCATATCGCCGAAAACAAAGGTACGGGTTGCGGAATCAGTACCGACAAGCACCTCAACGGCAGCTCTTACCGAATCCGGACTTGCATTGTAGCAATCCTCAATCAAGGTTATGCCGCCAAAATCACGAACATTCTGTCTCATACCAGATGTAACATATTTTGAAAGACCGAGTGCGGCAGATTCGGGGCTGACACCGAGATATATACCTACCGCAAACGCCGAAAGAGCGTTATAGACATTGTGTGTACCGACAGTCGGTACGGTCACCCTTTGCTCACCGCCGTCAAATAAAACGGTAAAGCTCGTGGAATAGCCCGACTGCTCAATATCAACGGCTCTGTAATCACAGTCTTCGTTTTCGATGCCGAAGGTAATTACTCTTCTGTCATCGAGTTTAACCGTGCTGAGCAAATCATCGTCACCGTTAACAACAAGCGGCGCGTTGGGCTTAAGTCCGTCAAGAATCTCAAGCTTTGCTTTGAGAATACCCTCACGTGAGCCGAGATGCTCAATATGTGAAACGCCTATCTTTGTTATTATTCCAATATTCGGCTGTGCAACACGGGAAAGTCTTGAAATTTCTCCGAAAGCACTCATTCCCATTTCGAGAATAGCCGCCTCAAAATCGCTGTCAAGCCTGAAAACCGTTGTAGGCAGGCCGATTTCATTGTTTAAGTTTCCTTCATTTTTAAGGGTGTTATACTTTTCGGAAAGCACGGCATAAACCATTTCTTTTGTTGTTGTCTTGCCAACACTTCCTGTTATTCCGACAAAGGGAATTGAGAAAAGTGAACGGTAATACGCTGCAATATCAAGCAATGCCTTACCTGTGTTTTCAACAATTAAAACCTCGCCCTCTGCCTCAACCTGCTTTGAGCAAATTGCGGCAACTGCACCCTTTTCAAACGCAGTGCCGACAAAATCGTGACCGTCAAAGCGTTCACCGACAAGCGCCACAAACACGCTTCCCTGCGTTATTTTTCTTGTATCAGAGCAAATGCTGAGCACCTGGGCATCATTTTTGCAGACAGTACCGAGCACAGCACTTATTTCTTTTAATCTGAGAGGTATCACTGTTATCCCTCTTTCAAAATTATTTTTCGAGCAGACTTTTTACTATCTCCCGCTCATCGTAATGAATCTTCTCCGTACCGATTATCTGGTAAGTTTCGTGTCCCTTACCCGCAAGCAGCACAATATCGCCTTTTGATGCTTCGTTGAGCGCAAACTCAATAGCCTGAGTGCGATCAACAATTTTTACAACGGGAATTTTCGCGTCCTTTGTACCCTCGGCAACCTCTTCGACGATTGTTTCGGGATTTTCCGTACGCGGATTATCAGATGTGACAACCACAAAATCGGACATATATGCCGCAATTTTTCCCATTTGAGGGCGCTTTGTCTTATCCCTGTCGCCGCCGCAGCCGAAAACGGTAATTATTCTTGCAGTTGCAATCTTTCTGAGCGAAGCGAGAATATTCTGAAGTCCGTCAGGAGAATGAGCATAGTCAATGATAACCGTGTAATCGGTTTCAGTCGGCACTACTTCAATTCTTCCCGGCACGCCCGTACATTCAGAAAGAGCCACCGCAACCTTAGACAGAGGTAAACCGAGCTGAATGGCACAAACCGCAGCCGTCATAGAATTATATACGGTAAATCCGCCGGGAATACGCATTTTAATGCGCTCGAGCTTGCCGATACCGACAATAAAGAACGATACTCCGCCTGGCTTGTGCTCGATATTTTTTGCTGAATAGTCTGCGGAATCCCTCTTTGCCGAATAGGTTACAACCTTGCAGTCAACATCTTTTACCATTTCGGCATGAGCCTCATCGTCTGTGTTTACAACAGCGGTATCACAGTTTTCAAAAAGTATATGCTTAGCGGCAATATAATTTTCAAACGTACCGTGGTAATCGAGATGATCCTGCGTAAGGTTAGTAAATGCCGCCACCTCATAATGAAGACCGGCTACTCTCCTCTGTGCCAGAGCCTGAGAGGAAACCTCCATTACGCAGAACTCACAGCCTGCATCAACCATTTTCGCAAAAAGTGAATTGAGCTCAAACGGGTCGGGAGTTGTAAGGTTTGCAGGATACTCAACATCCCCTACCATATTTTTGACCGTACCGACAAGACCTGTCTTTCTGCCGAGCGATTCAAGCACGGATTTGAGAAGAAAACAGGTAGTAGTCTTTCCGTTTGTACCCGTTACGCCGACAAGGCGGAGCTTGCTTGCAGGATTGCCGAAAAGCGACGCAGAGAGAAGCGAAAACGCTTCTCTTGTGTCAGATACTATTAACTGATTGGGCGCACCCGTATCGTGCTGTGCAACAACGAGCACAGCACCTGCTTCGCAGGCGGACAAAGCGGCATCGTGTCCGTCAAACCTTGCGCCTTTGACGCAGACAAAAACGCTGCCCTTTGTTACCTTGCGTGAATCCTCGGTGACAAGTGATACCTCAGCATCCTTTACGCCGCAGGTATCGTATCCTGCCCCTTTCAAAAGAGTATATATATTCATTTGCCTTCCCTCTTGGTTTCGTGGACTTAACCGTATAGCGAATCGGAAAGTCCGGAATAAGACTTAAAGTAGACCGTTATTATTTCTCCGTATTTTACCTCGGTATCCTTCGGTACATCCTGGTTATAAGCCAGAACATCCGAGCCGCTAAAAGCGTTGCCCGAAATCTTAATGTTGAGTCCGAGGTTATTTGCACTTCTCTGAGCAACTGAAAGGCTCATTCCCGAAAAATCGGGAACAACAACGGTCTCTTCCTCTCTGCCGTCAGTATAAAGTATAACCAGACCGTCCTGAGGTATCGTCTGACCGTAGCCGGGTATCTGACGGATTACGCTTTCTCCGTTACCGATAACCCTTACGCTCAAGCCCTGGTTCTTTGCAATATCACGGGCATCGTCAACGGATTTGCCAACCAGCGAGGGTGCTGCGATATCGATAAGATTGTCTTCATCCTTGCCGTACTCGGGTTCAATGCCCTTATAGTTCATTATTTCCTCAACAAGCAGTGCAGCTACAGGAGCAGCAATCTGTCCGCCGTTTGTCTGACCGACAGGCTCGTCGATTGCAATGAGGATAGCAACCTCGGGGTCATCACCCGGAGCTACGCAAGCAAACGAAGCAACGTACTTACCCTCATTGTCCTTGATCTTCTGAGAAGTACCTGTCTTACCTGCAACGTGGTAACCGGGAACATAAGCGTTCTTACCTGTACCTGCGCTGACAACAGCCTCCATCATAGTAAGCACCTTTTTCGATGTTGACTCAGAAATGACCTGGCGCTTCATGGTGGGCTGAGTCTGTGCAACAACGTTGCCGTCCTCATCAAGCTGTTTCGCAACAACATAAGGTGTCATCAGCTTACCGCCGTTTGCAATTGCGGCAACAGCCGTAATCATCTGAAGAGGTGTTATTTCAAAGGTCTGACCGAATGAATAACTCGAAAGCTGAGCTACCTTAAAGCTCTCTCTTGTATGGTAAGCACGACCGATTTTAGGCTCGGTCTCACCCGAAAGGTCAATTCCTGTTTTTTCGGTAAAACCGAAGGCTTCAAAATAATCGTAGAAGGTTGTTGTTCCGAGCTTCTGTCCCGCCGAAATGAAGAATGGGTTGCACGAATTCATCAAACCCTGCTGAAGAGTCTGAGTGCCGTGTCCGTCACGCTTGTGGCAACGGGTATAGTGACCGGGTATCTGAATACCGCCAAGACAAGTGTATGTAGTACTTTCTGATACAACACCCTCTTCAAGCGCAGCAGCAAGAGTCACCAGCTTGAAAACCGAACCCGGCTCGTACGAGTCGGTAATAACGCTGTTTTTACGCTGCTCTCTAACCATTGCGGAAAGAGCTGCCTTACGCTCCTCCTCATCCGCAATTTCAGCAACACGATCGTTTGCGGTCTGTGAGTAGAGAGTAAAAGGATCGTTAAGATCGTAGTTCGGCATATTAGACATAGCAAGAATTGCGCCCGTCTTAACATCCATAACAATTCCGTACGCCGCACTCGCCTGAGCGCTTACATACGCTTTTTCAAGCTCTGTTTCGAGCTTGCTCTGAATTGTTCTGTCAATAGTCAGCACAAGGCTTGTGCCCTGCTGAGGATCATTTATCGAAGTGTATTCAATCGGAACACTTCCGCTTGAAGCACTCTTTGCACTGATTATTCTGCCCGGAATACCGGTGAGCACCTTATCGTACTTCGCTTCAAGACCTTCACGGCCTGCATCCTGGTCACCCGTAAAGCCAATCAAAGTTGATGCAAGCGAGCCGTAAGGATAATACCTTGTTGTGTCTGTTTGCACACCGATGCAGTTAAAGAGCTTATTATCGCTGATAAACTTAATTATGCTGTCACGTGTAGCAAGCTCAACCTTGCCCTTGACTATTTCGTATCTGTTATTCTTTTTGGTTTTTTCAAGTACTGTTTCAAAGTCAACACCGAGAATATCCGAAAGACCATTTGCGATAAGCTCTCGCTTTTCGTTGAGGTCAGCTTCTATCTGAGCATCGGTTTTATCTTTCTTGCTTACGGTTATATTGGCAGGGTCAATAAAAACCCTCCATGACGATGCGCTCTGTGCAAGCGGATGCATATTGCAGTCGTAAATCGTTCCTCTCAGTGCAGGTACAAGAGTATCGCCGAGATAACGCTGCTCTGCCATTTCTCTGTACTCTTTGCCCTTTATGAGCTGAATTTCTCCAAGCTGCACAATACCAACGCCAAAGCCGAGCACTAGAAGTGCTATTATAAGGCGCGTTGCACGCTTGGACATAAGTTTAGAAACACCACGAGCCATATTTTTTCCTCCCTTTTATGTTGAAAAAATATAAAAATGCGGTTATTAGGTCAAATTTCACTTGAATCGGTATGTGCCGCAAATGTCCAAAATGACGAGAGCCAAGTTTTTAACCCAACTCCCGTCTTTAACCAATATATTTTGCTAAGGCTTTTTTTATTCTGCGGCAATGAACTGATTGCCGTCATCAATGTCAAAATAAACTATCTGATATCTGTCACGCTTGACCATACCCATACTCTCGGCATATGCCTTTGCGTTGTCAGGTGAAAACTTAGAATTAAAAACTGCTGTAAGTCTTGTATACTCGCTCTTCTTCTCATTGAGCTCCTTGTCAAGCTTTACGATAGCGTTATTGAGCTCGTTATTCTGAATGTGAAGAACTACGTTTGTACCGAGAAGCGTAACGCCGACAGTAAGAACAGCAACAAACTTGAGGAGCTTTGCTCTTATGGCTGTTGCCTCTGCCTTGAGCTCAGCCTGTGTCTTGACCTGAGGCTTGACAATTCTGGGCTGAGGGCGCTGTTCCGGCTTGGACTGAGGCTTCGCCTTGGGAGCCGGTGCAAACAAATCAAAATCATATGCAGTTGAACTATTGTTGTAATTGTAAGGCAAAACAGTTTCCTCCGTTTAGTTTATAGCTTTTCTATCGCCCTGAGTTTAGCACTTCTGCTTCTTGAGTTTTCTTCAAGCTCACGGTCCGTTGCGGTTTTAGGCTTGAAGCATATTTTTCCCTGCGGAGTTTTTCCGCAAACGCAAACAGGAAAATCCGGCGGGCAGGTGCAACCACCTGTAAAACTCGAAAGGGCATTCTTAACAATTCTATCTTCAAGCGAATGGAATGAGATGATTGCTAGCCTGCCGCCCCTGTTAAGCGAATTAAACATATCTTTTACGGCCTGTTCGAGCTCGCTCAGCTCGGAATTTATTGTAATGCGAAGAGATTGAAAAACTTTACGCGCCGGGTGTCCGTCACGCCTTGCAGCTGCCGGATAAGCCGATTTTATGATTTCTGCAAGCTGAAAAGTGGTTTCGATAGCACCTTTCTCTCGCTCACGTACAATTGCCGCCGCAATACGGGGAGCGAACTTCTCTTCGCCGTATTCGTAAAAGATCTTTTTCAGTTCGTCTGCAGAAAGCTCGTTTACAAGATCCTTTGCACTTCTGCCCTCTTTGCTCATACGCATATCAAGCGGAGCATCGTGATGAAAAGAAAAACCTCTTTCCGGAGTATCAAGCTGATATGAGCTGACGCCGAGATCAGCCATTATCGAATCAGCACCGCTTATTCCGAGTGCGGTAAGAATTGCCGAGATATTAAAGAAATTGTCATGAACAACAGTAACTCTGCTGTCGCCTGAGAAACGCGCCGTCAAAACTTCAATTGCATCCGGGTCACGGTCAATAACTATCAACCTGCCGTTTTCACCGAGCTTTGCAAGAGCGGCTGCGCTGTGTCCTCCTCCGCCGCCTGTGCAGTCAACAACCACACCGTCGGGCTTAATATTCAGTGCATCAATCGTTTCTTCAAAAAGAACAGATTTATGATTAAATTCCATCTTGTCCCCCTGCCTTAATAGTTGAGGTCGGGAATTGAGCCGTCATTGAAAGACTCGCTCGCAGCCTCGACTGCCTCAAATGTTTCGGGGTCCCAGATTTCAAGTCGTTTCATGTTACCGATAATAAGAACTTCCTCTTTAAGGTTTGCATACTTGCACATTGAGGAAAGAAGAGTAAACCTGCCCTTGGAATCCATTGTGTAGTCTTCAGAACGCTTATAGAGGTTTCGGCGCATCCACTCACTCTCGGGTGTACGTGTTGCTACCGAATTGAGCTTGTCCAGCTCACGGCATATAGCTTCCCAGTTTTGCTCGGGAAAGAAGTAAAGGCAAGGACCTGGAGCACAACAAGCAACGAACGTTCTGCCGAGATTATCACGGTACTTCGACGGCACGGACAATCTGTTGTTATCGTCAAGCACGGCATCCGCCATACCCTTGAAGCCAAGATAAAGATCACGCACAGTTTCCTGAACGGCTTCTTTTTCCATATCCGCCATGTCCACGCCCTCCTTTCCCTGAATTAGTGGTTTTGAACACCAATTTAATCCAATTTGTCCCTATCGTTACATTTATTATATCATATATGCTCTCTTAGTCAAGCAAAATCTGAAAAAAAGTTCTTAAAAATCCATAAATCTCAAGGGTTTTCCGGCTTTTTCGACTTCGGATTTCATATCTTGTGGTCAGCGATTTTTTATCCACAATTTCTAAGTGAAAAACAATCGGTTTCACGAAAAAAGCACCCGTTTTTTCGACAAAAACGGGTGCTAAACGCAACGCAAAAACAGCAATTATTAATTAATGTAATAAAATATAAAACAATAAGAAAAGAGCCACCCGACATTACTGCCGGATGACCCTTTGGTTTTAATGTGATTCAGAGTGAGCTATTAGCCCTCCTGAGCTGCACCTACGGGGCAGGAACCTGCGCAAGCGCCGCAATCGATGCAAGTGTCAGCATCGATAACATACTTGCCGTCGCCCTCAGAGATAGCGCCTACGGGGCAATCTGCTGCACATGCGCCGCAAGCGATGCACTCATCAGAAATTACGTATGCCATGGTGATAATCCTCCTCTTCAGATTTTTATGAGTTAATTGTATCACACAATTTCAAAAATGCAAGTGTTAATTACTGCATTATTCAGCAGGAGCATAGAGATCCTTAAGTCTGAGAAGGTGATCGTATCTGTCGACAGATGCCTTTTCAGCCTGTGCAAAGAGCTCTTCAGCACGCTCGGGGAAGGAACGTGTAAGTGATGAGTAACGAGCCTCGCCGAGAATGAAGTCACGATAGCTGCCTGTTGCAGGCTTGGAATCAATTGTGAAGGGATTCTTACCCTCAGCCTTGAGTGCGGGGTTGTAACGGAACATGTTCCAGTAACCGCAGTCAACAGCCTTCTTCATTTCGTTCTGGCAGTTAACCATACCGCCCTTGATGCTGTGCATCTCACAGGGAGCGTATGCAATGATGATTGAAGGTCCGGGATATGCCTCAGCCTCTGCAAGAGCCTTGAGAGTCTGGTTCATATCTGCGCCCATAGCGATCTGTGCAACGTAAACGTAACCGTAGGACATAGCGATCTCAGCGAGATTCTTCTTGCCGATTGCCTTACCTGCTGCTGCGAACTGTGCAACCTGACCGATGTTGGAAGCCTTGGAAGCC
>JAZPYF010000061.1:0-22093 GCA_045544055.1 Acutalibacteraceae bacterium | reverse complement strand
CCTGCCTGACCTGCCTTGACGCAAGCGTCTGTCTTTTCGATTTCCTGAATTGCGCAGTAGCCTGCATAGGATGAAAGCGGGTTAGCTGCAAGAGTGCCGCCGACATAAGCACGCTTCATCATTGTGCCTACACCTGCTGCCATGCCGCTGACAAATTCTTTCTTACCGCCTACGCCGCCTGCTGACGGATAGCCGCCTGCAACGACCTTACCGAAGATTGTGAGATCCGGTACAACGTCAAAGTAGCCCTGTGCGCCGCCGAGACCGACACGGAAACCTGTAACAACCTCATCGAAGATGAAGAGACAGCCGTACTTGTCGCAAAGTGCGCGAACGCCCTTGTTGTAGTCCTTATCAATCGGACGTGTGCCGCTTTCGGGACCGACAGGCTCAACGATAACTGCAGCTGTGCCGCCGCGCATCTTGTTGAGCTTGAGCATTTTTTCAAGCATATCAAGGTCATTGGGTCTGACCTCGTCTGTTGTGCTGTATGCACCGCTGGGAATACCGTGTGATTCAAGGAACTGACGGCTTCCGGGGATTTTAAGACCGTAAACCATCTGATCGGACCAGCCGTGGTAAGCACCGCCAACCTTGATGATTCTCTTTGCCTTTGTTGCGTTACGTGCTACACGGATAGCAGCCATAACGGATTCTGTACCTGAGCCAAGCATACGGAACATCTCGACATTGGGCATATGCTTATTGATTTCCTTTGCAAGAAGGAGCTCGCCCTCGTGGAAAAGGCCTGTTACGGGGCCGCAGGTATTGATAAGCTCAATAACCTTCTCACGTACGGGAGCATAGTTGCTGCCGAGGATTGTGGGGCCGCCTGCCTGAAGGAAGTCGATGTACTGGTTACCGTCGATATCGTAGAGGTAAGCACCCTCAGCCTTGGTAACACAGATGGGGAAGGGATAGTTGAAGGCGAGGTTGTGCTGAACACCGCCGGGGATGAACTTCTTTGCTTCCGTTGTGATTTCCTTGGATTTTGCACACTTTGTTTCAAAGTGCTCAAGGACGCTCTTCAGCTCTTCGTCAGATACGCTGTAGATGGGCTGAGATGTAAGCTTTGCGAGCTTGGCATAGATAGTCTTTGCATCCTGCCAGCTGCTGATTGCATAACCGTTGCTCATTGTGATTCCTCCTGGTTCTTAATAAAATTTATTAGTTTTTGAATTTTATCGTTTGTTTCGGATGGGTCTTCAAAAGGTTCATCGTTCATGAATTTTTGAAAAATCAGACCGAAATAAGCTCCTAAAATAAATGCGGAAATATCCTTTGAGCTGAAATGCTTCAGTGCCTTTTCATAGCCCTTGCGCTCTATTTCCTCGCGCATAAAATGGTCAACCTTGGCAACAGAGCTTTCACCGTCAGAAAGCAGGCTGTGCATAAAGAGCTCAGCCGTGAGGTAGGGGTAGGGATATGTGTCCGCTGTAAGCTGACGGAAAAGAGCAGATACGCTCAGACCGTCCTCGTTTTTTTCAACGGCTGTAAAAATGTCATCAATTTCACGGTCTGCAATTTCGGATAGCAGGCTGTCAACCGAGTCAAAATGAGAAAAGAAGGTTGATCGGGAAATTCCTGCCGTTTCGGCAATCTGTTCGATTGTAACATTGTGTATTCCGTGCAGTTCAAAAAGAACCTTTGCACTGTGCATAATTGTGTTGTGAGTCTGTTCTTTTTTTCCGATTCGTTTTTTCTGTTCCATTTCACACCTGCCGTTAGTATGATAATAATTATATGCTTATAATTTTAATTTGTAAAGTGTTTTTTGTACTCAAGTACAAAAATCTAGAATTTGTTAATTAAATTGTGTTCTTCTCCAATGGAATAAATACTGCTGGGCTATGCCTTTAATGCCGTCGGCACAGCTCGGAAAGCCTTGTGGATACATTTCTTCCATAATTCTTCTTACCCATACATCAACGGGAAAAGCATCCGTTTTATAAAAGCCGTAGAGCAGAGTGCACTCAGCTACCTTTGCACCTACTCCGAGAATTTTCTGCAGCTCTTCTCTGCCGAATTCTATCGGGGATGTTTCGATTTTTTCAAAATCAACTTCCTTGCCTGCAACCTTTCGGGCGGCGTCGATGATGTATTTAGCTCTGAAGCCTGCACGCAGTGGAGCAAGGTCTTCAGGCTCAAGCGAAGCGAGTCTCTCAGCAGAAGGGAAGGTGAAGCCGCCATCAATCTTTTCGCCGTATTGCTCACACAGGCGGTTGATTATTCCTTTGATACGAGGGATGTTATTATTTTGAGAAATGATAAATGAACAAAGAGCTTCCCAAGGTTCCTGTCTGAGAATATGAATACCGGGATAGCATTCGATTGCTGTTTTAAGGCTTTTGTCGCTGCTGAGCCTGTGGCATACCGAATCATAGTCTGTTCCAAGGTCAAAGTAGTTCTTCCAAAGCTCCTCAAAATCCTGCTCGGTTGTGTAGAGCGTAAGCTCGTTTTCTCGCTGAATTGCCTTCAGATATTTATTGCCTACTATTCCGTGCCAGAAGCCTTCTTCATCCTGCGACCATCGGAAAGCCTGACCGCAATCAACGCTCAAACCAAGGTTAAAACTTCCGAAATCGTTTATCGCTATATGGTTGTCATTTGCTTTTACAATCATCAAATTTAAACTCCGTAGAATAATATTATTCTTATATTATAAAAGTACATTGTTTCGGTTTTATGACAAAACAGAAAAAAGTTCAACAAAATTTTGGCTTTTTTAACATATTCGGTAAAGTGTAAAAAACTTTCCGTTAATTGACAAAGTGTAAAGAAAATGCCTTTTCCCATTCAGTTTCGGTGGAAAACTACCGGTTTAGGGCGGCTTTTTCACATTTTCCACAGAGTTTTCCACATCGAACAAATGATTTTCACTATACAAACTGTAAATGTTGAAAAGTTTTACAGTTTCAGAACAGGTGAATAACAGTGATAAAAAATGCTAAAAATATCTCTGCGTCAGACCGAAAATAAGGCAAAGTCAAGGAAGGGAACAGGAAATGCTGAGAGGCGTCAACAGGCAGGTTATTGAGATAAGTGAAACGGATTGCGAATATTTTGAGCGTGTTATGTTTTTTGTCAAGCCGGAGTGTGTCAGTGTGAGCGAGGGCAAGCTGCGCGAACGTGCGAATGCGATCGCAGGAAAGGCTGATAAACCGCCGATGACAAAGCTGATACGCAGCAAAATCCGCCTTGCGGCTTCACTTGTTGCGGCGGCAGGCGCAGGGGCTGTAATTACGGCCCTTGTAACGGTTGCTTTTCATTGAGAGGAGTTTTATAGTGCTATACGATAAAAACGACAGAAGAACCAAATTCAACAAGAATAAGCATATTGTTGAAAGCATGGTCTCGCTTTGGGAAACATCGGCAGAGAGTGCCCCGTTTGATGTTCTGGGCAGCTACCGCGGAACACCCTATGACGCCGATGACCCTGTTCCTGAGCAGGATGCGGATGATCTTTGAGGAAGAGGGTTTGATATATGAAAATCAAGGCAGCATCGCTTGGTATGCTGATGGTTGTTTTTTCTGTTGTCTTTGCCGCTTGCGGTAAGGCAGAGGACGGCAAAATTACAACAGAGAACAACGGCACATCGGCACCGACCTCAGCTTATTCAGAAAAGAATGAGACAAAAAATGAAATGAGCAGCATTGTTGGTGATATCAGCAAGGGTGCATCAGAAGCTGCAAGTGAACTCAGAAAAAGCATTACAAGAATGTACAGCTAATCAAAAAGCCGACTCAGTATAACACTGAGTCGGCTTCGTTACTTTTATAATTATGCGTCGGGAGTGGTGACCTGAGGAGCTTCTGTCGGTGCAACAATGGGGGGATCTGTTACTACGGGAGTTTCTGTTGTTGTCTCAACGGGCTTCTCTGTCGGCTTCTCTGTCGGTTTTTCTGTCGGCTTTTCAACCGGCTTTGTGGTTGTTGTTGCAATCGGCTTGAGCGGTGTTACTCTGTCCTCATCAAGGTAACGCCATACAAGGTCAACAGTTTTGCCATTGTATGTGTACTGCTCGGGTCTGTTCTTGGAAATCTGGCTGACATACTGGAAGCGGTTTCCGTCAACATCAGTAATCTTTTCAAGAGCCTTACAGAACTTTGCGCGCTCTTCTTCAGTCTTGAATTCGAGCTTTGCTATCATAGTGAGCTCTGTACGGTCGGAGAACTTCTTGAGCTTGCCGGGAACAAATGCTGTTGTCCACCAGTGAGGTGCATAGGGACGTGTGAAGAGCTCACCGTAGCCCTCACGGAGAACAGTCATCTGCATGTTGATTTCCATGCCCTTCTCAGCACAATTGTAGTGAGGAGTTGTCTTGTTGGGATCCTTATAGTAGAGACCTATTTCACCGCCGAGGAAGAGCAGACCGTATTGACCTTTCCAGAACTGGACCATCCAATCATAACCGCCGTGGTTATAGTAGACATGGAAAGTATCAAGGTACATAACGGTGAATACTGCACCGATATCGTAAAGGCGGTTGAAACCGAAGTTTCTCTGCCAAGGATCGTCGTCTGTGTAGAAGTAGTTGCCTACGGGGCTGTATGAATAGCTCAGAGCGATTGAACCGTCGGGCTTGACAATGCTCTGTGAGCCGTCGGGATTCTGCTGAACTGTGTTACCGCCGCTAAGACCTGTGTTGCCGTTTGAGGGCTTCTTGTTGGGTGTTGCGGTAGCATTGGGCTTCTTGTTGGGCTTGGTTGTGGCATTCGGCTTGGTAACAACAACGTTGGGTTTGTTGACTGTAACCTTTTCGCCGCTTTCGTTTGTAACAACTTCACCGTTAGTGTTTGTTTCAAGAACGACTTCGTAGGTGCTGCCTTCTTCGTCTGTTCTGTATTCGATGATTTCACCGTTTTCGTTTGTGATGAATTCTTCAGAAGGTGTTTCGATAATCGGATAACCGTTTATACCGATATCTGTCTGGTCTTCACCGTAATTAAGTGTGGGTTCTGTTGTTTCGCCGGGGTTGTTACCGAGCTTTTTGTAAGCAAATACACCGGCTGTTGCAAGGCCTGCAAGCACAACTGCGCCTGCAACAATGTAGATAATGATATTCTTTTTCATTGTGGACTCCTTTCAAAAAATATAGTAAAACCAAAGTATCATAAACAGTATATCAAACGTTCATAATTTAGTCAAATATTTTTTTACTTTTCTTTAATATATTTATGATTTGGACAATTTTATGTACTTAATTAGTGCATTTTGCATAAAAAGAACTGTTGTTTACTGTCTAAAGTAACAATCAAGTTAACACTTGATTAAGGTATAAGTATTTCAAAGTCTGTTTTTTCAACGCCCTGATCGCTCAGCTCCTTGAGGTTGGGCAGGAAATAGAGCCCCGGTGCTCTGCCTGAGGGGTAGAGGTCAAGCAGAGGAACCATAACAAAAGCACGCTCTTTTATTCTGGGGTGGGGGAGTGTAAGCTCAAAGCTGTCGGAGAAATAGCTTTCATAAAGAAGCACATCAATATCGATTATTCTCGGACCGTTTTTGTGCAGACGTACTCTGCCCATTGATGCTTCAATTCCAAGACAAGCACCGAGTACGGCGTGGGGTGAAAGCTCTGTTTCGATGAGGATATTAGCGTTAAGAAAATCGTCCTGGTCAGCAAAGCCGACGGGCTTTGTTTGATATACACAGGAGGCTTTGATTACTCTTGTCTGCGGAAGGAGCGACAGAGCATGTACCGCTGTGTTAAGATTCTTTCGTTTGTCGCCAAGGTTAGTTCCAAGGCCGATTACAACTGTACTCAATTTCTTTCCCTCTCAATTTCTACGGCAACATAGCCGAAATCTGCTTTGATAGGCGCATCGGGCTTTTTCAGCCTGATTTTAACGGAATTTATCTGCGGGTATTCCGCAAGTATTGCATTTGCCGTGCGTTCAGCCGCATGCTCGAGCAATTTACAATTTTTTTCTGTTATGGTGCGTTTTACCGTTTTTATTATTGCGGCATAGCTTACGGTGTTGTAAAGCTCGTCACTCACACAGGCTTTTGCAAGGTCAGCGACAGCTTCAATATCCAGTATAAACCACTGTCCCATAGCGGTTTCCTCAGGGTTAACACCGTGGTACGCGAATATTTTAAGTGAGTCGATTATGATTTTATCCATTGTCTGTACCTTTCGTGAGCAATGCAGCCATTTTTACGGTGGCAATACCTTGCTCAACATCGTGAACTCTTATTATGTCAGCACCGCTGAGAATGCATTCTGCATTTGCAATCACGGTGCCTGTAAGTGCGTCGCCGCAAAGCCTTGTAACTCTTTTGCGTGAAAGGCCGACAAGAGCTGCACAGCCGAGTGTTTCAAGGTGTGAGTAGTGAGAAATGATTCTAAGATCGTCCTCACGGCTTTTGCCGAAGCCTATTCCGGGATCAAGGCATATACTTTCTCTTTTAAGTCCTGCTTTCGCTGCGGCGCGTACCGAACACTCAAAAAAACGGTTAACAAGTGTAATTATGTCTGTGCTGTCCCGGCGTGCAGCATTGCTTTGCAGACCGCCAGTGTGCATAATTATATGCCCTGCGCCGTATTTTACGGCAACAGCTGACATTACTCCGTCTGCTTTTCCGCTGACATCATTTATTATGTCTGCGCCGTTTTCAAGTGCTGCCTTAGCAACGGCAGGATAATATGTATCAACGCTGATTGGTATGTCAACAGCCTTGCGCACAGCTCTGAGCGGCTCTATCAGCCTTTCAAGCTCGTCCGATTCGCTTATCGGCTTGCTGTTAGGTGCGGTTGACTGAGCGCCGAGGTCGATTATTGCGGCACCTGCTTTGCAGGCACGCTCAGCGTGAGCAACCGCACTTTTTATATCAAAGCGGCTTGCATCAAAAAATGAGTCGGGAGTGAGGTTGATTACAGCCATTACCTTTGGCTCGCTCAGATCAAGCGTGTATCTTTTTGTTCTGAATATCATAGTCTTATCTGTTGCCCGAAAGCAGGGAAAGAGCTTCAGCCCTTGTCCTTGCGTCACTTCTCATAATTCCTCTCATTGCGGAGGTACGGGTCTGGCTGCCCGAGGCACGTGCGCCACGCATAGTCATGCAAAGATGCTCTGCCTCAACAACAACGGCAACGCCCTGCGGCTGAAGATGCTCGTCAAGAAAATCTGCAACCTGAGCGGTGAGTCTTTCCTGAAGCTGAGGTCGCTTTGCAAAGCAGTTTACAATTCTTGCAAGCTTTGAAAGCCCTATAACTCTGCCGTTGCCGGGAATATAAGCGATATGAGCCTTGCCGATAAAGGGGATAAGGTGGTGCTCACAAATCGAATAAAGCGGAATATCACGAACGACAACCATTTCATCATTATTATCCTCGTTGAATATTTTGAGGTGCTTTGTCGGGTCTTCCTCAAGTCCCGAATATATCTCCTCGTACATTCTTGCAACACGGTTAGGTGTTTCGATAAGCCCTTCTCTGTCGGGGTCTTCACCTATTGCGATGAGGATTTCTCTGACTGCTGCTTCAATGCGCTGTCTGTCCATGAAATCAGTCCTTTGTATAAAAATAAATAGTGAGTATGTTTGCGTTACTGTCTGTCGAATACCGTACCGATGTGGTGTCAAACGGTATTGATGATTTGAGCTTTGCTGTTTCGAGTGCTCGGTATACCTTGTTTTGGTCAATAAGGAATACTTTTGCTTTGTTCATTATGTCTGTTGACGAAAACATCAGCTCTGTTGAGTTTTTACCTGTGTTTGCAGCTTGAATAATTCTGTCGGCAAGTGCGGCTGTCAGCCCGCTGTCAACAGAATCGAAATAAGCCCCATATATAATGTAATAATATAATGATGGGTTGTTACACTCATAGCCGAATTCAAATTCGCTGTGGGTGCGGCACAGCATTTCCTCAGTCATATTAAAAAATGTATGTCTGCAGATTATATCGCCGTTGTCGCTCACAGGGTCATCCCAGGTTGCATCTGTGTAGCACCAGCTGCCTTTGATTTTTACGGCGTTCCACATATGGCTCTGCGAATTTCCGTCATAATCCGTTGCTGTGCCTCTGATAAGTACGGATTCAATTCCTGCACTGTTAAGTAGTAATTTGAGTGCTTTTGCATAGCCCGAGCATTTTGCCGACGAGTTGAGAAGCACGCCTGCAACCGTATTTTCCGCTTCATCCTCAGTGTCGCTGTAGGTGCAGGTGTTGACTATATAATCGTGCAGATAAAGCTCAGCTTCAAACTCATCTTCGGGCAATCCATCTTGGAGTGAATCAACAATAGTGTTAATTCTTTCAGCCTGAGCAATATATTCTTCTTTACCTAAAGTGTATTCGGGTTTGAAGAATGCACGGTTTCCTCTTATCTCAAGCGAGCAGGTGTTGAACATAAACAGCATCGGGTTATCGTAGATTATTGCATTCAGCACTTCTTCCAGCTGTTCTTTGTCCAGCACAGGTGTTTCTATTCTTGTAGGGAAGGAAAGTATTTCTTCCCTTACCGCAGTATATGCCTGCTTTTGCTCTTCATCGAGCGTAATGTAATAGTAATCGGTATAGCTGCCGACAGGAAACTCTTTTTCTTCGGTTGCTCTGTTCAGCACCGACATTATCACCAGTGCACAGGCAGCAAATATTGCGGCACCTGTCAGCGCCTTGAATAGTTTTTTTATCATTTTACTTAACGGTTACACTTATACGCTCTGAGTCATAAAGCAATGCCTCAAAGCTGCGCTTCATCTCTGCAAAGTCAACAACCGATATATTGCTGTCGGCAAGGTTGATGATTCGTTTGTAGTAGTTATCCGCTTTTGCGAGATATGATGAAGTGAGCTTTTGCTCAATCATATCGGCAATAAGCTCTGCCTGCTTCTGAGGCTGATCCTCAAAGGTGCGCATATATTTGAGCATTGTGTCGCCCGTCATTGTCTGCTCACCTGCGCCGATGATGGCGGTAAGGTCTGCTGTGCGTATATCAATTGCTTTTTCAACAGTAACTTCAATTCCGCCTACATAGTTAATTATGGACTTGAATTTACTGTCTGTGCTGCGAATATATTTGTCGATTTTTATTCCGCTCATCTGCTCGGCGGCAAGCGCAAGCTGATTACTGCCGCCGTAGCTGAAATGCTGCTCGAATGTACCTGTACAGCCTGCTGCGGAAACACTTGACTTGGGGTTGAGAACGGTCACGCTGAGGTCACGGTTGTCCATATCTGCTGTGACAATCGCGACAAAGCGTACCTTATCGCCCGAATCGGATGTACAGGCAAGAAGATAATTGCGCACTCCCTCGACCTTTGGCGCGGGAGGGACAGTTGTTTCCTCAACGGTGGTTTGTTCCTGCGGAGGCTTGGATATTGCGGAAAGATTGAAATCGTAGTGCCTTAACAGAAGAAGAAAGGATATGCTGCCAAGCAGGACAAAAAAACAGGAAAACGCCGCAGCAAAGCGCTTAAGGCGCATTGAGCGTACGTTTTTCGCTGTATCAAATCGAAGTTGAGTTTTGCCGTGTTTTTTCAATTTGATTTCCCCTTATTATTTCTTAGCAAACTTAGGTATAAGAACACAGGCTACTGCAAGAACTACGGCAACCGCACCAATGATTATAGGTGCCTTGGGTACACCGTCGGAGCCTGTGTCGGGAATCTGTGCTGAGAGAACAGCGGCATCAGCAGCGGCAACGCTTGTGATCGCTGCAAGGAAAACGCTGCCTACGATAAGGAGAGCGAGTACAAGTGCAATTATTCTTATTACTTTCTGATTCATTTTATCTTCCTCTTTCTACGGTAATCCGTCGGAGCCGGAGTACGGCTCCGACGGTAAAACAGCATTTTATACGCCGAGTGCCTTCTTCATGTCAGCAATAATGCTGTCAGCAAGAGCGGTAGCTTTTTCACGGTCAGCGGCACAAGCTGTGATATAAACCTTGATTTTCGGCTCTGTGCCGGAGGGACGTACGATTGCGCAGCTGTTGCCGGGAAGCTTATACTGAAGCACGTTTGACTTGGGCAGGTCGATTGCAGAAGTTTCGCCTGTAACTGTGTTGAGTGCAACGCTTGTAAGATAGTCGGATACACCGATAACTTCAAGACCTGCAAAGCTCTTGGGCGGATTTGTGCGCATATCGTTCATCATGTTCTTCATCTTCTCCATGCCGCTGGCACCTTCAAATGAGAAGTTGGAAAGAGTGTTGATATACATGCCGTGCTCAGCGTAAATATCCTCCATTACTTCAACGAGGTCCTTACCCTGAGATTTGTAGTAAGCGGCCATTTCAACAATCATTGTTGAGGAAACGACAGCGTCCTTATCTCTTGCATGAGAGCCGAAGAGGTAGCCGTAGCTTTCCTCCATACCGAGAATATAGCGGTCAGCTTCACCTGCTTCATCAAGCTGGCTGATAATTTCGCCGATATACTTGAAGCCTGTGAGAGTGTTTTTCACCTCTGCTCCGTATTTGTCTGCAACTGCCTGAGCAAGGTCGGTTGTAACAAATGATTTGATAACAATTGGGTTTTCGGGAAGAGTACCCATTGCCTTGCGGCGTGAGAGAACATATTCGCAAAGCATAACGCCGACTTCGTTACCTGTCATGAGCTTGTATTCACCGTTGTGTCTTACGGCAATACCTACACGGTCACAATCGGGGTCGGTTGCGAGAAGAAGGTCAGCAGGGAATTCCTTTGTCATCTCGATTGCAAGCTCGAAAACCTGTGCGATTTCGGGGTTGGGGAAAGGACAGGTGGGAAATCTGCCGTCGGGATTTTCCTGCTCAGCTACTATTCTTACCTCATCAAGACCGAGTCTTTCAAGCATCGTGCGGACAGGACGGTTGCCTGTGCCGTTGAGGGGAGTGTAGATAACCTTGAGACCGCTGTTTTTGCAGATGTCTTTATCAAGGCGCTGAGCATCACAGCAATCGTAAAACTCGTTGAGAAGCCAGCCCTCGATATAGTCTACCATATCCTCTGCAAGCGCATCTTCAAAATCCATACGCTTTACATCGGTGAAAATATCAATGTTGTTGATGTATTCAAGTGTTCTTGCGGCAGCTTCGTCAGTCATCTGATAGCCGTCAGGAGCGTAGCACTTGTAGCCGTTGTACTTAGAGGGATTGTGGCTTGCAGTTATAACAATACCCGAGCTGCAGCCGAGCCTGCGTACTGCAAAGGAGAGCATGGGTGTGGGAACAAGAGTCGGGAAAATATAGACCTTGATTCCGTTTGCGGCAAGTACGCCTGCTGCCTCTCTTGCAAACATATCTGATTTGATACGTGAATCGTAGCCGATTGCAACGCTCGGGTTTTCAAAAGCCTCGTTGAGGTAGTTGGCAAGACCCTGAGTTGCCTGTGCTACTGTGTAGATGTTCATTCTGTTTGTGCCTGCACCGATAACACCGCGCAGACCGCCTGTGCCGAATTCAAGCGTCTTGTAGAATCTGTCAAGAATTTCCTCTTCGTTGCCTTCGATAGCCTTGAGCTCATCGGTAAGGTCGCTGTCGAGTACAGCGTTCTTTTGCCAGAGTTCGTAAAGCTCGTGGATGTTGTTCATATTGATGACCTCCGCAAATTTATTTTTAATTGATATTATTTGTAAAAACCAAGGCTCTTATCCGTATATTACTCCGATGATATCGATTATCGGACCTAAGCGACCCTCATCAATATTTAGGTCGGCAACCTTGCATGAACGGTAGAATGAGGCAAGTACTCCGTCATCAGCACCGAGCGCTCCCGTTAAAAGATAGCCGAGGAAATGCACCTCAAGCTCGCCCACAAGGTGAGTGTAGTCCATGAGTACATAATCGCCTTCGCTGCCGTCAGCCATTTCTGTCTGCTTTGCATCAAGCTGTCTGCAAAGCTCACGAAGCACTGCGGGGTTGCTCAGCGCAATTGCCTGTGCGGTCTGCAGATCAACTGCCATATAGTAGGTTTTTGTACCGTCCTGCAGGCGTACATAGTAAATTTCCGTGCTGTCAGCAATTTCAGACGCTACATTGTTTATTTCGTCTTTTGAAATAAGACGGTAGGAAAGAATCTGATCTGCGGTTATAAATGCGTTTGCAATGGCATTTGAATGCCTGGTGGTTGTTTCCTTAGGCGCCTTTAATGTTGTTTCAGCCTCGGTAACGGTTGTTGCAGGTGCTGTTGGCTTCTGCGGAGCAGAGGGCTTGGAGGGCGAAACCGGGTTTGAAGAAGGTTCCTGCGTTGCAGGCTCTGCCGTGGTTATTTCTTCAGGCAGAGTTGCCGTTTCCTCTGTTACACTTTGCTGAGTAGTTTCGGTATATACTGTTGTCGGCTCTGTTGTGGAGTCGGGTTCTTTCTGCTCTGTTGTGCCACAGGCACACATCGCAGAACAGAGCACAGCAGTTAATGCAATTACTGTTATAATTTTATTCGGGTTTGTATTCATTATACCGTTCATCTCCGAATCTGTTTTCAGCGGATGTAGTACTTGCCGTACCAGCCGGCAGCTTTCTTTGTACCGAATGAGGAGAAATGACCGTTGGGTGAATATGTTTCACCGCCGACGATATATGTCTGCTCGTCAAGTCTGCAGATTGAGTTTGCGCTTTCGTTATCTGTTCCGGCAATATCTTTTACATGCTTGAGTGTGCCGGCGAAATTGATGGACATAATAAATGCATCAACCTTACCCTTGTTGCCGACAGTTTCAAAATCACGGTTTTCGGAATCACTTGAGCCGACAGCGGCATATCCGAACTTTGTAGGAGCTACAGCGTTGAATGTATCGTTCTTAAGACCGCCGTAGGTTCTGATCCACTTGAGATTACCGTCAACATCGCAGTAGCCGATGAACGCATCCTTACCGCCTCTGTTGAGCGTGAAGTCACCGTCTCTTGAGGTGTAGCTTCCTGCGAATACACAGCCGGATGCGCCTGCATAAATATCGTTGACGATATCGCTCTTGCTGCCGCCGAACATCTTGACCCAAAGCTTGCTGCCGGAGGGGGAAAGCTTGATGATACCGATATCTGCGCTGCCGTGGTTGCCCTTGCCGTCACCGTCGCTTGAAATGATCTGGCAAGCACCGTAAATATTGCCTGCCGCATCGGTTGCAACTGCGTTCACAGCATCTGCACCGTTGCCGGTGAAAACATTGCTCCATTCAATTTTGCCGCTTGCATCAAACTTTGCAAATACGGGAGAATAGCTGGTGAGAGCAAGCGAAGCAAAGTCACCGTCTGCCGCTCTGAATCTGCCGGCTGCAACAAAGCCACCGTCAGGTGTAGCGGTAACGCACTTGAAGTATTCTGTTGTTGAACCGCCGTAGTTCTTAATCCAGAGAAGCTGACCGTCAGCGGAAATTTTTGCAATTATTGCTTCGTATACCGAATCGGGTGTGAAGCCGAGTGTTTTTTTGCATTCTTCAATCTCTGCTTCCTCTAATTTGCTGCCTACTGCTAATTCACCTACAGCAATCATGCTGCCGTCTTTGAGAATTGCAATATCGTGGAGCTTGGTGTGACCCTTGTAGCCTACGGGACATGTCCATACAAGACCGCCGTCAGCATTGTACTTGGAAACATAGCTGTAAAGACCTGTTTTACCGAAGGACGCAAACATACCGTCCTTGGATTCTGTGCAGCCGAGTACTATGTATGATTTTGAGTTGATTGTTCTTACCTTTGTAACTGTATCGTTGGCAGAAGCGTCAATGGGCTTGATCCAATCGTTTGCCGCATTGTTCTTTTCTTCTTTAGGTCCTGTTGAAGCAGGCTTGGTCGGCTTCTTTGTTTCGGGCGGATCGTAAAGAGGATTTTCGTAAATGGATGTAGTCTTGGTTGTTTTGGGCTTGGTCGGATTGTAGGAGGTTACGTTGCCGTTAGGATCGATCTGTACAGCGTGTGTTACTTTTTCGGTACGGATTTCCGTTACAACCTCTGTAACAACCTGACCGTCAGCGTCAAGCACGTTGTCGCCCTCTTTGTCGGTGACAGGCTGTGTGACCTTTTCACCTTCTTTATCCGTAACTTCTTCAACTATCGTTGTTGTTTTGGGCACAAGCTTGGTTTCACCGTTTGAATCGAGAACGGCGTAGCTTTCTTCGACATATACGGTGACAACCGGTCTAGTCTGCTTTACCGTTACCTTTTCACCGCTTGAATTGGTGTATGTTTCACCGTCAGCGTTGGTTGCATATACAACGCTTGTCTTCCATTCCTCTGTCTTGGGCTGACCGTTTGCATCAAGCACGGTGTTGCCGTTTCCGTCCGTAACATAGACATACAGACCTGTGCCATCCGGATTTTGTTTGTTGCATGCAGCGAAAATAAGAGCTGCGAGAGTAAGTATTACAGCGATTGCTACAAGTGATTTTCCTTTCATTTTTGCTCCTCCAAAATAAGTATTTATGTACGGTTGGTAACAACCGTGGATTATTGCCGATACACCGACATTATATCACAGCATTAGGCTCAATGCAAGAATATAATTATGTAGATACTATATATAAAAATTAATAAAGTGTAAAATTTGCATGAAATGTAAAAATGAGGGAAAACTGTTTACAAATCGTACCAAATGTTATATAATACCTGTTAACAGTAAAAGGGAGTAACTCGCATCATAAGGTGTTACATCGGTTGTCAATCACAGCCTTACGGCTCGCCGATGTATTAAAGCAGTGAGACTTTTACCGCTCGCGGTTTTTTCATCGGTGTGCGGTAAGAGTTTTTTTATTATCCTTAGAAGTGTGGGTGAATACTGATTTTTCTGGAAAATCTGAATTTTTTTAAGGAGATGAAAAAATGCAGTTCTACCTCAAAGAAACAGATGCTGTCTTTGAAGAAGTGAAGAGCTCCGAAGCAGGTTTAACTTCCGAAGAGGCTGCAAAAAGACTTGAGCAAAACGGCAAAAACAAGCTTGCTGAAGCCAAGAAGGATTCTACATTCAAAAGATTCCTCAAACAGCTTAAGGACCCGATGATTATCATCCTCCTTGTTGCTGCGGTTATTTCTGCAGTAACGGAAATGATTGAGCACGGCGGCTGGACTACTCCGACAGACTCTATAATTATTCTGGTTGTTGTTCTTATCAATGCCATACTCGGCGTTGTTCAGGAAAGCAAGGCAGAAAAGGCTGTTGAGGCACTCCAGAAAATGTCAGCAGCTACTACCAAAACGCTCCGTAACGGCAAGGTTGAAAACATCAAGAGTGAAGATCTTGTTGTAGGTGACGTTGTTCTTCTCGATGCAGGTGATGCAATCCCTGCCGACTGCCGTATCTTCGAATGTGCAAGTATGAAGATTGAAGAGGCTGCTCTTACGGGTGAATCTGTTCCCGTAACCAAGCTCGTCAAGGCTCTTATGGGCAAGAACGATGGCGAAGAGATTCCTCTGGGTGACCGTAAGAATATGGCATACATGGGTTCAACCCTTGTTTACGGCCGCGGTAAGGCTGTTGTTACCGCAACCGGTATGGATACCGAAATGGGTAAGATTGCAACGGCAATCACTCTTGCAGAAGAGGGCAAAACTCCGCTTGAAATCAAGCTTGAGCAGCTTTCCAAGGTTCTTACCAAGCTCGTTATCGGTGTTTGCGTTTTCATTTTCGCATTTAACGTTATTACAAAGTACTTTATGGGTCCCGAGGGCGCAGAGCTTTTCCCGATTGCGCTTGATTCATTTATTACCGCTATCGCTCTTGCTGTTGCCGCAATTCCCGAAGGCCTCGTTGCAGTTATGACAATCGTTCTTTCAATGGGCGTTACGAATATGTCCAAGAAGAACGCCATTATCAGAAAAATGACTGCGGTTGAAACTCTCGGCTGTACACAGATTATCTGCTCGGACAAAACAGGTACTCTTACACAGAACGTTATGACCGTTGTTGACCACTATGCAGAGGATGAGCAGAGACTTGCTACAGCAATGTGCCTTTGCACCAATGCAGAGGTTGAGGAAGACGGTAAAGGCACAGGCGAACCTGATGAGGTTGCTCTTATCAACTATGCAAAATCACTCGGTCTCAATAAGGCTGAGCTCGTTGCAAATTCTCCCAGAGTCGGTGAAGTTCCCTTCGACTCGGGCAGAAAGATGATGTCTACCGTCCACAAGGCAGGTGAGCAGTTTGCTCAGTTCACAAAGGGTGCACCCGACGAGATCCTTAAGAAGTGTACACACGCATTTGTTGGCGGCAAGGTTGTCGAAATGACAGATGAAATCAAGGCAGGTATCGCCGCAGAGAATACAAGAATGGGCAACAAGGCTCTTCGAGTTTTCGCTGTTGCATATAAGATGTACGATGCTGCTCCCGAAGTGTATGATTCTGAGTCACTCGAGCACAGTATGATTTTCATCGGCCTTACAGGCATGATTGACCCTGTACGTCCCGAGGTCAAGGATTCTATTGTTGAGTGCCGTCAGGCAGGTATCACACCCATTATGATTACAGGTGACCATATCAACACTGCTAAGGCAATCGCACGTGAGCTCGGCATTCTTGAGGATGATTCTCAGGCTATGATGGGTGTTGATATTGATAAGTATTCCGATGAGGAATTTGAGAGAATCGTTGAAAATATCCGCGTATATGCACGTGTTCAGCCTGAGCACAAGACAAGAATCGTCAACGCATGGAGAAGCAAGGGATATGTAACAGCCATGACAGGCGACGGCGTTAACGATGCTCCCTCAATTAAAAATGCCGATATCGGTGTCGGTATGGGTATTACAGGTACAGACGTTACAAAGAACGTTGCAGATATGGTTCTTGCAGACGATAACTTTGCAACTATCGTTTCTGCAGTAGGCGAGGGCAGAAGAATCTACGACAATATCCGTAAGGCTATTCAGTTTCTTCTCGGCTCCAACCTTTCCGAGGTTATCTCAATTTTCTTTGCTTCACTGATGAATTTCACAATTCTTCAGGCACCGCACCTGCTCTTTATCAACCTTATTACCGATTCTCTTCCCGCACTTGCTCTTGGTACCGAGCGTCCCGAGGCAGATATTATGAGAAGAAAGCCCCGTAACAAGCACGACGGTATTTTTGCCGGCGGTCTCGGTATTGACTGCTTCTATCAGGGCGTAATCGTTTCAATTCTTACAATCGCCGCTTTCTATATCGGTGAGTACCTTGAAACAGGACATCTTGTTTTCAGAAACATCCCCGACAGCAGCGAAGGTATGACAATGGCATTCTTCACAATGGCTATGTGTGAGATCTTCCATTCGTTCAATATGCGCTCACAGCGCGGCTCTGCAGTAGGAATGATGTTCAAGGGCAGCCACAATATGCTCCTCTACGGCGCAATGCTTCTCTCGTTCGTTCTTACAACAGCAGTTGTCGAAATAGACTTCCTGTCAGATATCTTCGGCTTTGCTCACCTTGATGCAAAGGCTTATGCAATCTCACTCGGACTTTCATTCCTCATCATCCCGATCGTTGAGGTCATCAAGTTCGTTCAGAGAAAGACTGCAAAATAATCATCTCTTAAAATTTAACAGCACAGACATTTTGCGGTGTCTGTGCTGTTTTTTCTTTTACAGTATTGAATTCTGAGTATAGTTGTAGTAAAATACATCGGTAAAATAAAAGTAACAGGAGATGCTTTGAAAATGCAAAAGAAATTTTCAACACGACTGATTTCTGCTTTGCTTGCAGCTTTGATGATATTTGCAGGCACAAGCACAGCTTATGCTTATCAGCCGGAAGAAGAAACAACGGAACAAACACAAACAGGCGATACACTGCCTGAGGATAACAACGGGGAAGGTACAACCGAACCCGGTGACGAGCCTGCGGATGAACCGGAGGATAAACCCGAAGAGAACGAGAACACAATCGTTGCAAGAGCTTCTCTCTTTTCAGCTATGTATGTTTTTCCTGTTTCTGCACATACCTGGATTTATGTTGAAAACCTTACCGACGAGCCTATGATGGTAGGTCTATATGAGGTGCCTCCGGGACAGGGCGTATCCGTCGGTACATTCTCATTCTCTGTTAATGACGGCTGGGGTATTTACTACAACCTTGAGGCTTACAGAGAAAACAGGAACGACAATATTGATGATTGCCGCTCCATAACCCAGGATATGACAAGAAGTCAGCTCGAAAAGCTGAGCAAGTCAATCCGCAACTATGTAAATATGTGGGATATCTTTGTTGTTAACTGCACATTCTTTGCTTTCTCAATCTGGAATGCCAATTCAAAGAATTTCTTTATTCCTTTTATAATACCTGCTATCCCGATTCTTGAGGTTATTATTGCAGGCGGCAAAAAGGGTGTCACACCGATGTATTACCCCACGCGCGATCAGGTTTTCAGACAGAGAGGTACAGGCGATAATGCCTACCTTGAGCCTGTCGGCGATGAAACTATAAATAAATAATTTTAGTTTTAACTGTCAGATTTGAGTAGTAAACTATGATAAGAATAATGTTTGTATGCCACGGCAATATCTGTCGCAGCCCGATGGCAGAGTTTGTGATGAAGAAAATGGTTGCAGAAATCGGTAGGGCGGGGGATTTTGTGATTGCGTCCTGTGCCACAAGTACCGAAGAAATATTCAACGGAATCGGAAATCCGGTTTATCCTCCGGCGAGAGATGAGCTTAAAAAGCACGGTATATCCTGCGAAGGTAAGCGTGCGGTACAGCTAACAAAGAGCGACTATGATAAGTACGATTATCTTGTCTGCATGGACGATAACAACCGCCGCAATATGCTGCGGATTTTAGGCTCTGACCCCGAAAACAAAATTGCGAAGCTGTTGAGCTTTGCAGGCGAAGAACGAAATGTAGCAGACCCTTGGTACAGCGGTGATTTTTCCGCCTGCTACCGCGATATATACGCAGGCTGCAAGGCTCTGCTGGAAAAACTGATATAGATAAAATCAGCCGCCAAATCACATTTGTGGTTTAGCGGCTGTTAGCTTTTATTCAACGGTTTCGCCAAGAGCATTGGTTCCGTTTTCGATAATCAGTTCGGGTGGTCTGGCGTAATATTCGTTTATCAGTTCGTTGTCAAAAGTGTAAATTATGTCGGCGTTATAGATTTCATATAACTCTTTTTCAAAATCATAATTATCTTCGTATTGGTAAGGTGGAAAATTAGGCTCCATATTGAATTCTTCAAAAAGTTCAAGTCTTTTTTTGCTGGCTTCGTCAAATTGCTCTCTGGTTATGTTGAAATGCTTGATATATGAAACCATGAGCATTTCATCAAGTTCTTTTGTTTTCAAATTTGGATTTGCATTTAGCCATTCATAATATGCTTCAGCACCCACGATATCAATATAATCAGATGTAACTCTATAGTAGTTGTAGCGGTATGTATCTGCTTTCATTCCTGCCAAACCATCGTCGCCTCCACCAATCGGTTGGGGTTGTGAAGGGCTTGATTCAGTGGAATTATTTGATTGGGTGGTTGTATCGACTATGGTTTCTGTATCAGATGAAGTTTCGTATATTCCGTTAGTGGTTGGGTTGTGGTTTGAGGAAGGAGAAGTGCTGTCGTTATTCTTGTCGCTTGCACAACCGACTAAAATCAATAATAAGCCAATAGTACATATTAATAAAATTGTTGATTTTTTCACAATAAAGCCTTCTTTCTCAATTTTAATTAATTGTTATTTTGGCGTTGGTTGTGTCGCTGCTCCAATACATGCCGTACCAAGAAGAGCGTTGATCTGTCGTGAACTCTATATGCGGATAAAACCATAATGGATTTACTGAGTTGGCGAACGATTGCTCCAAACTTCACCATGCCTTGTTACTTCAAAGTGCAGGTGATGCCCCATATCCCCTCCATTTGGACCGTTTGTATTTGATACAGTTACTAAACGATGGCTTTTTTATTTTTTTATCGCTGCAAATCCGACACAGTTCGGGCCGCAGTGTGCTGTGATTGTACAGCCGGCTTCAGCCTCGATAACTTCCTTGAATCTGCCTGTTGCCTTTACGGCTTCGACAAGTGCTTTTGCCTGAGAGGCATCAACATTGGTGTGAATGAGGAAGCCGACCTCGTCATCAACCTCGCCCAGTGCTTCAATTCTCTCTGTTAAGTACTGAAGCTGTACCTTGTCGATTTTTCCGCGGTACTTCTTGCATATTCCGAGCTTGCCCTCTCTCATTTCAAGACTTGGGCGGATTCCGAGAATGTTAGCACCGAGTGCGGCAACTGCCGAGCAGCGTCCGCCCTTTGCGAGAAATTCAAGGTTATCAAGCACAAAGCTGGTATCAACCTTTTCACGCAGCACTTCAAGCTCCTTGGCAATTTCTTCTGCGCTCATTCCGCTTTCGGCCATATGAGCCGCCTTGATAATCAAAAGTGTGATTGCTGTTGTGAGGTGAAGGCTGTCCACAACGTAAACATTTTCAAATTCTTCGGCTGCAATAACAGCGTTTCTGTGGCTTGACGAAACGCCTGAGCTGAGCGAAATGTGAACAACGCTTGAGCCGTCTGCAGTGAGTGCGGCAAATATATCTGTGTATTCGCCAACGGGGATTGCAGAGGTAGAAGGCAGAGACTTTGTCTGCTTATAATTGTCAAAAATTTCGTCGGGTGTTATGTTAACTCCGTCGAGCCTGTCATCGCCGTTAATGATAACGTGGAGCGGACATACTTCAATGCCGTATTTTTCTCTGAGCGCAGCAGGAATATCTGCAGGGCTGTCGGTAGAGATTATTACCTTTTTCATTTTATTCTCCTTAATATAACTAAAAAATACGGGCGGCTTTTAACGGCCGCCCGCAGGTTTTTCAGAATGGGTTTTCGATTATGCTTTGCCTGCGCAACCGAGAACGGTCTGGATCTTGTGCTCAACCATACCCTGGATTGCAGCACGTGCGGGAGCAAGGTACTGTCTGGGGTCGAAGTGAGTGGGATTCTCTGCCATGTACTGGCGGATAGCTGCAGTCATTGCAAGACGAAGGTCAGAGTCGATGTTGATCTTACAAACAGCCATTGTAGCGGACTGACGAAGCATCTCTTCGGGAATACCAATAGCATCATCAAGAGCGCCGCCGAACTTGTTGATGATTTCAACAAACTCGGGAACAACGGAGCTTGCACCGTGAAGAACGATCGGGAAGTTGGGAAGACGCTGGCCAACCTCTTCGAGAATGTCGAAGCGGAGCTGGGGCTTCTGGCCGGGCTTGAACTTGTATGCGCCGTGGCTTGTACCGATAGCGATAGCAAGTGAGTCAACGCCTGTTCTCTCAACGAAATCCTGAACCTGCTCGGGCTTTGTGAAGGAAGCATCCTCAGCGCTTACGTTAACATCGTCCTCAATGCCTGCAAGCTGGCCGAGCTCACCCTCAACAACAACGCCGTGAGCGTGTGCATACTCAACAACCTTCTTTGTGAGTGCGATATTTTCCTCGTAGGGGAAGTGAGAACCGTCGATCATAACTGATGTGAAGCCGCCGTCGATACAGCTCTTGCAGGTCTCGAAATCGGGACCGTGGTCAAGGTGAAGAGCGATGGGGAGACCTGTTGTCTCGCTTGCAGCCTCAACAAGCTTAACGAGGTAAGTGTGGTTAGCGTACTTACGTGCGCCTGCGGAAACCTGAAGAATGAGGGGAGCCTTGAGCTTTTCGCCGGCCTGAACGATACCCTGGATGATTTCCATGTTGTTAACGTTGAATGCGCCGACAGCGTAGCCGCCCTTATAAGCATCCTCAAACATCTTTTTTGTTGTTACAAGTGGCATGAGATTCACTCCTGTTTCTTAATGTATTAAGTATTATGCATACGATGTTATTATACACTAAAGAGATGTCTGTGTCAAATATGTATATATAATTATTTTGTGTTTGCACGTGCAAAAATATGTTGCATTTCAACAAAAATCACGGCGTTAATCGGGGCAATGAATGACAGATTCGGCTGTGAAAAATGCAATTGAAAAAAACTTAAATTTTTTTGAAAAAAGTGTTGACAATTGCAAATGCCTTTGCTATAATGTCACTTGTTCGAGCGAGAGTGGCGGAATCGGCAGACGCGCACGTTTGAGGGGCGTGTGGTAATCCCGTACGGGTTCAAGTCCCGTCTCTCGCACCAAAAAATGACATCCACCAAAAGGTGGGTGTCATTTTTTTATGTCAGAAAAAGAGTTGAATAACGGGACTTGAACCCGCTTTCGCCGTAAGGCGATTGTA
>JAZPYF010000060.1:0-13355 GCA_045544055.1 Acutalibacteraceae bacterium | reverse complement strand
GACTTCACTGCACTTGATGCATTGATCGCTAAGGCTGAAACTTACCGCGAGTCTGACTTCTATACAGATACAACACCCGATGACGGCGTTGAGGATTACCCCGAAGGTACACTGGCATGGAATTCTTTTGTTGCTGCTCTTAACGATGCAAAAGCACTTGACAGATCAACCATGACAGATGTAAACTCTCAGGATACTATTAACACAGATGTAGCAGCCCTTGAAAGTGCAATGAGCAAGCTCGAGCCTCACAGACGCTATACTCCCTTTGAAGAAAAGTTTGCTAACCCCGTTAAGGATTTCTTCACAGAAATCGCTACAACTATCGGTATGATCAACGGTATTCTTACAATGGTTGCCGGTATCATTCCCCTTCTTTTCGTTCCCGTAGATCAGGGTGGTATCAATCTTTATGATGCAATCGCATCGCTTGGTGTTGATCAGGAAGTTCTTGACATTCTGTATAAGCTCGGTATCAGACCCGAAACAGATGGCGAAGGCGAAACAGCATAATTAACCACAAACAAAGTTATAATCTTCGGTCGGCTGTTCTTTTGCAGAGCAGCCCCGGAGGTTAACAAAAAGTTACTACACACAAACACTGCAAAGTGATTGAACGGAGGAAACAACAGTGAACTTAACAAAAAAAGTAATAGCACTCGCGCTTGTGATTGCTACTATGATATGCCTCAGCGTTCCTGCAATAGCCGCTGATGAAGAAACAAAAAAAGAAACCATGCTCCCCAACGGAGCAAAATATGCACTCGACCAGCATGAGATTGATACCGCTACTGAAGCAAAGGGCTGGGCAGGCGAAGAAAATTCATACACAGATGATAAAGGCAATAATTGGAAGTACCTTAACGGCCGCAACTACATCGTATCCAAAGACGACAGCAGATACCTTTACAGAGTTCTTGAGGACGGAACAATCGCTATCTGCCACGATTACAACGCTGAAGCCTTTGACGGCGAAGCAAAGATTCCCTCAGAGCTTGACGATAAGACAGTTTCCAAAATAGATGCATATGCATTTTACAACTGCGCTAACGTAACAGGCATCCGTATTCCCGACACAGTTAAAGAGGTTGGTTATATGGCATTTGCCAACTGCGCAAAACTTGAGCGCGTTGTTATCGGCAAGGGTGTAGAGAAGTTCAATGCTCAGGCACTTACAGCTAAACAATCTTCTATCTACTTCGCAGGCACAGAAGAGGATGCAGACAAAATCGTTGTATGGGATAAAGCAAGCCTCAATGCAAAGACAAGTTTCAACTGGGAAAATCTCGCTAAGTCTTCAACAAGCGAAGAGACAACTATAATGTTCGAGGTTGACGCTGACAAGCTTGAAGATACCACAACAGAGTATTCTCTTTTCATCTGGTTCTTCAAGGTTCACCTTAAGACCATTTTCGATTCTTACATCGCTCTTATGCAGGCTAATTTTGAAGGAATCAAGACTTTCTTCTCCATCATCTTCCCTGCCAAAGAAGCATAATCAACAAATAATCACCAAACCCTCGGTTGTTATAACCGAGGGCTTTTCTTATACCTATTCACCATAAACAAAAAGCACACCGACTCAGCTGTTCAGAGCAGAATCGATGTGCTATTTATAATTATTAATTACTTAAACAGTTCGCTGTTATTGAGAACAAGTGTGCTGTAGAGGAAGAGGATGTCTGCATTCTCAAAATCCACGAAATTTCCCAGCACAAAGCTGCTGATGTAGCGTATATCGACAACCGTTACCTTACTGTAGCCCGAAGCCAGCAAGGGGGCAATACTGCTGCCGAACGAATCACGGAAAACCACAAGCTCTTTATCTGTTACAGCGTTGGGGTTATCAATGCTAAGCAGTGATATTGAACCGGAAAGATACATCTCATAAGGATCTTTGCCGTTTGCTTTTTCCATATCGTAAACGCCGATATCCTTTGAATGTTCAAAATCGTAAACCGAAAGCGAATCAATATATCCGCCCGTGAAGTATCTGATCTCCTCACTCTTGAGCGGAAGTGATGACTGACCGTAATAAACACCGTAAAACGGAGTTGAAAGTGCAGTTTCGGTAAGACCCGAAAAATCCGACGGAGTATCCATTTCTGAAAGCAGCTTTTCTGCCACATCAACAAGGTTTTCCTGTTTCCAATGGGTATCTGTCCTGTAATAGTCCTCAAGGCTGAGCAGCGGGAAAATATCGATATATTTCTGCGCTTTTGTCTGCGACCTGAGCTGCTCTGTGAGCTTGTCATAGTCAAGGGCAAGCCTGCCGCTCGTTTTAGATAGGAAGTAGTTTTTATCGGGAATAATGCTAAGATAAACCTTATTCTCTTCCGTAAGATATCTGTCAATTATTGCATTGAAGCGGTTAGCAGCATTGGTGATTGAATCGTCCTTGAGCGGATATTCAACTGCCGCCGCATAGCCGTCTTTGACATAAATTCCGTTGTTATCCTGCTGCATGAACACCTTGGTGGCAAACAGCGCTTTTACCGTACGGAATGTATCTCTGAGCGGAAACTGGTCAAGCGTGTATGACTCAAAGTCGCTCATAAACTTGGTGGAAAGAATATTTTCAATGCTCACATCGGGGAACTGCAACAGCGCACGCCGCTCACTCATTGAGAAATCCGACGCTGGCTTGAGCAGGAAACCGACAGAAAGGCCGAAAATCAAAACAGTAAAAACAACTGTCATTATAATACTTTTAATTTTAGTTTTCATTCTTCTCCCCTCCCCTTAAAATCTGAAATAAAGGAACGGATTGAACGAGCCGTCCACGAGATAAGCGGTCATAACTATCATCAGCGCAACTATCACAATCGGCTCGAGCACGTTAACGGCTTTACCGAGCTTCTTGCTTTCGCTGAGTCTGAGAGCGGTATCCCTGACAATCGGAGTTGAACCGACAGCCGCAAGAATAAGCACGATACCGTAGCTCTTAAGGTAGTAAAGCATTTCTGCATTTATAAGCGGAATTGAGCCTGCACCGAACATTCCGCCGATGTATCGGAACGCCTCACCCATATCTGCCGCATTGAAAATTACAAAGCTAATAAGAACGGCAAGCGCAATATAAATGCGTTTAATAACCTTTGTCTTTTCAAGGAATTTGAGCAGGAACAGCTTTTCAAGCACGAGCAGCACTGCGAAGAACAGACCCCATACAACAAAATTCCAAGCCGCTCCGTGCCAGAAACCGGTCAAGAGCCAGACAACAAAGATATTGAAAAACCAACGCGGTTTTGATACTATGTTTCCGCCCAAGGGAATATAGACATAATCTCTGAACCATGAGCCGAGCGACATATGCCACCTGCGCCAGAATTCCGTAGCACTTGATGAAATAAAGGGATAGTTGAAATTCTCAAGGAAATCAAAGCCGAACATTTTGCCAAGACCTATTGCCATATCGCTGTAGCCGGAGAAATCGAAATAAATATGGAGCGAAAATGCAACGGCATAAAGCCAATAATACAGGACCGCTTTTTCATCTGATGAGCGGAAAACATCACAAAGCTCGCCAAGCGTGTTTGCAATAAGAATCTTCTTTGCAAGGCCTATTACAAACCTGCGCACACCAAGTGAAAATTTTTCAAAGCTGTGTGTTCTCTCATTGAGCTGCTTTGCTATATCGGAGTAACGCACGATAGGACCTGCGATAAGCTGAGGGAACATTGTTACATAAGCCGCAAGATTGATCGGGTTGCGCTGTGCAGGAACATCACCGCGGTAAACATCAATGGTATAGCTGAGAATCTGGAAAGTATAGAAGCTGATACCGATAGGCAAAGCTATACGAAGAAGCGGCACGGAAAGCCCTGTTGCGGCATTGAAGTTTTCAATAAAGAAATCGGAATACTTGAAATAGCCGAGTGAAGCCAGACAGAACACAACAGAAGCTATCATAAACACCTTTGAAAGCTTTTTGCCCTTGAACCGCTCAATCAGCAGACCTGCGACGTAATTCACAAGTATTGTCGCAGCCATTAAAAAGACATATTTAGGCTCTCCCCAAGCGTAAAAGAAAAGGCTGACAAGCATCAGCACCGTATTTTTCAAGCACTTCGGGACAGCAAAATATAAAAGCAGCACACACGGCAGGAAGAAATACAAAAATGGTATACTCGAAAATAACATAATGAAAAACTTCCTTTCGTGTGTGCTTTTATTATTTTAGAATGTGATTATTAAGGTTAATTATGCGATGGGCTCTTCAACAAGAACCTGTGCTGATGCAAACTCACCTGCAAGCTTTGTCTTGAAGTTGGAAACGATATCGTTTGCACCGAATGCTGTTACAACATAGCCGTCAACGCTGACGATAAGGAGTGTCTCGGGGATACCGCACATCCACTGTCTTGTTGCAAGGTGTGACTTGATTGCGGAAGCGAATGCGGAAGCATCAACGCCGTCCTTAAGGTGGTAAGCAGCGCCTGTGAATGTGTTAGCGTTCATAGCGTGCATAAGAGAAGCTGCATCGTCAATATCAGCTGCGTTTGCCTGGGGAAGGCCGAGTGAACCGTCAAGGTCCTCTACCATAGCGATATCGTACTTGCCTGCTGCGCCGTCAACGGGGTTTGAGAAGTGGCCACCCATTGCGAAGAACTTCTCTTCGTCAGCAAACTTTGCCCATACCTTGTTGAGGAGTGCTGCTGCATCGTCAGCACTGTCGGAGCCTGCAGGAGCCTGTGTAGCATCGTCTGCGGGAGCATCTGTGGGAGCATCTGTTACTTCTTCGTTTGCCTGTGTGGTGGTTTCTTCAGCAACATCGTTGCCGCCGCAAGCTGCAAAGCTGAGAAGCATTACGCCTGCAAGAATGAGTGCGATGAGTTTTTTCATGTTGGTAGTCTCCTTTTTATTTTATTTTTTTATTTGCGCCGGGGTTATATTTTTTCAAGTTCCCACATTTGACTGTGTTCATTGAAAACAAGTGAATACTGCTTTGTTTTGCCTGAGCTTTCTACGGTCAAAACATAATCCTCTTCAAAATCGACAATCCATCTGAGCTGAGTATTGCCGTTTATTTCGGCTGTTGAATCAAGATTCCTGCCGTCAAGAGTGTTGAGCGTGCCGTTTGATACCTTAACAACTGCGCTGTTTTTTACATCAATATCAACAACAACACTGACATCATAGCTTCTGCTCTCTGCCACTGCAGCAGGGCTGAGGCTTACGCTTACGTTATTGCCGACAAAAGCGAGCATACTTACCGCAACAACCGCCACACAGGCAGCCGCTGTCAGAGCCTTTCGGGGAAAGCTGATAACCTTGACTGACCTGCTCACATTACCGTCGCTGAGTACTCGCTCTTTAAGCTCCGGCGGTGCCGCAATTGCACGATACTGCGAAACATATTTTTCGTCAAACATCAGCCTTCCTCCTTTACGATAAGCTCCTTTATATAATCTCTTCCTCTTGAAAGCCGCATTTTAACTGCGGAAACCGTAAGCGATAACAGCTTTGCTGTTTCTTCAACCGAGAAACCCTCAAGATAATGAAGCACAATTGCCGATTTGTATTTTTCGGGCAACGAACGGACAACCCCGACAATTTCGGGCTCATCCTCGTGGATATGTTCAATATCCTCTGCCGCCTCAAGTGCAACATAGTTGCGCTTTGACTTGTGGCGATGAAGATCGTGGCACCTGTTTACAGTAACACGGATAAACCACGCTTTTTCGTGCTCACTGTCACGGAATGACGGAGAAGCACTCATATACTTTGCAAAGACATCGTGCACCGCATCCTCTGCATCCTCCCGCGAGCCCAGATGAGTGAGCGCAAGGCGGTAGAGCGTATCAGCGTATCTGTCGTATATCTCAGCAAGATTTACGCCGGATTCACCGAGCGAAAAAAGAACAAGCATTTTTGCTCCTCCGTAAATAAAACGAATTCAAAACGCAAAAGGTCACAAAAAAATAAAAAATTTTTTCAAAAATTTTTTCAAGAGAAAAAGCCCTGACTTTATTTATAAGTCAGAGCTTTTAATTTAGTCACAAATCAGAACTCAAGCAGACCTTCGATATACGCGTCAAGCTCTTCGATATTTATTCTCTTCTGTTCCATTGTGTCACGGTCACGAACAGTTACGCAACCATCCTCAAGTGAATCAAAATCGAAAGTGATACATACGGGAGTACCGATTTCGTCCTGTCTGCGATAACGCTTGCCGATTGAACCTGTTTCATCAAAGTCAACCATAAAATTCTTCTGAAGCCTTTCGTATACCTTAATAGCATCACCGGAAAGCTTCTTAGAGAGAGGAAGAACTGCAGCCTTGAAGGGAGCGATTACGGGGTTGAGGTGAAGAACAACTCTCATATCGTTCTTTTCAGCATCAATGATTTCCTCATCATAAGCCTCACACAAAAGAGCAAGAACGGTTCTGTCAAGACCGTAGGTTGATTCTATGATAAAGGGAATGAACTTCTCGTTTGTTTCGGGATCGAGGTAATCCATCTTCTGACCGCTGTATTCCTGGTGTCTTGTAAGGTCGAAGTTGGTTCTGTTATGGGTACCGTTAACTTCGCCCCAACCGAACGGGAAGAGGAATTCGATATCGCAGGCTGCCTTTGCATAGTGAGCCAGCTTTTCATGGTCGTGGAAGCGGAGGTTTTCTGCGGCAATGCCGAGATCCTGATAGAACTTAAGACCGTATTCCTTGAAATAGTCATAAAGTTCAGTATCTGTACCCTCTTTGCAGAAGGTCTGGAACTCCATCTGTTCAAACTCGATTGTTCTGAAAGTGAAGTTACCGGGTGTAATTTCATTTCTGAAAGCTTTACCGATCTGACCGATGCTGAAGGGAAGCTTTGCTCTCATTGTTCGCTGAACATTGAGGTAGTTGACATACTCACCCTGAGCGTTTTCGGGACGGAGATAGATTACGTTTTTACTGTCGTTTGTAACACCGCGGAATGTCTGGAACATCAGGTTAAATTCTCTGATAGCGGTGAAATCGTGCTTACCGCAGTGGGGACAGGGAATTGAGTTTGCCTTGATATATTCAAACATCTCTTCTTTTGTCATACCGTCTGCATGTGCATCGGGGTTGAAATCGTCAATAAGATTATCAGCTCTGTGACGCTTCTTACACTCTTTACAGTCAAGAAGAGGGTCAGAGAAGCTGGCAACATGACCGCTTGCTTCCCATACTCTGGGGTGCATAAGAATGTCAGCATCAACCTCATAGCTGTTCTTGCGTTCCTGAATAAATCTCTTTCTCCAGGCATCCTTGACATTGTTTTTCATTCTTGCACCGAGAGGGCCGTAATCCCATGTGTTTGCAAGGCCGCCGTAAATCTCACTGCCTGCAAAAATGAAGCCTCTGCCCTTGCAGAGAGCAACAATTTTTTCCATTGTTTTATCTGTGTTGAGCATTGTAAAATTCCTTTCACAAATCAAATTCGATTTATCATATCACAAAAAGCAGAAAGTTTCAATAGTAATATATATTATATTACATTAAATTCCGCAATTATCGGCAAATGATCGGATATAATTTGGTTAACGGTTGTAACCGATGTGCATTTTAATCCGCGGTAGAAAATATAATCAATTTTCTTTACCGGCTTATCCGACGGAAATGTAGGATCACCCGTAGCATCGGTATCGGTAAGACGCTCATAAAGCGGCCGCAGCTCATCACCGTTGGGCTCAATATTAAAGTCACCCATAACTACCGCAGGCAAATCAGTTTCATCAAGCAGACGGCATATCTCCCTAACCGCATTGAGTCTTTCCGCACGGATAAGACCCATGTGGCAGATCAGAAACATTACATCCTTACCGTCAAACTCAACTACAGCCTTTATCACACAGCGTGTTTCATAGTAGCCCTCTTCAACCCTTGGCGGATCGGGGATTATAAATGTTTCAACGCTCTTGAAAGGATAGCGGCTGACAACCGCATTGCCGAAGGGGTTACCGAAATCGAGCGTTACCGCTTTGCCGAAATAGCCATAATAACCGAGCCCGTCAGCAAGCTTCTTTGTCTGGTTGGCGTAACCTTTCAGCCATCCCCTGCCCCGCACCTCATTAAGTCCGCAGAGGTCGGGATTAAGCGCAGAGATTGAGCGTACAAAAAGGTCATAATCTATAACCCGCCTTTTATAATCCAATGCGTGCTGAATATTAAAAGTCATTATTCTCATAACGATCACCCTTTCAACTTAAATTATATCACATCCGAACCACAAAAAACAACCTCAGGCTTTCGCCCGAGGCTGTTTGATGAAACTAAAATTATCCCTGAACAGCAACGCTGCGGAAAATTGCATCGATTTCATCACCCGAAAGGTGATTCTTCTTAAGCAATACTTCAACAAGCATATCAACAGCTGCGCGGTTTTCTGAAATAATTTTTACCGCCTCTGTCATCTGCTCACTGATTATTTGATTTATTCTCTCGTATACACGTGATGACATACCGTCACTGAGTAAAGTGTTACCGTCTATTGCAGCAAGGCCAAGCACACTGTCCATGCCGTAGCTGCAAATCATACGCTTGGCTGTATTGGTTGCGGAAATAAGATCGCCCGAAGCGCCTGTGGAAACTCCGCCTTCCTCGCCGTAATATACAAGCTCACTTGCTCTGCCGCCAAGAGAGGTTCTTATATCGGCAAGCAACTCTTTTCTTACCAAAATAGCCTTATCCTCTCTGTTGGCATGCTGCATATATCCGCCATGGTCGCCTCTTGCAACAACTGTGATATACGAGGGGATTTCTCCGCCGTGCCAACAGATAAAGGCGTGACCTGCTTCATGTCTTGCAACACGCTCTAGTGTTTCATCGCTCCACTGCTTTTTATCTCCGCTGTTGAATGTTTCGAAAGCATCCTCAAACACCTCATCATTAACAACGAGGCTGTTCTTACGTATTGCCGTTCTCAGAGCAAGCTCACATACTGAATCGAGAGCAGCAAGGCTCATACCGGTTGAACGCATTGCGATATTCTCAATTCCCTTATCGCTGAGCTGGAAAGCCTTATTGGTGCTGTGCTTAAGCTTGAAGAATCTTACTCTTTCGTCATAAGTAGGAAGATCAATGTATACACGCCTGTCAAACCTGCGCATCAAAGCCTCGTCAAGACTCTTTGCCGTACCGGGCTCAACATTAAAGTTGGTAGCGGCAAGCACAAAAACAGGCTTATCTGTATTGGTCTTGAATCCGTCCATTTCTGTAAGAAAAGCAGTAAGAATACTCTCACGTGTATCTGAGCCGCCGTCTCCGCCGCCCCTTCTTTCCTTACCGATTGCATCAATTTCATCAATAAACAGTACCGATGGAGCATACTTACGGGCAGTTCTGAACAGCCTATGTACAGATTCCTCACCCTCACCGACATACTTTTTAATAAATTGGTTACCCTCAGCGGCAATAAAGGTTACGCCTGACTCAGCAGCAACAGCCTTTGCAAGCATAGTCTTACCGGTACCGGGAGGACCGTAAAGAAGAACACCTCTGGGAGACTTAACTCCGGAGCCGGCGTATTTTTTAGGATTCTTAAGATAGTCGACAAAATACTTCAGCTCATCCTTTGCATCTTCTGCACCGATAACCTGATCAAATCGGACATCAGGCATTGACATATTGCTCAGAACATCAGCCATATCAGCCGAATCGAGAGCAACATTAAGGCGGAAATCAAAAAGAGTTACCCTGGCACTCTTGCCGTCAGCCGAAACCGTCTGTGCAGTTTCAAAAGTAACAACGCGGCTTGCCTTTGCAAGATGCATCATGCTCTGCTGCTGATGCAGCGAATCGCAGATAAGGTTGACACGTTCAACATACTCATCGGTTGAGCCGGCCACGCAGACAATAAGATCTCTCGCACCGTTTCTCATGAAAGATATTTCTTCCTCATGTGTAAAAAGACCTTCTTTTGCCTTGAGCACAAAAAGAGGAATACTTGTATAATACTCAGTCGCATAGCGGAAGAAGTCTCTTCCCTTTGAGTTAATATCCTCTATATTAAGGTATCCTTCGCCACCTTCAACTCTGCCGTAGCAAATGTCGCAGATAATAAAGCTGATGTCATTGTCTTCAATAATCTTCTTAGCCTGTTCAAGTGTTTCGGCATGGAGGAATTTGCATTTAGCAGAATCAGCGTTGCAAAGACTGTAGATTTCTGCAGAGCCGAAAACAAGCACATTTGCAATACTTTCGCCTACAAACAGCTTACTTACTTCCGGATTATTCTCGGGAAGTTCAACATCAAACTCAATATGTTCAAGCTTACTTGCGCCTGTAACGGTTTTTGTCGATTCAACAAGACGGAGAAGCTCAAACAATTCGCCATCAAAGAAATTGCCGGCTCTGCCCTTTACCGTACGGGCATCGGCACTTCCGCCCTCACCGAAAATAATTGAGCTATATACTTTTTCATCAACGTCACATATAATTCCGATTTCTTTTTCGAGATTACCTGCGATACGCCTGATCTCACTTCTCGCAATATTTGCAAGGTCATGAGCATCAATATGGTTGAACATTACAACGTTGCCGGATGCAAAGCGTGAACACAAAGCAGGCGGGAAAAACGGAACACCGGTTTCAACATTGGTATCTTTTTCAATCGCATTGAGGATAACTTTTCTTGAGATTGCGGAAAAATTACCGTTTTCAGCCTCTTCGTACAGCTGTTTGCCTGCATTAGTTGTGAAGATAATAATAGCATCCTTAAAAGAAACTTCTTTCTTAGTGTAGATGTCACGCAGTCTTCCGGCATCAAGAACCTGAAGGAAGACATGAATTGCATTAATGTGAGCTTTCTCAATTTCATCAAAAAGGAGCACGCATTTCGGATGCTCATCTACAAACGAAGTCAATGCACCTGCCTGAGCATTTTTGTAAACCTGATCACTGCCGCAAAGCTGTGTAACAGCCTCTCTGTCGGAAAACTCGCTCATATCAAAGCGTTTATACGGCAATTTAAGGAGAGATGCGACACTTTCGGCAAGATAGGTTTTACCTACACCGGGAGGGCCTGCAAAAAGGAAGGTTGCGCCGGGCTTTCTTCTCTTTTTGTCTGTCATGGCAGACATTTCATACTGGAAATATCCGCGTGCAAAAACATTGATTGCATTATCCTGACCGAAAACAGTATCAAGAAGCTTATCACGGATATCCTTAACCTTTTTTACAACGCCAGCCACGCTTTCTTCGTATGCACTTGTTTCGGAAGAAACATCTGTTGCAGTTTCGCCCTTATCAAGCTCAAGTCCGCTTTTTTTACTGCTGCTGAACATTGATTCAAGCTCAGAAAGTAACTTTGCTGAATCAGAACACTGTTCAGGATTTTTAACCGATGCTATAATTGCCATAAGATTCTTGGTCGGAGATTTCATCACTGCACCGAGCAACATACCGGCAGTAATTCTTTCTGCCTTTTGCTCAACAGCTGTTCTTTCAACTCTGAGCATAGCTGTTTTGAGCGAAATCATATCCAAGGTAGACAGCGGTTTTCCGCTTTCAAGGTACTTACGAAGAGCAGTTCCGAGCGCATCAGGCTCAATACCAACCATCTCCTTGTAGACCGCAAGCGTCTGTTCGTATTCCGCTTGGTAACCAATCCATTCTGCACTTTCCTGCTCGTGCTTTGACAGATTGCCGATATACTCAGTCAAAGAAAAAACAAAGCACTCTACAGTAAGAGAATTCAAACCGTTTACACTTCTGATATTTTCTGCTGAATTCAGTAGATAAAGCAAAAAATCACTTTTTTTGATATCCATAACGCACTCCTTAAATATTTATTCTCCAGATCTTTCCTATTGTTTCTTCAAAGTCTTTGGTTGACATTCTGTCAACATCTTCAACAATTACAATTCCCATTTCTTTGGCACGAGCCATAATGTACTGACCCTTTATATCATGCGATATCATCTCTGAAACAAAAATGGCCTTTTTAGAATACTTGCCACCAAAATGTTCAGCAACAACAGCAAGCTTATATAGCTCATTTACGTTAAACAACCCGTTTTTACACGATATGTAAACCGGGATCAGTCCCTTCATCATTACTACATCCACTTCATTGGTTACGCTGATATTTTCCGCCGAAGCATCCTGTAAATCCCAGTCGATAAAAACGCCTGATCTGACATCATTATAGATAGGTTTGCCATTATTGTCGCACGCATTTTCAGCAACAAACGCAACCACCAGCTCAAGCAATTTTCCTGCAATTGTGAGACATCGCAAACAATGCAAATCCTTAAATTCAAATGACAGATAAGAGCTGTTATAAAACAAGCCTTTTATAACGCCAAACACATCAAACTCCTTAAGCAGCCTGATAAAGTCGGCAAATTCAACATTGTTCTTCTTAATAACGGAAGATACGCCGCCCATGCTCGCACAAAACTCAAGCGGATTACTTGTCTTAAAATCAGCATAAAGCTTTGCAACAGAAGTAATCATGTTGTTCCACAGCAAAGTATCCTCAGTACATATCTCCCACATCAGTCTGACATCTTTGTAAAACTCGTTGTCAGAAATGAATTCGCCTTTTTGCCCGTCATCTTCAATTGTCAGCACTCTGCCGCCTGCCGCACGCACAACCTCGTCAATCGTCATCTCAACAGAATTTGTCTCGCAGGTATTACCGTCGTTATCACAGTCAATCAGAACACCGGAGCTGAAGTTGAATTTATGAAGCTGAATTCTGTCGCTGTATGTATTGTAAAGAATTCCTATTGCTACAAGGAAAAGTTCCTCTCCACCCTCAAGGTCAAAAACACAGTCGTCATATGTTTCGACAATATCGGTAAGATCTTTTATAATCTTTGCAAGATCATTGCGGCTTGTCTTTTTCGGTATAAACTCAATTTCCAACCCTCTGTTACGAGCAATTGTCTTATAAAAAGCAATATTCCTTTTCAAGCGCTTGTCATTATCGCCAACCAAAACCACCCTTTCGGGGGCGCACACAAGAGCACTTACAATATTTTCTACAGCGTTTCTGTCGAAAAACTCAACTATTGTCAAACCAACACCCCTTTTTGTCGATAGACATAAAATATACAAATAAAATAATATCAAAAGCATAATTAAAATTCAATAGCAAAACAACAAATATCATCTTCAATTTGTACTGAGAATCAGCTAATTCACAGATATTGAAAATTCAATTAATCATTACTAAGCAGAACACTATGTTTTTTTGAAAAAAGGATTGACAAACAGACAAATATTTGATATACTGCAAAGGCTGTTGGAAATGCAGCCATATGGGCCATTAGCTCAGTTGGTTAGAGCAACCGGCTCATAACCGGTCGGTCCGGGGTTCGAGTCCCTGATGGCCCACCATATTTTATATAGGGGTATAGCTCAGTTGGTAGAGCAG
>JAZPYF010000059.1:0-44171 GCA_045544055.1 Acutalibacteraceae bacterium | reverse complement strand
AGTTTTCAACAATTATATTTTTATTGTACGGTGTTTCGGGAGTATTGGGGTAGTTACTTCCCGTGAAAATGCCGTAACCGCAGTCATATATTTCACAGCCGTCAACGGTTATATTCTCAAGATGAGCACCCGGAGTTACGGGCGAGCCCATCAGACGGATTGCAGCCCTACTGCTGCTAAAGTAATTGTCTGAAGGATAATTCTGTATATCATGAAGAGTAACATTCCGTATAACTACATCTTTTACGCACGTATTTCTATAATAAACGAGAATACCCGTACCTTTCGGTGCAGTTATTTCAATGTTTTCAATAATCCAACCCGAAGCATCATAAAGAGCTATAACGGGATCATTTTCCTTTGACGAGGTAAACAGAGGCTTCTCACCCTCACCATAAGAGCCGATAGTTATCGGATTTGAGGCGTCGGAAGTTCCCATAACACCAAAATTACCTATGTAAACACCGCCTGCCTTGAAAAGAACGCTGTCTCCACCGCAATATAAAATCGAAGCAGCTTTTTCGATTGTTTTAAAAGCCTTGTCGGGCGATAAACCACTGTTGGAGTCATCTCCGGCTATTGAATCAACATAGTAAACCGTACCCGTGGACGCCGAGGCAAAGACCGTTGCCGAAGCTGTTATGCATAAGCAAAGCACGATACAAAAAAATTTATTGAGCATTTTCATAAAAACACCTCCGCCAAAATTTTAACACGCTACTAAAGTATAGTCAACAAATGAATTATAGTTTATAAAAATTAAGTATATCTTCAAATTATGGTAGTGTAAAAGACAATTACGTACAAATTACATACAAGGTACGTACGAAGCGCTAATTTTTATGTAAATGACATTTACTTGATAATATGACATTACGCTACTGTCAAAACAACTGTCAGTTTAGGGCGAAACTCTCGGATTTCCCTGTTCTGCTTGACTTTTTTAACCAAATGTGACGACTCCAAAACCGCGTGCCGGGCATCGTCGCCGAAGCGCCGCCTGTGGCGGATAAAGCAAGGCGAGGATGGCGCAGCGGTCAAAATTCATAGGCGCTCCAAGCCGTAATGAATTTTGGGCACCGCAAGAGGGGTTGCGAAGCAACTTCAAGTCCTTCTGCCCCTGCCAAAAGAAAAAGTGCTTACAAATGGCTCTGCAGAGCCAAATGTGAGCACTTTTTTCTTTTATTTTTCAAAGCTAATTCAAATAGTTTTTTATCTGCTTTTTGCTGCTTTTTGCTGTTTTTTATTGTTTTATATAAAAAATGCAAGTCAAAATGCAAGTCAGAATAAAAGCAACGGGCAGTTTTTGCTGTTGATATTCAGTTAGGTTTGTGGATTATTTATTACACCTGTTGCCATCCGTCGATAACAACTTCTTCATTTTCGTCGAGATGGGTTATGATTTTATATTTATTGCCGCTTTCACCACGGGCTGTACCGTCGGAAAAAGCTATTATCCTGTCGCCGTTTGAAAGGGTTGCTGTGTACAAATAGTCTTCTCTGATGTATGAAATTTCCGTGAACATATATTTTCTCCTTTTTCCTCACCGCAAAAGTCATAAAAATAACCGCAGTGACGGCTTGAAAGGTATTGGAACATAAAAAATAAATGGGCTCGGCATACAGTTGCAGAGCCCATTTGCGAAAAGAATCAGAAGGTTAAGATGTTAGATACGTTATCGATTTTCTGGACCGAGAAAATATTTTTCTTTGCATAATGTATACAGGTTACACGGTACTGATAGCCGGAGGGAACCGTGATAGCCTTGGCAAGGTTGTAGCCGACTTCAGCAATATACAGATCTTCATAAGTGATATAATCAGACCACGATGCGCTGCTGTTTGCTCTGCGCTGAATTACAACTTCCTTAAAACCTGTTAAGACAACCTGAGTTGTTCCGGAAGTTTTTCCTACAACATACAATGTGTTTCCGTCTTTCGAAATTCCAATAGAATAAAAGCTTATTAAATTTGAAGCTCTGCCGGAATCGTTGTTATTTGCAGGGTTATTAGGGTTGAGTGCAAAAATCGCAGCTATTTCTTCGTCCGTTAGCTGAACATCATACCACTGCGGAGTATCCGCTTCGGAGGCAAACGCCGTTGGAACAAGCATAATAAATGCAAGACAAAGAGCAAAAATTGAGCGAAGAAATTTTTTCATGGTTAAATCATCCTTTTGTTTGTTATTCTATTGACTCGGCAATTAACAAAGCCGTATCAAAGTCACAATTCAGAAATACTTCATATTCCGTATTCTCATAAACATATTTGATATATATTTCGCTGTTTTCACCAAAAACAAGAACCTCAATATCATTTACAGTCAACTGCTCGAAAAACTTATACAAATCCGAAACATTACCGATGCCGTTATGAAGTTCTACATTCCCATCCTTGTACTGGGAAATCATCATGTTGCCGGATGTCTCAGAACTTACACTATTAAAATCCACATAGATCGTTGTCATCAAATCGGTTTCCTGAACTCTTGCGCTCTTCTCATACTCATCGCTAAGCAGTACTTCTGGTAATTTGAGCGTATGCAAGCTCTCAAGAATAAGGCTGTTCACAAGGTCACCGCTGTCTGCTGACGCAGTAGCCGCCTTATCGCCGCGCAGATCAATTTTGAAATGGTCATAACAAAAATCAATAATTTTATCAGTGGTTTTGCTCGGTAAAAACCTTGCGCCTGCAGGCACGGCAACCGCAGACAGCAGCGCAACAACAGCCGCAATCAAAAGAATTTTACCTGCTTTGAATTTGCGCTTTTGAACAGGAGGCTGCTCAGGCGCAGGAGTTTGAGCAGTTTCTGCCAATTCCTCTGACGGCTCTTCCGACGCAGCGGCAATGCCCAGCTCGGCAAGAACGCTGTCAATTTCAGCCTCCGCCTCCGGTGACATAGGCGGATTTATATAGCCGCCGGCTCTGTACTGATTTCCTATTGCGGCAACACAGAGGTCAATAAGCTCCGTATCCATCTCGCTGGGATCTTTACTGAGTTCTGCATCCATAAGTTCACGGATGTCTTCAACAGTAAACATAATATCTCTTTCTTCAAGTATTTTCATCAGCTTTTGGATTTCAATTCTATCCATCAAATCTGCCATAGTGAACTCCTTCTATACTATTAATCACAAAATTTGAAAAAGGTAACGCATTTTTTTGAAAAATTTTTATTTTTTTGGTTTTGCCAGTTCTTTAATCTTCTTGTACAGCCTGTATTTGCGCTGTTTAACAGCGTTTTCATTGGTTGCCATCAATAGCGCTATTTCGCTGTAAGGCTTATTTTCAGCGATTATGTAATATAAAAGCTGCTTTTCCTCATCGCTCAATTCCGTTTTGAGTTTATCCTTCAGTTGTTCAAGCAAATCTTCATTAAATATTTCATCAACCAAATCAATCTCATACGGTAGGCTGACCTCTTCGTAATCCGAAACAGCATAAACATTATTTTGTGCTTTGCTAAGCTCTCGGTATTTTTGCTTGATAAGATTGTCAAGCGTTGCATACAGCCACGCCTGCGGATATTCAATTGAACCGTCCTGCTTGATCTTTTTGCAAAGCCTTAAAAAGGCTTCTGATATTATTTCTTCAGCATCCTCATCATGCCCTGCAAGCCTTACGTAACAGAGATTTCTAAGGCCCGGTGAGTATTGTCTCCAAAGCTCTGTACACAGTTTCTTTTGCGATTCGTTCATAATAACTCCTCGTTACAATATTTTTCAAAACTTCTAATATAGTTGTTTTATAATTATATCCGATTTTTGAAAAAATGCAAATCATGCAAGTTTTTGTTAAAAATTATCATCAACCAATCTGCTTTTTTAAGCGAAACAAGCACCAAAGGGTATTTGTTTTACTGATAATTTGAATTTATAGGCAGATTATGATAGAATAGGCTTAATCGAATTATGCAATGTTCATTTCAGATAAATCGTTACAGACAACATCACGGAGGTACATATGAGAATTATACAGACTATTATATCTTATCTTGCTATTGCGGCGGCTTTTGTTTCTTCGCTTTTTTCCTGGGGCGACAAAGATATGATACCGTATACAAACGATTACGAAATTCCCGACAGTATTCCCGAATACAGTGTGATCTCTACCGAAGAGAAAAACGATTGGACGGCAAAATGGATATGGGACAAGGACAATCTGACGGAGAATAACGTCTGGATGTGCTTCAACAAAAAGATAAGGCTTGACCAAATTCCAGATGAGCTTATTGCCGATATCTCAGCCGACTCAAAATATTGGCTTTACATAAACGGAGAAAACATAGTTTTTGAGGGAAGCGTTAAACGAGGCCCCGACAAAAACAGCGGCTATTACGACAGCGTGGATATTGCGCCTTTCCTTAAGGAGGGAGAAAACTCAATATGTGCGCTGGTATGGTACTGGGATGATGAAACAAGCTATTCATACAGCGGCAGCGGTCAAGGCGGTTTTATTTTTGAAGCCGCAAATGAAGATATCACCATTATTTCCGACGAAAGCTGGAAAGTAAAAAGAAACAGCGCTTATATTGACAGCCCTCTCTATCCGCCAAATTACAGGCTTGCCGAATACAGTATATATTTTGATGCAAGGAAAGATACTGCCGATTGGTTGAGTGAGGATTTCGACGCTTCCTCATGGGAAAACGCAACCGAATATGCCGTTGGCGGTGAAAGTGTTTACGGCAGACTTTACCCCAGAGGAATACCGTTCTTAAAGGACTATGGTCTTAAAGAATATGAAAACTCAAAGGAATATGAAAACTATACTGTAAATAAGCTTTTCGGTGAAAAAATAACCGTAGATATCCCCTACAATGCTCAAATCACTCCGTACATCAGAATCATAGCGCCCGAGGGCAAAAAGATAAGAATAACAACGGAGAACACGTTAATCGGCGCAGTTTCAAGCACCTACATAACAAAAGAGGGTGAGCAGGAATTTGAGGCTTTGGGCTGGTTTAACGGCGAGCATATAACTTACAAAATCCCTAAAGGTGTTAAGATTGTTTCTCTGATGTACCGCGAAACGGGATACGACAGCTCGTTCTGCGGTGATTTCAGGTGCGACGATGAATTTCTCAACTCCCTGTGGCAGAAATCACTGCGCACGCTCTATGTTACCATGCGTGATAATTTCATGGATTGTCCCGACAGAGAAAGAGCGCAGTGGTGGGGCGACGTCACAAGCGAAATGATTATGACGATGTACTCAATGGACAGCAATTCCTACCTGCTGTATCAAAAAGGTGTAGAGGCTATGCTCTCTCATATTGACGACACAAAGGTACTTCAGACCGTTGTTCCCATAAGCGGCGACTATTTTGAGCTGCCCGTTCAGCAGCTTGCAGGTATTGTCGGATTTCTCACCTACTATGAGTACACAGGCGACAAGGCTTTTATAGAAAAGGTTTATGATGCTTCGCTCGAATATCTTAAGCTCTGGGAAATAGGTGAAAACAATCTTGTTGTTCACCGTGAAGGCTCATGGGATTGGGCCGACTGGGGTAACAAAGCAGATATGACAGCCATTGAACACGCCTGGGTTTACTATGCACTTTCCGCCACAGAGCAAATGGCAGAGCTTCTTGGAAAAGATGAGGACATAGCATTTATTACTCAAAGAAAAGATACTATATCAACGGGCTACAAAGCTCTTTGGACAGAGAACGGCTTCAAGAGCAAAGACGTAAGAAAGCCCGATGACAGAGCAAACGCCCTTGCGGTTTTATGCGGTCTTGCTGAAAAAGAACAGTATGATACTATTGCAAACGTACTTACAACCACCGAAAATTCAAGCCCGTATATGGAATACTACGTTCTTGAAGCTCTTTGCAAAATGGACAAATATGAAGCCGCAAGCGACAGAATCAAGAGTAGGTATGAGGAAATGATGAGCGAGGATTACTCTACCCTCTGGGAATTCTGGGACTCATGGCGCGGCACTAAAAACCACGCATGGAGCGGCGGACCTCTTGTTATAATGAGCAAGCATTTTGCAGGTATCACTCCCCTTGAAGCAGGCTATGAAAGGGTGAAAATAGACCCGCAGTACACTCTTTCCGACAGTCTGAGCTGTACAGTTCCGAGCGTGAAAGGTCTGATTACGCTGAACTACAAAAAGAACTCGGAGAATTACATTATCGACCTTACTTTACCGCAAGGAACAAAGGCTGCTGTTTATGTGCCTGTCGGAGCTGAAGTAAGCATCAACTCAGAGCCTTTTTACCGCAACGGTGAATATGTAAGCAGCGAAAAAACAGCCGATATTGTAATATCGGAAAAAGCACTTCTCCCCTGATATCAACTCAGACTTTTCTATATTGAGCCCCGAATGCTGATGCGGTCAGGGCTCTTTACTTTCACATTTGCACTAAGAGAAATCTCAGCCGAAAAGAGAACAGATCTTTGCTGTGTGGTATTCCGATATGTTATTGACAAAGAACAAATCACTGTTGTATACTGATTATATTATTATTACAGAAGAGGTGTAAAAGATGGCAAAAACTGTTCAAGACATACTTGCAATCATAAAAGAAAATGATATCAAGATGGTCGACTTCAAAATGGTTGACATAAACGGTCAGTACCGTCATGTCACAATTCCTGCTGAAAACTTTTCAGAGGACACAATGAAGAGCGGTATCGGTTTTGATGCTTCCAACTACGGCTATGCTGTTGTTGAAAAAAGTGACATGGTGTTCATTCCCGACCCCGATACAGCCACGATCGACCCATTCTGTTCAATACCGACCCTTTCAATGACCGGTAACGCAATGATCATTGACTCGCCCGAAAACCGTCCCCTCGCTCAGTATCCCCGTAACATCATCAAGGCCGCTGTTGAATATATGAAAAAAAGCGGTATTGCCGATGAGATGAAGATTCTGCCCGAGTTCGAGTTCTATCTGTTTGACAACGTAACATGGAACGTTGAGGGCAGACACATCGGCGTTGAGGTTGATGCAAAGCAGTCATACTGGAACTCCGGCACAGAGGGCCTGGGCGTTGTTGTTCCCAAGCAGAAGAACTATCACATCGCCAAGCCTTTCGATATTTCCTACGAATGCCGCAGCGAAATGTGCATGCTCATGAAAGAAGCAGGCATTGAAATCAACTACCACCACCCCGAGGTTGCAGCCTCAGGTCAGTTTGAGATCGAGCCTCAGCTCGGTGAGGTTGTACATATGGCTGACGCAACAATGATGATCAAATACATCATTCACAACACAGCCCTCAAGTACGGCAAGAGTGCAACATTTATGCCCAAGCCGATTTACGGCGAAGCAGGCAGCGGTATGCACGTTCACATGATCCTCTTCAAGGACGGTCAACCCATATTCTCCGACGATAACGGTTATTCACACCTTAGCGAAACCGCTCACTACTTTATCGGCGGTCTTCTCAAGCACATCGGTTCACTTTGCGCAATCACAAACCCCAGCACAAACTCATTCAAGCGCCTTGTGCCCGGATTTGAAGCACCCGTAACAGTCGGCTATGCAACAAGCAACAGAAGCGCTGTTATCAGAATTCCCGCATACGCAAAGAGCCCCGACAAGCGCCGCTTTGAGCTGCGCAACCCCGATGCAACCTGCAACCCCTACTTCTGCTATGCCGCAATCCTTATGGCTGGTCTTGACGGTATCAAGAATAAGATTGACCCGCACGCAAACGGCTGGGGTCCCTACGATATGAACCTCTACAATCTTCCCGATGAGGAAAAGGCAAAGCTTCAGGGTCTGCCCGTTTCTCTTGAAGATGCTCTTGATTGCCTTGAGCAGGATTTCGCATACCTCACAGAGGGCGGTGTATTCCCCGAGGAGCTTATCCGCAACTTCATCAAAACAAAGCGTGCAGAGTGCAGACAGCTTGCCTCTATCCCCAACCCCGCTGAATTTGATAAGTACTACAACCTTTAATTTTTAATTAACACGAAGAAAGACACTCGCAAGGGTGTCTTTCTTTATTTCTTGGTCTTTAGCAAAGACCAATCAAAAAACGGCAGACAAAAATCTGCCGTTTTTGTTATTTTTTCATATTTGTTATTTACAAATACGATAATTTTTGGTAAAATAGTTAGGTTATATAACAAATTTGAACGGAGGAAAAGCAATGAAAAAATCAATCGCATTTATCCTGTGCATTGTTATGCTGCTTCAGCTCGGTATCGGTTCATCAGCAGCCTTCAATGCACCCTATCTTGACAAGGAGGACTGGAAAGTGTTCTTTTCTGCTCAGATTGAAGACAACACTCTGCCAATGCTGAATGTCGGTGCAGATGAAACACAGATAAGCCTTTGCTGGCACGCAGACAAAGCAACAGCCAAAGCTGAGGTAAAGCTTGCAACAGACAGCACAATGGCCAATGCTGTCACATTCAAGGGTGAGACAACTCCTGCAGAAACTGACAAACAGGTTGTTTGCAGAGTTAATATCACAGGCCTTAAAGAAAACACAACCTACTACTATCAGTGGTTCACTGACAATGGCTGGAGCGAAGTTAAAGTTTACGAAACAAAATCATTCACAAACCACAAGGCAATGATCGTCGGTGACATTCAGATTTCCGAAGAAGAGCGCGGTGAAGACCAGATCAATGACGGTCACGCATGGAACAACGTACTTCACACCGCTCTGACAAACAACCCCGATATCAGCTACCTTGTATCTCCCGGTGACAATACATCCACAGGCAGCACAGCCAAAGAGTGGCAGACACTCCTCATGCCCGAGGCACTCAGAAGCCTTCCTATGGCACTTGCAATCGGCAACCATGACAAAAAGGGCTTTACCTACAACTACTATACAAATATGCCCAACGAGTATTACGGCAAGCATTTCTACGGTCTTGACCGTGATTTCTGGTTCCGCTATGGCGATGTGCTCTACCTCTTCTACGATTCAACATCCGGTAACGCTCCGGACCATATGGCAATGACTAAAGAGGCAGTATCTCTCAACCAGGATGCTAAATGGAGAATCGGCGTTGTTCATCACGGCATTTACGGTGCGGGTGACTGTATCGGAGACGCTGAAACAGAAATTCTGCTCAGCACAATCTTCACTCCCATTTTCGAATCCTACGACCTTGACCTTGTTATAACCGGTCACACACATTCACAGGGACGCTCGCACTTTATGGAGACAACAAAGATTGTCGGCAAAGCTGAAAGCGGCAAAACATACACTAACCCCCAGGGTATTGTTTACCTCAACTCAAACAACATCCGTAACGGTGTTATAATGGACTATGAGGCTGACTATCTTGCATACAGCTTTATGGAGAATGACATCGCAACCTACTCAACTCTTGAGTTTGAAGGTGACTCACTGAAGCTCGAAACAAGACGCGGTGACAACAACGAGCTGCTTGACAGCCTCACAATCGTACGCACAGAAGATCACAACGAAAACTCAGCAGTAAACGTGCTCAAGCGTATCGGATACAAAGTTATTGAGGTGCTTGGCTTCATCTACACGAAGATTGACACACTCGTCAGAAAGCTCAGCTGACAATGAAAATCATTATTGATGCTGATGCCTGTCCCGTTACCGATATTGCCGTAAGGCTTGCAAAAGAGAGCGGCATTGAGTGCATACTTGTCTGCGACACAGCACACAGGCTCGAGCGTGACGGATGCCGTACGGTTATGGTTGACAAAGGGTCGGACAGCGTTGACTTCCGCCTTGTGAATATGCTCTTGGCCGGTGATATTGCCGTAACGCAGGATTACGGGCTCGCGGCAATGTGTCTGAGCAAAAAGGCGTATGCAATCAACCAGAACGGGCTGATATTCAGCGACAAAAACATTGAACAGCTTTTGTTCACACGCTATGTAGGCAAAAAGGTACGTGCCGCAGGTGGCAGGACAAAAGGTCCTGCAAAGCGCACCGCCGAGCAGGATATTGCTTTTGAAAAAGCCCTCAAAAAGCTCATAGAACAGGCATAAAACTTAAATACAGCAGCCATTCTTCTTAACTGAAAATGGCTGCTGTATTTTTATCAGTTATATATATCGTAGTCGGCACACGATGCCGCAAGGGTGAGTGCAAGCTCGGCAAACTGTCTGCTTGTCATCGGGAAATCCTCTGTGATCCACTGCTTGAATATTCCGATAAAGCCGTTCAGGCAAAATACAACTCTGTATTCATACTCGACCGACTGATTTTCGGCAGAAAAGAAATCCTTAGGATATCTTGCAAGAACAGCCATAACAACACGCTTTGCAAAATCGTCACTCTCCGACTGGACAAGAAGCACATTGAAAAGGCGCTTGTTCTCTTTTACAAAATCAAAAAGCTTTTCCATGCTCTCAAGGAAGTTTTCAAGCGATTCTACAACCGTAGGCAGCTTTTCGGGTGCAGGGATATAGGCAATTACCTCCTGCTGGATTTCACGCAGCAGCATAGGCACATCTTCATAATAAGCATAAAAAGTTGAGCGGTTGATATCGGCAAGGCTGCAGATATCCGTCACCGTAACCTTATTTACGGGGCGTGTTTCAAGCAGCTCAACAAGAGCTTCTTTAATAAGCCTTTTTGTAAGTTTAACTCTTCTGCTCTCTGCCAATACACTCTCTCCCTTATTTTTCTAAATAAAAATTATCGAAAAAACCCGACACTATGTCGATTTATGTTGTTTATTTAGCTTTTAAGAAAAAACTGCCTGTTGAAAAATCAACACTATGTTGATAAAATAATACTTTGTACGAACAGAATTGTCAAGTGTGTTAACGCACCTTTAATTTGAAAAAATAGGGAGGATATTTGTTTGGCTACACTTTACACAGAAAAAAGATTCACCGATTTCCGCCAGATTATCTGTGCCAGCGCAGAGCAATTTGCAAGGAAAGAGGCTTTTCTCACCAAGATTGAGGAAGGCAAGTACAGAAGCATCAACTTCATTGACCTTAAAAACTACTACTATGCATTCTGCACCTATATGATAAACCACGGCATGCTCGGCAAGAGAATAGCCGTTATCGGTGCAAACTGCTTTGAGTGGGTACTTTCCTACCTCAGCGCTTCAACGGTAGGCGTTGTCGTACCGATTGACAAGGAGCTTCAGGCTGAAGACGTAAACGCATTTATCGAATCTGCAGATTGTGAAATGATATGCACAACGGCAGACAGAATTGAAAAACTCAAGGCCGTTGTAACAAGAAACGTTCACTATGTGGATTTTGCAGAGATATTTTCAATTGCCTCCTCATACAAGGCTGATATGTTTGCTGTAAACGGCATTGAAATCGGCAAGGATGAAACCAAAATAATCATCTTTACATCCGGTACAACAGGCAGCTCAAAGGGCGTATGCCTTTCACAGTACAACATCTGCTCAAACATCTACTCTACCGTACAGATGGTTAAGGTTGCCCCTGAGGACCGCACGCTCTCAATCCTGCCGCTTCACCACACTTATGAATGTACACTCAACTGCATACTCTTCATTTCAAGAGGTGCCGGCATCACTTACTGCGACGGTCTTACAAAAATACAGAAAAACCTTGTTGAATATCAGCCGACAATTCTTGTTGTTGTGCCTGCACTTCTCAAGGTACTCAACAAGAGAATCAAATCCGCAATTATTAAGGATTGCCCCTCTCTTTACAAAAAGCATTTTGAAAATCTCTCGCTCGCACAGGCGCTCAAAAAGTGCCCCTTCTTTATCCGCAAGGTTATCTGCTCAAAGGTAAAGAAATCACTCGGTGGCAAAATCCGCCTTTTCATTGTCGGTGCGGCAGACCTTGACACATCACTTGTAGAGGATTTCGGTGCGCTCGGAATCAGAACACTTCAGGGCTACGGTCTTACGGAATGTGCTCCCCTGCTTGCAGGCAACAACGATTTCCACCTCAACAAGGCTTCAACAGGTCCAGCTATCCCCGATGTTCAGATTAAAATTGACGATCCCAACGACGAGGGTGTCGGTGAGATTCTTGCCAAGGGCGACAATATTATGCTCGGCTACTATAACGACCCCGAATCAACAGATGCTGTTTTCCGTGACGGCTGGTTCTGCACAGGCGACCTAGGTTGCCTTGACAGCGAGGGTGACCTTTACATAAAGGGTCGAATCAAGAACGTTATCGTAACGGAGAACGGAAAAAACATCTACCCCGAAGAGCTTGAAACAAGGCTTGCAGAATGTCCTGAGGTTGGCGAAGCACTTGTTTTTGCTGCAGAAGAAAACGGTGAAACACTTGTAAAAGCAAGAGTTTTCCCGAACCTTGAATATCTCAAGGAAAAATTCGGTGACAAGAAGCCTTCTGAGGAAGAAATCAAGGCTGCTGTTCAGAACGCCATAAAGAAAGTAAACAGCAAAATTCCAAACTACAAACACATCAAAATTGTTGAAGTTCTTTCATCTGCACTTGAAAAGACTACAACACAGAAAATAAAGCGTTTCGGCAAAAACGTAAAATAAATGAATTAAGGCTTGCATTTCTGTTTGGAAATGCAAGCCTTTTTTTACATTATACCCGTAATAAAAATTTCAATACCTATAATAATCAGAATCGCACCGCCGAAAACCGCAGCCTTGCCTGCCAGCTTTGTACCGAACTTTCTTCCGATAACAATGCCGCCAAGGCAAATACCGAAGGTAAGAAGCCCGATTATCAGCGCACATACGGCAGCCTGTGCAAAGTTATAATCCGCAATGGTAAATCCGACAGAGAGCGCGTCAATCGACGTTGCAAGCCCCTGCATAAGAATCATACCGACACCGGCCGCTCTTTCTTCGCAAGAGCTGTCTTTATTGCGTATGCCGTCAATGAGCATTTTGCCGCCTATATAGAGCAGCAGCACCAGCGCAATCCACGGAATATACTTTTCAAAAGCACTGAAATACTGAACAAAGGTATGTACGCAAACCCAACCTATAAGCGGCATCAAGCCCTGAAAAATACCGAATGTGCCTGTGACACCAAGCATCTTCGTTTTTTTCATACAAGGCTCGTTCAGTCCGTTTGCAAGCGAAACTGAAAATGCATCCATCGCCAGGCCGACACCGAGCATTATGCTTTTCACAAAAAATGATAAACCGAACATTTACCTGGTTTCCTCCGATTCGAGGAGAGCAAGAATCTCTCCGTCAATCTTTCTGTCCTTATAATAGTAAACCCTGTCGTGCTCACCAACCTCTCGCAAAACTTTGCACGGATTGCCGACAGCAACAACATTTGAAGGAATATCCTTTGTAACTATACTGCCTGCTCCGATTACAACATTGTCACCTATTGTTACACCTGGCAAAACAACAACGCCTGCGCCGAGCCAGCAATTCCTGCCGATATGAACAGGCATATTGTACTGATAAGCCTTTTCTCTGAGCTCAGGATTTATCGGGTGACCTGCTGTGGCAACCGTTACATTCGGACCGAACATCGTGTAATCCCCGACATAGATATGAGTATCGTCAACCATTGTCAGATTGAAGTTGGCATATACACCCTTGCCGAAATGGACATGGTGACCGCCCCAGTTTGCGTGAAACGGAGGCTCGATATAACAATCCTCCCCTATTTCGGCAAACATCTCTTTGAGCAGCTCAGCACGCTTTTCAAGCTCACTCGGGCGTGTTGCATTAAAATCGTACAGCTTATCAAGACATCTGAGCTGCTCGACCATAACATCATCGCCGCTCGGGTAATAAAGCATACCGCAGTGCATTCTTTCTCTGTTAGTCATATACTCACCTTAAACAAAATCAAAGGGATTTACATCCGCTGAGATGCAGCGGATATTAATTTCAAATTCAACGTGACTGTCATCCCATACACGGGCAGGATCTTCCTTATCATAGTAGTTACCGCCGCCGTGACCGCCTGCAGGAATAATATGCCTGTCAGCATTTACAACGACCTCGTCAAGCGGCACAAGCTCATCATCGTGCTTGGCGGCCTCAAGCATTTCGGGCTTGAAGTGGGTTGCATTGAAATAGAAGCCGTTCACATCCTTGACGTAAACCATAACTCCGTTGCCGTTTTCGTCACAAAGCGTACCGAAGCGTGTCTTTGCGTGAGCAGAATTTTCCATCGGACGGATGTAGTGAACAAAGTTATCCTCAACCTTCATTTCATAAAGACCGATTTTTGAAGCTTCCATTCTGTCAGCATAAGCTTCACCCGGACCGAGACCGTAAAACTTAAGATAATCATAAGCCTTATCAAGCACAAGACGGAAGCCGAACTTAGGAAGTGCAGGAGCAAGCGGATTTTTGTCGCCGACAAAGCTAACCTTAACCTCACCGTCAACACCTAAGCTGTATGTGAGCTTGCCCTTGAGAACGGGAATAACGCTCGGACCGCCGATTGAAACATCGCAGATAACCTTTACGCTGTAATCATCCTGCTCAACTGTGCAGGAGTAGGTTTTCTGCGTAATTTTATCAAGACCCGCACTGCGTGCATCGTTTGCTTCACCTGTGATATTCTTCCAATGAGCAAACCATGTCTCAACACAGACAGGCTCAGCAAGAATATTCTTACCGTTCTGAATCATCTGACAAAGAGCGCCGTAAGATTTATCAAAAACAACAGTGCTTGTGGCTGTTTTAACAGTAAGATAGCGTCTGCTGTCTTCAACCTCAAGGCCGGAGCCTATAAAGGCGCATCCCTTTACAGCAGTACTGAGTTCAAACTGCTCAAAGCCTATTTCATAGCCTTTTTCTGCCCAGACAGTATCGTTTTTAGTAACAAAAGAAAGATTGAGCAAACAATTGCCCTTGAAAGCTTCTTTGTCAAAGAGCTTGATTTCAGCGCTTGTACGGGGAGAAATGTCAAGCGAATCTACTTTACCGCTTCTTATTTCAACACCGTCGCAAACAATACTCCAGACAAGAGCCATATCATCAAGAGAAGTGAAATAACGCTTGTTGAATACAGTCACGGTGCCGCTCTGATATGTAGTTGTGAACGGCTGATAAGCACGCTTCATATCAAAATATCCGGGACGAAGCTCGCGGTTTGCAAAAACAAGACCGTCAATACAGCAGTCCTCATCATTCGGATAATCGCCGAAATCGCCGCCGTAGCGGTAACCTGTCTTGTCGCCGTTTTTAACAGCAATTGCGTGGTCGTTCATTTCCCATATACAAAGACCGAAAAGGCTGTCATATTTATCTGCAAGTCGGCAGTGAGCAAAGATATTGCCGGTTGAATAGGCACAGACATACTCACAGAAATAGAAAGGCTTTTTCGGGTCATTCTTCAGATAATTTTCCGTGTATTCAAGCTCGGCGTACATACGGCTTTCAACATCAGAGATATCGGCAAAGTTTTCGCCCTCCGGCACAGCCTTGAACTCGAGGTGAGAATTTTCGTAGTGGACAATAGCGTTCTTGTCACGGCTCTTGATATACTTACCCATTGCTCTGTGATTCTTGCCACAGCCGGACTCGTTACCGAGTGACCACATTACAACACAGGCGTGGTTCTTATCACGCTCAAAAAGTCTTGCCGCACGATCGACATAAGCTGCCTCCCACTCATCAACTGTGGAAAGCATTGACCAGCGCATCCAATCCCACGTATCACGGTACTCAAAGCCCATACCGTGGGTTTCGATATCAGCTTCATCAACGAGCATAAAGCCAAGCTCATCGCAAAGACCGACAAAGCGAGGGTCATTGGGATAGTGAGATGTGCGGATACAGTTACAGTTAGCACGCTTGAGAATATAGAGATCCCTGAGCATCTCCTCTACACTTGCCGTATAACCGCCCACGGGGTGTGAATCGTGGCGATTTATGCCCCAGAGCTTAACAGCCTTGCCGTTGAGATAAACAACAGCGCCCTTGATTTCAAGGCGTTTAAGGCCTATTTTCTGCGCAATTATCTCATCTCCTGCTTTGAGCACGAGAGTATAGAGCACAGGCTGCTCCGAATTCCAGAGAACAGGAGAAGCAACATCAATAATACTGCCGTCGCCGCAATAAAGCACCTCACCCTCAGGAGAGATGAGCTTATACTCAACTTCGGCACTGCCGCAAAGCTCGGTATCAACAGTAATTTTTGCGCTGTCGAGGGTTTCGGCAACGTCAATGCGTGCATAGAAATCCTTTATATGATTATCGTCACGCGCAAGAAGATATACCTCGCGGAAAATACCTGAAAGACGGAAACAATCCTGGTCTTCAAGATATGAGCCGTCGCACCACTTGACAACAAGCACATCAATGCGGTTTTCGCCCTTGACGAGCTTATCTGTGATTTCAAACTCGCTCGTACAACGGCTGACCTGGCTGTAGCCGACAAACTGTTTATTTATAAAGAGATAGAAGCAGGAGGAAACGCCCACAAAATTTATGTAGACCTTTTGATTGAAGTTATCGGGCAGAGTAAAAGTGCGTGAATAGTGACCGCAGGGGTTTTCATCAGGCACATGAGGCGGATCAAGCTGGAAAGGATATTTGAGGTTTGAGTAGAGAGGAACATCATATCCTCTGTCAAGAAGCACCTGCCAGCAAAGCGGAACGGTTATTGTTTCATTAAAGCTCTGCTCAAGGAAGTCATCCTCAACATCCTCAAAGCTGTTGTAAAATCTGAAATTCCACTCGCCGCAAAGGCCGAAAAATCTGTCAGAAGCGTTTCTGTCACCTTTAACAGCAGCCTCTTCATTGCTGAACGGGACAAAATAAGCGCGTGGAGCTTCACAACCAACGTGAAGTGACTCAAGGTCTTTGTGATAGGCTTTGATCTGCATAATCTTATTTCTCCTTAATTATCTGTATTGAGGGCTCATTACCGTAGCCCGTAATTTTTACAAGTGAACCGTCCAATTCAACCACCGCACAGGTGACAGCCTCACCCATACACAGTGCTTTGAAAACGACATAAGGAACAGAACCGATTTTGGCGTTCAAGCCGTCATGATAATGACCGCAGAATACAGCGGCAATTTTGCTTTCGTATTCCGACAGTATATCAATTATTTCATCGGCATTGTTTATAGTGTGGTCTTCATCGCCAGAAATAATTGCATGAGTCATAACCACAACAGGCTTGTCGGACTGAGCAATTTTTTCTTTCATCCATAAAAGCTGCTCATCATCAACATAGCAATCCGTCCAGACAATCTCTTTTTCGGGGTACGGAACGGATTTTGAATTCATACAGCTATCAAGCATAAGGCAGAGGTATTCTTCGGTTTCAAAAGAGTAGTACCTGCCCTGCATACCAATAAGGCGCATAAACTCGTGCTTATCCAGAGCCGTGTCGTGATTGCCGAAGGTTGTGTAAAAAGGAATATTAAAGCAGTTCAGCATTTCACGCAGTTCGGCAAGCCCCAGCTCCTGCGGCTTAAAGCCCTCAAAGCTGTCAACAACGTCGCCCAGACAAACAACAAATTCGCAACCCGAAGAATAGTTTTCGAGCGCATATTTCACCTTTTGCAGCGAAAACGAATGGTAGCGATTGTTTGCGCCTGTCGGCTTGTCGGAATAGTGCAAATCGGTAACAACAAGAAATTTCATACCTCAACCTCCAAACATTTTAATTATAGCAAAAACGCAGACCATATACAATATAAATTATTATAATAAAGGGAATAAAATGAAAAAGAGACTGTCGCAATGACAGTCTCTAAATCAATTCGGTTTACTGATTAAACAGCACGTGTAACCTTACCGGAACGAAGGCAGCGTGTGCAAGCGTAGACCCTCTTGGGTGAACCGTTAACAACAGCCTTAACGCGCTTGATGTTGGGCTTCCATGTTCTGTTGGAACGTCTGTGTGAATGTGATACCTTGATACCGAATGCAACATCCTTACCGCAGAATTCACATTTTGCCATTTGCGGCACCTCCTTAATAAAAACTCAAGCTAAACGAACATAAGTTATCTTAACAGATTGTTAAACAAAAAGCAAGTGTTTTTTTGTATTTTTTTATTTTTAGTTGCATTAAAGTTTTGTGTACTTTGCCAATTCTTCTCTGAGCCATGCGCAAGCTGCCGCCGCACCTTCAGCATCGGCAGAAAAACGCTTTTCAGTCATTTTTTCTTTATCTGCCGCATCATAAGCCTGCCAGCCGATATAATAAAGAGCGCTTATCTCCTTGTCGCCCTCTTTGGGATTGAGAAGAGTAAGCCTGTAACGGAACTGATCGTCAAACACACCGCTGTTTTCTTTAAGAGCAACAGAGCCGAAATATGTGTTCGGGTCGCCCCAGATCGGCACCGCACCAAGCAGATATTCATAAGAAAGCTCCGGAATCATAAGACAATCTCCTTAATAGGCGGCAATTTTGCTCAGCGTCGCCTCGCCTCTTGACGACGTGATAATGATTTTGAAAGCATCACAGCTTTCTTCGCAGCTGATAATGCGTTTATTTCCTACAGTTGAATAGTTGCTGTAGGTTCTGTGCCAGTTGCCCGACCTGCGGCAAGCTATGCGGAAAGCCGATATACGCTGACCTTTTGCAATATCCTCTTCAAGCTCAAAGAAGCGGATATTCTTCTCACCGCCAAGCTCTACCAAATACTCACAGCTAAAGCCTTCAAGCTGAGTGCGTGTGATTCTTGCGTTTTTGCAAAGGTCATCCGCAAAGCTGCTGCGGATTTTTTCGCCCAGCTCAGCAAGCCTTGCAATATCTCTCGGATCAAACCTGCCGTTAGGCATTGGCGGAATATTCAGGTTAAATGAAGCGTTGCCGCCAACCGACCTGATATATGTATCAAACAGTCTTTCAAGCGAATGAGGCTCCTCCTCCGGGTGGTAAAACCAGCCCGGGCGGATAGACATATCAATTTCAGACGGACAGAAAACAAGACCGTCGGAATAAATAATATTTTCAAGCTCGCCCAGATCCTTATCGCTGTTATATATACCGTCAAGCGAACCCTCCATGAGCTTACCCTCGGTCTGCTTTTCGCAGAAATAACACAGTTCCCACGGAACAACAGCCCATTCTGCCTTGCGGGCTGAGCCCGATTCATTTCCGCACCAGCGGATATCGGGACCCTCATCCTTGAACATTGTGGCGTTCGGCTGATATTTGCGGACAAGCTCAAAATACGATTCAAAATCGTAAACCTGTTTTTTGCCGTCGGGGCCTTCACCGCAGGCTCCGTCAAACCAGACGTGAAAAACCTCACCGTAATTTGTAAGGAGCTCGGTAAGCTGTGCACGGTAAAAATCGTTATACTTATCAGTACCGTACAGCTCACAGTTTCTGTCCCACGGAGAAAGGTAGAAGCCGAATTTAATTCCGCCTCTGCGGCAAGCATCCGCAAACTCACGCACAACATCGCCCTTGCCGTTTTTATACGGGCTGTTCTTCATGCTGTGTTCAGTAGTCGTAGTCTGCCAAAGGCAGAAGCCGTCATGATGCTTGGCGGTAATAACCGCACCTTTCATACCTGCAGACTTGATAGCTTCAACCCACGAATCGCAATCAAGCTCTGTGGGGTTAAAAATCGCAGGAGATTCCTTACCCGTACCCCATTCCAGACCCGTGTATGTGTTGGGGCTGAAATGTACAAAAGCATAAAAAGGAGTTTCCTTAAGATGTCTGAGCTGACGCTCGGTAGGCACTACTCTGCCTGCTTTTTCGAGAAAAGACCTGATATCTGTCATTTTGTTGCAAACTCTTTTTTCTTTGAATTTTTCTCTGTAACCATATCGGTATAGAGATTGTTGACATTGTTCTTACCGCTGTGATGATAGGGCCAGATAAGCAGGAACACATAAGCAATAGCGCCGCCGATTGTGTTGCAAAGAAGATCTTCCATTGTGTCCATAAGAGCCCAACGGTATGCGAATGTTTCTGCCGTCCAGCTTTCAGCCCAGAGCTTCTCGCTGATAACGTGAGGAATTATATGCGGGTTTGCAAGGAAATCTTTTCCGTAGGTCTGAGCTGCAGCCTGTGCTTCCTGATAGCACCAGTGCTGAGCATCCGAACCGAAGAACTGGTCAAGAACAAACTCAACGATCTCCCATGCATTGCCGCAGATGAATGAGAAACCGAACGAAGCAAGAACAACAAAAGGAATATGGCTTCTTACCTTATCACGGTGCTGCATTGCAACAAGAGCCTCATAGCCGAAGAGAGCACCTGCCATACCGCCGAAGATATGGAAAATAAGATCATAAAAACGGAAGCTGTAGTAAAGGTTTACATATGCACCGCAGAAGGATGCCATAAAGAAGCCAATTACGGAAATATCCTGAATATAGGAAGGCAGATAGCGCATAAAATTCTTCTTGCCCATTGCCATACAGATTTCCCAAGCGAACATACCGACAAGGTTAGCAGCCATCTGTTTTACCATCATAGGTCTGCCACCGAGCGGTGTAAATCCAAAAATAGAATCCAGAATTCCGAAAATCATTATACAGCGGAAAATCCACCACCATACAAATTCCAACGGCTTTGCATTGGATTTAACTCTTAATATATAGTTTTTCATAATTGATTCACCCTCAAGTTTTATAGTCTTTCGATGAGCTGAGCAATAGCACTCTCATCATTTGAGCAAACGGTCATATCCGCTGCCGCACGCACACACTCAAGCGCATTGCTTACCGCAACGCCGACATCAGCCGCACGCAGCATACCGATATCGTTTTCGTAGTCGCCTATACAAATGAGCTTATCTGAGTGAGTATGGTTTTTCAGCCAATTGACCGCATTATGCTTGCCGCCCTCAAGCGGATAGTATTCCATACCGCCCGGCCAGCTTCTTTCACAGTTGTATCTCCCTTTTGAAAAGGGTACAAAAAATGTCCTGGTTTCCTCAGTGAGTGTTTCACCGGGAAGAGCCATATAGGTCATTTTGAAAATTTTGTTTTCGCTGTTAATTTCAATTTCCTTTAATTTTTCCGTTTCACCTCTCTTTACAGGCACAAAGCCGCGTGTCGTATTGACCAGAAGCATTGTCAGCTGCGGACAGCTTTCAAAAATCATATCCGCCTCATCAAAGCACGACCTGTCCATTTCCGTACAGCGCAGCATACGCTCACTCCCGTACTCGGACACAACACAGCCATTGAGCGAAATTATATGAGTGTTCGGAACAAAAACATCCCGATAATCATTGACAAAATCCCAATATCTGCCCGTCGCAACGGTAAAAAGACCGCCGCCCTGCTGAAAACGTTTTATAGCTTCGGCATTTTCGCGACTGAGCACCTTGTCGGTAGTGAGCAAAGTACCGTCCATATCGGTGCAAATAAGGCAACCTTCATATCGTTTATTCAAACTAAGTCATCCTTTTTCAAAACTATGTATAGTTTATCAAACCTTGTCGCAAAAGGCAATAGAAAAAGAACATCTTAAATAAATTGTAATAAATGAAAAAGAGCGGTTAAAAACCGCTCATAAAACTATTTGCTTTTCCGCTCGGGAAGATTTGTAAGAATAATAGCAATAAACATAACGGCACAGCCGATATATTCTCTCACTTCAAGATTATCTCCGAGAATAAGCCAGCCTGCAAGCACGGCAAATACAGACTCAAGGCACATCAGAAGTGAAGCCACAGCAGGCTTTGTGTGCTTCTGTCCGATAATTTGAAGCGTATAGGCAACACCGCTGCTCATAACACCCGAATAAAGCATTGGCACCATTGCACCGCTGATATTCTCAATACGGGGTGTTTCAAAAATAAACATACATATAACAGAAAGCACGCCGACAACAAAGAACTGTGTACAAGAAAGAATCACACCGTCAACCTTTGCCGAAACGCTGTCGATATAAAGAATATGAAGTGCAAAGAACACCGCACAACCGAGAGTGAGAAGCTCACCAAAGCCGAGCGTCATAGCAGAATCGACACAAAGAAGATAAGCACCGACACAGCCAAGCACAACGGCAAACCAGACAATAAGGCGTTGCTTCTGCTTGAGGAAAATACCGAAAATCGGAACAAGCAGCATATAAAGTGCTGTTATAAAGCCGATTTTTCCTGCCGCACCCTCATCAGCAGGTATGTGATAAAAGGCAAACTGCTGAAGATTGCTTGCACAAAACAGCAGCACGCCGCAGATTACACCGCTCTTAAGCTGTACAAACGCGTCTTTTTTCTTTTGCTCAGGGTTGCGTGAATCTGTTCTGCGCTTTTTGAGCTGCATAAACAAAATCAGCGGCAAAAGCACTGTTGCACCCATAAGCATACGGATACCGTTATATGTAAATGCCTCAACATAATCCTTGCCGACATCCTGGGCAACAAAGGATGTACCCCAGATAAAAGCAGCAAGCAAAAGTGCGGCATTTCCGCCCAAGGCACGTTTTTTACTTAGTTCCATATTTATCAATACTCCATAGGTTTACTGCCGTCAAGGCGTGACAATTCTGAGAGGAAAACCGTTCTGTGACCCGCTACGGAATCGAAAATTGATGTACAGGAAACAGAGGGATTCTCTCCCCTGACATAATTCACGAAATCCTCAGCAAGACCAAGGTCACCGCCGCCGTGTCCTCCGCCCTCAACAAAAGCGGAAAGATCAACAATCTCTTCGTCATATTCCTTGCCCGGATCGGGATTTATTTTAAGAATATGTATATCGTTATTCTCAAATTCACCGAAAATTTCGCCCTTTGTGCCTACAATTTCAATTCGGCGCAGAGGTCTTGAAGCACCTGCAATCATATTGTGGGTGCCTGTTGCACCGTTCTCAAAGTTGACCATAACGCTCTGGTGGTCAACAACGTTGTTGCCGCTCTTGTAAATGCATTTGCCGTAGGGACTGTCACCCTTGAGAAGATTGATTTTATCCTCAATAGTGGCGTTTTCCATATCCTCGAGCGCAGACCAGACATAAAACTCCCATCTGTCAGGATGGTCGATATAAATACGCTTTGCCGAATACATACAAGTATCAACATGAGGACAATCAACAAGGCATCTTTCACCTGCATCGGCAGGAGCAGATTCGGGCTTGAACTGAAAGATTGAGCCGCAGCTTGAAACCGTTTTAGGCTTTATCTTGCCCATCATCCACATCATAATATCAAGATCGTGACAGCATTTTGCAAGCAACATAGGAGTTTTGCAGACATCGCTGTTGCCCCACTTACCTCTGACATAAGATGTTGAGGCGTGGTGATAGCTGACATGCTCAAACATATTGATGTTTATAATATCGCCTATCTCACCCGCAAGGATACGCTCCTTGATTGCAAGATAGAAAGGAGTGTAGCGAAGCACATGGCAAATCATAACCTTATTGCCGTATTTTTCAACAGCATTGACGAGCTTATCCATCTCTTCAAGATTAACAGCAAAGGGCTTTTCAAGCAGCATATCGTAGCCTGCCTCAAGGAGCGGCAATGCAGTTTCAACATGCTGATGATCCATTGTGCCGTTGATTACGGCATCAGCAAATTTCGGTACCTTCGCCAGCTCCTCAGCACTTGAAAAGCAGTTTTCCATCGGAAAGCCGAACATTTTACTCGCCTTTTCACAGCGAAAATGATTCGGGTCGGCAATGCCGACAATCTTCAGCTTTTCGGGATATTTAAGTGCCAGCTCGGCATAAGTGAACGAACGGTGTCCGCCGCCGACAATTATTGCTGTTACGGGTTTTTGATTCATATTGAGTACCTCGGTTCTTATCGAAACATACAAAAGCTATAATAGCACATCGACCGAATTAGTCAAGAAAAAAGGCAAAAAAAGAGCCGGGGTTTTGAAAAACCCCGACCGATTTTGTTTTGATAAACTCAGAATATTGTGATGATGATTTTTGCTGCAAGAGCAATTACAAAGAAGCTGACACCGACAATCTTTGTGAGCTTGACAAGCTTAGCTTCCATTGTGCGGCCCTTATTCTTGCCGAAGAAAGTATCTGCACCGCCTGCGATTGCACCGGAGAGACCCTTTGAGTTACCCTCCTGGAGAAGAACGAGAGCTGTGATTGCAATTGAGAGAACGATGAGAACGATACCGAAAATAATTTCATATACTGCCATAATAATTCACCTTGACGCCCGGATTGATACGAGCTGTTACCCTTTCTTTCAGATAGATATAACATCTTCCGTTTTTTATACTTGAGTATTCTAACACATCATTTTATATTTTGCAACACTTTTTTGAAAAATCTGCAATAAAAGGGAATTTTTTTATATGCATACAAAAAAGATTGTCGGCAAGAATACTTTTGACGGACAAGGAACGGATAGATTATGCGTTTGCACCGTGCTTCTCCGTCGGCCGTTAACGGCGGGGAAGCCTGCATTAACGGTTACATAAATCAGATAAGTGTCATCTGCTCGCCGCTGTCCTCTGCGCTGAGGAGTGCACCTGTTGACGGAAGATTCTTGGTGCGGTAGCGGTATGCCTTGGCAAATTCGCCCTCAACATAAGGTCTGACACTCATAAGACGCTGACCCTTTTTGAGAGTGAATACCGCAACGCCCTGAGTATCTTTTGTGGTTTTTGCCGCGATAGCCGCAGTGCTGAAAAGAAGATGTCTGCCTGCGCTTGAGACAAGCACAAGCTCAGTATCCTGCTCAATATAGAGTGCGGCAACAAGCGGAGACTTATCACAGTAAGCCTTGATGAGCTTTTTACGGTTTGTTTTGGTTGCGTATGCAGACATTTCTACCTTTGCAACCTTGCCGTTTTCAAAGAAGAACAGCATATAACCGTTATAGTTTTTGAGCAGAGCCATATAGGCAACGGTTTCCTCCGGCTCCATATCGAGCTTTGAGGGTACATAGTCGCCTAGCACACTCGCCTTTGTAAACTCGAAATCATCTGCCTTAGCCTTATAAACCTGATGCTTGTTTGTGAAGAAAAGAAGCTCAACATCGTTTGTTGTTTCGTAGCTTGCAGCAATTTCGTCGTTTTCCTTGACCTTTTGTTCACCGGTACTCATACGCAGAGAGAGAGGCGTGATTTTCTTAAAATAGCCCTCACGGGAAATGAAGATGTGAACAGGCTCGTTTGAAACGGGAGCCTCAGTCTCCACCTCTTCTATTTCTGTCTGATAAATAATCTCGCTTCTTCTGGGTTTGCCGAATTTCTTGACAACGTTCTGAAGCTCCGCAATGATAATCCTTTTTACTCTCTGCGATCTTGCAAGAATATCTTCAAGGTCTTTTATGGTTTCTTCCAGACTTTCAATATCTCTTGTGTGCTTAAGGATATATTCTCTGTTGAGGTGTCTGAGCTTGATTTCCGCAACATACTCAGCCTGAATCTCATCAATACCGAAGCCGATCATAAGGTTTGTGACAACCTCTTTTTCCTCATCGGTGTTGCGGATTATGCTGATCGCCTTATCAATATCAAGAAGAATCTTCTGAAGACCCTGCAACAGATGCAGCCTGTCACGGCATTTTTGCAGATCGTAAAAAGTTCTTCTGCGGACACACTCGGTACGGAATGCGATCCACTCACTAAGAAGCTGCTTTACACCAAGCACCTGCGGCATACCCGCAATCAGAACATTGAAATTGCAGGAGAACGTATCCTCCAGCGGAGTCTGCTTATAGAGCTTGAGCATAAGCTTATCGGGGTCAGTGCCTCGTTTGAGGTCAATTGTAATTTTAAGACCGCTCTTGTCAGTTTCGTCACGCACATCACTGATTTCCCTGAGAGAGCCCGCCTTGAATTTTTCGATAATTTTATCAATTATAGCCTCGGCAGTAGTGGTAGGAGGAATTTCAAAGACATCAATACAGTTGCCTGCCTTATCATATCTGTACTTTGCACGCACCCTTATACTGCCCCTGCCGTTATTGATTACGTTTTCCATTTCCTCACGGTTATAGATAATCTGACCGCCGCCTATGAAATCGGGGGCTTTGATAGTATCGGAAACATCGTAATCGGGGTCTTTTATTAGTTCGATTGTGGTGTTACAGATTTCCTCAAGGTTGAACGAGCAGATTGAGCTTGCCATACCGACAGCAATACCTGTGTTGGCATTTACAAGCACGCTCGGAAAAGATACGGGAAGCAATGTAGGCTCTTTCATTGAGTTGTCGTAATTATCGACAAAGTCAACGGTATCCTTATCAATATCTCCGAAAAGCTCGGAGCAGATCGATTCAAGCTTAGCCTCGGTATAACGGGAAGCCGCCCACATCATATCGCGCGAATAAGCCTTACCGAAGTTGCCCTTTGAATCAACAAGAGGATGAAGCAGAGCCTCATAGCCTCTTGAAAGACGAACCATCGTATCATAAATAGCAGCATCGCCGTGCGGATTGAGCTGCATCGTACGTCCTACAATATTGGCAGACTTAACTCTTGCACCGTTAAGCAGACCCATTTTATACATTGTATATAACAGCTTACGGTGAGAGGGCTTGAGTCCGTCAATTTCGGGAATTGCACGTGACATAATAACGCTCATCGCATAGGGCATATAGTTAACCTCGAGCGTTTCGGTGATTCGTTGGTTAACAACTTCACCTGCGCCGACTATATGCGCATTGGGGTTGATTTCAGCCTTAGGCTGTTTTTCAGGTTTCTTTTTTGCCACAGCTAATCTCCCCTTTCTCAACTGACGTCAGCCATATCAATATAGAGATGGCCATTTTCAGCAATATACTGTTTTCTGCCTGCAAGGTTATCACCAAGAAGCAGATCGAATTTTTCTGCCATAGCCTCTGCCATATCGGGTTCAATACGGATAAGGCGGCGTGTAGCGGGATTCATTGTGGTAAGCCACATCATATCCGCATCGTTTTCACCAAGACCCTTTGAGCGCTGAATGGTAAATTTTTTGCCCTCAAGCTCAGCGAGTACATCTGCCTTTTCTTTTTCGGTATAGGCAAACCAGGTCTGGTCTTTATAGGTAATTTCATAGAGCGGAGATTCTGCAATAAATACATATCCCCTCTCGATAAGAGTAGGCATAAGTCGGTAGATCATTGTAAGAATCAGCGTTCTAATCTGAAAACCGTCAACATCGGCATCGGTACAGATTATGACCTTATTCCACCTGAGATTGTCAAGGCTGAAGGTAGAAAGATCCTTTGCCGCCTTGCCCTTAACTTCAATACCGCAGCCGAGCACCTTTATAAGGTCGGTTATGATATCGCTCTTGAAAATTCTGTCATACTCACACTTGAGACAGTTGAGAATTTTACCTCTTACGGGAATTATTGCCTGGAACTCAGAATCTCTTGACTGTTTACAGGCACCCAGAGCAGAATCACCCTCAACTATAAACAGCTCACGCTGGCTGATATCTCTGCTTCGGCAATCCACAAACTTCTGCACTCTGTTTGCCATATCATTGCTTGTCTGCAGACTCTTTTTGATAGTCTGCCTTGTGCTTTCGGCCCTGACACGGCTGCGCATATTGATAAGCACCTGATCGCAGATTTTTTCTGCATCAAGCTTATTCTCAATAAAGTATATTTCAAGCTGTTTACGCAGAAAATCGGTCATTGCCTCCTGTATAAACTTATTGGTGATTGATTTCTTTGTCTGGTTTTCGTACGAGGTCTGGGTTGAGAAGGATGATACAACGAGAATCAGACAGTCTTCAATATCCTGAAAGCTGATTTTCGGGTCAGTTTTTGTGTATTTGTTATTCTGCTTAAGGTAAGCGTCAATTTGTGAGACAAAGGCGCTCCTTACAGCCTTGTCGGGCGCACCGCCGTGTTCAAGCCAGCTTGAGTTGTGGTAATACTCCTTGAGCTGGGTTTTGTTGGAAAATCGTACCGCAACGTTTATCTTGAGCTTGTAATCTTTCTGGTCGGCTCTGTCACGACCGACACGCTCAGCAGACCAGAGCTGAGTCTGGCTGATTGCAGTATCTGCACCAAGCTCGTCAACATAATCCTTAATACCGTTTTCATAAATATATTCGTATGTTTCAAAGGAATTAGTGTTGCCTTTCTGATTACGCAGTACAAAACGCACACCTGAGTTTACGATCGCCTGACGCTTGAGCATTGACTGGAAATATTCGAGCGGAACAGCAATATCCGTGAAGACCTCAAGGTCGGGCTTCCACTTGATTCGTGTGCCGGTATCTTTTTTCGGATACTCCTCCTTTACCATTTTGCCGGAGGGTTTGCCTTTTTTGAATTTCAGCTGGTAGCGGAAGCCGCCTGTTTTGATTTCAGCCTCCATATATTCGGATGCATACTGGGTTGAGCAAAGACCGAGACCGTTGAGACCGAGAGAATATTCGTAGCTGCCGCCGTCATTAGTGTCGTACTTACCGCCTGCATAAAGCTCACAGAATACAAGCTCCCAGTTGAACTTCTTTTCTTTCGGGTTGTAATCGACAGGGATACCTCTGCCAAAATCCTGCACCTCAACAGAGCCATCTGAAAAACGGGTGACTATAATTTTCTCGCCGTAACCCTCACGGGCTTCGTCGATTGAGTTTGATATAATTTCAAAAATGGAGTGCTCGCAGCCCTCAAGTCCGTCAGAGCCGAAAATAACTCCCGGGCGCTTACGCACACGGTCAGCACCCTTCAGGGAGGTTATACTTTCTACTCCGTATTCTGCTTTTTTAGGCATTTGTTTCCCTCTCTTTATACCGCAGTTTGCCGGCATCGCTGTATGCGATGTCGGCAAATCAGGCTTAGTTATTATCAGTTTTCTTCGGGTGTTTCTTCAACGGGCTGTTCTGCTTCGTCAGCAGGCTGAGCGGCACCCGTCATAATATCCTTAAAGGTTTCTCCGCTCATCTTCTCGTGCTCGATAAGATATGCGGCAACAGCGTGGAGCTTCTCAATATCCTTTCTGAGAATCTCTTCACAGCGCTTGTAAGCGTTTGTGATGATTACATTCATCTCTGTGTCTATTGAGCTGGCAACCTTTTCGGAATAGTTGCGTGTCTGGTTGTAATCTCTGCCGAGGAAGACCTCGTTATTACCTGAGGTAAAAGCGATCGGTCCGAGCTCGTCGCTCATACCGTACTTTGTTATCATACCTCTTGCAATTTCGGTTGCGCGCTGAATATCGTTTGAAGCACCTGTTGAGATATCGCCGAGGATAATTGCCTCGGAAACACGTCCGCCAAGGAGCGTAACGATATTGTCGAGCATATCGGTTTTGGTGGTATAGCTCTTATCCTCTGTAGGAATAGACATTGTGTATCCACCCGCCATACCTCTGGGGATAATTGAAATTTCGTGAACGGGATCCTGAGATTCGAGATTGAAGGTAGCAACAGCGTGACCTGCCTCGTGGTAAGCAGTAAGTCTCTTCTCCTTATCGGTCATCTTATGAGACTTCTTCTCTGTGCCGACAACAACCTTGACGGTTGCCTCCTCAATTTCATCCATTGTAATTGCCTTTTTGTTCTGTCTTGCAGCAAGAAGAGCAGCTTCGTTAAGGAGATTCTCAAGATCAGCACCCGTAAAGCCTGCGGTTGAGCGTGCAATAACACCAAGGTCAACATCGGGAGCAAGGGGCTTGCCCTTTGCGTGAACCTTGAGAACAGCCTCTCTGCCCTTAAGGTCGGGATAGTTTACCGTAACCTGACGGTCGAATCTGCCGGGACGCAGAAGAGCCGGGTCAAGGATATCGGGGCGGTTGGTTGCCGCAATAATGATAACGCCTTCGTTTGCACCGAAACCGTCCATTTCAACAAGCAGCTGGTTGAGCGTCTGCTCACGTTCATCGTGACCCCCGCCCATACCTGCACCTCTGTGACGGCCTACCGCATCAATTTCATCAATGAAGATGATTGAGGGTGAATTTTTCTTTGCCTGGTCAAAAAGGTCACGCACACGGGAAGCACCGACACCGACATACATCTCAACAAAATCCGAACCGGAGATTGAGAAGAACGGAACATCGGCTTCGCCTGCAACAGCTCTTGCAAGGAGAGTTTTACCTGTACCGGGAGGGCCAACAAGAAGCACACCCTTGGGTATTCTTGCACCGAGCTGATTGAACTTATCGGGATTTTTGAGGAACTCAACAATTTCTGCAAGCTCTTCCTTTTCTTCGTCTGCACCTGCAACATCGTCAAAGGTTGCCTTGCGCTTTTCGTCCTTGGCATTTTTGATTCTTGCCTTGCCGAAGCTGAGGGTCTTATTTGTTTCGTTATTGAAATTCTGCCCCATTCTGCGAACCATAACGAACATCAGCACGCCGAGAACGACCATGAGAATAAGGGTAGGCATAACATTGAGAAGCCATGAATTCTCACTGCCTCGCTCGTAATCGTACTTGATCGGGGTCTGAGGGTTTGCCTTGTTGTATTCGGTTACGAGGGGATGCACATCGTTTACGAATATCTGAACGTTCGGCACCGTGTATTTCTGCGGTGCATCACTGCCCTCCTCGTAATAAATGAGCGAGCCTGAGCTGAGATTGAGGCTGTACTCAGTAACCGCTCCTGCTTCAAACTTCGCAACGATCTCATAATACTGCATCTTTTTGTTAGGTGCAGATGAGGTTGCAAAGTAGAAAGCTATGCCGATTATAATAACCGGCACGACCGCATATATCAGGGCCGTTTTCAGTTTTCTCTTTTTGTTTTCGTCCATTTTCTGACTCCTTCATTTTATTTTAATCCGGATAAAAACTGCTTATCCAATATAATTTTGACGGTGTACAATATCTTTATTCCGAGCAGACGGTAATCTTCAGCACCTTGTCTGAATTTTCGTCCGCCGCAGCTCTTTCAGCCACACCGACGCCGTAAACCCACAGCACACCCTCATCGTCACGAAGCACGGGTATACCGTTGCGGCTTTCGGGCGGAATGTGAAGCTCATTGAAAATACGGCGAAGCTGCTTTGTCACTCCTCTGCCTCTCAGGCATATTTTATCACCCTCACGCATAGAACCGAAAAGCAACTGTCCTTTTATTCTATCATAACTTAAAATATTATCCAATAGGTGTTTATTAAAATTTTGAGAATTTATTTTGTTGAAATTGTCAAACAACTCGAGTTTTATGTCATAATCCGGCAATTTATTGCAGCCGATAACCGCCCCAACGCTCCAGCAGGCCACCTGAGATAATTCACGGCGAAGCAATCCTCCTGCAGAGTGAAGCATTACACCGCCCGCAACCTGAGTGCTTCCGCTCTTTTCGATAAGCGATATAACCTCATCAATATGATGAAGCTGCGGCTTTTCTCCGCACAGCTCGGATATTATCGCAGCAGCCGCCCTGCGCATAAGCGACGGATGCAGCTCACGCAGTGCAGAAACCAGAAAGCCGTCGGGAGTTCTTGAGCGTTCAACAGCCGCCAGAGCAAGCATTGAAAGCAGCTCCTCATCCTCACGCAAAGCACTTACGCAGCGCAAAAATGCACCGTCAAAAGCAGGATTGATTTTTTTCAATTCAGGCACAGCTCTGTGGCGGAGCCTGTTGCGGGTATATTCATCAGAAAGATTTGTGCTGTCGGTAACGAACGAAATGCCGCCCCGTTCACAGTATTTCTCAATTTCATCGCGTGAGCAATCAATCAGCGGGCGGATTATACCGTCTCTGACAGGCGGTATCGAAGTCAGCCCCTTCAAGGATGAGCCGCGGGCAAGATTAAACAGAAAAGTTTCCTCACAGTCCGACAGCGTATGAGCGGTTGCGACCTTTGCAGCAGGTGCAACCTCGGCAAAAAAGGCATATCTCTCCTGCCTGCCGCACTCCTCAATACCGATACCTCTCTCTTTAGCGAGTGCAGGTATATCTGCTCTTCCGACAAAAATTTCGATACCCAGAGTCTTACAGGCGGAAACCGAAAAATCCTCATCCCGTTTGGCTTCTTCGCCTCTTATTCCGTGGTTGAAGTGAGCCGCAACAAGAGTGACGGAATATTCATCTTTTATTTCGTTCAAAACGTTAAGGAGCGCCATCGAGTCAGCTCCGCCCGAGAGAGCTACCAAAACGGTATCTCCCGGCGAAAGCATATGATGACGCTCAATTGTTTTTTTGACTTTACGGTTCATTACGAGTTTTCTCCGCATTTGAGAAGAGAGTAAACGCACCGTTCCAATGAAGCGGTACGGTTTCGAGCGGGCCGTGTCTGTTCTTGGCAATTATAAGCTCCGCCTCGTTCTTTTTTGCCAGATCTTCCTCGGTAAGAGGACCGTCCTTTTCGTTGATATAGTAGAACGGACGGTAGAGCATAAGAACGATATCGGCATCCTGCTCGATTGAGCCCGAATCACGCAGGTCGGAGAGCATCGGGCGGTGAGACTTACCTCTGCCCTCAGTAACTCTGGCAAGCTGTGAACAGGCAATAACGGGAATATTGAGGTCCTTCGCCATCAGCTTGAGGTTTCTGGTGATATCGGAAACCTCCTGAACACGCTGACCCTCAAAGTTTTTATCTGATTTAAGAAGACCGAGATAGTCAACAACAACTGCGTCAACATCACGCATACGGCGGATTCTCGCCTTCATTTCGGGTACTGTTATGGTAGATGTATCATCAAAGAAAAGGTTGCAGTTTGCAAGAGAGCCGACAGCAACACCTATGCGCTGCCAATCGTTATCGTCAAACTCACCCGAACGCATTTTCTTGACATCAACTCTTGCTTCTGTTGCAAGAACTCTCTCTGCGAGCTGACCCTTGGTCATTTCAAGTGAGAACATTACAATCTTTTTATTACCGACAACCGCCATATTTCTGGCAAGGTTTAGCGCAAAGCTCGTTTTACCCATACCGGGACGCGCGCCGATAATAATAAGGTCGGACTTATTGAAGCCCGATATGTATTTATCAAGAAGCGAGAAGCCCGAGGGAACGCCCTTATGCTTTTCACGCTCAACAGGGTTGGAAATAACCTTTAACCGCTCAAGAACCTCGTTATTGATAACATCATCAATCCTTGACGGAGCGTCGGTACTTCTGCCCTGACGGATGTTATAAATTTTCTGTTCAGCAGAATCAAGCAGGATATCTGCCGAGTTATCCTCGTTCATTGAGCTGTCGATAATTTCTCTTGCTGTTGTGATAAGAGTACGCTTATAGGATTTTTCACGCACGATACGTGCATAAGCATCAACATTCTGGACAGACGGAACAGCCTGAGCAAGCTGATAAAGATATGTTCTTCCGCCTGCATCGTCGTAAACGCCCTCTTTTTTAAGCTCTTCCAGTATAACGAGCGGATCGATAGGCTGAGAGTTTACATCGAGCAACACCATAATTGAGAAAATCGCCTTGTGCTGGGGGAGATAAAAATGCTCAGCCTTCAGTATTGTTATAACGGCAGGCATGCAGCGTGGGTCCTTGAGAATAGAGCCGAGCACTGCCTGCTCTGCCTCAAGGCTGTATGGCATATTCATACCGTCATAGTTGGTAGGAGTGCTGATATCCACACCGCACCCTCCTTTCGTTTATGAGATTTAATTATTCGCAGACCTGAACATAGAATGTGGCTTTTACACCGTGATTGAGCTTGACATTGACGGTGTATGTGCCGAACGCCTTGATATCGTCAATATCCATTCTCTTTTTGTCAACGGTTACGCCGTATTCATTCTGGAGCTGAGCGGCAATTGCCTTTGTTGTGACAGCGCCGAAGAGCTTGCCGTTCTGACCTGCCTTTGCTGTAATCTTGAGAGTCTTGCCCTCGATCTTTGCAGCATCTGCCTTTGCGGCTGCAGTTTCTGTTTCAATGCGGTATTTCTCCGCCTGCTCTTTATTCTTGAGCTCGGACATAGCCTGTGCATTTGCCTCGGAAGCGAGGTTTCTGGGGAAAAGGAAGTTCCTTGCGTAGCCGTCGGATACGTTAACAAGCTCTCCTTTTTTGCCGAGTCCCTTTACATCCTGTTTGAGAACAACCTTCATTGTCCTTACCTTCCTTTCGGTGTTATATTAAGTCAGTTTTCGTTTTCGATCTGAGTAATGAGGTCAACCCTGCGTGCGTGTCTGCCACCCTCAAACTGAGTTTCGAGGAAGGTGTCAACCATCATACATGCAAGACCGGGGCCTATAACTCTGCCGCCCATTGCAAGAATGTTGGCATCGTTATGAAGCCTTGTATAGTGTGCGCTGAAGCAATCCGAACAGCAGGCACAGCGGATACCCTTCACCTTGTTTGCGGCAATAGAGATGCCTACACCTGTGCCGCAACAAAGTATGCCAAGCTCGCATTCACCTGAGGTAATAGCCTTTGCGACCTGATTTGCGATAATGGGATAATCAATTGCTTCGCCGGTAAATGTACCGAAATCCTTATATTCTACACCTTTTTCGTCAAGATGCTTTTTTATGCTTTCTTTAAGCTCATAACCGCCGTGATCTGCTCCGAGTGCTATCATTTGTTATCGCTCCTTTTCTTTTTTAGTTCCCTTTCCGCCTGCGGCACACGCAGGTAAACGGGAGATAATTTTTCTGCTGTAACACGCTCACCCACCTGCGCCAAAGCGGCAAACGCAACGCTTGAAGCGCGCTGATACCTGTTAAGTGCAGGGGCAAGGAACACATTGTCACATATGTTATTCAAATAATTATAGCACAGCTCAGCGCCATCGCCAAGTAAAAATACAGGTTTTTTTGAATTTTTTATCATTTCGGGCAATTCGGACACAGGAATCGCCTTATCCTCGCACAGTCTGGTAACGGTTTCGCCGCAGTCAAACATAGCGGTATAGACCTGAGAGCATCTTGCATCCATAACACACAAAGCGGTACAGTCAAAGCCCTTGAGATTGTACGCCATAGCTTCAAGAGTAGATACACCGCAACATTCCTTGTTCCCGAAAGCGATACCTTTCACAGCGGCAATACCGATGCGAACTCCCGTAAAAGAGCCGGGACCGTGAGCAACACATACCAGATCTATATCGTCAAGGCTCACGCCCGCGGTATCCATACAGCTTTTGACAAGGGGCATAAGCGTCTGCGAATGGGTCAGCCCTGCATTAACAAAATTCTCACTGATTATTTTTTCTCCGTCGCAAACGGCAACGCTCGCACACACGGCAGAGCTTTCAACAGCTAATATCTTCAAGCCGCTCATCACCCTCCAAAACAAAAATTCTTTCACTCTCCGTCTTGCCCTTTTCGATTGTGACAAAAATCGTATTGTCGGGCAGGACAGCCTCAATATTCTCGCTCCATTCAACAGCCAGTACGGCATCATCCTCAAGATACTCGAAGAAGCCTGTTGTACACAAATCGTCCCAACCGTCAATGCGGTACATATCAAAGTGGCACAGCTTGGGTGAGCCGTCATAAACATTGACTATTGCAAAGGTCGGGCTGCTGACGTGGCACTCAAGACCCATACCCTCTGCAAGACCTCTTGTAAAAGCGGTTTTACCCATACCAAGGCCGCCGAAATATGCAACAACATCACCCCGACGCAGTTTTGCGCCGAGAGATATTCCGAGACGGTGTGTGGTTTCGGGGCTGTCGGAAACAAATTCTTTTCTCATTCTCACCCATCCTAAAACTTATCCAAAGGATTATATCACATTATGTCAAGTATATCAAATATATTTTTGCTTGTATTTTTTCGGATACTGAGCTATAATATCACTCGATAAGATATAATTGTGAGGTGAGGCCGTGAACTCAATCAGAAACTTTCTTAAGGAAACCGATATTTATCTTGCGGTTTTGTGTATAATTGCATCAGTTGCCGGTACGGTTGCCGTTCACAGCGCAACCCGTTTCAGTCTTGAGCCCGGACAAACCGTTGCACGTGACACAATCGTTATGATTATTGCAGTTCTGCTCGGTTTTATTATTTGTATGGTAATATCTGCAATAGATTATGAGGTTATTCTGAAGCTATGGCCCGTTGTTGCAGGTGCTTCGGTTCTGCTTATGTTGACACTTTTCGTATGGGGTACAGGCCCCACCGAAAGAAGCGACGTTATAACATGGCTCCCTTTTAGGTTTGGCAGCTTCAGCTTTTATTTCCAACCGTCAGAGCTACTGAAAATAGCCTTTATCATCACATTTTCCGTTCATCTTGAGCTTGCAGGTGACAGACTTGACAAGATTCTCAACATACTTCTGCTATGCGCTCACGGTGCATTTTCCACATTGCTTGTTGTAATTACGGGCGATATGGGCTCAGCCCTTGTTTTCCTTATGATTTTTGCCGTAATGATGTTTATGGCAGGAATCAAGCTCAGATATTTCGGAATAGCGTTGCTGACGGTCATTGCCGCATTTCCGCTTGTATGGGTAAAGGTTTTCAACAACATTCAGCGTGACCGTTTTCTTGCGCTGATTTACCCCGAATCATATTCTGATATCATTTATCAGCAGCTTCAGGGCAAAAACGCAATCGGCACAGGCGGCTTTACCGGACAGGGTCTTTTCAACGGTCCTTATACGAGCAACGGCGTTGTTCCCGAAGCTGAAAACGATATGATTCTCAGCGTTTTCGGCGAAGAGCTCGGTTTTCTCGGCTGCCTTGGCGTTATGGTGCTGTTCCTGCTGATAGTGCTGAGAATCATCAAAATCGCACGCTCTGCCAACGATAATCCGGGCAAGATGATGTGCATCGGTGTTGCCGCAATGATAGCCTCGCAGGTTATCGTCAATGTCGGAATGTGCCTTATGCTGCTCCCCTGTATCGGAATCACGCTTCCGTTTATGAGTGCAGGCGGTTCATCAAACCTTTGTATCTATATTGCAATGGGCGTTGTGTTCAGCGTTTATCGCTTCAACGCCAACCGCACGCCGACAGACTTTAGAATGATAAACGTACGCACACCGTACAGATAAGAAAAAGCCATCCTCTCGGATGGCTTTTTTATATGACTATTTTGCCGAAAGAGGAATATATACCAATAGAGCTTCCCGTAAGCTGACGGCAGCGGATAACCGACTCCCTACCGAATCTGTCACGTATGTTCTCAACCTGAGTTTCGAGCCTTTCCATACGCTCAAGCCGTTCCCAGTCACAACCGAAAGAGAGCTGCACACACTCATCCTCGCTCATAAGCTCACAGGCTCTTATACCTATTGAGCGAAGCGGAGTTTCACCGTCCCATATCTCTCCTATAAGCTCAACACCGGTTTTGAAAAGGATTTCTGTCAGTCTTACGGGCTGGGCAGTTTTGCGTTGATGCTCCGTTACGTTCAGCTCACCGTCGCGTATATGCACCTGCACCACACCTGCAACAGCGTGATTTTCCCGTAACGAATGTGAAACACGGTCACTCAGCTTCATCAGCACCAGCATTACATCATCCCAGGTGCACATATCCTTTTCGGGCGTTGTGCTTCGCCCTATGCTCTTTGGCGGCGGTGCAAACTCCGAGCTGATTACAGGCGCATTATCAAGCCCGGAAGCAAAACGCCACAAGGTTTCTCCGCCCTTACCAAGCACCATTCGCAACAGCTCGGGCGGTGTTTTTGCAATATCACCGATAGTCAGAATCCCGAGCCTTCTCAGGCTCTGCTTTGTTGCTCTGCCGACGCCGAGCATTTCATCCGCCTCAAGCGGCCATACAATATCACGGAAGTGCTCCCTGTCTATTACGGTAACAGCATCGGGTTTTTTATAGTCACTGCCGAGCTTTGCAAAAACCTTATTAAAGCTGACTCCGACGGATACGGTAAGCCCTGTTTCGCTCTTCACACTCTGCCTTATCTGCTGTGCGATTTCCTCACCGCTGCCAAAAAGCCTTGTACTGCCCGTAACATCAAGCCAGCACTCATCAATTCCGAAAGGCTCAACCGTATCCGTATAGCGGTCGTATATTGACCTGACAAGCTGTGAATAGCGGTTATAAAGCTCATAATGCGGCGGCAGCAACACAAGAGCAGGACACTTCTGCTGAGCCTGCCAGATTGCCTCGGCAGTTTTTACACCAAACTTTTTCGCAGCCTCGTTTTTAGCGAGAATTATACCGTGGCGCTTCTCCACACTTCCTGCAACAGCAACAGGTTTACCCTGCAGATCAGGTCTGCCAAGGCACTCAACCGAAGCAAAAAAATTGTTCAGGTCACAGTGCAATATAATCCTATCCGCCACCTTGCTTCCTTCCTTTCGAACATTTGTTCGCTAATAGGTTATCACATTTGTTTTCATTTGTAAAGAGGTTTTTTATTCCGTTTGACTTTTTCCTGCATATATACTATAATTTTAGAAATTAGACTGTTCCCGACAAAATAAGCTATGGAACGAGATGAAGCAATGTATAAAGTTGGTATATGCGGCCACTTCGGTATCGGCAAAGAGCTTATCAACGGCCAGACCGATAAAACAAAGGCTGTATATAAGGCACTCGTAAAGTCAATAGGTGCCGAAAACATTACCATTCTGGACACCTGCGGCTGGCAAAAGAACCCACTTAAAATGTTCAACGGTTGCCGTAAGCTGCTCAGCGATTGTGAAAATGTAATAATGATGCCGGCAAGAGCAGGATTCAAGGTTTTCCCTGCGGTTTTCACCGCATTCAACACAGTTTATTCACGCAAGCTTCACTACATTGTGGTAGGTGGCTGGCTGCCTGACAGACTGCGTGATAATCGTGCACTTATTCCGCCCATACGCAAGCTGGACCGTGTTTATGTTGAGCTTGAACAGATGAAAGACGATCTGTATTCACTCGGCATAAAAAACGCCGTCTATATGCCGAATTTTCGCGAAACAAACGCCCTCTCCCCCAACGAGCTTATCCATAACACAACCGAGCCATACAGACTTTGCACATTTTCAAGAGTTATGAAAAGCAAGGGTATTGAAGAAGCTGTCGACGCAGTAAGGTTTGTAAACAAAAAACTCGGCAGAACAGTTTACATCCTCGATATATTCGGCAAGGTTGAACCGGAATACGCTGAAAGATTCAGTGAAATCTGCGGTGAATTTGAGGACTATATAAATTATCGCGGCTTTATCGAATCTGATAACAGCACACAGGAACTGAAGGATTGCTTTGCACTTCTCTTCCCTACTGTATGTGAAGGTGAAGGCTTTGCAGGAACGATTGTTGATGCTTTTGCCGCAGGTGTACCTGTAATCGCAACAGACTGGCACTACAACGCCGACATAATCCGTCACCTTGTAGACGGAATTGTATACGACACCGCTAAACCTGAGCTGCTCGGCAAAATTCTTCTTGATGCAGCACAGCACCCTGAAAAGCTCAACAATATGAAAATAAATTGCCTTGAACGTGCCGCTCATTTTGATGCAGACGAGGCATCAAAGACACTCCTAAAGGAGCTTGGCTTTATCCGTGAAAGAGAGGTTGAGCTTATATGAGTGCAAAACGGCTGTTATGCTGTATGAGCAGTATGAATGCCGGAGGCGCGGAAACCTTTCTGATGAAGCAGTATCGCATGCTTGACAGAGAAAAATATCAGCTTGACTTTTGTGTAAACGTTGCCGAAAGAGGCTATTACGATGATGAGATTGAGGCACTTGGCGGTAAGATTTACAGAATACCCTCAAAGTCGGAAAATTTCAAAAAATCGCTTCAGGCACTGCGCGATATTGTTCGTGACAACGGCTACGAAAGTGTACTCTGCTCTTCTGTTAAACCCGGTACCGTGCTTGAACTGATTGCAGCAAAGAAAGGCGGAGCCAAAAGGCTGATTTACCGCTCAAGCAACTCAAGTGTTGACGGCGGCACAAAGCAGAAAATACTGCACCACACGCTTGGCAGACTTGCCCGCACCGTACCCACAGTTAAATTTGCACCGTCAAAAGAGGCGGCGGAATACTGCTTCGGCAAAGGCTGTACAGAAAAAGGCAAGGCATTTCTGCTCCATAACGGTATTGACACATCGGTCTACCGTTACAGCGATGACACCCGCAAAAAAATGCGTGAGGAATTAAAGCTTGACGGCAAATTTGCCGTAGCCCACGTAGGCAGATTTTCAAAGGCAAAAAATCACGCTTTTCTGATTGATATATTTGAGGAGCTGCTGAAAATAAAGCCCGAATCCGTACTTATTCTTACGGGAATCGGTGAGCTTGAGAACGAGATAAAGAAAAAAGCACAGGAAAAAGGGCTGCTCGATAAAATTATGTTTCTGGGGCTCAGAAGTGATATTCCGCAGGTGCTGTGTGCGGCAGACGTGTTTGTTTTCCCCTCCTTTTATGAAGGTATGCCGAATACGGTAATAGAGGCTCAGGCACTCTCCCTGCGCTGTGTTATTGCTGACACAATAACGCCCGATGCTGACATAAGCGGTCTGGTGGAATATCTTCCGCTCGGTGACGCAAGGCTTTGGGCAAAAGCAGCCGCAAAGCACACTGACGGCTATCCCAGAAAAGATATGAGCGAAACATTCAAAGCCCAAAAATATGACAGCGAAACAACTTCAAGGGAGTTTGTACAATACTGCTTCGGAGAATGATAAAAGGCATACGGAAGAGAAATTCCGTATGCCTTGATTTTTTATATCAGATTTTTTCTTAGTTCAAGCAGTATTACCTTTTCCCTGCGTGAAACCTGAACCTGCGACATACCGAGCCGCTCAGCCGTTTTGCATTGGGTAAGCCCTCTGAAATATCGCAGCTCGATTATCTGTCTGTCGCGCTCAGAAAGTGTCTGCATAACCTGTTGCAGGGCAATACTGTCGGATATCTCACCGTCGTGAGCTTCAACGGGAATATCAAGCTGAGAAGAGCGTGAATCCTCATCTGCCGTTAATGATACGGTAGGCATTGCCGCATTGAGTATATGCGCCGTTTCCTGAACATCCAGCCCCATTGCTTCTGCAAGCTCGCTGAGCGTCGGCTCCTGTCCGTTAATCCGTGTAAGCCGTTCACGTTCAAGCATTGCCGCACGGGATTTTTCCTTTAACATTCTGCCTACCTTTACGCTGCCACCATCGCGGAACACACGCCTTATTTCGCCGAGAATAACAGGTACGGCATAGGTTGAAAACGCAAATCCCCTTTCAGGCTCAAAGCCGTCAGCCGCTTTTACAAGCCCGACACAGCCTGCTTGAAACAGATCATCATATTCTACCCCCTTGCCCTTGAATTTACCGGCGCACGAATGCACCAGACCCATATTTTCCGTTATCATTTTTTCGCGCTGAGCGGTTTCAACGGGCAAGAGCTTTCCCCTTTATGTATTTGTCAAGCGTAACCGCAGTACCCTTTCCCAAGGTTGAGCGTACGGCAAGCTTGTCACAAAAGCTCTCCATAACCGCAAAGCCAAGCCCTGCTCTTTCACCGCCAAGGCTTGAATAAAGCGGCTCCATTGCTTTTTTTACATCTGAAATTCCGCAACCCTTGTCACGGATTTTTATTCTGAAAAGTCCGCCGTCGTAAATTGCGGCAGAAATATAAATATTACCTACCCCGTCGGGATAAGCGTGAACAATACAGTTTGTCACCGCTTCGCTCACCGCCGTTTTAATATCGCAAAGCTCCTCAACAGTAGGGTCAAGCTGAGCCGCAAAGCCCGAAGCAACAAGCCGTGCAAAGCCCTCGTTTGCGGAGCGGCTGTCCAAAGTCATTGTAAATTTATTGATTGCTTTCATCTCTTTCCTCCGGTCATATGAATTTTTGCTATTCTCTCAAGCCCTGACATTTTCATAATCCTGTAACACCATGGCGGCAGATTTACGGCTTCAAGCCGCCCTCCGTGAGCGCTGACGTTACGGTAGCGCCCCATAACAAGGCCGACACCAGAGCTATCCATAAAAGTAACTGCACCAAAATCCAGCACAAGCACCTGCGGCAGCAGCTTGTCCGTTTCTTCATCAATCTGTTTTCTTATCCCTGCAGCTGTATGGTGGTCAATTTCACCCGATAAAAACACAGTCATACACTTGCCCGAGGTAATCATCTCCATTAACTTTTCCTCCTTTTTATTCAACAAACAAAAAACAACCTCTGTCCACTTAAGAATAGAGGTTGTCCGATGAAAAGTATGTCATTTTTTAGGGCGATATTATATTTTTTTAGTTTGTTCTATCAGCACGGTACGCACTTCACCTGCAAGGTAAAGCGAGCCGCAGACAAGCAGACAGTCATAATTACTCAAATCACCAAGGGCAATTTCAACGGCAGACTCCGCAAAAGGCTCTGCCACACAATCATCACAGTATTTTCCGGCAAGGCTGCACAGCTCGGCAGCGCTCATAGTACGGGGGTTATCCTTGACACTGCAGGCAATAATCTTACTGCACAGCGGTGCAACACACGCAAGATAGGCATCAACATTCTTATCTGCCATCATACCGATAACAGCGATTATTTTTTTGCCGTCAAGCAGAGTTTTAATGCTCTCTGCCACTGCCCTGCCGCCGTCATCGTTATGTCCGCCGTCAAGAAGCACGAGAGGAGAAGCAGAGATAACCTCCATTCTTGCGGCAACCTTAGCTGATTCGACACCAGATTTGATGCTGCTTTCATCAAGGCCCAAAGCACGGCAGATTTCAATTGCGGTAACAGCGTTATATACCTGATACTGTCCGCTCATTGAAAGCATATATGCTTTGCCCATATATTCAAAGCTGACGCCCTCAATTCTATTGCGTATATTTGCAACCGCTGTTACATCGGGCACTGTCAACGAATTCTGCTTTTCATTACATACCGCTTTAACCACATCAAAAACGCAGCTCTGCTGCAAGGGGTAACAGACCGTTTTACCGCCCTGCTTTATGATTCCGCATTTTTCAGCCGCAATTTTCTCAACCGTATCGCCGAGAATTGCGGTATGGTCAAGCGAAATTGAAACAATCGCACTCACAAGCGGAACAGGAATCACATTGGTGGAATCGAGTCTGCCGCCCAGACCGACCTCAAGCACGCACACCTCACAGCCGCTGCGCTCAAAAATCATAAAAGCGGCGGCGGTTATTACCTCAAACTCGGTCGGCTGCATATCACACGAGGCAAGCTTTGCCACAATCGGCTCAAGCTCAGTTACAACGCGTGCAAAAAGCTCCTTTTCAACCATTTTGCCGTCAACGCATATACGCTCTCTGAAATCGGTTACAAAAGGAGACGTAAAAAGTCCAACCTTTTTGCCGCTTGCCATAAGTGCGGCGGCAACCATTGTTGAGGTCGAGCCTTTGCCGTTCGTGCCGGCTATATGGACAAATTCCAGCCTCTTTTCGGGATTACCGACAGCGGCGCAAAGTGCCTCAATACGCTCAAGACCGGGATTGATGCCAAAGCGGTTGAGAGAGTGTATATATTTTAATGATTGCTCGTAGGTCAAAAAGGTCACCTCTTCCATATATTAGGAAAATTTGTTTTTATAAATATGCTCATTTCGCAATCGGGATGATTTTTCAAATCATAATTACGTATGTAATTCTCAAAATCCTCCGATACTATTCTCATTTCTATTTCGGAAATATCTTCAAAAGGTTTTATCCTGAACAAACCATTCTTTTCATATTTCTTAAGCCATTCGTAACAATCTTCGATCTCGAGAACCCGACTTATATCAACAGCTCGGCTGACGGTATAAACACCGTTTATCAATGTCGGATTGTCTACCTCGCAGACATTCTCACATTCATACAGATATCCTGATTTACCGCCATAAATATCCTTAAATGCATTTTTATAATACTCAGAATAAACAACCGTACCATTGTTGTCAAAGCCGTATGGATAAAAGCTGAAAGGCTTTGGAACAGGTTTCACTGAATAGAGCACAGCAACAACCGGATTTGACGAAAAATAAACATAAGGCTTTTTATGTTCAGACAAATAAGGCTCTAACCTTGTTAAGCCGCCTATGTTGCTTCCGTGATATAAAGTCATTTATTCTCTCCCTTAGCGGTTTTTAATGTTGAAACCAATATACGTTTTATTTCCAAGCAATCATTCAACAAAGATTCTGCTTCATTATCACCCAAATAACCGGACAGATGTAGTAATTTCAGCCAATATTCAGTTTCCGCTGTTTCTTTGAGCGATATTTGCAGCTTTGCAATAAAGTCAGCCCGGCTGATCCCATATACTGCTTCATTTGCATTAGCGCCTATACTTGTCGCTGAACGGACAATCTGTTTAGAAATAATGTTTTCCTTATTCTCATTCAAAAGATATTGATACAGTTTCACAATTCGGGCGGCAAACTGAAGAGATTTTTCAAGCAAAGCACTGTCTTTAGCCAATTTCATTTCACCTTCTCGCAGATAATAAATAAGAGATAACAGAGAATAGAGAATAATACAGAAACGCCGACATAAAGCCATTGCTTATCCATTAATTATTCTTTATTCACTATTATCTCTTATCTGAGCCCGCAAGGGCGTTTCTGGTGATCCATCGGAGATTCGAACTCCGGACACCTTGATTAAAAGTCAAGTGCTCTGCCAACTGAGCTAATGGATCACATAGGCTCTGCACGCTTGTGCTGAGCACT